>SEGS01000039.1 GCA_004210915.1 Variovorax sp. | reverse complement strand
CTCCTGCACGGCCCGCACCCGCCGCGCCGCCCTGCCCCGCATTGCCGCCACGCGCACCCGCGCCGCCCGCCACGGCGGGCCGCACCGGCCCTTGCGCCGGCACCACCAGGTCGGTGGGCATGGGTTCGAGGTCCAGCGCCTCGCGGATGAAGGCGCGCAGCGAAGCCACCAGCGGCCCCACCAGCACCACGCGGCCGGCCACCATGTCTTGCGCGGCCTGCGCGGCCAGGCGCACCTGTTCTTCGGTGCCCAGCAGGATCACGTCGGACAGCGCGGCCTCTACCGCGTCGCGGATGCGCCGGCGACGCTCGGCGATGTTTTGCGGCAGCTCGCGCTCGACGGGCAACACGGCTTCCACGTCGGCGGCCTCCTCAGCCGTGACGGCGGTGACGCTCGCGTCTCCGGACGGCTGCTGCCGCGCCAGCGCCTGCGCACGGCCCCGTGGCCCGCCGTGCGAGGGGTCGACCTCCAGGTTGCCCGTGAACGACCCGCCCAGCGTCTTGTAGGCCGCGATCAGCGTCTTCAGCCGCTCGTTGATCTGCCGGTTCTCGCGCTCGCGCCGACGCTGGATGGTCTGCATGAAGACCAGCCGGATGCCGACCGCGACCAGCGAGACGAGGACCAGGCCGAACAGCGTGGTCAGGGCGCCTGACCAAGTGGTGAAGTCGAGGGAGTTGCGCATGGGGATGGTCAGATGGGAGGTGAAGCGATCGATGGTCCGTGCGTGCCGACCCCGGCCAGGTCGGACGCGATGCCCCAGCGCTGCAAGGCAGCGAGCGCCCGGTCTTCCGCCGCCTGCGCGGCCGCCCATTGCTCGGACGACGACCCGGCCGTGAACGGCTGCGTCAACACCCGCCGCGACAGGCCCGTCGCGTCATGCAGCACCAGCACCTGGTCCGCCAGCGCGCCGCGCTCTTGCGGCGGCAGCCAGGCAAAGGCGGCGCGCAGGCTGGGCAGGGCCTGCACGAAGTCGGCGTTGTCCAGGGCCTGCACCATCCGGTCCATGCCGGCAGCGAAGGCGGGTTCGGACGACAGGGCTTCGCGCGCGAGGGCGAGCAGGCCGGTGAGTGCGTCGCCGAGCACAGGCGCGGGCATGGCGCCCAGCAGCGCCATCGCGTCCGCGACACCGGCACCGGCACCGGCACCGACGTCGACGCCGACGCCTGCCCCGCCGTCGACGCCGCGCGCGGCCAGGCTCAGTGACGCACCCAGCGCCGCGCCGCGGCTGACGGGCGCGCCCGCCGGGTCGGCCGCCTTGCGTTGCCAGACGGCCAGCGCCCGCGCGGGCTCGATGGCAAGGGCGCGCGCCGGCGCGATGCCGGGCGCCACGTCCGCGAGGCCGTCTTCCAGCGCGGCCACCGTGTCGGCCACGATGCGGCGCAGCGCGATGTGGCCCTGCAGGTGATCGTCCAGGTCGGCCGGCGCGATGGCGGCCGGCGGCTCCAACAGCCACAGCGCGCGGTCGAAGCCGGCCTCGATCACCACGCGCAGCACAGGCGCGTCGGCCATGCCGAGCATCTGGCCGTGGCGCAGCAGCGTGTGCAGAAGGCCCAGCGCGGGCGCCAGCGACTCGAAGCGCGGCTCGTGGGCGATGGCCGATTGCAGCTCGCGCAAGAGGCGGTCGCTGAGCGCGGCCAGCCCGGCCCAAGCGGCCTGGTTCAGCCCTTCGGCCAGCGGCACGATGCGGCCTTGCGCGCGGCGCAGGTCGTCTTCGAGCCTGGCGCGCGCGGCGTCGACCAGCGTGGCGCCCCAGGCACCGGCCTCGATCAGCGCGGCCTGCTGCTCGAAGGGCTCGGCCAGTTGCCAGACCTCCGTGCGCTCGCCCGACAGCGCCTGCTTCGGCCCGCGGCTGCGCGTGACACCCGGCAGGCCGAGGATGCGCAGGCGGTGCAGCACGCGGCTCTTCGCGCGCTCGGTGTCCCGCAGCAGATCGAGCTCGACGGTGCCGCGCAACGCGATGCCCAGCGCGGCCAGTTCGCTGCGCACGGCGTCCACCAGCGGCGGCTGCGGCGTACCCGGCGCGAGCTGGCCCACGACCTCTCCGGCCAGCACGTCCATCGCCTCGACCAGCACCGGGTCGGTGCCGGGGCGGATGGGCCCGCGGTAGCTCCAGGGCAACGGCGCGTCGAGCGCGGTCTTGACCAGCGCGCCGGCCAGCGCATCGAGCCAGTCGCTGCGCAGCGGCTGCGCATGGCCGCGCAGGCGCGCCAGGCCCAGCGCGCGCAGGTGCACGGCCATCAGGTCGGCGGTGGACGCGGGCAATTTCTTCTCGCGAAGGCGGCGCACCACGCGCTCCAGTGCCAGCGCGGCCGCACCGTCGGTGCCGTGTTCCCACACCCACTGATAGTAGGCAGGCGACGGCATGCCCGAGGCGTAACCGGCAAAGGCGTCGAGGCGCTTGAAGGTGTAGGGCACGAGATAAGAGCCGAAGCGGGCTGCAGCCGGCGTCTCACCTGCGGGTGCAGCTATTAACCCGATAGCAGATTCATCGCCTTCCGACGCATCACCTCCCGCCGGAGGCTCGGGCGTTTCCGGCAGGCCGGCCGGCACAGTGCGCCACAGCCGCGCCAGCGCCGGCGCATGGTAGCCACCGCAGACCACCAGCACCGGCCCGTCGTTCTGCGCCATCGCCCAGGCAATCCAGCGCGCCATCATCTGCTCGCGCGCCTGGTTGCCGAGCGAGCCGGGGTCACCCGCCGGCCGCAGGTGGTCGAAGTAGGTGGACAGGCGCTGCGCGAGTTCGTCGCCCTCGCTGCCGTCCTCGAACAGGTGGTCCCACAGCGCGTCGCGGCCCTGCACCGACAGTGCCTCGGTCAGCGCGTCTTCGTAGGCCTCGGCGCGGTGTTCATGCTCGGCATCGGCCACGTCGGCGTAGCGGTTCTCCATGCGCGAGAAGGCATCGTGCCAAGCCGGCAGGTCGATGAAGCGCAGCTGCGCGCCGACTTCACGCCCCACCTGCAGCGCCTGCCATTCGGGCGAATGCTCGGCCAGCGGCGACCACGAGCCGCGGTGCGTGTCATCGCTCGACAGGTAGCTGTAGATGGCGATGGGCAGCCGGTGCGGCAGCGCCAGCTCGTCGATGCGCGCATTGAAATCCGCCGGGCCTTCGATGAGCACATGCGCCGGCTTGAGCGCGCGGATGCGCTCGGCCACCAGCCGCGCGCAGGCGGGGCTGTGGTGGCGGACGCCGAGGATCAACAGATCAGCCAAGGCCGGCCTCTGCGTACCGCCGCTTCAGATCGGCCACCGCCACCTCGTCGCAACGTTCCGCATAGTCCTGGATGACGCGGGTCTCCTGATCGAACAAGCGGTCAAAGCTCGCCTCACCGAGGTGATCAATGAGTCGGTTCAGCGCAGCGTGGCGCGCTTCCCTGTTCTCCGGATAGGCCGGTCCGAAATGGGCCAACGCGCGATCCAAAGCGGCGCCCGTGACCGAAAGCTGCAATCGCCGAAGGCCCGCACGCGCCAGCACGGCCTGGTCGCCAGACGAGTTCCAGAAGAACTGGTCCAGACCGCCATTCATCGTTTCAGACACCAGCCACCAAAGCGCAATCGTCTGTTGCTCCTCAGGCCAGAGCGCATCGAAGCCCTCTCCCCAACGACGCTCGAGCGTCTCCCAGGTTCTTTCGTCCAGACTCATGTCGAACTCACGGAAGCCGATGCCGCGCCTCGTAATACGCGCGCCAGTGCACGCCCTCGCGCTTGGCCGCCTTCTGCTCGAAGTAGCGGCGCAGCTTGGCGCGGTCGTCGGCGTTGTCTTTGACCACGGTGCCGGCGATGCAGTCGACCAGGTCCTGCGGCGAGCCTTCGCGCTGTTCGAGGAACCAGGCGCGCACGCCGACCGCATGGGCCACGTTGACGGCTTCGGCGGTGGACATCACGGCGGTCAGGCGGTCCATCGCGCCATCGCTACCGGGCGATCCGCCCTTCTTCTCGGCCGCGCCACGCAGGTCGCGGAAGGTGGTGACGAGCAGTTCCAGCACGGGTTGCGGCACGGTCTTGGGGATGCCGCTTTGCGCGAGCAGGCGCGTGGACGATTCCTGCACCAGCGCCAGCTCACGCTCGAAGTCGAGGATGGGGAACACGGTCTCGAAGTCGAAGCGGCGCTTGAGCGCGGCGCTCATCTCGTTGACGCCGCGGTCGCGCGTGTTGGCCGTGGCGATGATGTTGAAACCCTCGCGCGCATAGAGCATGCCGTGCTCGCCCGACAGTTCGGGCACCGCCATCACGCGGTCTGAGAGCATGCCCAGCAGGCAGTCCTGCACCTCCAGCGGCGCACGCGTGATTTCTTCGAAGCGCACCACCTGCCCCTGCTGCATGCCCTGGTACAGCGGGGCCGGCACCAGCGCGCGCGGGCTCGGGCCTTCGTTGATGAGCAGCGCGTAGTTCCAGCCGTACTTGATCTGGTCTTCGGTGATCGAGGCGCCGCCCTGGATGGTGAGCGTCGACGTGCCGCTGATCGCCGCCGCCAGCAGCTCCGAGAGCAGCGACTTGGCCGTGCCCGGCTCGCCTACCAGCATGAGGCCGCGGCCGGTGGCGAGCGTGACGAGCATGCGCTCGATGCTGGCCACGGGCGCGACGATCTTCGGCGTAATGCCCAGCGCCGCATCGCCCAGGATGAAGCTGCGCGCCGCCTTCAGGCTCAGCGCCCAGCCGGGCGGGCGCGGGTTCGCGCCGTCCTGCGCCTTCAGTTTGGCGAGCTGCCCGGCGTGCTGGATTTCGGCGGGTGGGCGCTGCAGCGTGGCAGCGGGCTCGGGTGTGCGCAAAGACGCCATGGACGGGTTCTTTCGGATCAAATCGACCGCAAGCCGGCGTGGCGCCCGGGCTTGCAGCTATGAAAAAAATAGCAATTCACCGGCGCGCCGGCTGGCGCACGGCGCAGGCCGCACGGCGTCATGCGCGCAGCGCTTCCAGGTCGCGGACCAGTTCGCTGGCCGAGATCGCATCGAGCGCGCTGAAGGCCTCGGGCGCATCGATCTCGCCCCAGCTGGCGGGCGGGCCGACCTTCACTTCGCCCAGCTCCTGCTCGGGGTACTCGTCGACCATGCCGACGATGATGCCGGGGTCGAGGTACAGCTCGATGACCTTGCTCGCGCCCAGCGGCTTGAGGAAGTACCAGATGCCGCCGCCGTCCTGCGCCTGGCCGCGGCGCCAGCCCTTGTTGACCAGGCCCAGCACGCGGCCCGTGGGCACCTTGGCGCCCTTCCAGCGTTCGAGCTTGTCGATCGCCTTTTCCGCGTCGGTCAGCGTGTAGGTGTCGCGGCCGATCTGCGCAAAGGGCTGCAGCAGTTCGTAGTCGGCGAAGACCTGGCCGAAGGCTGCGGCGTCGGCGGCGGGCAGTTCGAGCGCGTGCGGCACGCCGATGCGGAAGCCGTCTCCCTCGGGCAACTCGAACGCGTCGTCTTCGGCGGTTGTGAAGCTGCCGTCCTCGGCGACACGGAAGCAGGCTTTCAGTTCGCCGCCGTAGCTGGCGCCGCCCGGCACCTCGTACACGCCCCAGATCAGCCGCTGCACCAGGTGGCGCACCAGCGGGTGCTCGACCAGGAACATCCGGAACACCTCGGGCGTCCAGCGCCGGCGCGCGCACATCGCCACCTCCAGCCGCAGCAGCTGCTGGCTGGCGATGGTGCGGGCGTCTTTCTTGAGCAGCTTGAAGCGCTCGGTGGCGTCTTTCGAGAGCTCGGCGTCGTCGGTCTTCTTGGGCTTGGGCAGGTCGGGCAGGCGCGCGCCGGGCGTGCCGGCGGCGTCGAGCTCGCGGACATAGGGCTTGAGCGTTTCGTCGAAACCGACCTTGAAGGCGCGCGCACCGAAGTCCAGCACCATCGTGCCCTGCTCGTCCAGACCGAGGTCGGGCGCGAGGCGGTCTTCCAGCTCTTCGGTGGAGAGGCCGCGCGCCTCGGCGATGGCATCGATCTTTTCGCGCGCCTTGTCCTGCAGGCCCTTGAACTTGACCTTCTGCGCGATGCCGTTGAGCAGCATCAGCGCCACGTCGGTGCCGATCGTCGCGAGCACGTCCAGGCCGGTGACGGCGCGCGCATGCGCGGCCTCGCCGGGCCAGGCGCGGATGAAGGGCGTGAGCTTGCGCGCGGTGTCGTCGGTGCCGAGCAGGCCCAGCGCGGTGAGCGCCCAGTTCTCCTTGCCCGGCGCGCCGGCTTCGAGCCAGGCGCTGAAGGCATCCCACGCGAAGTCAGCCAGCGAGTCGCGCTCGCAAGCTTCTTTCACGATGGCGATGCCGCCGTAGACCTCTTCATTGGTCGGGAAGGTGAGCATCTGGCCCAGCGCCTCCAGCGCGTCGTCGGGCAAGGCCTTGCCCTTGCCTTCTGCGGACTGCAGCACCGGCCGGCGCCAACCGCGTGGCTGGAAGAACTCGGGCAACTTCGCGCGCTTGGTGGGAAAACGGTCGATCGGGCTTTCGTCGAGCACCGCGCGGATCGCCTCGACCACGGCCGCGTCGCCGTAGCGGCCGGCCACTTCAAGCAGCAGGTCGGCATGGCCTTGCGCCTGCAGCAGCCGCAGCGCCGAGCCCGCGCAGTCGCGCGCCTCGCCGGCCTTGCCCAGCGCGGGCGCGATCAGGCCGCAGGCGGCGTGCTCGGGGTACTTGAGCAGCCAGGCCCGCCCCGCCTCACGCACCGACTTGAGCTTGGCGAAGGCGCGCGCGGCCGGCGCGGCCAATTCGACGGCGCCGTAGTACAGCGCCAGCGCCAGGTTCTCGGTGGGCTTGGCGCGCACCACCGATTGCAGGCCCGGCAACGCGGCCAGGCCCAGCGAGGCCATGACGAAGGTGGCGCCGCCCGTCTCCGTTTCGCCGGCCACGGTGTTCCAGAAGGGCGCGGCCATCTCGGCCGGCAGCACGGGCACGTAGTTCCCGTCGAAGGTGAACCAGTAGTAGCGCTCCTTCTTGCGTTCGACCACCATCGCGCGCCAGGCATCGACCAACCCCTGCGTGTTGCGCTGGCGGATGGCGGCGGCGGCGGCTTCGCCGATGGCGCCGTAGTACTTCTTGCGATCGTCGAAGCCCAGCTCGTCGATCAGCACCATGACGTCCTTCGCCGCCTTGTCGTGCCGTTGCTGGTGCCACTGATTGAGCTTGAGCGCCGACTCACGCGTGCCGGGCGCCCACTGCTCCACGGGGTCCAGCGCCAGGGGCTCCAGCGCCAGCACGCCGGCCGCCTTCTTCTGCACCTTGGCCAGCCAGGGCGGCGCGGCCAGCACGCCGGGCAGTTCGGCTGCGTCGGCCACCTCGCCCGGCCCGGACAGCAGCGCCAACTGCCGGTCGACGGCGGCTTGCGCGCCCGCGTCCATCCACGGCCGCAGCCCATCGACCAGCGCGCCGTGCGCACGCAGCAGGCGCGTGAGGCCGGGCGTGAGCAGGCCCGCGTCCTTGCCGCCCGCGGCGACAAGTTTGGACAGCGCGACGAGCGCCGCCTGCGGCCAGCGGTCCACCGCCAGCGACAGACGCGCCAGCGCGCCCTTGGACGCGCTCGCCACCCTGGCCAGCGCGGTGACGGCCTCGGGCGTGCCGATGGCGGCGAGCGCCTCGCCGGCATCGTCTTCAGCGGCGCCCTTCTCCAGCACGGCGATGGCGTCCAAGCCGCGCTCCTGCACGGCCGTGGCCACCATGCCGCTATGGCCCCAGAAACCGGTGGAATAGCTGATGCGCGCCTTGCCCGCCTGCGCGATGGCGGCCGGGTCGGTGGCGGTGAGCAGCAGCCAGTGCAGCGTTTCGGGCGAGTCCTTCTCCGCGCCCAGGCGCAGCGCCAGCGCGTTCGACAGCGCGGGCCGGTCGGGCAAGAGCAGCGCGAGCACGGGCTGGCGCGCGGGGAACAGGCCGGGCAGCCCGGCTTCGATGCGGTCGGCGCAGGCCGTCCAGTCGTCTTGAGTGGCCGCGGCCAGGTGGCTGCGCAGCGCCGATTCGGCCTGCCCCAGCGGGCCGCGCCAGCCGTTGCTGACGGGGTGGGTGACGGTGGACGAGAAGCTGCTGTGGCGCGTCTTGTTGTGGCGGTCGTAGTCGGTCTTGACCTGCACGCGCTGGGCGGCCAGCCAGATGTCGACGGCCTGCGGCAGCCCGTAGCGCGCCACCAGGTAGTCGACGATGGCCTCGCCGGGTTCGCTCTCGCCGTAGTAGCCCGTGGTGTGCAGCGCCAGGGTCAACAGCAGCGCGTCGGCCTCGGCGTCTGGCGGCGGCTCGACGAGCTGCGTGCGGTCCAGCATGCGCTGGGCGGCAGGGCGCAGCGCGGCGTCGCTCGCGCTGAGGTCGATGGACAGCTGCGTCCTCTGCTTCACGAGCAACCAGGCGGCGGCCACGCTGGGGGTCTTCACCGTCTTCGGGAAGCGGCGTGACGCATAGGCCGCCGCGCGCATCTGCGGCGTGAGGCGCAGCGGCTCGCCTTGCGCCAGCCAGGGGGGCGTGCCCTCGGCCGCAGGGGCGGCGGCGCCCGGCTCGGCAGCGATCGCGGCGGCTGCGACGGTCTGCTCGCCCAGTTCCCGCGCATAGGCCTGGGCCTTGTCCTGCACCTGCGCCGTGCTGCCCCAGCCGTACAACAGGCCTGCGGACTTGAGCCGGTCGAAGGCCATCGCCGCGCCCCGGTCGCTCACGCCGTGCTGGCGCTTGAGCACGGCCGCCGAGAGCTTGTCGCCGAGCTTGAGCGCGCCGTCGGCGACCTGCGCCCGAACGGCCTCGAAAACGCGATCGCTCTGCGCGTCGAGGCTCTCGGTGGTGACGGGGGACTCGGCGGCGACGGGCGGGTTCGCCGTCGCGGCGGCCGCTGGAGGCGCTGGAGGCGCTGGAGGCGCTGGAGGCGCTTGAGCCGCTTGAGCCGCTTGAGGCGCCGGGGCCACGGGGTCGGCCGCGGCCGCCTTGGGCTTCGCCTCGGTCTTGCCGATGCTGGCATCGGCCGCCACGCCCGCTTCCTTGTAGCCCTTGCCGGTCTTCTCGCTCACCAGCTTGGTCAGCGCCGCGGCGGCCTTCGTGCCGTCGTCGAAGGACTTGGTCTGGCTCTGGCCCGCCGTGCCGATTCGACCCCACCGGATGTTGAGTTCGCTGTCGGCCTGCTCGATCTCCCAGAACTTGCTCGCAGTGCCTTCTACCAATTCGAAGCGACGCATGCCTTCCATCTCCCGTTCAAGATTCATTGCCGGACGGGCCCTCCGCACCGGTCAACGGGCAAGCATATGCGCTCGCCGCGCGTCCGCTCAGGATGGCGGCAGGCGCAGCCCCCACACCGCGCGACTGCCCAGCGCCACCGTGCCGCCGACCACCCAGAACACACCGGCGATCCCGATCAGCGCGCCGAGCGACCCGAAGAGCATGGGCATCGCCACGCTCGACGCGTTGATGGTCATGAGGCGCAGGCCCAGCGCCTCGCCGTGGCGCGCATGCGGCGTGAGCTGGTGCAGCATGCTCATCACCATCGGCTGCACGGCGCCCAGCGCGAAGCCGAGCACCACCGAGCACGCGCCCATTGCCAGCGCGGACGACAGCAGCGGGTAGATCGCGAAGACCACGGCGGTCACCGCGGTCGAGGTCAGGATCACGTTGCGCTCGGACGCACGCGCGGCCACCAGCGGCAGGACGACGCGGATCAGGGCCGCCGCGATCGCGAACGCACCGAGGATCGATCCGATCACCGATGCGCTCAGCCCGCGGTCGTGGCCGAGGATCGGCAGCACGAAAGCGTGCACGTCCCAGCTCGACGACTGCAGCCAGTTGACGAACAGCAAGCGCCGGAACATCGCGTCGCGCAGCAGATCCCAGGCGCGCGTCGGCGCTGCGCCTGGCGCGGGCGCCGTGATGGCATCCTCATGAGCGCTGCGCACCAGCAGCCAGCAGGCGACGGGCAACACGGCCAGCACCGCGAAGGCGATGCGAAAGCCCAAGAGGTCTCCCGGGGAGCGGCCGGCGAGGTCGATCAACAGCCCTGCGCAAAACGGCCCGACGAAGTTGGCGACCGCCGGCGCGATGGCAAGCCAGCTGAACACCCGCTTAAGTTGTGTCGGCGTGCGCACCGCACGACCGACGTGCCGCTGCAGCGCGATCACGGTGGCGCCGGTCGCGCCGCCGGTCAGCAGCGCGGCCACGCACATCGCGGGAAAGGTGGGCGAGATCACAACAAGGCCGGCCCCGGCGATCGCGGCGATCACCGACAGCGCGAGTGGCCGCTTGAGGCCGTGCCGGTCGGCAAAGCGCCCCGCCGGCAGCGCCAGAAACACCTGGGTGAGCGCGAACAGCGCGATCAGCACGCCCACCGCCGCAGCGCTGTAGCCCTGCTGCAGTGCAAGCAGGGGGGCTGCGAGCCGCATGCCGGCCATCGTCGCGTGCAGGCAGACCTGCGCCCCGATCAGCCGCAGCAGCTCGGCACCTTTCATTGCGGCTCGGGCGCAGGCAGTCCGGGTGCAGGCGACTCCGGTGCCGCACCCTCCCCCTCGAGCGGCAGCGCCGCATCGAGCGCCGCGGCAGAGAACGCCTTGGTCGGCTTCACGCCCAGCGACTTGAGCATTTCGGCCTGGCGAATCGCGTTGCCTTTGCCGTCGGTGAACTTGTTGAACGCGTCCTTGTAGGCGCCCTGTGCGTTGTCGAGCGCCTTGCCGACCCGCTCGAGGTCGCCGACGAAAGCGGCCAGCTTGTCGTACAGCTCGGCGCCGCGCTTGGCGATGTCCTGCGCGTTGCGGCTCTGCGCCTCCTGCCGCCACAGGTGCGCGACCGTGCGCACGACGAACAGCAGGGTCGACGGACTCACCAGCAGCACGTTGCGCGACCAGGCGTCCATGAAGAGCTGGTCGTCGGCCGAGATGGCGAGCATGAAGGCCGGCTCGATCGGCACGAACATCAGCACGAAGTCGAGCGACTTCAGGCTGTAGAGCTGTTCGTAGCGCTTGCCCGACAGACCCTCGATGTGGCTGCGAATCGACGCGAGGTGCCGGCGCTGTGCCGCCGCCCGCAGCTCATCGGTTTCGGCACCCACGCACTCTTCGTAAGCCAGCAGCGACACCTTGGCATCGACCACCAGCTTGCGGTCTTCCGGCAAATGAATGATCACGTCGGGCTGCGCGCGGGAGCCGTCTTCGCGCGTGTGGCTCTGCTGGACGTGGTATTCGATACCCCGGCGCAGGCCGGATGCCTCCAGCACGCGCTCCAGAATCAGCTCGCCCCAGTTGCCTTGCGTCTTCGATGAGCCCTTGAGCGCCTGCGTCAGGTTGCGCGCTTCGGCGCCCAGCAACTGGTTCAGCTCCATCAGTTGCGTGACCTGCTGCGACAGTGCCGAGCGCTGCTTGCCTTCGGTGTCGTAGAACAGCTCGACCTTGCCTTGGAAGTCTGCGAGCCGCATGCGCAGCGGGTCGAGCAAAGTGCCCAGGCTCACCTGGTTCTGCTCGGCAAAGCGCTTGCTCTTTTCTTCGAGGATGTCGTTGGCCAGCGCCTTGAACTGGTTGGCCATCACCTCGCGCGCTTCGACCAGTTGCTGCAACTGCGCAGCCGTCTGCTCGCGCTGCAGACGTTGCAGTTTCTCCGCCTCCTGCCGCTCGGCGTCCATTCGCGTGTTGAGCTCGCCGATCTGCGTGCGCAGGGCGCCCGCGTCGTCGCGCGCGGCCTGATGGGCGATGCGCAGGCGGGTCAGTTCCGCGTCAAGCACCGGCACGCGCTCGGCGCGTTCGGCCAGCTGCGCGCGCCCGTTGCTTTCCTTGTCGAGGGCATCGCGCAAGGCATCGGCCTGCATGCGCAACGCGTGCAGTTCGGCGCGCAGGCCATCGCGCTCTTGCGCCAGGCCGCGTGCGCGCTCGTCGGCCGTCGCGATCTGCGGGCGCAGCGTGGCCTCGGCCTGGTCACGCGCCATCTGCAGGGCCTGCGCCCTGGCCTCGTCCACTTGCTGGCGCAGTGCCTCCTGCTGGGCGCGGCGGGCACCGGCGCCGCCGAGCAGCCAACCGGCCAGCAGGCCGATCAACAAGGCCACGCCGGTTGCGGCCCACCAAGCCATGGGAACGTCGCTCATCGGAAGCTCTTCACCTTATCGGGCCCCCGACGGCACGGCGGGCACCGGCGTCACGGGCGTCTTCGGACCCCGCCCCGTCAGGAAGGAAATCAGGTTGTCCGCCGCCAGCTCGGCCATGGCACGCCGCGTTGGCACCGTGGCGCTGGCGATGTGCGGGGTGAGCACCACGTTGGGCACGGTGAGCAGATCGGGATGCACCTTGGGCTCGCCCTCGAACACGTCGAGGCCGGCGGCGGCGATGCGCTTCTCGCGCAGCGCAACGGCCAGTGCCGCGTCGTCGACGATGCCACCGCGCGCGATGTTGACGAGGGTCGCGGTCGGCTTCATCAGCGCGAGCTCGGCGGCGCCGATCGTGTGGTGCGAGGCCGCGCTATAGGGCACGACGAGCACGACGTGATCGGCCGTCTTCAGCAGCTCCTCCTTGCCCGCGTAGCTCGCCTTGCATTCGGCTTCCAGCGCGGCATCGAGGCGGGAACGGTTGTGATAGATCACCTTCATGCCGAAGCCATGCGCGCCACGCCTGGCGATGCCCTGACCGATGCGGCCCATGCCGATGATGCCGAGCGTGCTGCCGTGGATTTCGGCGCCCGCGAACATGTCGTAGCTCCACTTGCTCCAGTGGCCGGCGCGGAGAAAATGCTCGCTCTCAGCGATGCGGCGCGCGGTGGCCATCAGGAGGGCGAAGCCGAAGTCGGCGGTGGTTTCGGTCAGCACATCGGGGGCGTTGGTGCCGACCACGCCGTGCGCAGCCATCGCGTCGACGTCAAAGTTGTTGTAGCCCACGGCCATGTTGGCGCAAATCTTCAGCTCGGGACAGGCCGCGAGCAGCTCTGCATCGATGCGCTCGCTGCCGGTGGTGAAGACGCCCTGCTTGCCCTGCAGCTGTGCGATCAGCTCCGCCTTGCTCCAGCTGTCGTCGCTCTGGTTGGAGGCGACTTCGAAGTGCTGCTCGAGACGCGCGATGGTTTCAGGGAACACGGCGCGGGCGACGAGGATGCGGGGTTTGCTCACGGGGGGCCTTTCAACGGAAGAACAGGAAGGTGTTGATGACGAACAGCGGCACAAGGATCGCGATCGACCAGGCCATGTAGCCGAAGAAGCTCGGCATCTTCACGCCGCGGCTTTCGGCGATCGCCTTGACCATCAGGTTCGGCGCGTTGCCGATGTAGGTGTTGGCGCCCATGAACACGGCACCGGCAGAGATGGCGGCCAGCGTGCTCGCATAGGTCGTCATCAATGCCACCGGGTCACCGCCCGCGGTGTTGAAGAACACCAGGTAGGTCGGTGCGTTATCCAGGAAAGAACTGAGGACGCCGGTGGCCCAGAAGTACATCGCGGGATCGGGCTGCCCGTCGGGCCGGGTGACCGCGGCGACGACCGCCCCGAACGGCCCCTGCGTGCCGGCCTTGAGCATCGCGATCACCGGAATGATGGTCAGGAAGATGCCGGCAAAAAGCTTGGCGACTTCGAGCATCGGGCCCCATTCGAACTGGTTGTCTGCGTGAACCTTCGGCGCCGTGATCTGAAGCGACAGCAGCGTGATCGCGACCAGCCCGAGGTCGCGCACGATGCCCGGCAGACCGACCGGCGTGCCCACCACGTCGAACACCACGGGCGACTTCCAGATGCCGCTCAGCAGGACGAAGAAAACGACGCCACCCAGCAACCAGAAATTGCGCGCGCCCTCGAAAGCAATCCCGGGGCGCGTATCGGGCGTCGGGTCAACGGGCAGCACGCCTTCCTTGCGATAGAACCAGCTGTCGAGCAGATAGAAGATCACCAGCAGTGACCCGAGCACGAAGAGCGTGTCGGGCCAGATGTGCCTGGCCGTCCAGAAGAATTCCACGCCCTTGAGGAAGCCGAGGAACAGCGGCGGATCGCCCAGCGGCGTGAGGGAACCCCCAACGTTCGAAACGATGAAGATGAAGAACACGACAACATGCGCCTTGTGCACGCGGTTGTCGTTCGCGCGGATCAGCGGGCGAATCAGCAACATCGACGCGCCCGTGGTGCCCATGAAACTTGCAAGCACGGCGCCGATGGCCAGGATGGCCGTGTTGAGCCTCGGCGCGCCATGCAGGTTGCCGCGGATGTGGATGCCGCCCGCGACGGTGAAGAGCGCGGTCAACAGGATGATGAAGGGGATGTATTCCGCCAACGCGGCATGAACCAGCTGTGCGCCGGCCAACCCTGCCCCGTGGATGGCGGCAAAGGGCAGCAGGAAGGCTGCGGCCCAGGCGAGCGCCACCTTGCCGTAATGGTGATGCCAGAAACGCGGTGCCAGCAACGGCATCAGCGCAATCGACAGCAACAGGCCCGCGAAGGGCACGCCCCACAGCGGCGACAGCGTGCTCCCGTCAAAGTCGGCGGCCATCGCCCACGAGGGCAAGAGGGCGCTGAATGCCAGCGCCGCGCGCAGAGCGGTGTTCGTCTTCATGGTCCCTCTCACGCTTTGGGTTGCTCGATCTCGAACACCTGGCGCAGGTAGGCCAGGTACTTCTCGTCTTCGCACATGTTCTTCGACGGTGTGTCCGACAGCTTGGCCACCGGTTGGCCGTTGCACTGGATCATCTTGATGACGATCTGCAGCGGCTCGTAGCCGAGGTCGTTCGTGAGGTTGGTGCCGATGCCGAAAGCGAGCTGGCAACGACCGCGGAACTGCTGGTAGAGCTCGATGGTGCGCGGCACCGTGAGGCCATCGCTGAAGATCAGCGTCTTGGTCAGCGGGTCGACGCGGTTGGCGATGTAGTGCGCCAGCATGCGCTCGCCCCATTGGAACGGGTCGCCACTGTCATGCCGTGCGCCGTCGAACAGCTTGCAGAAGAACAGGTCGAAGTCGCGGAGGAACGCGCTCATGCCATACACATCGGACAGCGCGATGCCCAGATCGCCGCGGTATTCGCGGGCCCAGCTCTCGAAACCGAAGACCTGGCTGTCGCGCAAGCGTGGCCCCAGCGCTTGGCAGGCCTGCAGGTACTCATGCGCCATGGTGCCCAGCGGGATCAGCCCGAGCTTCATGGCGTAGAGCACGTTGCTGGTGCCGGCGAGTTGCGGAAGACGAGCGCCGACCTCGACGCGCGCGGCGGGCGGATGCACGGGTTCGAGCCTGGCCGAGAGCGTGCGCAGCACCTCTTCGTGCCAGTCTTTGGAGAAGCGGCGGCGCGTGCCGTAGTCGGCGATCTTGAGGTCCGACAGGCCCTCGGCCTGGAGCTGCGCGATTTTCACGTCGAGCCGGCGGCGGCCCTCGGCCAGGTCGGGCGTCGGCTGCGTGTTGCGAAAGTAGACCTCGTTGACGATCGCCAACACCGGAATCTCGAACAGGATCGTGTGCAGCCATGGCCCGCGAATGCGGATCTCGAGCTCGCCCGAGGGTTGCGGAAGGATTTCGATGTACTTCTCGTTGAGTCGAAAGAGACCCAGGAAGTCGACGAAGTCGCTCTTGATGAAGCGCATCGAGCGCAGGTAGTTCAGTTCGTCATCGCGGAACGCCAGCCCGCACAGGCCGCGCACCTCCTGGCGGATCTCGTCGGCGAATTGCGCAAGGTTCACGCCGGGGTTGCGGCACTTGAACCGGTACTCGACCTGAGCCCCCGGGAAGTGGTGCAGGACGACCTGCATCATGGTGAACTTGTAGAGGTCGGTATCGAGCAGGCTGTGGATGATCATTGGGCGTCGCACGGTTGTCTCAAGGCGTTGTCCGTTCGATTATCACGGGGCCCGTCGGCCTCTGCCTACGGTCCGTCCCCGGGGTGTCCTACCGGTCGCACGAGCCTGGTCACTGACATTGCTTGCACGGCGGCAAACCGCCCGCCGCGTCAACGCAAAAGGAGATTCGTCATGAACAAAGACACCATTGAGGGCAACTGGAAACAGCTCAAAGGCAAGGTCAAAGAGCAGTGGGGCAAGCTGACCGACGACGACTTCGACGTCATCGCCGGCAAGCGCGACCAGCTCCTCGGTCGCATCCAGGAACGTCATGGCATCACCCGCGAAGAAGCCGAGACGCAAGTGAAGAACTGGGAGAGCGCCGAAGGCCGCACGCCTGCCGCACTCTGGTTCGAAAAGTACTGATCGCGTTGCCGATCTGAATCAAATCTCACAACAACATCATTCGAGGAACTCTCATGAAAAAACATCTCTTGATGCTCGCCATCGCTTCTTCCTGCTTTGTCGCGACGCATGCCAGCGCCATGACTGAAGCCGAGTACAAGGTCGCCAAGGAAAAGATCGAGGCGGACCACAAGGTGGCGAAGGCGCAGTGCAACACGCTCAAGGACAACGCGGAAGACGTGTGCGAGAAGGAAGCCGAGGGCAAGCAGAAGGTTGCCAAGGCGGAACTCGAGCAGCAATACAAGCCGAGCACCTCCCACGCACGCAAGGTGGCCGAAGAAAAGGTGAAGGCTGCTTACGAAGTCGCGAAGGAAAAGTGCGATGACCAGAGCGGCGCAGCCAAGAGCGCTTGCGAGAAGCAAGCCAAGGCCGACGAGGCCAAGGGCAAGGCGGACATCAAGGCAATGAAAATGTAATTTGCCTCTACAGGCAGATCTGAACGGCGCCGATGGCGCCGTTTTTCATGGGCGCAGTGTTGCCACAACACGTGCCAGCACATCGGGCAATGCCACCGGGCGCTGGGTCGTGCGGTCGACATAGACGTGGATGAAATGGCCCTGAGCGGCCGCACTGTCGGCGCCCTCGGCAAACAGCGCGATCTCGTAGCGCACGCTGGACCGACCGACGTCGGCCACCCGTATCGCGGCATCGACCGTCTGTGGAAACGACAGCGGTGCGAAGTAGTTGCATTGCGTCTCGACCACGAAGCCCACTGTGGTGCCGTGCTGGACGTCGAGTGCGCCGCGCTCGATCAGCAGCGCATTCACGACCGTATCGAACCAACCGTAATAGACCACGTTGTTGACGTGCCCGTACATGTCGTTGTCCGACCAGCGAGTGGGGATGCTGCGAAAGGCGCGGTAGTCGGCGCGCGAATGGGGGCGGGGGCGATCGCTCATGGCGGCGGATTCTGCCAGCGCTCCCGAACGGCCTTTTTAGAGATCGCGTTCTAAATTGCTGCATAGCAGCAAAAAATGCTTGATCCCTGCAATGAGCTGCCTATACTTCAGGCCATGCTGCACCGCAACATAAGCGATCAGGCAGCGTAACAGTCACCTCTTTCTTTCATTCCGGAGATTTACCATGGCCCTGACCGCTGACCAAATGCTCGCTGCCCACAAAGCCAACCTCGACACCCTGTTCGGCCTGACCACCAAGGCTTTCGAAGGCGTCGAAAAGCTCGTCGAACTGAACGTGACCGCCTCGAAGGCCGCCCTCACGGAAGCTGCTGGCAATGCCCAGGCTGCCTTGAGCGTCAAGGACGCGCAAGAACTCCTGGCCCTGCAAGCCAACCTGTTCCAGCCGCTGGCTGAAAAGACCGCTGCCTACAGCCGTCACCTGTATGACATCGCTCAAAGCACCCAAGCCGAATTCACCAAGGCTTTCGAAAGCAAGGCTGCTGAAGCCCAGGCCAACTTCGCAGGCCTGATCGACAGCGCTTCCAAGAACGCACCGGCCGGCTCGGAAACCGCCGTCGCCATGATGAAGAGCGCCGTGGCTGCTGCCAACAACGCTTTTGAATCGGTGCAGAAGGCCGTCAAGCAAGCTTCGGACGTGGCTGAGGCGAACTTCGCCGCTGTGTCGACGCAAGCCGTCAACGCTGCCAAGACCGCGACCGCCAGCGCCAAGACCAAGCGTTAATTTTCAAGTTGTCTCCTTGGGTCCTCACGGATCCAATTCAAGCCTCGTCTCCGGACGGGGCTTTTTTTTGCCCGCCGTTTGTATGATCGACCGCTTCATTCAGCAGGAGACATCCACATGCAGATCGCGGGCAAGGTTTTCATCGTCACCGGCGGCGCCTCGGGGCTCGGCGAAGGCACGGCGCGGATGCTGGCCGAGAACGGCGGCAAGGTGGTCGTGGCCGACATGCAAGCCGACAAGGGCGCAGCGGTCGCCGCCGACATCGGCGGCGTGTTCGTCCGGTGCGACGTGAGCCAGGAGGCCGATGGCCAGGCCGCCATCGCGGCAGCGCTCCAGCTTGGCAAGCTCTTCGGGCTCGTCAATTGCGCGGGCATCGCGCCTGCAGAGAAAACCGTGGGCAAGAACGGTGCGCACGCGCTGTCGGTGTTCAGCAAGGCCGTGACCGTCAATCTGATCGGCAGCTTCAACATGATCCGGCTCGCAGCCGAGGCCATGAGCCAAAACGATCCGGAGTCGACCGGCGAGCGCGGCGTGATGATCTCGACCGCCTCGGTCGCGGCCTACGACGGGCAGATGGGCCAGGCGGCCTATGCGGCCTCCAAGGGCGGCGTGGTGGGCATGACGCTGCCGATCGCCCGCGACCTGGCGCGCAACGGCATCCGCAACATGACCATCGCGCCCGGCATCTTCGGTACGCCGATGCTCTTCGGCATGCCGCAGGATCTGCAGGATGCGCTGGCCGCGAGCGTGCCCTTCCCTTCCCGCCTCGGGACGCCGGCCGACTACGCCCGGCTGGCCAAGCACATCATCGAGAACGACATGTTGAATGGCGAAGTGATTCGCCTCGACGGCGCGATCCGCCTGCCGCCGCGCTGAGCACTCGGCGTCATCAGGAGGATCCATGACCCGAAGCACCCACGGCGCATGGGGCGCATACCGCACATTCGGCGCAATTGCCGTCACCGCCCTGCTGGCCGGTTGCGCGAGTTCGCCGCACGGCTTCGGCTACACCGCGCCGGTCATGCCCGAGGGTGGATCGGGCTACCAGGCCAAGCCTGGCTGGGCAACTTCGAAATTTGCAGTGGCCGCAGCCAATCCGCTCGCGACCGATGCCGGATACCAGGTTCTGAAGGCGGGCGGCTCGGCCATCGACGCCGCGATCGCCGTACAACTGGTGCTCGGCCTGGTCGAGCCGCAGTCGAGTGGCATCGCTGGCGGCGCTTTCCTGCTGCACTACAACGGCGTCGCGGTGGAAGCGTTCGACGGCCGAGAAACGGCGCCGGCGGCGGTGGATGAGAAGCTGTTCCTCACGGCCGAGGGCAAGCCGATGGCCTTTCACGACGCGGTGGTGGGCGGGCGCTCGGTCGGTACGCCTGGCGCCATCCGCATGCTCGAGATGGCGCACCAGCAATACGGCAAGCTGAGGTGGTCGCAACTGTTCGACCCGGCCATCCAGTTGGCCGACAACGGCTTCAGGGTGAGCCCTCGTTTGGCCACGCTGCTCAAGGCCGAAGTGCACCTGAAGAAAGACGCCGACGCGGCAGCGTTTTTCTACCCGGGCGGCCAGCCGCTGACCGAGGGCACGCTGCTGAAAAACCCGGCCTATGCGGACGTGCTGCGCAAGATCCAGCGAGAAGGCTCGCGCGGCCTGCTCGAAGGCAGCGTGGCTGCAGCCATCGTCGACAAGGTGAATCAGCATCCGACCAATCCCGGCAAGCTGAGCCTGGCCGATCTGGCGGGCTATGCGCCCAGGAAGCGCGAGCCGATCTGCAGCGACTACGACGCGAAAGCCGGCACGGGCGCCGCACGCAGCTACCGCCTGTGCGGCATGCCGCCGCCGAGCTCCGGCGCGATCGCGGTGGCGCAGATCCTCGGCATCCTGAACCAGACGAATGCGCACGCCCTGCCCCTCGTCGCGGGCTCGGACCCTGCCAAAGGGCTGACGCCGTCCGCGGACTTCCTGCACCTTTACACCGACGCGGCACGGCTGGCGTTTGCCGACCGCGCGCAGTACCTCGCCGACCCCGACTTCGTGCAGCCACCGGGCGGCGACTGGCGCAGCCTGATTGCACCGGCGTACCTCGCCGAGCGCAGCCAGTTGATCGCCACAGCGCCCGGTGCCTTGAGCATGAAGACTGCGATGCCCGGTCTGCCGGGGCCGATGCGCGTCTCGTACGCGCCCATGCCCGACCAGCCCGAGCACGGCACCTCGCACATCAGCATCGTCGATGCGTCGGGCCATGCGATCGCGATGACGACGACCATCGAAGATGCGTTCGGCTCCCGTCAGTTCACAAATGGCGGCACTGACAAGGCGGGCGGCTTCCTGCTGAACAACGAGCTGACCGACTTCAGCTTGGCGCCGACCGACGCGGGGGGCAAGCCGATCGCCAACCGGGTGCAGCCAGGCAAACGCCCGCGCTCCTCGATGGCGCCGACCCTCGTGTTTGAGAAGGCCGCCGACGGCGGCCATGGCGCGCTGGTGGCCAGCGCCGGGAGCCCGGGCGGCGCGGCGATCATCCACTACACGACCAAGGCGCTGTACGGCATGCTCAACTGGGGCCTGGATGCGCAGAAGGCCATCGACCTGCCGAACTTCGGCTCGTTCAATGGCCCGAGCCTGCTGGAGCAGCAACGCTTTGCGCCGGCCACCGTCGAAGCCCTGCGCGCCCGCGGTGCCGAGGTGCGCGAGCAGGAGATGACCAGTGGCCTGCAGGCCATCCAGAAGACGCCGACCGGCTACTTCGGCGGTGCCGATCCGCGCCGCGAAGGCGTGGTGCGCGGGGACTGAGTCTGCCCGGCCGCATCAGCGGCCCCGCTGTTCCCGCGAGGCCGCTCAGGGCTTGCTGTCGACCTTCTCGACGATCGGCGCCAGCGGTGCTTCGGGCGGCGGCTGGCCACGCCCGGTGCGCTCCAGCCGTTCGTACTGCGCGATGACCTGCGCGCCGAACAGCACGAAGGTGGCCGCGATCTCCAGGCTCAACAGCACCACGATCGCGGTGGTGAGCGAGCCATAGACCAGCGTCACCTGCGAGAGCGTCGAGAAGTACCAGACGAGGATGCGTCGCGTCACCTCCCACAGGAGCGCAGCCGTCACACCGCCCAGCAAGGCGTGGCGCAACGACAGCCGGCCCGCCGGCATCACGAGGTAGAGCGATGTGAGCATGAATATCTCGCCGCCGAGCCCGAGCAGATAGAGCAGGACGCCGGACACGCCCGACAGCGACCAGCTGTGGCCGAACAGCTCGATCTGTTCCTCGCCGATCAGTTGCAACGCACCCGACACCACGGTGACCAGCAGCAAGCCAACGCACAGACTCAGGATGTACAGGTACGGCATCACCACGGACAGCAGGGCATGCCGACGGTGACGCGCCTTGCGGTGATGGAAGATCACCGCCATCGCACTCTCGAGCACCGAGAACGCAAGGGAGCTGAAGAAGATCATCGTCACCAGCAGCACCGGGCCGAGCACATCGCGGTGCGCCATGAAGTTCGACAGCTCGGCCAGGATCGCACCCGACTGGCCGGGCAACAGCCATTCGAGGTAGCGCCCGACGGTGCTGAGCAATTCGCCCTGATCGATGAAGTGCGACAGCGCGATCACGCTCACGATCAAGAGCGGCACGATCGACAGCAACGCGTAATAGGCCACCGCGCCCGCGAGCAGCAGGCCCTGGTTGGCGCGGAAGGCCTTGAGCGCCTCCCAGAGAAAACGCAGCGGGTGCCGCATCAGGGGTCCCGCGTGAAGAAAAGGATTGGGGGTCATGCGTGTCGGGGGTGTCGAGGCCAGTATGCCGCTTGCGTATGATTTGCCGCTCCCGACCATGACCATCCCCGCCTCTTTCATCCAGGAACTCATCGCGCGCGCGGATGTGGTGGAAATCGTCGGGCGTTACGTGCAACTCAAGAAGGCGGGCGCCAATTTCATGGGCCTGTGCCCGTTCCACGGCGAGAAGTCGCCGTCTTTCTCTGTCAGCCCGACCAAGCAGTTCTATCACTGCTTCGGCTGCGGCGTGCACGGCAACGCCATCGGCTTTTTGATGGAGCACGCGGGCATGGGTTTCGTTGAGGCGGTGCACGATCTGGCCGGGCAATACGGCCTCCAGGTGCCGGAAGACGACGCCTCGCCCGAGGAACGCGCCCGGGCCGCCGGCCAGCGCGCCAAACAGGCCACGCTCACCGACGTGCTCGAGAAAGCCGGCGAGGCCTATCGCAAGCACCTGCGCAATGCGCCGGGCGCCATCGACTACCTCAAAGGCCGCGGCGTGTCCGGCGAGATCGCCAAACAGTTCGGCATCGGCTACGCGCCGGCCGGCTGGCGCACGCTGGCCAGCGTGTTCCCCGACTATGACGACCCGCTGCTGGCCGAGAGCGGCCTGGTGATCGTCAACACCGAAGAGGGCCAGCTCGACGAGAGCGAGGCCAAGCGCTACGACCGTTTTCGCGACCGCGTGATGTTCCCCATCCGCAACGTCAAGGGCGAATGCATCGGCTTCGGCGGCCGCGTGCTGGGCGACGAGAAGCCCAAGTACCTGAACTCGCCCGAGACGCCTGTTTTCAGCAAGGGGCGCGAACTCTACGGCCTGTACGAAGCACGCGCCGCATTTCGCGACAAGGGCTATGCGCTGGTCACCGAGGGCTACATGGACGTGGTGGCGCTCGCGCAACTCGGCTTTCCGAACGCCGTCGCCACGCTGGGCACCGCCTGCACGCCCGAGCATGTGCAAAAGCTCTTTCGCTTCACCGAATCGGTGGTGTTCAGCTTCGACGGCGACGCGGCCGGGCGGCGCGCGGCGCGCAAGGCGCTTGACGGCGCCATCGGCTATGCGAGCGATGTGCGCAGCATCAAGTTCCTGTTCCTGCCGACCGAGCACGATCCGGACAGTTTCATCCGCGAATTCGGCGCCGACGCGTTCGCGCGCTTCGTGAACGACGCCACGCCACTGTCGCGCTTCATGCTCGAAGCGGCGCGCGAAGGCTGCGACCTGGCCACAGCCGAAGGCCGCGCGCACATGACCAGCAACGTGCGCCCTCTTTGGAGCGCCTTGCCCGACGGCGTGCTGAAACAGCAGTTGCTGGGCGAGATCGCGGCCATGGTGCAGCTGCCGCCCGACACGTTGAAGTCGTTGTGGCACGCCGCGTCGGGGCCCCGCCCTCGCGCCAGCGCGCCCGCTGCGGCTCCCACTGCCGAGTACCCGGAGCACGAGAACACCTGGGCGAGCACCACTGACTCGCCGCCGGACCGCCGCTGGGGCCGCAAGAAAGCCCCCTCGCCCGCCTGGCAGGCGCCGCGCGGCCGCGTGCGACCGCCGAGCCGGCCCGACGTCGCGGTGCGGCTGCTGCTGTCGGACATGGCGCAGTGGGAAACGCTGTCGCACGAGGTGCACGAGATGCTGTGCGCCCTGCCCGGTGAACACGGTGCACTCTTCGCCTGGCTCGACAGCCAGTTGCATGAGCACGGCGTCCAGCCCTGGGCCGCCCTGCGCGAAGGGATGCGGGGACACGACTACGAGGCGCTGGCCGAGCGCCTGATGACCGGGCCGGACGGCGGCCTGGTCGGCGATCCGGAGGGCGATGCCCGGGGTGACGCAGCGCGCGAGTTGGCCAGCGTGCTGGACTACATGCTCGACGACCGGCTGAAGGCCCTGCAGAGCGACGCGATCGCCGCCGTCGGCCGGGATCCGAAGGCGCTGGAACGCTACAAGGCACTCGAAGCACGCCGCCTCGAAGTGCGCGCCCGACTGCAACCGGCAGCCGGCAACGCTTGAAATTCAAGCATCCGGCTATAATGTAGGGCTTCGCTAACCGCGAATTCGGCAAGAGCGACAGCAGCACCTCCGGGCCGGCCCCATGCGCAATGCACTCCCCAATGTGGGAACGGGCCAATACACCGCAAGGACTGCACACCAAATGTTCGCCCGACATCTTGCTGTTGGAGGATTTTTTCCTCCGTGTTCCCCGTATGCCTGCACCGGGTTTGTGGTGCTGTTTGGCGTCGTCCCGCGCGAAGCGTTTTTCGCGATGAGCCGGCGCCCGTGATTCCGCTTGGTTCCAACTTGATGTTCGAGGTCGTATGCCCAGTTCAAAGAAGCCTGCCGTTTCCGCCAGCAAACCCGCTGCAAAAAAGCCTGCCAAGGCCGCCGTCGCCCCGCGCGCACCGGCTGCCAAGGCTGGCGCTGTCGCCCAGAAGGCGACAACTGCAACCAAAGTGAAAACCGTGCCCACGAAATCGACTCCCCCCGCTGAGACCAAGAAGACCGCCGCAGCCGCCGCGGCAGCCGTACCCGCCGTGAAGAAAGTTGGCCGCCCGCCCAAGGCGGCGAGCGCTGCCGCAGCCCCCGCCACAGGTGCCAAGCGCGGCCGCAAGCCCAAGGCTGGCGCCGAAGCCGTCGAGAGCGATGTCGACATGTCCGACATCGAAGACGACCTGGCCGGTGAGCCCGTCGTTGCCTCGACCGAGGAAAAGGTCAAGCCGCTGCGAATGAAGATCAGCAAGGCGAAGGAACGCGCCTTGATGAAGGAATTCGGTCTGGACGAAACCGTCTTGTCCGAAGAAGACATGGCCAAGCGCCGCTCGCGCCTGAAGACGCTGATCACGCTCGGCAAGACGCGCGGCTACCTGACGCATGGCGAAATCTCCGACCACCTGCCCGACAAGCTGGTCGACGCCGAGACCATGGAAGTCGTGGTCACGATGCTCAACGACATGGGCGTGGCGGTGTACGAGCAGACGCCCGACGCCGAAACCCTGCTGCTGAACAACACCGCGCCGACCGCCGCGACCGTCGAAGAAGCCGAAGAAGAAGCCGAAGCTGCCCTGTCGACCGTGGACAGCGAATTCGGCCGCACCACCGACCCGGTGCGCATGTACATGCGCGAAATGGGCACGGTCGAGTTGCTGACGCGCGAAGGCGAAATCGAAATCGCCAAGCGCATCGAAGGCGGTCTGATGGCCATGATGGAAGCGATCTCCGCATCGCCCGCCACCATCGCCGAGATCCTGCGCCAGGCCGAAGAAATTCGTGCCGGCGTGGGCAAGGTCGTCATCACCACCTTCGTCGACGGCTTCTCGAACCCCAACGAGGCCGACGACTATGTGGCCGAAGAAGATTTCGACGAGTTCGATGCCGAGGACGACGACGACGGCAAGGGCGGCTCCAAGGCGCTGACCAAGAAGCTCGAGGAACTCAAGCGCGATGCGCTCGAACGCTTCGACCGCATGGCCGTCATGTTCGAGAAGATCCACAAGATCTACGAGAAGGAAGGCTACGGCACGCCCGCGTATGCCAAGGCGCAAGCGGCCCTGAGCGAAGAGCTCATGACCATCCGCTTCACCGCCAAGACCATCGAGAAGCTCTGCGACATGGTGCGCAACCAGGTCGACGATGTGCGCAAGAAGGAGCGCGAACTGCGCCGCATCATCGTGGACAAGTGCGGCTTCCCGCAGGAAGACTTCATTCGCGATTTCTCGGGCTACGACAAGAACGGCAACCGCGTCGCTTCGCACCTGCTGAACCAGAAATGGGTCGAGAAGCAGGCCGCCGCTGGCAAGCCCTGGAGCGCCGTGCTCGCCCGCAACATTCCGCCGGTGCAGGAACTGCAGCAGCAGCTCGCCGACATCCAGGCGCGCGTGGTGGTGCCGCTGACCGAGTTGAAGGACATCAACAAGCGCATGAACGAAGGCGAGTACTCGTCGCGCGCTGCCAAGAAGGAAATGATCGAGGCCAACCTGCGCCTCGTGATCTCCATCGCCAAGAAGTACACCAACCGCGGTCTGCAGTTCCTCGACCTGATCCAGGAAGGCAACATCGGCCTGATGAAGGCGGTCGACAAGTTCGAATACCGTCGCGGCTACAAGTTCTCGACCTATGCCACCTGGTGGATCCGCCAGGCGATCACGCGCTCGATCGCCGACCAGGCGCGCACCATCCGCATTCCGGTGCACATGATCGAGACGATCAACAAGATGAACCGCATCTCGCGCCAGCATCTGCAGGAGTTCGGTTTCGAGCCCGATGCATCGATCCTGGCCGAGAAGATGGAGATTCCGGAAGACAAGATCCGCAAGATCATGAAGATCGCGAAAGAACCGATCTCCATGGAGACGCCGATCGGCGACGACGACGATTCGCACCTGGGCGACTTCATCGAAGACAGCAGCAATACCGCGCCCATCGAGGCCGCGATGCAGGCGGGCCTTCGCGACGTGGTCAAGGACATCCTCGACTCGCTGACGCCACGCGAAGCCAAGGTGCTGCGCATGCGCTTCGGCATCGAGATGTCGACCGACCACACGCTGGAAGAAGTCGGCAAGCAGTTCGACGTGACACGTGAGCGCATTCGCCAGATCGAAGCCAAGGCGCTGCGCAAGCTCAAGCACCCCTCTCGCTCGGACAAGCTGCGTTCGTTCATCGACACGCTCTAGTCCCGGCGTTCCGGATGACCAGCGCCCGCAGCGCCCGTTCCACGGGTGCGGGGCGCTTTTTTTATAGCGACAACAACAAGCACAAACGCGCATGAATCCCGACGCAGACAAACTCTGGAAAGCCCCGCGCTGGGCGCTGGCGGTGTTGCTGGCCGTGCTCGGCATGCTCGGGCCGTTCTCGATCGACACCTACATCCCGGCGTTCTCCGGGATCGCGCGGTCCATCGGCGCCACGCCGGCAGAGATGCAGCAGACGCTGTCGGCCTACCTGTTCGGCTTCGCCTTCATGAACCTGTTCCACGGGGCGCTCTCGGACAGCTTCGGGCGTCGGCCGGTGGTGCTGTGGGGATTGGCAGTGTTCACGCTCGCCTCGCTCGGCTGCGCCCTGGCGGAAACCATCGGGCAGTTGGTGTTCTTCCGCGCGCTGCAGGGCCTCTCCACCGGGGCAGGCATCGTGGTGTCGCGCGCGGTGATCCGCGACATGTTCCCGCCGGCACAGGCGCAGAAGGTGATGAGCCAGGTCACGATTTACTTTGGCGTGGCGCCGGCCATTGCGCCCATCGTCGGCGGCTTCCTGTTCGTGCACCTGGGCTGGCACAGCATCTTCTGGTTCCTGGTTGCCGTGGGGGTCGTGCTGTTCGCCGCCAACTACAAGCTGCTGCCCGAGACCCTGCATGTCGACCAGCGGCAATCCTTCAATGTGCGCAACCTGCTGCGCGGCTACCGCGAGCTGTGCTCCGACCCGCGCTTCCTGCTGCTGGCGCTGGCAAGCGGCGTGCCCTTCAACGGCATGTTCCTCTATGTGTTGTCGGCACCTGCTTTCCTGGGCGACCTGCTTGCGCTGGCGCCCACGCAGTTCTTCTGGTTCTTCCTGCTCACCATCGGCGGCATCATGGCCGGCTCCTGGGCCAGCGGCCGCATGGCCGGCAAGGTGGCACCGAAAAGGCAGATCCGCGACGGCTTCCTCATCATGCTGGTCACCTCCGTGGTCAACGTGACGGCCAACACTTTCTTCGCGCCGCACGCCGCTTGGGCCCTGTGGCCGATTGCCTTTTTCGCCTTCGGCTGGGCGCTGATGGTGCCGGTGATCACGCTGCTGGTGCTCGACCTCCATCCCGAGCGGCGCGGCATGGCCTCGTCGTTGCAGGCGGTGATCGGATCGACCGCGAACGGCCTGGTCGCCGGCCTGATCGCGCCCCTGGTGATGCATTCGTCGCTGGGGCTCGCGCTCACCTCGATCTCGATGCTGGCGGTGGGCCTGATCGCCTGGCTCTGGCTGCACAGCCGGTGGCCCGAGATCGGTCGCAAGGTGGCCAGCCTGTGACGGGCGGCGGCAGCAGGTTTCGCGGCTGGGCGCGTGCCTGGCTGCCGGGCCGCCCCATCGTCGATGCGCGCGAGCGCTGGCGCGCGCTGGCCGGCGCGGCGCTGGGCATCGCGTTCGCCGGCCTGGTGTGCCGGCTGCTGGCCGACAGCGTGGGCAGCGCCGTCTGGCTGATCGCACCGCTGGGCGCGAGCGCGGTGCTCGTGTTCGCGCTGCCCGCCAGCCCGCTCGCACAACCGTGGCCGGTGCTCGGCGGCAATACGCTGTCGGCCGTCGTGGGCATCGCGTGCGCGCGCTGGATTCCTGACATGGCCTGGGCTGGCGCCATGGCGGTCGGTGCGGCCATCGGCCTCATGTTCTGGCTGCGCTGCCTGCATCCGCCCGGCGGCGCGTCGGCGCTGCTCGTGGTGCTGACGCAGACCACGGACTTTTCCGCCGCCCTCTTCCCGACGCTCGCCAACTCGGTGCTGCTGGTGCTGGCCGGCGTGCTCTACAACACGCTCACGGGCCGGCAGTACCCGCATGTTCAGCTGGCGCCACCGCGGCAGGATTCGCCTGATGCACGCGTGAACCCGATTGACATTGACGCGGTGCTGGCCCGCTACAACCAGGTGATCGACATCAGCCGCAACGATCTGGCCCTGCTGATCCAGCAGACCGAGAACGAGGCGTTCCGCCGCAGCATCGGCGCGGTGCGCTGCGAAGAGATCATGTCGCCGGACCCGGTGACGGTGCGGTTCGGCACCTCGCTGCAGGAGGCCTGGACGCTGATGCACAGCAAACGCATCAAGGCGCTGCCGGTGATCGACCGGCTCAGCCGCCGCGTGGTCGGCATCGTCACGCAGGCCGATTTCTTTCGCGAGCTCGACCTCAAGGAGCCCGAAGGCCTGCGCAGCCGATTGCGCGACTTCGTACGCAGCACGCGGACGGTGGCGTCGGGCAAGCCTGAAGTGGTCGGCCAGATCATGACGCGCCAGGTGCGCGTCGCGAGCGCGGATCGCCCGGCGCTCGATTTGATGCCACTCTTTTCCGAAGGCGGCCACCACCACATCCCGATCATCGACGCCGAGCGCCGCCTGGTCGGCATGGTCACGCAGTCGGACTTTGTCCGCGCGCTGTCACGCCTGGTGATAGCGCCCGGTGCCGCGTGAGATGACGGCATCGGTGGGAAGCACGTCGCCCGGCTGAAACTCGGGCTGGCCGTCGATGCGCGCATAGAGCGGCCCGAAGTCGATGCTCGCGAGTTCGAGGAGGCGGTCGAGGTTCTCGATCACGAAGTAGCTTTCCTGGAAATCGTCGATGCGGTAGTGCGTGCGCATCACGCGTTCCAGGTCGAAGGCGATGCGGTTGGGCGAGGCGTCGTCGAGCGCGAACACGCTCTCGGTGCGCGAAGACGCGATGCCCGCGCCGTAGATGCGCAGGCCGTCTTTCTGCTGGACCAGGCCGAACTCCACCGTGTACCAGTACACGCGCGCCAGCTTGTCGAGCACACCCAACTCTTTCGCGCGCAGGCCACCCACGCCGTAGGCCTGGATGTAGTCGGCAATTGCCGGGTTCATCAGCATCGGCACATGGCCGAACACGTCGTGGAAAACGTCGGGCTCTTCGAGGTAGTCGAGCTGGTCGGCACCGCGGATGAACTGGCCCGACGGAAAGCGCCGGTTGGCCAGGTGTTCGAAGAAAACCTCGTCAGGCACCAGGCCCGGCACCGCGACGACCTGCCAGCCGGTGCGCTGCATCAGCACATCGCTCAGGCGCCGGAAATCGGGAATCTCGTCGGCGCCGATCGGCAGGTTCTTCATGCCCTCGACGAACTCGTCGCAGGCGCGGCCGGGCAAGAGCTGGGTCTGGCGCTCGAACAGCGTCTTCCATACGGCGTGTTGGGCCGGCGTGTACTTCTCCCAACCCTGGTCGATGGTCCAGTCGGCGCGCTCGGGCTTTGCCGCGTCACCGGCCGCGAGACCGTGCTTCGTCGCTTGCGGGGTCGCTTGCAGCGTGGCTTCGGCGGCCAACATGCTCAGGCCTCTGCGGTGTCCAGCACGCCGCGGCGGATCTGGTCGCGCTCCAGCGACTCGAACAGCGCCTTGAAGTTGCCTTCGCCGAAGCCTTCGCGGTAGTCGCCCTGGCGCTGGATGAACTCGAAGAACACCGGGCCGAGTGCGGGCTGCGAAAAGATCTGCAGCAACAGGCGCGGCTGGCCACCTTCGGTCGTGCCGTCAAGCAGGATGCCGCGCGTCTGCAGTTCGGCAATGTTGTGGCCGTGGCCCGGCAGGCGCGAATCGAGCATCTCGTAGTACACCTCGTTCGGCGCGGTCGCGAGCGGCACGCCGGCCATCGCGAGCTTGTCGACCGTTTCAGTGAGGTTGTCGCAGATCAGCGCGATGTGCTGGATGCCCTCGCCGTTGAACTGCATCAGGAACTCCTCGATCTGCCCGCCGCCCTTGCGCGCTTCCTCGTTCAGCGGGATGCGGATCATGCCGTCGGGCGCGGTCATGGCTTTCGACGTGAGGCCCGTGTACTCGCCCTTGATGTCGAAGTAGCGGATCTCGCGGAAGTTGAACAGGCGCTCGTAGAAGTCCGCCCAGAAGGTCATGCGGCCGCGGTACACGTTGTGTGTCAGGTGGTCGATGAGCTTGAGGCCATGGCCCGCCGGGCGGCGGTCCACGCCTTCGATGAATTCGAAGTCGATGTCATAGATCGACTTGCCGTCTTCGAAGCGGTCGATCAAATACAGCGGCGCACCGCCGATGCCCTTGATGGCCGGCAGGCGCAGCTCCATCGGGCCGGTGGCGATCTCGATCGGCTGCGCGCCGCGCTCGAGCGCGAGGTTGTACGCCTTGTGCGAATCCTTCACGCGGAAGGCCAGGCCACAGGCCGACGGGCCGTGCTCGGCCGCGAAATACGCCGCCGGGCTGTTCGGCTCGCGGTTGACGATGAAGTTGATGTCGTTCTGGCGGTACAGCACCACGTCTTTCGAGCGGTGCTTGGCCACGAGCGTGAAGCCGAGCATCTCGAACATGGGTTCCAGCACGCCCGGCGTGGGCGAAGCGAACTCGACGAACTCGAAGCCCATCAGGCCCATGGGGTTCTCGAACAAATCAGTCATGGCGTGTCTCCGGCTGTATGTGGGTTGGTCCGTCGATGTTAGGCATCCAGCGCACACGATTACTGCAATTTCAGGCGATCACCTCGCCAACAGCACAGGATTCCTGCAAGATCGCGCGGATGAACGCCACACCCGAACTCGACGCCATCGATCTGCGCGTGCTGCGCGCGCTGCAAGCCAACGGCCGCGCCACCTATGACGAACTCGCGTCGCAAATCAGCCTGTCTTCGTCGGCGACCCTGCGGCGCGTCAAGCGGCTCGAAGAATCGGGCGTCATTGCCGGCTACGTCGCGCTGCTGCGGCCCGAACGCGTGGGCCTCGCGCTCACCGCGTACATCAACGTGCGGCTCGAAAAGCACAGCGAAAGCCACAAGCGCAGCCCGATGGACGCGTTCCGCGCGTCGATCCAGGGTTGGCCCGAAGTGGTCGAGTGCGCTTCGCTCACGGGTGAGATGGACTACCTGCTGCGCGTGGTCGTCGCCGACATGGCGCACTACTCGCGCTTCGTGATGGACACGCTGCTCAAGCACCCGAGCGTGCAGGACTGCAAGACCAGCTTCGTGCTCGACCGCGTCAAGAGCACGACCGCGCTGCCGATCTGACGGTTCAGGACCAGCGGCCGAACCAGGCCAGCGACAGCACGCCGCCTGCCGCCATCAGCACCGCAGCGCACAAGGCCAAAAGGCCGGCCAGTTCGGTCTCGCGGGCCTGTACCTGCACCCGCGAACCCAGCTTTTCGTAGACGCCGCGCAATGCCTCGGCCGTGCCCGCGTGGTGGTACTCGCCACCGGTCATGCGCGCCACCTCGCGCAGCGTCGGCTCGTCCAGCTTCAGATAAATGGCCATGCCCTCGGGCATGGTCTGCGTGCCCTCCACGGTGCCCAGGCCGACGACGTACACCCGCACGCCGCGATCGGCAGCCATCCTGGCGGCGACCAGCGTGTCGATGCCGGTCGTCCGGCGGCCGTCGCTCAGCAGGATGATCGCCGCCGCATCGTAGGAACCCGGCGCCACCGGCGTGATCTGCCGGGGCGGTGGCTTCGGCTTGTCGTCCAGGCTGCGGCCCTTGGGCGATGCACCGAATGTCAGGTCGCCCAACTGGATGCCGTCCTCCGGGAACAGTTCGGCCAGACACAGCACGATCGCATCACCGACGGCCGTGCCGATCTGCATCTGGAAGCCCTCGATGCTCGCCACCAGTGCTGCGCGGTCGAGCGTGGCGCGCTGCGCCACCTGGCTGCTGCCGGCAAAAGTGACCAGTCCGACCTCGATGCCCCGGGGCAGCTCCTGGAGGAACAGCTTGGCGGCTTCCTGCGCGGCAACCAGCCGGGTGGGCTGCACGTCGTTCACGCGCATGCTGAGCGAAACGTCCATGGCCAAAAAGATCGAGGATTTCGCCCACGGCAATGGCACGCGTGCGGCCGGGCGTGCCGCGGCGAGCAACAGCATGGCCAGGCCCAGAAGGAACAACGCAGGTGGCAAATGACGGCGCCACTGGCGACCCGCGACCGCTGCTTGCGCCACGCCGAGGCTGCTGAAACGCAGCGCTGCCGCATGACGCCGCCGCAACAGCCATGCGTAGACGAACGGCAATGCCGTCAGCGCTGGCATCAACCACAAGAACTCGGGCCAAAGAAAGGACATGGGCGTTTCCGCAGTGCAGCAACATCGTGCCTGCGGCGCCTCCTTTGCGCAATTGGATCCGCCGGGCCAGCGCCGCGAAGAACGCCTAGAAAAGCCCCGACTCGCGGGCCGCGGTTGCCACGCCACCGGCCAGCGACTGCAACTGCGTGCGCAGGTCGCCCGAGGTGGCCGACAGGCTGGTGGTCCACACGAGCCGGCCGCTTCGTGCATCGCTGACCCGCCCATTGGCCGCCCAGGTGGTGTGCACACGATCGCCGCCGATCGGCGCGCTCAGGCCCACGCCCACACCGCCTGGGCGGCCAATGGGCGGGTCAGCGATGCACGAAGCGGCCGGCTCGTGTGGACCACCAGCCTGTCGGCCACCTCGGGCGACCTGCGCACGCAGTTGCAGT
>SEGS01000104.1 GCA_004210915.1 Variovorax sp. | reverse complement strand
CCGCCCGTCGCGGACACGGCGCGGCGCCTTGCCGCACCCGCCGCGGCCCTCGCGCCATCGCCGGTCGCCAAGGAAAGCGCTGAGGCGATGTTCGACGTGGCCGTGTTCGACAACAGCTTCGCGACTGAATTCATGGTGCCGCAGCCGATCGACGTGCCCTCGAGCGGACAGCGGGTCGCCATGGCGCTCGGTCATCACGAGGACACGGCGCAGCTTGTGGCGCGCACCAGTCCACGCATCGACGCCAGCGCCTTCCTCGTCGCCGAGCTCGACCAGCCGCCAGGCATCTGGCCGGCGGGTGCGCTGCAGCTGTACCGCGACGGCGCCTTCGTCGGCAGCGGGCATTGGCAGGCGCCGGGCGACGAGCGGCTGACGCTTTCGTTCGGCCGCGACGAGCTGGTGCGCGTACAGGCCGAACCGGAGCGCGACAGCCAGGGCACGGGCGGCTTCGCTGGCAGCCGCGCCGAACGCCGCGTGCAGCGCGCGTATGTCGTGCAGAACCGGCATCGCACACCCGTCACGGTGCAGATCGTGGAAGCGGCACCGGTGTCGATCGACGAACAGGTGCGCGTGACGGCTCAGTTCGCGCCGCAACCCACGGAATTGGCGTGGAAGAAGCAGCAGGGAATGACCTTGTGGTCGATGCCGCTGGAGGCCGGTGCATCGGCCCGCGTGACGGCCGACTACGCCATCGGCTATCCGAAGGAGGCACGATTGCAGGAGCGCTGACCCTGCCGCGCCCCAGCGAAAAAGCCGCCGGACCCTTTCGGGTTTGGCGGCTTTCGTGCGTCAGCAGCGTGCAGCGTCCGGCCTCGTCAGAGGCCCTTCACACGCTGGTCCGCAATCCTCAGTTGGCGGCGCGTGCCGCGTTGCGCAGGTCGCGAATCTGGTCGTGGTTCTTCTGCGTGCCCGCCATCTGACGCTCGACCACGGCGCGCACGTCGGCCGGCAAGTCGGCGCTCATGGCCTTGCGATAGCGCGCCAGTGCGGCGTCTTCGCCGCGCTCGCACTCGTTGAGGATGGACTCTTCACTGTTGGCGCCGACGGCGGCCTTCACGTGCACCCAGCCGCGATGCATTGCGCCGCTGGCGGTGCCGCCATCGGCCGGTTCGCCGCCGTACTGGACCACGAGGCCCGCCAGTTCGGAAGCCGCTGCCGCGCACTGCGCAGAGCGGTCCGCGAACAGCGTCTTGAGCGAAGAGGTCTCGACCTCTTCCGCACACACGCGGAAGCCGTATTCGCCGTCGCGGGTGTTCTCGAGCAGGTCGTTCAACACATCGACCACGCCATCGTTGGCGACTGCGGCGCGGGTGCTGGCGAGGGGGGTGGTGGTTTCGAGGGCCATGAATATCTCCTGAAAGGGTTGGAACAAATGCAGCGCTGTGTCTGTTTGCGCGGCCTGACCTCTCATGATGTGCAGCCGAGGTCTCGCGCCTGTCGTCCCGTCCGCACGCTCCGTGTAGGTCATCTGCGGACGCCGCCGTGGTGCACATCACCACATCGTCAATGCCAGTGAGCGCGACGCTGCGCCCTTTGCCCTTCGCCCTTCTTAGCTTTCGCCGCTCGCAGCCGTGGGCACCACGGGCGCCGGCCCCGCCGACCCCTTGCCGCGTTTGCCGCGCGACGTCTTCTTCTGCTGCCGTTCGGCATCGAGGCGCTGGCCCTCGGCCAGCCATTGCGCGTACTCGTCAGGCGTTTCGAGCGTGATGCGCCCCAGGTTGCCCGCGCGGAACTCGTGCATCACGATCTCGGCGGCTTTCTGAACGTTGACGCGGCCCTTGCCCAGCAGCGCGCCGCGCTTGCGCCCGATGGCCTCGAGCAGTTCCTCGTCCTTCATCGCGGCGATCGCTTCGGGCGTCTCGTCGAGCCGGAAGCGCGCCGCCACGGCGGTCGCGTAGTGATGCTGCAGGTAGGCCAGCAACTCCAGCGCGACCTCCTCGTCGTCGTAGGCATTGCGGCCGATCGCGCCACTGGCCGCGAGCTTGTAGCCGCTCTGCACGACGATGATCCGCGGCCACAACATGCCCGGCGTGTCCCACAGATAGAAGTCATCTGCCAGCACGATGCGCTGCTCGAGCTTGGTGATGCCCGCCTCGTCGCCCGTCTTGGCTTTCTTGCTGCCCGTCAGCGTGTTGATGAGCGTCGATTTGCCGACGTTCGGGATGCCGCAGATCAGCACACGCATCGGCTTGGCCATGCCGCCACGGTTCGGCGCCAGCCCGTGGCACGCCGCAATCAGCCGCTGCGCCGGCGTCGTGAGGCTGGCATCGAGGCCGATGGCGCGCGTGTCGGGCTGCGCGTTGTAGTGCGCCAGCCAGAGCGCCGTCACCTCGGGGTCGGCCAGATCCTGCTTGTTGAGCACCTTGAGACCCGGCTTGTGGCCGGTGAGCTCGGCCAGCATCGGGTTGGCGCTGGAGCCCGGCAGGCGCGCGTCGAGCAGTTCGATCACCACGTCGATGTCCTTGACGCGCTCGCTGATCGCCTTCTGCGTCACATGCATGTGACCGGGGAACCACTGGATCGCCATCGATTGTTCTTTCTCTGCCTTGCTGCGCGCGGTGGGGCCGCGAAGGCGGCCGGGTGGGCATTGTGGCGCAGCGCACGAGGCGGGTTTGGCCTTGCCACCCGGCCCGCCTATGATTTGCCAGGCGCGGCCCTTGCGTGAGCCGCCTTGTCGAAACCCCCCGAGGAGTGCCCCCATGAAGCCCGTCTCCGAATTGCTCAAGCAGCGCAGCCCCGCCCTCTTCCGCACCGAGCCCGACACGACCGTGTTCGACGCGCTCCAGGTCCTGGCCACCCACGAAGTCGGCGCCTTGATGGTGATGGTCGGCGAGCAACTGGTCGGCGTGCTTTCCGAGCGCGACTACACCCGCAAGGTCGCGCTGCTGGGCAAGAACTCCAGGGAAGTGCGCGTGTCCGAGATCATGACGGCCAACGTCATCACGGTGAGCCCGCAGACCCGCACGCGCGATTGCATGGCGCTGATGAGCCAGAAGCGCATTCGCCACTTGCCGGTGGTCGATGCCGGCAAGGTGGTCGGCATGATCTCGATCCGCGATCTGATGGACGACATCATTGCCTCGCACGAACAGACCATCGAACAGCTGACCAGCTACATCCAGAGTTAACGCCTCAAGGTGGGCCCGCGCGCCGCCCCCGACCGGCGGCGATGTTGCGCCGACGCCTACGCGCGCCGCGCCGGTGTGGAGGCAGAGTCGGAATGCATGATTCCAAGGACTTCCTCGCCCTCGGGCCATGCCGGCGCCCGTGTCGATGCGGCACACACCTGGCACTTTTTTCGTGCGGGTGGCGTCGACCAGGTGCTATTCCAAAGCGGCGCCGACATTGCGCGGCTCGGTCAACTCGACCAGAAACTGTGGGTCGCGCTGGCCTGCCCCACGCGCGGGCTGGCCTTCGACGAGCGCACGCTCGACCTGATCGACACCGACCGCGACGGCCGCATCCGCCCGCCCGAGCTGATCGCCGCCTGCGAATGGGCCTGCGCGCACCTGCGCGACCCTGACCTGCTGTTGCGTGGCGGGGATGCCATCGCGCTCGAAGACATCGCCGACCCCGACCACGCGGAAACCTTATTGACCGACGAGGCACGCCGCATCCTCGCCCTGCGCGGCCGAGAGGGCGCCGGCACCTTGACGCTGCAGGACGTGACCGACCGCGGCGAGCTGCTCGCGGGCATGCGCTTCAACGGCGATGGGGTCATCACCGTCGAGACGGCGGCCGATGACGCCGCGGCGCGCCACGCCATCGCGCAGATCGTCGCCACGCGCGGCACGCTGACCGACCGCGGGGGCCAACCCGGCATCGATCGCGCTCGCGCCGAAGCCTTCTATGCCGACGCGCATGCCCTCAGTGCCTGGCAGGCGCGCGCGGCCGACGACGACGGCGGGATGCCGCTGGGCGCCGGCACGCTGGCCGCGGCCGAAGCGGTGAAGGCGGTGCGCGACAAGGTCGACGACTTCTTCGCGCGGTGCCGTGTCGCCGCCTATGACGAACGCGCGGTGCCCGCGCTCAACCCTTCCACCGAGGTCTACGAGGCCATAGGCGCCCAGGCGCTGCACGTGGGCGCCGACAGCATCGCGCGGCTGCCGTTGGCACCGGTCGCGCCGGGCCGCAGCCTGCCGCTGGCAGACGGCGTGAACCCCGCCTGGGCCGATGCGCTGCGCCAGTTGCAGCGCGCCGCCGTGCAACCTTTGCTGGGCGACGAGCGACAGGAACTGAGCGAGGCGCAGTGGCAGGAGGTGCAGCGCAGCCTGGCCCCGTGCCAGGACTGGCTCGCGGCCAAACCCGACAGCCCGCTGGCCGCCCTGGCGCCGGCCGAACTCGCGCCGCTTCTGGAAGCCGAAGCGGCGGTGATGGAACTGATCGCGCAGGACGAGCAGGTCGAGCCGCACAACGCGCGGTTGGCGGACCTCGAGAAGCTGTTGCGGCTGCAGCGCGACCTGGTGTCCTTGCTGCACAACTTCGTGTCCTTCAAAGCCTTCTACCAACGCGAGGGCGCGATCTTCCAGGCCGGCACGCTGTACCTCGATGGCCGCAGCTGCGACCTGGCAGTGCATGTCGACGACGTGGCCAAGCACGCGGTGCTTGCGGGCCTGGCCAAGACCTGCCTCGCCTACTGCCAGTGCACGCGCGAGGGCAAGCGCATAACCATCGTCGCGGCCTTCACGGCGGGCGATACCGACTTCCTCCTGGTCGGGCGCAACGGCGTCTTCTACGACCGGCAAGGCCACGACTGGGACGCGACCATCACGCGCGTCATCGAGAACCCGACCAGCGTCGCGCAAGCCTTCTTCTCGCCCTACAAGAAATTCCTCCGCCTGATCGAAGAGCAGGTGGCCAAGCGCGCCGCTGCGAGTGATGCGGTCGCCCAGGGCTCGCTCAGCACGATGGCGGCGCGCGTCGCCACGGTCGACAAGCCCCTGCCTGCTGGCGATGCGGCCAAGGCGCCCGCGGCGACCGCACCCTTCAAGTTGCCGGGGCGGGTCGATGTGGGCACCGTGGCCGCGCTCGGTGTGGCGCTGGGCAGCATCAGCGCCGTGCTCGTCGCGATATTCAGCAAGGTCGTCGATCTCGGCCAGTGGATCCCGATCGCGCTGGTCGGCGTGGTGATGGCCATCTCCGGGCCAAGCATGCTGATCGCGTGGCTCAAGTTGCGCCAGCGCAGCTTGGGGCCGATCCTCGATGCCGGGGGCTGGGCCATCAACGGGCGCATGCGCGTCAACGTGCGGCTGGGCGGATCACTGTCGAAAACGGCACGCCTGCCGCCGCATGCCAGCCGCGTCGCGCGCGATCCTTTCGCGGAGCCGCCGGGCTGGAGAACCGCGACCGCTGCGCTGCTCGTGGTGCTCGCCGCGGGCCTGCTCGCGTGGCGGATGGACTGGCTGGACGCGAACCTGCCCCAACGCCTGCAGCACACGCCGGGGAGCGCGGCGACAGCGCCCGGCCCGGCGGGCTGAGGTCAGCGCGCCGGCGCGGCGGCCTGGGCCGCGGCCATGGCCTTGCCGACTTCGTTCGCGCCCTGCGCCGCCCCGCTTTGCGGTACTTGCTCGCCGGTGCGGTCGGTCACCTCGGCCAGGCGCGCCGCCAGTTGCTCGGGCGCGTCTGTACCGAGGCCGATGAACGCGCCACCGGTCAGCGTGATGTGCGCGGCCTCGAAGGTGCCGGCACCGGCGCACAGGATGGTGCGCGTCGGCGCGTCTTCGGCCGCCAGCACGAGCATGGCCGGCATCACGGCTTCAGGCTTCAGCGCGTCGAGCACCTCCTGCGGCATCAGTCCTTCGGTCATCCGCGTGGCCGCGGTGGGCGCGAGGCAGTTGACGCGAATGTCGTTCTTTGCGCCCTCGATGCTCAGTGTCTGCATCAGCCCGACCAGCGCCAACTTCGCGGCGCCGTAGTTGCTCTGGCCAAAGTTGCCGTACAGGCCCGAGGACGAGGTCGTCATCACGATGCGGCCGTACTTCTGCTCGTTCATCAGCGCCCAGACCGCCTTGCTGCAGTTCACCGCGCCCATGAGGTGCACGTCGACCACCAGCCGGAAGTCGGCCAGGTCCATCTTGGCAAAGCTCTTGTCGCGCAGGATGCCCGCGTTGTTGACGAGGATGTCGACGCGGCCCCAGGCGTCGACCGCCTGCTGAACCATGGCCTCGACCGCTGCGAAGTCGGTGACCGAGGCGTTGTTGGCCATGGCCTCGCCGCCCGCCGCGGTGATTTCGTCCACCACGGCTTGTGCGGCCGCCAGGTCATTGACCACCACTTTTGCGCCGCGCGCGGCCAGGCCCACCGCATGTTGACGGCCCAGGCCACCGCCTGCACCGGTGACGATGGCCACGCGGCCTGTGAAATCAAGAGCCATGCTGAATCCTTCTTCGGGTTGTGTCGCTCGGGGAGCGGGATGACCGAATTTAATGGCAGCCCCGGTCCTACGCAGTCACGCAGGTTCATGATGGAAGCTCGAACATCCGTTATCCAAGGAGATTGCATGCAGATTCAGATCAATACCGGCAATGGGCTCGAGAACAAGGAAACGCTCGAACGTTGGGCCGAAGCCGAGATCAAGGGCAGCCTCGCGCGCTTTGCAGAGGATGTGACACGCGTCGAAGTGCACCTGAGCGATGAAGCGTCCGGCAAGGAAAGCGGCAACGACAAGCGTTGCACGATGGAAGCGCGCCTGTCTCACCACAAGCCCGTGGCCGTGACGCACGACGCGCCGACGCTCGATGAAGCCTTCCGGGGCGCCGAGGGCAAGCTCAAGCGTCTGCTGGAGCACACGCTGGCCAAGCTTGACCATAAGCGTGATCGCGAGTCGATTCGCAAGGACAGCGGCCTCGTGCCGGAAGAGCCAGCGGCTTGACGGCGCTGCAGTACGTGCGCTCCGGCAAGCACGTACTGCGATGACATCCGCGGCCAGCGGCGACATGCATCGCCGCTGGCTTTTTCGTTTCAGGCGTGCTGCTGACGCACGAGCTCGCAGAACGCCAGCAACTGTTCGATTTCCGCCGACTTGTCGAAGAAGGCGTCGGCACCCAGTTCCTTCGAGCGGGTGCGCATCTCGGCAGTGGCGTAGTTGCTCAGGACAATCACCTTCTGTCGCGGATCGCGCTGGCTGATCGCCCGGATCACGCCGAAGCCGTTGCCGCCTTCGAGGAACAGGTCGACGATGGTCAGGTCCCAGTCGGCGCGATGCTGGCCGAGCCACTGCACGGCGTCCTTCTCGGTGCTGGCGCAGCCGACCACTTCGGCATCGGCGACGTCCTCCAAAAAGCCCACGAGGTTTTCGCGAATCACGGGGCTGTCTTCGACCAGATAGGTCCGAACCGTCATGACCATCTCCCGCCCCGTTCACTTGGATGGGCCTGGAGGAAATTGGTTGCGCATTGCATGGAGCCATCCTGCAGCCCGCACCGAGCGGCGCGGTGGGGATTGGCAGGCATGCCCTGTAGGCCGCGGGCCTCCCGCCCTGTCGGCGCTGCCGGCGCGGCGCCTAGGCCGCGACTGGCAAACGGCCGCGCGCGCCAACACCCAGGCGCGCGGGCGAGACGTATTGCTCGCGGTAGATCTCGAAGGGCAGCGTGTCGGCCGCCTCGATTCGCTTCTGCTCTTCGATCGACTGCTGCGTCATCGCATCGAAACGCGTCGACTGTTCTGCGCTGAAGGGCAGATCGAGCAGCGCGCCGCGCGCCTGCGCCGACTGCGCGCGCACGAACGAGACGAAGGAGTTGTCGTGCTCGGCCGCCATCGCCGCCAGCACGCGGGCCGATGGCAAGCCTTCGGGCTGCTCGAGCGCCAGCGCCGCAGCGCGCACGGCATCGCCGTACTGGCTGCCGCCGTGGGTCGCGTCCAGCGCGGCCGCGATCGGAGCGCACTGCGCGACCAGCTCGGCACCCCATGCCGTCAGCGCCACTTCGCGCCCGTTGCGCTGCAGCTGCAGGCCCGGCTCGCGGCCGCGCGCTGCGGTCAGGTGCTGGTTGTGCTCGCCGGGGTAGATCACGCGCTTGGGGCGGATGGTGCCGTAGAACTCGTTCTCGATCTGCAGCAGGCTGGTGGCCAGCTGGTTGTAGTCGCCGCCGAGGTTCTGGATGCCGATGGCCTCGTAGGCTGGCCACGGGCGCGTCAGCGCGTCCTGCAGCGAGGCGCCGTAGCCCTCGAGGCTGTTGTAGCTGACCGCCAGCGACGCCTGCGCCTCGCTCTGGTAACCGAGCGGGCCCATGCGCAGCGAGGTGCCGTGCGGCATGTACATCGTGCCGTTGCCGAGCGGCTGCAGCGTGTGCGGCCGGCCGGCCACGAAGGTCGAGCACAGGGCGGGCGATGCGCCGAACAGGTACAGCAGCAGGAAGGCGTGGCGCCGGAAGTTGCGGATGAGCGCGAAGTACTGCTCGCTCGACACCTCGGGAAGCGACCAGTTGTAGTGGATGCCCGAGATCGTCTGCATGCGCCGGCCATAGCGGTGCGACAGGCCCATGCGGTAGACGCTCTTCGCGCGCCCGACGTTCGACGAGCCGTAGCGGCCAATCGGGATGGTCTCGTCGGTCGGCAGGCCGCAAGGCATGCTCGACACCCACATCCGCTCGTCGCCCGCTGCGGCCAGCACCCGGTAGGTGTGCTGGTGAACCTGCACCAGTTCGTCGAGCGCCGCTTCGGGGCTGGCGTGGACGCCGGTGATGAGTTCGAGCTGGGATTCGCTGAAATCGGTCGTGATGTGCGGATGGGTGAGCGCCGAGCCCAGGGCCGACGGATGGGGCGTGAGCGCGAGCTTGCCGTCGGGAAGCGCCCGCAGGCTTTCCTTCTCGATGCCGCGCCGGATCCCTCTCAGCCGCGCGGGCGGAAGCGCGCCCAGCCGCTCGGTCAGTTTGCTCATGTTGTTCTACCCATCTCGCTCTTTTGGTGGGGCTGGAAGTTAGCACGGGCGGGCTTTGCCCGCTGGAGGGGGCCTTTCCGGCCGGGCGCTACAGTGGCCGGATGCCAATTCCCCTGCCCCACAGCCCTGCCACCGAACGCAACCGCGCACCGATCCTGGCGGTGTTGCAGCGCTGGCTGCCTGCGGACGCCGACATTCTCGAGATCGCCAGCGGGACCGGCCAGCACGCGGCGCACTTCGCTGCCGAGATGCCCGGCTGGCGCTGGCAGCCCAGCGATGGCGACGCCGCCGCGCTGCCCGCCATCGACGCCTGGTGCGCCGGCCAGCCCGGGGTGCGGTCGGCCGTGGCGCTTGACGTGATGGCTGCGCATTGGTCAGTGGCCGCGCATTTCGACGCCGTGTTCTGCGCCAACATGCTGCACATCGCGCCGTGGGCGACCTGCGCGGCCTTGATGCGGGGCGCCGCTTCCCGGCTCAAACCGACAGGCCGGCTCGTGACCTATGGCCCGTATTTGCAGGACGGCGTGGAAACCGCGGCAGGCAACCTCGCGTTCGACGCCAGCCTGCGAGCCCGCAACCCGGCATGGGGCCTGCGCCGCCTGGAGGACGTCACGCAGGAAGCCGAACGCGCCGGCTTGCAGTTGACGGCCACGGCGTCGATGCCGGCCAACAACCTGATGCTGGCGTTTGCGCCGGTGCGCGCGAGCTAAGCGCTTAAGCCAACACGCGCCGCAGGAAGGCGCCGAGATCGCTGATTTCTTCCATCGAGACCGAATGCTCCATCGGGTATTCGCGCCATTCGACCGCGTAACCCAGCGCAAGCAGCGCGTCGCGCGACTGGCGGGCCCGCGCGATGGGCACGATGCCGTCGCGCGTGCCGTGCGCCATGAAAAGCGGCGTGGCGTGGTTGGCGCCGTGGCGCTCGGCCGCGGTGGTTGCTGCGATCGGCAGGTAGCCCGACAGGCCGACGATGCCGGCCAGCCGCTCGGCGTGGCGCAGCCCGGTCATCAACGCCATGGCCGACCCCTGCGAGAAGCCGGCCAGGACGATGCGGCCGGCGCCGATGCCACGACCCTTCTCTTTGGCGATCAGTGACTCGATGGCGGCCTGCGAGCGGCGCAGACCCGCCTCGTCCTCGCGCACGACCAGGTCGGCAACGGCGATGTCGTACCAGGCCGGCATGACGTAGCCGCCGTTGACCGTGACCGGGATCGATGGCGCGTTGGGGAACACGAAGCGCACCGGGCCGGCGCCCGCGAGGTCCAGTTCTTTGGCGATCGGCACGAAGTCGTTGCCGTCGGCACCCAGGCCATGCATGACGATGACCGTGGCAGTCGGGTTGGGGGCGGTTTCGATTTCGATGGGAGGGCGCGAAGACATGGCAATACCTTAGCGCATCGCCGGCCCATTGCAGACCGCATCCATACGGCGGTTCGGCCGGTCGGCTGACTCGGGCGCGGGCCCGGCCGGCCGAAGATGACTGCAAAAGAAAGAACCTTCATGCCCGCTTCCTCCCCGAACCCCAGAATCCCCAATGCCGATGCGCTGCAAACCTTCAAGCCCCGTTTTGCCGGCCTCGTGGCCGTCTGCGGCGATTGCCAGAAGCGCAGCAGCGGTCCCTCGAAGCTGAAAGCCAGAGACGTGCAGAAAGAACTCAAGCGAGGCCTCGTGCGCGCGCCGATCCGGGTCCGCACCGTGCGCTGCGGTTGCCTTGGCCTCTGCCCGAAAAAAGCCATTGCGGTCGGCATCTCGGCCGCGGGCCAGCCAATGCTCTGCGCCGAGGTGCACAACGCCGACGAGGCCGCCGCGCTGCCCGCGACCGTGGTGGCGGCCTGGCAGCCGTGACAATCTCCGGACAACGACAACGGAGACCTCCTCATGATCACCCTGATCGGCTTTGCCGCCAGCAACTACTACAACAAGGTCAAGCTCGCCCTGCGCGAGAAAGGCGTGCGCTTCGATGAAGAGCTGGCCTGGCTCGGCGAGACCGACCTGGCCGCATCGCCGCTGGGCAAGGTGCCCTACCTGCGCACGCCCGAAGGCATGCTGTGCGAGTCGTCGGCAATCAACGAGTACATCGAGGCCGCTTACCCCGAAGTCCCGTTGTTGCCGGCCGAGCCTTTCGCAGCGGCCAAGGTGCGCGAGCTGGTGATCTACCTCGAACTGCATCTCGAACTCGTGGCGCGCAACCTCTACCCCGAAGCCTTCTTCGGCGGCAAGGTGAGCGACGGCTTGAAGCAGCTGACCGCCAAACAGCTCGGCAAGAACATCTCCGCCTTCGGCAAGCTGGCGCGCTTCGACACGCCCTTCATCGCAGGCGAACAGCTGACGCTGGCGGACTGTGCGGCGGTCTGCCATCTGCCGCTGCTGGCCGGCGCCACCAAGGTCATCTACGGGCAGGACATGCTCGCCGAGCATTTGCCGGCTGCGCGCGACTATCTGAAGCGGATGAACGCACGGCCGCAGGTGGCGGCGGTGAACGCCGACCGCAAGCAGAACACCGAGCAGATGCTTCAGCGCTACGCCTGAGCCGGAGTCGACCGATGGCGCCGTCGCCGCTGGCCCTGCCCGTCCTGTACTCGTTCCGCCGCTGCCCCTACGCCATCCGCGCGCGGCTGGCCCTGCTCGCCAGCGGCCAGGCGTGCGAGCTGCGCGAAGTGGTGCTCAAGAACAAGCCACCTGCGCTGCTGGCTGCCTCGCCCAAGGGGACCGTGCCGGTGCTGGTGCTGCCCGATGGCATCGTGATCGACCAGAGCCTGGACATCATGCGGTGGGCGCTCCGGCGCCACGACCCGATGGGCTGGCTCGGCCCCGAAGGCACGTGTTCCAGCGAGGTGCTGGCGCTGATCGCCCAATGCGATGGCGACTTCAAACAGCAGCTGGACCGCTACAAGTATCCGCACCGGAGCGCGGCCGGCGGCGCGGCGATCGGCTCACTGCCTTCCGCACGGGACCAAGCCGGCGCCTTCGTGATGCAGCTCGAACAACGCCTTGCCGCCCATGGCTGCCTGGCCGGCCCTCGCACGTCGTTGGCCGATGTCGCGCTCATGCCCTTTGTGCGCCAATTTGCGGGCGTCGAGCCTGTGTGGTTTGCCGCCCAGCCGTGGTCCCACGTGCGGGCGTGGCTCGAAGGCTGGACCGGGTCGCCGCTGTTCGCGTCGGCGATGCACCGGTACCCCGCCTGGGCAGCAGGGCAGATCGCCGTGCCGTTGTGCCCGAACGCCATGCCGCTCGTGCCAAATTGAGTACTAAATCCCTAGCCAAAAACTTGTGGTCTTTAGATTTACAAGGGTAAATACAGCCAACATTTTGTGATTTTTTGCGCGATTTGTTCGTACAAGCGACCCCACGAAAGACATACACACTCTTTAACAATTGCTTCCCGAACGCTAAAAATGAAACACGCGCCGACATTTCCGGCGCGCTTTGCAAACATTTTTGGAGATCGGCATGAACACAATTGGGTATCCGCGATTTCGCGTCGCTATGTGTGGCGCTGCCGTGATGACGGCGCTGCTGACGTTGAGTGGCTGCGCCTCCGACGGGCGCGCCGGCATGTCTTTTGGCGGAGTGAGCGGCGTGCGGCCGGGCGGCATGGACGGCGGTGACGGTGGCGGCGCGCCCGCTGAGAACGGCGGCGGCGGTGCAGCAGGCGGTGGTGTGGTGGGTGGCG
>SEGS01000038.1 GCA_004210915.1 Variovorax sp. | reverse complement strand
GCCGCCTTCGCCTCCACCACAGGCAGCGAGGAAAAGGGACAGCCCGATCGCAGGCGCGACGGAGCGGGTGGCGCGCAGCACGGCGCGAAGCATCGGATGGGGGTGCGAGGGGGGCATGGACGTTGTCTCCGGCAGGCGGCCTCGAAGGCCGCTCTTGAATGGGCGGTGAACGATAGGCTTGCGAGTGACTTCGGGTCAAATAAAATAAAGCCGCACTTCCGATACGAAAGACATATGGACATCAAAGCGCTGCGCTACTTCGCCGCGGTCGCAGAGACCGGCCACATGACGCGCGCCGCGAGTCAGTTGGGCATCCAGCAGCCGCCGCTGAGCCAGCAGATCAAGGCGCTGGAGCGCGAGCTGGGCATGCCGCTGTTCCACCGCCATCCGCGCGGCGTGGCGCTCACCGACGCAGGCCGGCTGTTCCAGGTCGAAGCCGTGCGCATGCTGCAGGACATGGAAGCGCTGAAGCAGCGCATGGCGCGCGTGGCCAAGGGGCTGGCCGGCACGCTCAAGGTCGGCTTCACGAGCTCTGCCGCCGCGCACCACTTCATGCCCGAGGCGCTGCGCGCATTCCGCCGCACGCACCCGGAGGTGGAACTGCAATTGCGCGAAGACAACGCGGCGGAACTGACCGAGGCCATCGCCGCCGGCCGCCTGCATGCGGGCTTGCTGCGCGTGCCGGTCGCGCGCCCGCCGGGCCTGCTGTTCGAAACTCTGTTGCGCGAGCCGGTGCTGGTGGCGATGCCGGGCGACCATCGCTTCGCATTGGCACGCAGTGGTCCGAAGCCGCGCGCGCTGACGCTGGCGCAGCTGTGCAGCGAGGGCCTGATCCTGGTTCGCCGGCCGGGCGCACCGGGCCTCTATGCCAACCTGCTTGCGCTGTGCCGCAGCAAGGGGCTCGAACCACGCGTGGTCGCGGAAGTGGATCGCATGATGACCAACCTCAACCTCGTGGCGGCGGGCGTCGGACTGTCGGTGGTGCCGGCGTCGATGCGCGGCGTGCATGCGCATGCCGTCGCGTACTGCCCACTGGCCGCGAGCGCCCCGCTCGATGCGCCGCTGACGCTGGTGTCGCGCGCGGGCGAAGACAGCATTCCCGCGTTGCAATTCAACGCCATGTTGCGCGAACTGGCCGCCGCATGAGCATGCAGCGACGCCACGCCATCACGCGCATTGCGCTGGCCGGCGCGATGCTCCCTGCGCTGCCGCTGCACGCCGCGCCGGCGAGCTGGCCGCAGCGGCCGGTGCGCCTGCAAGTGGTTTATCCGCCGGGCGGCCTCAGCGATGCCACGGCGCGCACGCTGGCCGACCTGCTCGCACCCTCGCTGGGCGTGCCCGTGCTGGTGGAACACCGGCCCGGCGCTGGCGGCAGCCTGGGCCTGGACGCCCTCGCCCGCGCGGTTCCCGACGGCCACACGCTGGCCTTCTCAGCCATCACCCCGCTCACCTTGCGCCCGCTGCTGTCGCGCACGGCGCGCGCGCCGATGCGCGGCGTGGTGCCGGTCGCGAGCGTCATGCACACACCGGTGCTGGTGGTTGCTACGCCCGCCTTCGCTGGCCAGCGATTCGAAGACCTCACCGCCTTGGCCATCGCGCGCCCCGGCGCCTTGCGCTGGGCCACGTCCGGCGTGGCGACAGCGGGCCACATGGTGATGGCGCAGGTCCAGGTCTGCATCGGCGCGCGCATCACGCATGTGCCTTATCAGGGTGGGGGTGCGCAACTCAACGACGCGCTCGGTGGGCAGTTCGAGCTGCTGTCGACCAACCTCGCGGCGCAGCAGTTGGGCTACGTTAAAAGCGGCCGCCTCCGCGCGCTCGCGGTCGGCGCGCCGAGCCGCATCGACGTGATGCCCGATGCGCCCACGCTCGCCGAGCTCGGTTGCGGGGACGCCAACCTCGGTTCGCTGTTCGGCGTGTTCGCGCCGGCCCACACGCCCGCGGCCGTGGTCGCGCGCCTCAACACCGAGATCAACCGGGCCTTGCAGAGCAGCGTGATGCGCGCGCGCCTGCGGGAGTCGCACAACCTGGTGGCGGGTGGCACTCCAGCGGACTTTCAGGCGGAGATCGATGCCGATCTGAAGCGCAACCGGCGGCTCATCGCAGGCGCGCGCGAACAGTTCGAGTGAGCGCGGCGGCGCTCAGTTTTCAGCGCACCAGAGGCCGGGGTAGTCGCGAACGAAACCCTCGGGCGTGACGCCCAGCAGCGCGCGGTAGTCGAAGCGCGGTGCCTCGTAGGCGTAGCTGGTTTCGCCGCGCCGCTCGTAGTGCTGCACGAGGGGCGTCAGCGCGTCATCGTCCAGATCGACCCATGCCGCCGCAACCTCGGCCCGCTCTCCCACGGCCAGATGCAGCCGGCGCAGCGACAGCAGGTTCGTGGCCGGCGTGAAGCCGAGATCGAGGTCGATGCAATGCGCCAGGCCCGGTACGGCCGCGTCGTTCAAGCTCCATTCGCCCGCAGCCGTGCGCGCAATGGCCAGGTCGACGGCCCTGCTTCCGATCCATCCGCGCACCCGTCCCCAGCGCGTGTGCCAGGCGCGGTCGCAGTGCACGCGATAGTCGAGCCGCGCCGGCCGGCCATCGGTGTGGCGAAACACCGCCGCACCATCGATCTGCCAGGCATCGCCGTGCTGCTCGAGCCGGCAGGCGTCATGACCCGGCGTGTCGAGCCGGCACCAGAACTGGGTGGCCACGATGTTCATGCGGCCATGATGAACCCGCTTGGCGGGCGGCGCAAGGGAGACGCTGCTGAAGGACTGGCGATCCAAGAACGCTGTGGCCGACCTCGGACCCGATCCGTACAACGCAGGACTTCGTGGCGGTCAGGGGCATCCCATCAATCCGACATCTCGGCTTGCGCCTGGATTCGGTCCAGAGCAGCGTCCCACAGTGCGCGGTGAGCCGCGTTGTCCATGTGGGGCGTGGCATCGATCTGAACGCGCAGCTCAGTGTGACCCGGCGGATCGGACACGAGGATGAAGGTCTCGGTGTACGTGCCCAGCGCCGCGCCGGCGTCGCGCGCGGCCATGTCGTGATAGCGCAGGCGCAGCGACTGCCCCGTGCGGAGTTCCTCTACCCTGCCGCTCGCGCCAATATGGCCTTCGTCGTCCAGCCACAGGATCGGCGACCCTTCTGCCCAGTCGGTCTCGACCCGCGTGCCCTCACCGAACGCTGCGGCCCAGTGCCTGTTCGGGGTCAGGATGACGTTCCAGACCGCGTCGGCCTTGGCCGCGATTCGGCGAGTCAACGAGAAGCCATGGTGGGAGGGTGCGCTCATCGGATCGAACTCCAGAATTCATGCTCGAAGGTGCATTCTTCATCCTCCTGCCGGGAGGCGGAAGACTTCGTCTGGCACGCCCCGGGAATCAACCCGCCGCAGCCACCACGCTGTCCAGGAACTGCCGGGCGGAAGCGCCAAAGTCTTCAGGGATGTAGTCGCGCGGGAAGTCGCGCGCAAACGCCGTTTCTACATCGCCATGCGCCTCGATGTAGTTGGCGATCTCGGCACGCAGCGCGGCAAGTTCGGCCGGGGTGCTCGACGCGCGGTACGACGCCATGATGTCCGTGCCGGTTTCTCCGAACAGCAGGTCCGCATCCTGTCCGAAGTAGACCTTGATGAGGTTCTCGATGAGTTTGTAGCGCATGGCGGGTCTTTTGCCTTCGGTGCTCCGGCTCAGAACGGATGGGCGGTGAGGATGTAGTACGGCATGCCGTTGTACGACCGCATGTTCAGGACCATCCGTACGCTGCTGAGCTGGCTGACGGTGCTACTGCCGCGCTGGACCCCGATGCCCACCACGCTGCCCACCGTGTGCTCGAAGGCCTGCGGCCGGGAGCCGACGGAAGCCGAACGCGACCACGCCTTGATGGCGCGTGCGTTGGCGCGCACGGTGGCGCTGATCGCGGCTTCGGCGGTTGCCAGATCGGTGAAGGACGAGGACTTTTGCAAGCTGGGCTTGGCGGCAAGGCGTGCCAGCAGCTCGGTGCTGCTTTTTCCCACGTGCTCCCGGATCGCATGACCGCCCGCCTTGCTACCGGCCACGGCCTCGTGGCGTGCCAGATCGACAGGCGCCAGGCGAAAGCGGCTCGCACGGACTGCGATCACACGTGCCGCCACCAGCCCCGTGGCCACAACCAGCGGCACAGCCACGTCGACGGCCAAGCCAATGCCGTCGGCCGTCTGGCGCGAAGCGCCCATCGCTTCGGCGGCCGAGCTGGCGGTCACGGCGGTCGCGCTGCGCTGCGGCACGCCGGTCCACATCTGGCGCGCCGATGTCGCGACGGTGTCAGAGCCATGCACGCCCAGCACCACGCATCCAACCTTGCTGACCATGGTGGGCTCGGGCGCAACGCACAGCACGCCGGCGCCAACCAGTTCCAGCACGCCGCCCACCAGGCCCACGGTGCCCCAGATCCGGTTGCTCAGACTCGCGGACTCGGGGACCTCATGGTCGCCCAACACGGCTGCCATCTGCACCGGCGTGAGCGCAATGCTCAGCCCTTCGCCTTCATCACCCATGCCGGATCCCTTCTGTTGCCATGCTGTCTTTCATCCCGTCGGACGTCCATACACTGCCGCGGTCATTCTGGCACGGGCGGTCGGGCGCGACGCCGACGGCGCGGCCGCGAGACAATCGGCGCCGTGAGTCCGCCGCCACCCATCCGCCGCATCGCCCACCTCGACATGGACGCCTTCTTCGCGTCGGTTGAGTTGCTGCGCTATCCGCAGCTCAAGGGCCTGCCGATGGTGATCGGCGGCGGGCGGCGCAAGGTGGACGAGATTTTGGCGCGCGACCACGCCGGCCTGCCGCTGGACGAGGTGCCCGTGGCCGCGTTTCCGCTGTTGAAAGACTACGTGGGCCGCGGCGTGATCACCACCGCCACCTACGCTGCACGCCAGTTCGGCGTGGGCTCGGCGATGGGCATGATGAAGGCGGCGAAGCTGTGCCCGCAGGCGATCGTGCTGCCCGTCGATTTCGACGAGGTGCGCCGGCTCTCGCGCCTCTTCAAGAACACCATCCGTGAGATCGCGCCGGTGGTCGAGGACCGCGGCGTGGACGAGGTCTACATCGACTTCACCGAGGTGCCCGGTGGCCAGCGCGAGGGCGGGCGCGTGCTCGCGCGCCTGATCCAGAAGTCGATCCTGCAGGCGACCGGCCTCACCTGCTCCATCGGTGTGGCGCCGAACAAGCTCATCGCCAAACTGGCCAGCGAGTTCAACAAGCCCAACGGCATCTCGATCGTCTACGCGGACGACCTCGAATCGAAGATCTGGCCGCTCGCCGTGCGCAAGGTCAACGGGATCGGACCGAAAGCCGACGCCAAGCTGGAACGGCTGGGCATCCGCACGGTCGGCGAGATCGCGGCCAAGGATGTGCAGTGGCTGATCGACCACTTCGGCCAGTCCACCGGCGCCTGGATGCATGCGATCTCCTGGGGCCGCGACGACCGGCCGGTGGTCACCGAAAGCGAGCCCGTGTCGATGAGCCGCGAGACCACCTTCGACCGCAACCTGCATGCCGTGCGTGACCGCGCCGAGCTGGGCGCCATCTTCACGCACCTCTGCGAGAAGGTGGCCGAAGACCTGCGGCGCAAGGGCTATGTCGGCAAGACCATCGGCATCAAGCTGCGCTACGACGACTTCAAGACCGCGACGCGGGACCAGACGATCGCGGCCTTCACCGCCGATGGGAAGACGATTCGCCAGATCGGCGGTCAGTGCCTCAAGCGGGTGCCGCTCGAACGCCCGCTGCGTTTGCTGGGCGTGCGCGTCGGTGCGCTCGCACGCGCCGACAGCGCCGAAGCGAAGACACCGTCGCAGCGCGTGGCGGTCGGGCAGCGAGGTTCCGAGGCGGCGGACGCGAGCCCGGCCACCGCCTCGCTGTTCTGAGCCGCACAGCCTGAGCCGGACACCCGAATGAGACGCTGGATCCGCCGGACCGCCCTGCTGCTGCTCGCGCCTGTGGTGCTGCTGACCGCATACGTGGCCGTGGCCTGCGTTCTCATGCTGTGGCCCGCAAATCGGCCGACCGCCGATGTGCCATCGCCCGCCGCCGGGGCGGTGGAAGCCTATGTGTCGAGCAACGGTGTGCACACCGACCTGGTGCTGCCGATCCGCACGCCGGCCATGGACTGGACCGCGCTTTTCGCGCCCACCGACGCACGTGCGGCACCGGCCGATGCCGAGTTCATCGCGATCGGATGGGGTGACCGCAACTTCTATCTGCACACCCCGACCTGGGCCGACCTGACGCTGCCACGCGCCGTCAGCGCGCTTGTCGGCGGCAATCCGTCTTTGCTGCACGTGACCTGGCTGCGCCGCAGCGATCTGGCCTCAAACACCTTCCGCATGCCGCTGTCCCGCGCGCAATACGCCCGCCTGATCGAAGAGGTGCGCATGACCGTCGCGGGCGATCGCGCGACAGCGGTGGCGGGTGCGCACTACGACGTCAACGATGCCTTCTATGAAGCGAAGGGCAGCTACCACGCCTTCGAGACCTGTAACACATGGACCGGCCGCGTGATGCGCCGCGCCGGCGTGCCGGTCAGCCGTTGGACGCCGTTCGACTTCAATGTGGTCTGGCATCTGCCGCGCATCGCGCACTAGGCGCCGCCAGCCATCGACGCGCGACGGGCGTGTCATCGCACCGGTGCCGATTGCCGCGTCCTACAACGTTGCCATCCTGGCGCAGGCACATCTGATGCCTTCACTTCGACGCCTTCGACCCTGCACCTGGAACATGCCCGCCACCTCTTCGTCCCGCCCCGTGCGCCTGGCCAATGGCCTGGTCTACGTCAACCCCGAGATGCCCGGGTTCAGCCGCATCAAGCACGGGGAGCGGTTCCGGTATCGCGATGCGAAGGGCCAGTGGGTGAAGGACGCGGATGAAATCTCGCGCATACGGAGCCTGGCCATTCCGCCCGCCTACACCGGGGTCTGGATCTGCCCGCTGCCGAACGGCCATCTGCAGGCCACGGGCCTCGATGCGCGCGGCCGCAAGCAATATCGCTATCACGCCGACTGGCGCCTGCTCAAGGACGAAACCAAGTTCGAGCGCCTGGAAGCCTTCGGGCGCGCGCTGCCGCGAATCCGCGCACGCGTGACGCGCGACCTGAAGGCAACCGGCACCAACGCCAGCGCGCTGACCCGCGAGCGCGTGCTGGCGACGCTGGTGCGCCTGCTGGACACCACCTTCCTGCGCGTGGGCAACGAGTCGTATGCGGCTGCCAACGGCTCCTTCGGGCTGACCACGCTGCGCAACCGGCATGTCGCCGTGCGCGGCGGTTCACTCAAGCTGCGCTTTCGCGGCAAGAGCGGCGTCATGCACGAGGCCGAAGTCGACGATCCGCGCGTCGTGAAGGTGGTGCGTCGCTGTCAGCAACTGCCGGGTCAAACGCTGTTCCAGTACGAGGACGAAGACGGCACCGTGCGCAGTCTCGGCTCGTCCGACGTGAATGCCTACCTGCGCGAAGCCGCAGGGATCGACGGTGACGAGGAGCATTTCACCGCCAAGGATTTCCGCACCTGGCACGGCACGGTGCAGGCGCTGGAGTTGACGCGTCTGGCCTGCGGAAACAATGGAGACGATGCTGCAGGCGCCGCATCCGGCACGCCCGCCTCGTCCGCTGTGCGCTACAGCGCGAAGGAAATCATCGCCGCGGTGGCGAGCCGGCTGGGCAATACGCCGGCCGTGTGCAAAAAGGCCTATGTCCACCCAGCGGTGCTGGCCTTGGGCACCGCGTTGTCGACCGACGGTGACGCGATGCGGACCACATGGCAACGCATCGCTGGAAGCGCCAAGGGGTCAAGCCGCCTTCATGCGGCCGAAGCGCGGCTGCTGGCTTTCCTGCGCGAACATGAGCGCGCACTGCTGCGCACCGCCAAAGCGCGTCAGGCCGAGGGGGCGAAACGCAAGCGGACCGAATCGCGCTCCGCGTCGAGCGTGTAGCCCAGGTCGTCGGCCAGACACTGCAGCGCAACGGCATCGATGGCCAGCGCGCGCGGTGCGCGATGCAACGCCATGTCGACATCGCCGGTGCGGGAGGCCTCACTCGGTGCCGAACGCAGCAGCAGCCCGTCTGTGCCGTCGGGCGAGACGGTGATCACCCCAACGGCGTCGTCGCTGTCGTGCAGGTAGCCCAACGCACCCAGCAGCAGATAACGCAACGAGGCCGTCTCCTGCCACCGCACTTCGCCCGCATCGGCCGCGTTGGCTTCGTCGGCCGGCGCGAGTTCCGGGTCGATCTCGATGGCGATGCCCTGCATGTCGAACGCGGCGCGCATCAGCCCCGTGCATTCGGCGACCAGGGCGCGGCGCGTCATACCGTCACCGGGCGCGGCAAGTTCCCAGTCGCGCAGCGAGCGGATGCCACTGGCCACTTCGGCGATCTGGTTGTCGATCAGCGCGACGCGTTCGGTGCAGGCCGCTGCATCGACGGTCGGCGCGCTCACTTGCCGCTTGAGCATCAACAGCGCCATCCGGATCACCGACACGGGCGCCACCATGTCGTGGCGCAGCGCGGGCAAGGCGCGGGTCAGCAATTCGTGGCGCACGCCGGCGGCGATCCAGCTGCGCGCTCCCGGGGACGCTTTCATCCCGCGGCGGCGGTCGCGAGGATGCGGTCGAGCGCATCGAAGTCGATCGGCTTCTGCAGGTAGTGGTCGAACAGCCCTTCGGCATTTGCGCCGGTTGCTTCGCTCGCCGCGAAACCCGAGATGGCGACCAGCGTGAGAGGCCGTCCCGCGGCCAGCGCGGCACTGCGCAGCTCATGAGCAACTTCGGTTCCTGGACGGTCCGGCAAGCGCAGGTCGACCAGCGCGGCATCGAAGCGTTCGCCGCCTGCGACCGCCAGGGCGTCTGCCGCGGTGTAGGCGCATCGCACGCTGTGGTCCTGCAGTGACAACAGCTCCTGCAGGAGGTCTGCTGCAGCCTCGTTGTCGTCCACGATCAACACGTTCACAGTGACATTCCTGAAAAAAAGTCAACGAGTATGAGCGCGCCCCGCCCGCATGGCTTGTAGGAGCGCGCCGACTGTCATCGGCCTCGTTGTGTGCTGCGGCCCTGCCGCGCTGCGCATGCCGTTGCCGCTATTGCCGGGCCGTCCGCGCGTTGGACGGCAAGGTCTGCGGCCAGCTGGCACGGAACGGGTTGATGTCGAGCCCGCCGCGGCGCGTGTAGCGCGCATACACCGCCAGCTTGGCCGGCCGGCATTGGCGCCAGATGTCCGTGAACATGCGCTCCACGCAGGGCTCGTGGAATTCGTTGTGATTGCGAAAACTCACGATGTACGCGAGCAGGCCGGCCTGGTCGATGGGCGGCCCGCTGTAGCGGATCTGCACGCTGCCCCAGTCGGGCTGGCCGGTGACCAGACAATTGCTCTTGAGCAGCCGGCTGGTAAGTGTTTCCGTCACCGGGAGCTGGCTCGTGTCGCTGGTGAGCAGCGCGGGCTCCGGCTGGTAGTGCGTGCACTCGATGTCGAGCCGATCCAGGTCCAGGCCGTCGAGCTCATGCACCGGCTCCTGATCGAACAGCGCCGGCGCGATCAGCTTGACGCCGATGCCGGCGCTGCGGTCGCTGCCGCGCCACAGCGCTTCGGCCAGGTCGGTACGCAGGCGCTCCCGCACCTCCTCGATGCTCCCGAACGCGGTGCCGTTGAAGCTGTTCAGGTAGAGCTTGAACGATTTGCTCTCGATGATGTTGGGTGTCTCGCAGGGCACCGTGAAGTGCGCGATCGCGACCTGCGGCTTGCCGCGCGTGTTGAGCCAGCTGAGCTCGAACGCGGTCCACAGGTCGGCGCCGAAGAAAGGCAGTGCGTCGGCCCGTATGCCCATCGCTTCGCGCTGCGTGGCGCGCGCGATCGGAAACAGCTGCGACGGGTCGTAGCGGTCGATGTACGCCGAGGCGCGGCCGAGCTGGGAGCCTTCGGGCCCGCTGTGCGCGCCAGGTTCGTTGACTTCGTGGCTCATGTCCGCACCTCTGCCGCCTGCATGAACGGAATCATCTGGTCGAGCAGCAGTTGCTGCGCTTGCGGCGGCAAGTCATGGCCCATGCCGGGGATAGCGACGAACTTCGCGCCGGGGATGCGGCGGGCCGTGTCTTCGCCGCACGCCGTCGGCACCAGCGCATCGGCATCGCCGTGCAGCACCAGCGTGGGCGAGGTGATCGACGGCAGCACCTTTTCGCGGCCGGCGTCGGCGCCGATGGCGACCATCTGGCGCATCAGGCCGGCGGGGCGGTAGGCGCGGCGCATGCTGCGCGTGAGGCGCTCGGTGATGTCCGCATCGTCCTGCGGGTAGGCGGGGCTGCCGATCAGCTTGATGAAGCGCAGGCTGTGCGCGATCAGCGCGGCCTCGCTGCCGCCGGCCGGCCGCCGCAACAGCATGGCACCGACTTCGCGACGCGGTCCGGGCAGCCCGCGCGCACCGCTCGAACTCATGATGCTCACCAGGCTGGTCGTGCGCGAGGGCGCCAGCGCCGCGATGTGCTGCGCGATCATCCCGCCCATCGAGGCGCCGACGATGTGCGCACGCTCGATGCCCAGCGCGTCCAGCACGCCGAGCGAATCCTTCGCCATGTCCTTGAGCGTGTAGGCCGACTGCACCTGCAGGCCGAGCCGCTGGCGGATCGTCTGCCAGACCAGGTTGGCATTGCCCGCGTGGTCGAATCCCTGCGACAGACCGATGTCGCGGTTGTCGTGCCGCACCACCCGGAAGCCCGCATCGACCAGCGCCTGCACGAACGAATCCGGCCAGGCGATCAGCTGCATGCCCAGTCCCATGATGAGCAGCACGACAGGTCGCCCCTCGCCCCCGGTGTCGTCGACTTCGATGTCGAGGCCATTCGCCTTCAATTTCATTCTGTGTTCCGTCAAAAGCATGTGCGCACAGGGCGCATCAGACAAATTCGCGTTCGCGCAGCCATTTGGTGGCGACCCATTTTTCGCCCTCGACCACGGGCGCGCCGCCATGCAGGCTGCGCGTGGCCGGGTCGGGTCGGTCGTAGCTGAAGAAGACGCCGGTGCCGCGCATGGGTGCGACCTCGAGGCCGACGTCGGGGAAGGTGGTCGCGCCGCCCCTGGCGGGTTCCTGCAGGTACATCAGCAAGGTGCCCACGCGCTGGCCGCCGCGTCGCAGGATGGTCGGCGTACCGGGCTCGGACGGATCGAAATAATCGTAGTGCGGCCGGTACTGCGCGCCCGGGCGGTAGCGCAGCACCTGCAGTCCTTCGCCGAAGACCACGGGCCATTGCAGCAACAGGGCGATGCGCTCCTCGATGCGCGCGACGACCTCGTTCTCGCCGCGCTCGAAGAACATGCCGTCGCTGGTGCGGTCCGCGTTCAGTACCTCGCCGCCCGTCTGCGTCTCGACCGTGAGCGAGCGCGCCAGGCGCACCCGGGCCGCCGCCATCAGGGCTTCGCATTCGTCATCGGAGAGCAGGTCGCCGAACACCACGACACGCGGGTGCCGCATCGTCTGCAGTACCTTCACCTGCCGGTCACCGGCATCGATGAACAGGGGTGAGCCCTCGAGGTCGGGGCCGGGGAGCGCCGTCCGGCCCGGTGCGATGCCAGCGACGCCCGCGCTTACCGCCTCGACCCCTGCCAGCGCAGCGTCGATCACCTCCGCTTGCCAGCCCGCATCGCGCATGGACGCGCGCAAGGCCTCCAGCGTGTGCCCGGCGGCCAGCTGGGCGGTCACCCACTCGCGCAGTTCAGGGCTGATGACTTGGGACATGGACGCCTGCTCCTCAAAGCGGTGAACGCCTGAACACGAGGCGCTCGGGTTTCGATGCTTCCGCGGCGAAGGCATAGCCTTCGAGATTGAACTTTTCCAGTGACTTGGGCGTGGCCGCCTTGTGCTGCACCGCCCAGCGCGCCATCAGGCCGCGCGCGCGCTTGGCGTAGAAGCTCACGATCTTGAACTGGCCGCCCTTGCCTTCCTGGAACACGCATTCGACCACGCGCGCCTTGAGCACCGAGCGGTCGACCGCCTTGAAGTACTCCTGCGAGGCCAGGTTGATCACAACCGGCGTGCGGTCGGCCGCCGACAGCGTGTTCAGGTGCTCAGCGATGCGCGCGCCCCAAAACGCATACAGGTCGCTGCCGTGCCGGTTGGCCAGACGCGTGCCCATCTCCAGCCGGTACGGCTGCAGCCGATCGAGCGGGCGCAGCACGCCGTACAGGCCGCTGAGGATGCAGAGGTGGTCCTGCGCCCAGGCCAACTGCGCAGGCGTCAGGCTCCTCGCGTCGAGGCCCCCGTACACGTCCCCGTTGAAGGCCAGCGCAGCCTGCCTGGCGTTCTTGTCGTTGCCCTTGCTCGACCACGCGGCGTAGCGCGCGACATTGAGCGCGGAAAGCTTGTCAGACAGGTGCATCAATTCCGCGATCTGCTGCGGCGATTGCGCGCGCAGCAGCTTGATCAGTTCGGCAGCCGGCCCGCGCGGGCCTTCGAAATGCGGTGCAGTGGCGGGCAGGCCGGCCGGGGGCGGTGTGTCGTAGTCGAGCGACTTGGCGGGCGAAAGCAGGAAGAGCATCGAACGATTATCAGCCGCCACGAATGACCGTCGAGCCGCGGGGTGGCCGCCGGTAAAATCGTCGGCCCATGACCGACACCACCTCCCCCGCGCCGATCGCGCAGCCCGGCCTCGACAGCCTCTCCAAATCCTTCGAACCGGTCGCCATCGAAGCGCACTGGGGCCCCGAATGGGAACAGCGCGGCTATGCCAAAGCCGGCTACCGAGGCACGCAAGCGCCGAAGGAAGGCGTCGACGCTTTCTCGATCCAGCTGCCGCCGCCCAATGTGACCGGCACGCTGCACATGGGCCATGCGTTCAACCAGACCATCATGGACAGCCTCACGCGCTACCACCGCATGAAGGGCGACAACACGGTCTGGATCCCGGGCACCGATCACGCCGGCATCGCCACGCAGATCGTGGTGGAGCGCCAGTTGCAGGACGAAAAGCTCACGCGCCACGAACTCGGCCGCAAGAACTTCGTCGCGCGCATCTGGGAGTGGAAGGAAAAATCGGGCAACACCATCACGCAGCAGATGCGGCGCATGGGCGACACCGTCGACTGGAGTCGCGAATACTTCACGATGGACGAGGACCTCTCGAACGTCGTCACCCAAACCTTCGTGCGTCTCTACGAAGAGGGCCTCATCTACCGCGGCAAGCGCCTGGGCAACTGGGACCCGGTGCTCAAGACGTCGGTGAGCGACCTCGAGGTTGAAAGCGAAGAAGAGGACGGCTCGCTCTGGCACATTGCTTACCCGCTGGAAGACGGCAGCGGCACGCTGGTCGTGGCGACGACGCGGCCTGAAACCATGTTGGGCGACACGGCGGTGATGGTGCACCCGGAAGACGAGCGCTATGCGCACCTGGTGGGCCAGAACGTGAAGTTGCCGCTGGTCGACAAGCTGATCCCGATCATTGCGGACGATTACGTCGACAAGGCCTTCGGCACCGGCGTCGTGAAGGTCACGCCCGCGCACGACTACAACGACTACGCCGTCGGCCAGCGCCACAAGCTGCCGATGATCGGGGTGCTCACGCTCGACGCCACCATCAACGACAACGCGCCCGAAAAATACCGCGGCATGGACCGCTTCGTCGCGCGCAAGGCCATCGTGGCCGACCTCGAAGCATTCGGCCTGCTGGTCGAAGTGAAGAAACACAAGCTCATGGTGCCGCGCTGCGCGCGCTCGGGCGCTGTGGTCGAGCCCATGCTGACCGACCAGTGGTACGTGGCCATGACCAAGGCCGGCAACGACGGAACCTCGATCGCGCAAAAGGCGATCGACGTCGTCAAGTCCGGCGAGGTGCGTTTCGTGCCCGAGAACTGGGTCAACACGTACAACCACTGGATGGAGAACATCCAGGACTGGACGATCTCCCGCCAGCTCTGGTGGGGCCACCAGATTCCGGCCTGGTACGACGCCGAAGGCAACGTGTACGTGGCGCACGACGAAGCCGAGGCGCTGGCCAAGGCCGGCGGCAAGGCGCTCACGCGCGACGAGGACGTTCTCGACACCTGGTACTCGGCGGCGCTCTTCCCGTTCTCGACCATGGGTTGGCCGAACCAGACCGACAAGCCGCTGGACGACTACAACCTCTACCTGCCCTCGTCGGTGCTGGTGACGGGCTACGACATCATCTTCTTCTGGGTCGCCCGGATGATCATGATGACAAAGCACTTCACCGGCCGCGTGCCCTTCAAGGACATTTACATCCACGGCCTGGTGCGCGATGCGCAGGGCAAGAAGATGAGCAAGTCCGAGGGCAACGTGCTCGACCCGGTCGACCTGATCGACGGCATCGCATTGCCCCAGCTGCTCGACAAGCGCACGCAGGGCCTGCGCAAACCCGAGACGGCACCCAAGGTTCGCAAGCAGACGGAAAAGGAATTCCCGGACGGCATTCCGGCCTTCGGTGCCGATGCGCTGCGCTTCACCTTCGCGTCGCTCGCTTCGCTGGGCCGCAGCATCAACTTCGACAGCAAGCGCTGCGAGGGCTATCGCAACTTCTGCAACAAGCTCTGGAATGCCACGCGCTTCGTGCTGATGAACTGCGAAGGCCAGGACTGCGGATTGAGGGAGCACACGAAGGAAGAGTGCGCAGTCGGCGGACCGGCCCACGGCTACCTGAGCTTCAGTCGCGCGGACTACTGGATCGTGTCGCGACTGCAGCGCGTAGAGGCCGAAGTCGCCAGAGGCTTCGAGGACTACCGGCTCGACAACGTCGCCAACGCGATCTACCAGTTCGCGTGGGACGAGTTCTGCGACTGGTACCTTGAGATCGCCAAGGTGCAGATCCAGACCGGCACCGAGGCGCAGAAGCGCGCGACGCGCCGCACGCTGATCCGCACGCTCGAAACGCTGCTGCGCCTTGCGCACCCGGTGATCCCGTTCATCACGGAAGAGCTCTGGCAAAAGGTCGCGCCGGTGGCCGGCCGCCAAGGGGCGTCGATCATGATCGCGGCCTACCCGAAGAGCCAGCCCGAAAAGATCGACGAAGCGGCCGAGGCGCATGTGGCACGGCTCAAGGCGCTGGTCGATGCCTGCCGCACGTTGCGCGGCGAGATGAAGCTGTCGCCGGCCGCGCGCGTGCCGCTCTATGCGGTGGCCGACGACGCCGAAGGCGAGGCCTTCCTGCGCGATGCAGCGCCTGTACTGCAGGCGCTGGCAAAGCTCAAGGAAGTCACCGTGTTCGACAGCGAGGCGTCCTGGATCGAAGCGGCCGAAGGCGCGCCCACCGCGGTCGTCGGATCGGTTCGGGTGTGCCTCTTCATGCCGGTCGACAAGGAGGCCGAGCGCGCCCGCCTGACCAAGGAGATCGAGCGTGTCGAAGGCGAAAAGTCGAATGTCGAAGGGAAGCTTGCCAACGACGCATTTGTTGCCAAGGCGCCGGCCGCGGTGATCGAGCAGTTCCGTGCACGCCTGGCCGATTTCACCGCCACCGTAGTGAGACTTCAGTCACAACTGCAGCGCCTCGGCTGACATCGCGTTACAGCAGGGTCACGTAGGATCACGCGGCTGGTTTTTAGAACCTTCGTACCTTCACCCTCCATCCGACCCACCCATGTCCATCTCCCAGCGCATCCGCAAGGCTGTCTTCCCCGTTGCCGGCTTCGGCACCCGCTTCTTGCCCGCAACGAAGGCGCAGCCCAAGGAAATGCTGCCGATCGTGGACAAGCCACTGATCCAGTACGCGGTGGAAGAGGCCTATGCCGCAGGCATCCGCGACATGATCTTCGTGACGGGCCGCAACAAGCGCGCCATCGAAGATCACTACGACACGGCCTATGAACTCGAAAGCCAGCTCGAAGCCAGTGGCAAGAACGCGCTGCTCGAGATTGCGCGGTCGGTGGCGCCGGAGGACATGACCTGCTCCTATGTGCGCCAGCCGCGCATGCTGGGCCTGGGCCATGCGGTGCTCTGCGCCGAGCACCTGGTGGGCGACCAGCCCTTCGCAGTGCTGCTGGCCGATGACCTGATGGTCGGCCCGGCCGATGGCGAGGGCGTGCTGGCGCAGATGGTCCGTACCTACAACAACCTCGGTGGCTCGGTGTTGGCCGTGCAGGAAGTGCCGCTGGACCAGGTCAAGCGCTACGGCATCGTCGCGGGTGAAGCCAAGGGCGACGACATCACCAAGGTGTCGGCCATGGTTGAGAAGCCGTCCCCTGAAAAGGCGCCCTCGCGCCTCGCGGTGGCGGGCCGCTACATCCTGACGCCGGGTGTCTTCGACGAGATCCGGAACCAGCCCAAGGGCGCAGGCGGCGAGATCCAGTTGACCGACGGCATTGCCGCTTTGCTGAAGAAGGAAGCGGTCTATGCCTATGCCTACAAGGGCACCCGCTACGACTGCGGCAGCAAGGAAGGCTTTTTGCAGGCAACGGTCGAGCTGGCACTGGCGCACCAGGAAGTCGGCGCTGAATTCCGCAGCTATTTGAAGAGCCTGGCGCTGTAGCGCCCGACGGGTCACCAGTGGCTGGTCATGCGCCGGCCGTTCACAGAAGCGCTTCGATGAAGCCCTTCACTTCCGGGTCGGTGATCGGCTTGACCTGAACGCCGGCGACCTCTCGCAGATGCACGGTCAGTGCCTGGGCCCAGAGCACGTTCCCGACCAGCCCCCAATGATCGTCCGCGATGAAGGCGTGGTCCGGGCTGTCGCCCAAGGCGTTTCGCACCTCGAGGCGGGATCCCACCTTGACCGTCCGGTAGGCGGGCCGGCCGTCGGCATCCCGCGAGCCCCAGTACCTTGCGAAATGGGCGCGCTCGTCGAAAAAACTGATGCGCGCGGTGGCCGACGCCAGCCGCTTCAGCGCGTTATCGAACACATCCAGTCCACGGTCGATGTGATCGAGCGCCTGCCGATCCCGCCATTGGTCGGCACTCAACGGGTCGTGTGCATCGTTGAAGATACCGACCAGCACGATGTGCGTCGACGGGTGGTGGTGGCGAATCAGCGTGACGGCCTGGCCGATCCGGTCGACGCATTGCCCAATGACCTGCTGCGCGTCAGCCGCCTGCGGATCCTGCGCCAATCGGTCGAGAAATGCAGTTTGGCTCAACACAGCCATGCCGATGCGGATCACGACCACGCCCTGTTGCCAGCGCGCCGGTTGCTCGTTCATCAGCGCGACCAGCCGGGGCGCCTGCTGCGTACCGCCTTCCATGAGGCCGCGGCAATCGGCGCCGCTGTTCGCGAAATTGAACAGGTAGTCCTGCTTTTCGGGCGCGCGCGTTGCGCCCAGACCCAGTCGCTCGCGCCACGTGGCCACGCGCGGCCGATGGCCCCAGGTCACCCACGGACCGGGATCGAAAAAATCGCCCCGAAGCCGGGCGAGGACTTCCGTCCATTGAAAAGTGCGGCTCTGGAAATCACCGCCGCGCAGCCCGCTCCCGAGCGGGAACGAAATGCGGTCCTGGTACGAATGGCTGTTGGAATCGCCGAGCACGGCCAGTGGAATCGCCGTTTCGGGGATGACGTGCCCCAGCGTGATGTGACGGGTCATCGTGTAACTCCAGACCCATCCACCCGCGCAGGCGGCCAGCAACAGAAGCAAGGCTGCCCAGCCGGCATGCCGCCGCCGGCTCACGACCCGGCCCGATGGCTGGCGGCATGCATGGCGTTCAGCGGCGCCGCAGCACGTGGATGAAGTCTTCGCCCACCGTCTGTTGCTCCACCAGGTCGTTGCCTGTCTGGCGTGCGAAAGCCTGGAAGTCGCGCAAGGAGCCGGCATCGGTCGACACCACCTTGAGCAGCTGACCGCTGAGCATGTCGTTGAGCGATTTCTTGGCTTTCAGGATGGGCAACGGGCAATGGAGACCGCGCGTATCGAGCTCTTTGTGGACTTGCATGGAGATCCTTGGGACGAAGCGCGATTTTAGGAGGCCAGCCCGCGGCGGCGCTCTTCGTTTTCGGCCGCAGTGAAGAACACAGGCTCATGGCCGCGCGTGCGCAACCAGTCGGCCAGCGCATAACCGGTGCCGGCCGGCCAGCAACGCAGCGCCGACAGGTCGTACAGGCGGTAGTCCACCAGCTCCGGCGACAACGCGATGTCGCCATCCGCCACCGCGTGGTACGCGATGATCACCTGGTTCATGCGCTTGAAATCGTAGACGCCGACCAGGTTGAGCTCGCTCGCGTCGAGGTTCGTCTCCTCCTTGATCTCGCGCGCGATGCCCTCCTGCGGCGTCTCGCCAGCCTCCATGAAGCCGGTGATCAACGCGTACATCTTCTGCGGCCAGGCGGCGTTGCGTGCCAGCAGCACCTGGCCGCGGTACTCGACGATCGCAGCAAGCACCGGCGTCGGGTTGTTCCAGTGCGTGTGGCCGCAGGCCGGGCAGCGCAGGCGCGCCTTGGGGCCGCCGTCTTCCAGCGACTCGATCCATTCGAGCGGCGTGGCGCAGGCCTGGCAGAAGCGGGGATCGGGCGCGCTCATGCGGGAAACACTCCGGTGGAGAGATAACGGTCGCCGCGATCGCAGACGACGAAGACGATGGTCGCGTTCTCGACGGTCTTGGCGACTTCCAGTGCCGCCCACAAGGCGCCGGCGGCCGAGATGCCGCCGAAGATGCCCTCTTCACGCGCGAGACGGCGCGCCATTTCTTCGGCGTCGTCCTGGCTGACATTCACGACCTGATCGACGCGGCTCGGGTCGTAGATCCTGGGAAGGTACTCCTGCGGCCACTTGCGAATGCCCGGGATGCGCGAGCCTTCATCGGGCTGCGCCCCGACGATGCGGACCGCGGCATTCTTCTCTTTCAGGAAGCGCGACACACCGGTGATCGTGCCGGTCGTGCCCATCGCACTCACGAAGTGGGTGATGCGCCCCTCGGTCTGTGCCCACAGTTCCGGGCCGGTCGTTTCGTAGTGGATGCGCGGGTTGTCCGCGTTGGCAAACTGGTCGAGCACCCGGCCCTTGCCTTGCCCCGCCATCTGCTCGGCCAGATCGCGTGCGTACTCCATGCCACCGCTCTTGGGCGTCAGCAAGAGCTCTGCACCGAAGGCCTTCATGGTCTGCGCGCGCTCTACCGACAGGTCCTCCGGCATGATCAGCACCATGCGATAGCCCCTGACGGCTGCGGCCATCGCCAGTGCGATGCCTGTGTTGCCGGACGTGGCTTCGATCAGGGTGTCGCCGGGCTTGATCTCGCCGCGCTCCTCGGCGCGCCGGATCATCGACAGCGCGGGCCGGTCCTTCACCGAACCGGCGGGATTGTTGCCCTCGAGCTTGGCCAGGATCACGTTGCCGCGGCCTGCGTTCTCGGCCGCCTCGATGCGCTGCAGGGCCACCAATGGCGTCTTGCCGATGGCATCTTCAATCGTGGGGTAGTTCATGCTTTCACTGTGCCATAATTTTGAGCTTGCTTCCGCTCGTGCCCGGGTGGTGAAATTGGTAGACGCAGGGGACTCAAAATCCCCCACCGAAAGGTGTGCCGGTTCGATTCCGGCCCCGGGCACCACAGCCTCAAACAAAAAAAGCTCCCCGCAGGGAGCTTTTCTTTTTTGAGCCGCACCGGCAGCTGCGCAATGCGCAGGCCTCGGCAGCAATTGGTGAGCTAGATGTTCGCCAGCAGGCCACCGTCCACCCGCACGACCGAGCCCGTCACGTACGACGCATTGCGGCTTGCGAGGAACGCGACGACATCGGCGTATTCCTGCGGGTCGCCATAGCGCCCGAGCGGGATGGAGGCATTGCTCTCGCTGGCCACGTCCGCCACGGGCCGGTCTTCCCGCTTGGCCTTCTGCTCGTCGAGGAACTGGATGCGGGCGGTCGCGACCCGTCCAGGGAGCACGATGTTGCATGTGATTCCATCGCGTCCGACCTCGCGTGCGAGAGTTTTCGACCACCCCAGCAGCGTCATGCGCAGCGCGTTGGACAGTCCCAGGTTGGCGATTGGCGCCACCACGCCCGACGAGGTGCTGGTCACGATGCGACCGAATTTCCGTTCGCGCATGCCGGGCAGCACACGGTCGGTGATCGCGATCACCGACATGACCATGCTCTGAAAATGCTTGGCCCACAACTCGCTGGCCTGGCCCGAGACAGGCGTCGGCGGCGGGCCACCGGTGTTGTTGATGAGCACATCCACAGGTCCAAGCTCCTGTTCGACCCGTGCGATGTTCGATTCAATGGCCGCTAGATCGCCCAGATCCCATTGCAGCGCGATGGCCTTGGCCCCGGTGGCACCGATCTCTTCGGCCACGCGGCGGGCTGCGTCCACGTCGATGTCGGCGAGCGCCACGTGGGCACCTTCGCGGGCCAGCGTGCGCGCGATGGCGCTGCCAAGCCCACCGCCGGCACCCAGCACCAGAGCGGTCTTTCCGGAAAGTCCGAGGTCCATGTGTTGTCCTTCTTTGTTGTGGGCGCTATACGAGCTTGCCCGGGTTCATGATCTGGTTCGGATCGAGCGAGCGCTTGATGCGCATCATCAAATCGAATTCGACGTCCGACTTGTAGTGCCGCAGTTCGTCGCGGCGCAGTTGTCCTACCCCGTGCTCGGCACTGATGCTGCCGTTGGCGGCGGCCACCAGGTCATGGACGATGCGGTTGAAGCGCACAGTGGTGTCTGCGAGCACATCGGTCGGGGTGTCCAGGGGAAGCAGCACGTTGTAGTGCAGGTTGCCGTCGCCCAGATGTCCGAAATTGATGATGCGCACCTCCGGCTGGACTTCACGCAGCGCGGCCTCGGCCTGCATCGCGAACGCTGGAATGGCAGGGATCGGCAGTGCGATGTCGTGCTTGATCGCCTTGCCCGCGCGCATCTGCGCCTGCGAAATGCCCTCGCGGATTTTCCAGAAGGACTGGGCCTGCGCACCGCTCACGCTCACGGCCACGTCCTGCACCCATTCGTTTTCCAGCGCGTCACCCAGCGCGCCTTCGAGCAGCGCGGCCAACCCTTCGCCCTGGGTGTCGGCCAGTTCGATGAGCGCGTGAAAGGCATGGTCCCCGGTCAGCGGCGAGCGCACATCGGTCACGTGCGCAAGGATCAGCGCGAGCGACTCGGCTGACATCATCTCGAACGCCACCAACCGTTCGCCGCACGCTCCGCGCAACTGTGCGAGCAGCTGCACCAGTGCGTCGATGTCGCGCGTGCCGACCCACGCCGTCGCACGTGCGATCGGGCGCGGGTAGAGCTTGAGCACGGCGGCCGTGATGACGCCGAGCGTGCCCTCGGAGCCGATGAACAGGTCGCGCAGGTCGTACCCGGTGTTGTCCTTGCGCAGCGCGCGCAGTCCATTCCACACCTGGCCATCGGGCAGTACGACCTCGAGCCCCAACGCCAGCTCGCGTGCGTTGCCATAGCGCAGCACCGCGATGCCGCCGGCGTTGGTGGCAAGGTTGCCGCCGATGGTGCAGCTGCCTTCGGAACCCAGGCTCAGCGGAAAGAAGCGGTCGACGTCGTGAGCAGCTGCCTGGATATGGGCCAGAAGCACCCCGGCTTCGCAGGTCAGTGTGTTGTTGAGAGGATCGACCTCGCGTATCGCCTTCATGCGGACCGTGCTGAGCACGACTTGTGCGCCGCTGCCGTCGGGGGTGGCGCCGCCGCTCATGCCAGTGTTGCCACCCTGGGTGACGACCGGTGTGTGCGTCTCATGGCAGATGCGCATGACCGCCGCGGTCTGCGCAGTGTCGGCCGGACGCACGACGATGCTGCTGCGGCCCGTGTATTTCTTGAGCCAGTCGGTTTCGTAGGGCGCCTTGGCTTCGTCGTCCGTCAAAAGGCCGGCGTCGCCGACCGCCGCGTGGAGGCGCTGCAGGAGCTCGGGATGCAGATTGCTCATGCGATCACCAGCCCAACTGGAGCCGGCCCAGGGCCATGGAGACGGCTGCCTGCGTGGGCTCCACTACTGGCAGCCCGGTGGCATCCTGCAGCGGCCCGCGGAACGGCGCCATGCCGGCACAGCCCATCAGCAACACGTTGGCGCCCTGCTCGTCGCGCAGACGGCGGCCGGCATCGATCATGGCGGCGAGCGTTGCCGCCTGGTCGGACAGCTCGGCCACCGTGCGGCCGATCGCCACCTCGCCTGCGACCCGCTGCGTGATGCCCATGGCACCCCAGGTTCGCCAATGACGCGCGATCGATCCCTGCAGGATCGCGATCACGCCAAAACGTTGTCCCAGTGTCATTGCGCTCAGCGCGCCGCACTCGCTGATGCCGAGCGACAACACGCCCTGCATCTCGCGCAGCATGTGCAAGCCGGGATCGCTGAAGCAGGCGGTGACGAAGCCCGCCGCGTCGGCCTGGTGCTCCTGTGCGAAGCGGTACACCGAGAGCGCGGCGCGGTCGACGTCGTGCTGGGTCTGCACGCCCGGCGGGCCATCGGCGAGCGTCACGCACGCGATGCGCGGGCCGTCGCTGCGGCGCAGCGGCTCCATGGCCGCGTCGATACCGGCCGTGACCGCCTCGTTGCTGTTGGGATTGATGACGTAGAGCGTCTGACGCATGGCGATCCGTGATCCTGAAAAGGCGGGCGGCGAGGGTGCCGCCGACTTGCAGTTTAGAAGTCCATTTGCGCTTCGACACTTGCCAATTCATCGGTCATGATTAACACCTTGTTATCTCCCTGACCGCCATGTCCTTCAATCTTCGCCAAATCGAGGTGTTTCGCGCCGTGATGATCACGGGCTCGATCCGCGGTGCATCGCAGTTGCTCTTCGTATCGCAGCCGGCCGTCAGCCGCCTGCTCTCGCACACCGAGGCACGGGTCGGTTTTCCGTTGTTCGAACGCATTCGGGGCAGGCTCTTTGCCACGCCCGAGGCCCGCAAGCTTTTTCACGAGGTCGAGCAGGTCTACGCTGGCGTCAAGCGCGTGAACGAACTTGCGCGCGAGCTCAGTGAACACCAGGAAGGCATCCTGAACCTGGTGGCCAGCCCGAGCGTCGGCCAGGCCGTGATCCCCCTTGCCATGGCCGCGTACCGGCATGGCAACCCGCAGGTCAAGCTCACGTTCCAGTACCTGGGCCACGCGCCGCTGACCGAACGACTGCTGAACCGGCAGGCCGACCTCGCCGTCACCATCCTCCCCGTGAATCATCCCAATCTGGAGATGGAAGAACTCGGCAGCGGCCGGCTGGTGTGCATCTGCCCCTACAACCACCCGCTGGCCCGACGGGCCACCCTGGCGGTGGCCGATCTGGTGCCTTTTCCCTTGATCTCTTATGACCGCGAGTCGCCGTTCGGCGCCATGGTGGCCGCGCTCTTCGAGTCCAGCGGCGAGACCCTGCGGGCCGCGATCGAGGCGGGGTCGCCTCAGAACGCCTGCGCTCTGGTGCAGGCGGGTGCCGGTATCGCGCTGGTCGACGAGTTCTCGGCCCGCAGCTGGGCAGCGAGCAAGTTCGTCGTGCGCCCGGTGCTCAATGCGCCGGTGCTCAAAGCCACGCTGGTGCGGCTGCGGACCGAGCCGATGTCGCAGCTGGCCCAGGCCTTCGTCGAGGTACTTCAAGGCGTGATGGTCCGCGAAGGCTTCCGGGTTTCCACCCAAAGCACTTAACAAGATGTTAATCACGGCATTCAAAGTGTCACGCGACATGGAGGGGGTGCGTCTGAATAATGGACGCAACCCAACGCCTTCGAGGAACGCATTCCATGCTTCGCACCGGACCTCAACCTTCGCGCTTTGCGCTTGCGCAGTCGACTGACCGACGAGGCGCTGCGATGCGCGCTGCGGGAGCAACGCAGTGAAGCTGGGATTGGAAGGTCGCCACGCGCTGGTATGCGCATCGAGTCGCGGTTTGGGCAGGGCCTGTGCCGTTTCGCTGGCCACCGAGGGCGTCAACCTGACACTGGTGGCACGTGGCCGCGAGGCCCTCGAAACCACAGCCGATGAAATTCGCCGCACGACCGGCGTGGTCGTGCATGCGGTGGTCGCCGACATCACCACACCGGCGGGGCGGGCCGCCGCGCTGGCCGCCCACCCGGCACCGGACATCCTCGTGAACAACGCCGGCGGTCCCAAGCCGGGCCACTTCAGGGACTGGGATCGCGAGACGTGGATTGCCGCGCTCGACGCCAACATGCTGGCCCCCATCGAAATGATCCGCGCCACGCTGGACGGCATGGTGACGCGCCGCTTCGGCCGCATCGTCAACATCACATCGGCGGCCGTGAAGGCGCCCATCGACATCCTGGGCCTGTCCAACGGTGCCCGCTCGGGGCTCACGGGGTTCGTTGCAGGCATCGCACGCCAGAACGTGGCGCACAACGTCACCATCAACAACCTGCTGCCCGGCCCGTTCGAGACCGAACGCCTGCTCGAGACCGCACGCCAGTGGGCGCAAGACAACGGACAGTCCGACGACGAGGTGCTCGCGCGTCGACGTGCCGCGAACCCGGCCGGTCGCTTTGGCCTGCCGCACGAGTTCGGCGACGCCTGTGCCTTCCTGTGCAGCGCCCAGGCCGGTTTCATCACGGCCCAGAACCTGCTGCTGGACGGCGGTTCGTATCCCGGCACCTTCTGATCGAGCACGCCAATGACCGACACCCCCTTCGACCTGACGATCCGCAACGGCCGCATCAGCAATGCCGACGGGACCTTCCACGCCGACATCGGCGTGCGCGATGGCGTGATCGCACAGATCGCCCCGCAACTCCCGCCAGGCCGCCGCGACGTTGACGCCAGCGGTCGCTGGGTGACGCCCGGGGGCATCGACAGCCATTGCCACATCGAGCAGCTCTCCGGCATGGGCGTGATGTGCGCCGACGACTTCTATTCAGGCACGGTGTCGGCCGCCTTTGGCGGCACCACGACGATCCTCTCGTTTGCGGCGCAGCATCGCAGCGACAGCATTCCCGACGTGGTCGCGGCCTACGCCCAGCTTGCGCGCGAAAAGGCAGTGATCGACTATGGCTTCCACCTGATCCTGACCAATCCGGACGAACCCGCGCTGCGCGAGCACCTGCCCCAGGTGATCCGCGACGGCATCACCTCGCTCAAGGTCTACATGACCTACGACAAGCTCAAGCTCGACGACTACCAGCTGCTCGAGGTGATGTCGGTGGCGGGCCAGGAAGGCGCGCTGGTGATGATGCACGCGGAGAACCACGACATGATCCGCTGGATCGCGCACCGGTTGCTCGAGCGCGGCCACGTCGCACCGAAGTTCCATGCCGTCGCCCACGACAAGCTGGCCGAGTCCGAGGCCACGAACCGCGCGATCGCGCTGGCGCGGCTGGCCGACGTGCCGGTGCTGATCGTGCATGTGGCCGGCCGCGAGACGGTCGACGTCATCCGCAATGCGCGCCGACTGGGCGCGGCGGTCTATGCCGAGAGTTGCCCGCAATACCTCTTTCTGGAAGCCTCCGACAGCGACCTTCCCGGCATGGACGGCGCCAAGTTCTGCTGCAGTCCGCCACCCAGGGATGCCGACTCGCAGGAAGCGGTGTGGGCCGGGCTCAAGGATGGGACGCTGGGCGTGTACTCGTCGGACCATGCGCCCTACCGCTTCGATGCCTCCGGCAAGCTGCCCAAGGGCGATGCCACCACCTTCAAGGAGATGGCCAACGGCGTGCCGGGCATCGAGTTGCGCTTGCCGCTGCTGTTCTCCGAAGGCGTGATGAAGGGGCGGCTGTCGATCGAAGAATTCGTGGCGCTCACGTCCACCAATCACGCCCGCATGTACGGCCTGGCGCCGCGCAAGGGCGCGATCGCGATCGGCGCGGACGCCGATGTCGTCTTGTGGAACCCCGAACGCAGCGTGACCGTCGGCACCGCGATGCTGCACGACAACGTGGGCTACACGCCCTACGAGGGTCGCGTGCTGCAGGGCTGGCCGGAGATGGTGTTCAGTCGCGGCCGCTGCGTCGTTGCGGACAACGAGCTTCAGGTCGAGCGCGGCAGCGGCCAGTACATCGCGCGCGGAAGGCCCGATCCATTGACCCATCAGCCTGCGGCCTCGGCAGCGCAAGGCCGGTTCAGCCAGCTGGTCGGCCTGCAACGCGCGCCCTGATCCCCATCGGTCCCGTCCGATCGGCGGCTGGCCTTCCGACCCCCCATCACCACACCCTGCTTTTCATTCCATCCATCAGGAGTTGAACCATGAAGTCCACGATCGTTTCCTTGTGCCTTCGCGCCGTGCCTGCTGCACTTGTGTGCGTCGGCGCCACCACCGCCAATGCGCAAGCGCCGCTTCGCTCTGCGGTCGACGCCACCTTCGCGCCGCATGCCATGGCCAAGCTGGGCGGCGGCGTTCAGGGCTTCAACGTCGATCTGGGCGAGGAACTGGCCAAACGCCTGGGTCGCAAGATCGAGATCGAGGGCGCGGAGTTTTCCGGGCTTGTGCCTGGCCTCAACAGCCGCCGCTATGACTTCCTGGTGGCTCCTGTCACCGTCACGCCCGAGCGAGCGAAGTCTCTGCTGTTCACGGAAGGCTATCTCGACACCGACTACACATTCCTGGGCACCAAGGCGGCGCCCGCCATCGTGAAGCTCGAAGACCTCAAGGGCAAGACGGTCGCGGTCAACAAGGGATCCAACTACGAAGGCTGGGCGCGCGAAAACGCCGACAAATACGGCTTCAAGTTCGATGTGTATGGCGGCAATGCCGACGCGGTGCAGGCGGTCCAGTCGGGCCGCGCTGACTACAACCTGGCAGGCACCACCGTGGTGGCCTGGGCGGCCAAACAGAACCCCAGTCTGAAGACCAGCTACACCATCAAGACCGGCCTGGTGTGGGCACTGCCCTTCCGCATGGACGACAAGGCCGGACGCGATGCCGCCTCGAATGCGCTCAAGTGCATGAAGAAGGACGGCACCGTCGCGAAGCTCGCGGTCAAATGGTTCGGCTTTCAGCCAGGCGCCGACGATGCCGCCGTCAAGATCGCGCCAGGAACCGGCGTTCCGGGGACCGAGGGCTACGACCCGACGCCCGTCACTCCCAAGTGCGCCTGATGCCGATCCTCGAAGTCACCGGACTGCGCAAGTCGTACGGCGGCACGGAAGTGCTGCGCGGGGTCGACCTGCACGTCGATGCTGGCGAGCTCGTCTGCGTGATCGGGCCGTCCGGGTCGGGCAAGAGCACCATGCTGCGCTGCTGCAACCTGCTGGAAACGCCGAGCGGCGGCACCATCACGGCCAACGGACACGAGGTGACTTCGCCCAAAGTCGACATCAACCGGTTGCGGCAAGACATCGGCATGGTGTTCCAGCAGTTCAACCTGTATCCACATCTGAATGCGCTCGAAAACGTGTCGCTCGCGCTGCGCCAGGTGCAGAAGCGTCCAAAGGCCGAGGCCGAGGCGCTGGCCCATGCCGCCCTCGACCAGGTCGGTCTGGCGAGCAAGGCGAAGGCTTTTCCGGCCGAGCTGTCTGGCGGCCAGCAGCAGCGCGTGGGCATCGCACGCGCGGTGGCGTTGAAGCCGAAGGTCATTCTTTTTGACGAACCGACGAGCGCGCTCGATCCCGAATTGGTGGAAGACGTGCTGAACGTGATGCGCGACCTGCGCCAGCGCGGGATGACCATGCTGGTCGTCACGCACGAGATGGCCTTCGCGCACGCGGCGGCCGACCGTGTGATCTTCATGGACGGCGGCGTGGTGGTTGAGCAAGGCACGGCGGCCGACGTCTTCGAGCGTCCGCGAGAGGCGCGCACCCAGAGCTTCCTGGCTCGATACGGAAGCCGGCGGTCATGACAGCAGGCGACAGCGGCTTCTTCTTCACCTTTTTCAACCTGGCTGTTGCCAAACAGTACTGGCCCGTCATCGCAGCCGGCGCGTGGGTGACGATCGGCGTCGGGGCGGCGGTGGTCGTCACGGGCACCGCATTGGGATTGCTGCTGGCGATCGTCCGGTCCCTGGGTCGTCGCGTGCTGTCGCTGCCCATCGTGGCATTCGCGGACATCATGCGCTCGCTGCCACCCCTGGTGGTGCTCATCGTTCTGTATTTCGGATTGCCCGCCCTCGGGATGCCGCTGTCGGCTTTCGCGGTCACCTGGCTCTCCCTGTCGCTGGTACTCGCTGCCTACGCGGAAGAAAGCATATGGGCTGGCATTTCGGCGGTCCACGCGGGTCAGCTCGAGGCCGCACGCTCGACCGGCATGCGCTGGTGGCAAGCGATGCGCTGGGTTGTCCTGCCGCAGGCGATTCGCCGCGCGGTGCCCCCGCTGACCAACCGGGTGATCTCCATCACCAAGAACACTGCGCTGGGTTCGGTGGTGGCGCTCAACGAGATTCTCAACAACGCACAGGGTGCCAGCAGCTACGCGGGCAACCCGACGCCACTGATGATGGCGGCCGTCGCGTACCTGGTCGTTTTCCTGCCCCTGGTCGTGTTCTCGCGTTGGCTCGAACAACGCTGGCAGCGGAGATAGCACGTGAACGACCTGATTCAGAACTTCTTCAATCTCGAGGTCTACACGACGGTGTTCCCGCACCTGCTGCGAGGCCTGTGGACCACGGTGTGGCTCTCGGCGCTTGTCATCCCGCTGGGCGCCGCAGTGGGTCTCGCCCTGGCGCTGGGTTATACGCAATCGGCACGGCGCGCGGTGCGATGGAGCATCGTCGGGTATATCGACTTCTTTCGTGCGTTCCCGCCTCTGGTGCTGCTGATTTTGATCTACTTCGGCGGGCCCTTTCTCGGCATCGAGTTGGGCAAGGTCAGCGCTGTCGCCCTGGCGTTTGTCCTGAACAACGCGAGTTACTACGCCGAAGTGTTCCGCGCAGGGCTTGAAGGCGTCGTCAAGGGCCAGATGGAGGCCGCACGGTCCACGGGCCTCACGCGAGTCCAGGCGCTGCGGCATGTCGTCATTCCGCAGGCTGTCAGAAACGTGTTGCCCGATCTTGTCGGCAACAGCATCGAGATCGTGAAGCTGACCAGCATCGCAAGCGTGGTCGCCATGCCCGAGCTGCTGCGCAATGCGCGCGATGCGCAATCGCTGGTCTACAACCCCTCGCCTGTGATGCTGGCCGCGCTGATGTATCTGGCGCTCCTATGGCCGCTGACACGCTGGCTCGGCCGCCTTGAACACCGGCGCGCGCGCCACTGAACGGCGCCCTGCACGCACCCATTTTTCTTCCCTCATGCAACAAGGAATCCGATGAGCCCCGAGAAAATCAGCGAGACGTCAAAGGGCGTCTACATCATTGCCGCCACGCCGTTCACGGAGGCTGGCGAACTCGACCTGGCCAGCACCGACAGCCTGACCGACTTCTACCTGGAGAAGGGGGTGACCGGCTTCACCATCCTGGGGATGATGGGCGAAGCGCCGAAGCTCACCGAAGCCGAAACGCTGACCGTGATGGAGCGCGTGCTTCGCCGCATCGACGGTCGCGTGCCGGTGGTGGTGGGCGTGAGCCACGCATCGAACCGCCATGTCGAGAACCTGTCCAGGACCGCCATGGGTCTCGGCGCAGCCGGTGTGATGCTGGCGCCGGTGGCCAACCTCAAGACTGACGAGCAGGTCTACAACTATTTCGCGACGGCGGCCACGCTGCTCGGCCCGGAGATCCCGATCTGCCTGCAGGACTTCCCGCAAGCGACCGGGGTGCACATGTCGGTGTCGGTGATCCACAAGCTGGTCGACGATTTCGCGCAGGTCGTGATGCTCAAGCACGAAGACTTTCCCGGCATGCGCAAGCTCAGTGAAGTGCGCGAGAAGAGCGTCGCCGCGGGCCGCCGGCGCATCAGTGTGCTGGTGGGCAACGGCGGACTGTTCCTGCCGCAGGAAATGCTGCGCGGCGCCGATGGCGCGATGACAGGCTTCGCCTACCCGGAGATGCTGGTCCAGGCCTGCGCCTTGTTCGACAAGGGCCGAAGCGACGAAGCGGAAGATCTTTTCAACGTCTATCTGCCCTTGCTGCGCCACGAGTTCCAGTACGGCATCGGTCTGGCGCTGCGCAAGGAAACGCTCAAGCGTCGCGGCGCCATCCGCTCCGCTTATGTGCGTCGACCAGGCCCCGTGCTCAACGAAACAGACATGGCGGAACTGGGTCGACTGATCCAACGCCTGGAGCAGACGCTGCGCGACCGCGGACTTTGAACAGCCGGGGCCCTTTGTTTTGCGGCAAGGGCCGGGCCTGCGACCACCGCGCCACGTCGCTCGGAACAGGTCTTGCATGAGGCGTTCGGCAGATTTGAGATGCGACCCGGAAGCGCAAGCGCCGGAATGAAACCCGAGCCGGCTGGTCAGGCCGGACACGACAAGGATCGATTCATGCAAAGACGACACTTCCTTCAGGTTTCGAGCGCAGCCACCCTGGCTGCCTCCCTCCCCTCGCGCGCCCAGAGCTATCCGTCCCGGGTGATCCGGCTCGTCGTCCCCTTCCCGCCCGGGGGGCCGGTCGACGGTTTTGCGCGGCTGTATGCAGAAGCGCTGGGCAAACAGTTGGGCCAAGCGGTGGTCATCGACAACAAAGGCGGCGCTTCCGGGGCCATTGGCAGTCTGTATGTGAAGGGCAGCGCACCGGACGGGTACACGCTCCTTTTCGCAACGGCATCGACCCACGCGCTGTACAACCTGACCGAGCCCAAGCCACGCTACAGCGCCGCGGACGACTTCGAGTACGTCGCGGTCCTGGGTGGCGCGCCAGTGGCTCTGGCTGTTGCGCCCTCGATGCCCAAAACGCTCAAGACCGTGGTGATCGCCGCCAAGCGCAACCCTGGCAAGTACAACTATGGCTCGCCCGGCTCCGGCACATTGATGCACGTGGCGACCGAGCGCTTCAAGCAACTGACAGGCGCACCGATAGCGCATATCCCCTACAAAGGCACCGGGCCCGCGATGCAGGACCTGATGGGTGGCGCGATCGAGATCGCCGTGGGCACGCTGGGCGTGATGCTGCCTCTGCATCGCAGCGGCCGGATGCACATCGTTGGCGTGGCCACGGCCCAGCGCTTGCCGATGGCGCCCGACATCCCGACGGTGGCGGAATCCGGCGACTTGGCCGCACCTTTCGAGGCGATGCTCTGGAACGTCCTGGCCGTGCCACGCAACACCCCGCCGGAAGTGAAGAAAGCCTTGGCCGATGCCACGCGAGCGGTCATGGGCACACCCGCCATGGTCGCCTCGCTGGCCGAACAGGGCATCTTCGCGGACCTTCACATCGGAGACGCGGCGGCTGGCGCCTACGTCAAGGCAGAAGCTGCCAAGTGGCAGCCTGTCATCGCCAACCTCGGCGACGCCATCGAGCGCTAGTGCGCCACGGCGTCAGGCGCCAGCGGCGGGTCCAGGTTCGGGCGCTGGTCGCTGCGAAGCCCGCTCTCCACAGTCGGAAACGCAAGCCGCACGCGCAGTTCGCACTTGAGTCTTGTGTTGTCGAGCCGCCGTGACTCGCTCATGAAGCTCAGAAGCTGCACCGGCAACTGACGCCTGGCTTCCTCGCGCGTCAGGCGTGGGGGGCGCGGCAGGCCATAGAGACATGCCGCGAAGTCGAAGTAGTCGCCCATCCGCAGTTCGGTGTCGTCGCTCGCATGCACCACGCGCTGCGGCTTGCCGCGGTAAAGGGCGGCGATGCAAGCGCGCGCCAGGTCGTCGGCATGGATGTGGTTGGTGTAGACGTCATCGGCCGGCTGCAGGGCCGCGGTGCCACGCAGAAGGCGCTCGCGCGGGGTGCCGCCCTCGCGGTCGGGCGCGTAGATGCCGGGAATGCGCAGGATGCTGGCCCGCACGCCGGTGCTGCGAGCGAACCAGCGCACGGCGCGCTCGGCATCGACGCGGCGATGGGCGCGCGGCGTGTCAGGCCGGACTTCACGCGCTTCGGTTACCCGCGCACCGCCGCAATCGCCGTACACCCCGCTGGTGGAGCCGTAGACCAGCGCCGCAGGAAGCGATCGCAAGCGCAGCGTGCGCATCAGCGCCAGCGTGCGCGCGTCACGCCACCACGAGGTGCCCGCATCGCGCGCGGGCGGCGCCAGATGCAGCACCCGCGTGGCCACGCCGGCCAGACGCCGCAGGGTCGCCGGGGCGTCCAGGTCGCCCACCAACGGCAGGACGCCCGCTGCGCGGAGCGCCGGGACGCGGGCGGCAGACGAGGTCAACGCAATCAATCGCATGCGCCCGCGCAGGTCACGCACGACGCGCTGACCCACATCGCCGCAGCCGACGATGAGCAGCCGCTCGCGCCGGAAGCGCGCAGGCAGTGCGCCGAGGGGGCTATCGATTGAAGGCAAAATTCACTCTCTTTTCCGTGACAGGGGCCGGACCAGGCCAAAGGATACCGATGACCGTCGCCGCACCGCACGAAGCGGGCTTCTCCATCACCGTCCAGCCCAGCGGGCGCCAGTTCATCGCGCTGGGCGACGAAACGATTCTGGCGGCGGGCATCCGCCAGGGCATCGGCCTGCCCTATGGCTGCAAGGATGGCGCGTGCGGTTCGTGCAAATGCCGCAAGCTCTCGGGTGAAGTCGAACTGGGCCCGCACCAGAGCAAGGCGCTCAGCGCCGAAGAGCAGTTGGCCGGACTGATCCTGACTTGTTGCGCGCGCGCGCAAAGCGATGTGGTGCTCGAATCGCGCCAGGTCACGGAGGCGGGCGCGCACCCGATCCGCAAGATGCCGGTGCGAGTCACGGCGCTCACAAAGCAGTCGCACGACGTCGTGTTGCTGCGCCTGCAATTGCCTGCGGGAGAGCCGCTGCAATTTCACGCCGGTCAGTACGTCGAGTTCATCCTGCGCGACGGCACGCGGCGCAGCTACTCGCCGCATCGAAGGGCCGTACGGCAGCTTTTTCCTGCGCGAAGACTCGACGAAGCCCGTTGTTCTGCTGGCATCGGGCACGGGTTTCGCGCCGATCAAGGCGGTGCTCGAGCACATGCACTTCAAGGCGATCGACCGGCCCACGACGCTCTACTGGGGTGGACGTCGGCCGGAAGACCTGTACATGGACAATTGGGTGCGCACGCAGATGGCGCTGATGCCGAACCTGCGCTATGTGCCGGTGGTCTCGAACGCCGTCCCGCAGGACAACTGGACCGGGCGCACAGGCTTTGTCCACCAGGCGGTGCTGGAAGATATTCCAGACCTCTCGGGCCATCAGGTCTACGCCTGCGGTGCGCCCGTCGTGGTCGATTCGGCCCGGCGCGACTATGTGACGAAGGCCGGCCTGCCCGATGAGGAATTCTTCGCCGACGCCTTCACCACCGAGGCGGACAAGGCCCTGCCCTGAGCGCTTTGCTTCGGGAATGACCGCAGCGGCGTGGCTGCAAGGTCGCGCCACAATGCGGGTCATGAAAAAACGCACCCTTCTCTCGCTGCTGGTCGCCAGCGCTTTCGCCTGCACTGCCACATTGACCCAGGCCCAGAACAAGACAATCCGGCTGGTCGTGCCCTACGGCGCCGGCGGCCCGATCGACGTGACGGCGCGCCTCGTGGCCGAGGGCGTGAAGCATTCGCTGGGCACGGTGATCATCGACAACAAGCCCGGCGCGGGCGGCAACATCGGCGCGGACATGGTCGCCAAGGCGGCGCCGGACGGGCTGACCATCGGCATCGCAGCCACCGCCACGCACGCGGTCAACCCCTGGCTCTACAGCAAGATGCCGTTCAACGCGGCCACCGACTTCGCGCCGATCACGCAGATGGTTCGTGTGCCCAACGTGCTGGTCATGAATGCGGAAACCGCGCAGCGGCTGAAGATCAACAGCGTGGCCGACCTGATCCGCTATGCCAAGGCGAACCCCGCCAAGCTTAACTACGGCAGCGGCGGCAACGGCAGCGCCGGTCACCTGGCAGGCGAGATGTTCAAGAAGGAAGCCGGCATCTTCGCGGTGCACATTCCCTACAACGGCGGCAACCCGGCCCAACTGGCGCTGCTGTCGGGCCAGGTCGATTTCAACTTCGACAACCTGGCCACGGCGGCACCCAACATCCGCTCGGGCAAGCTCAAGGCCATCGCAGTCACCACCTTGCAGCGCAGTCCGGCGTTGCCCGATGCGCCGCCGGTGGCCGACACGCTCAAGGGCTTTTCAATCGATACCTGGTGGGGCCTGGTCGCGGCGGCGGGCACGCCGGCCGACGTCGTCGCGAAGCTCAACGAAGCTTTCGTGGCCGCGTTGAATGCACCGGAGACGAAGACGCGCTTTGCAGGCCTCATGGCCGAGCCTGTCGCAAACACCCCTGCGCAGTTCGGCGCCTTCATGAAGAGCGAACTGGCCAAGTACGAAAAGGTGGTGAAGGCGACCGGCGCCAAAGTCGACTGACCCGGAATCAGCGGCCGGCGAAGCCAGGGCCCTTTGTGGAACACCACGGGACCGGCTTTGCCGGGCCGCTGGTGTTGCCCCCGGCGGGGGGGTGGGCGGGCTACACGAAGTGAGCCCAACCTGGGGGGCAAGCGATAACTACTCGCCGAGGTAGGCCGCGCGCACCCGTGGGTCGCTCAGCATCACGGCGGCATCGCCGCTCATCGAAATCAGGCCCGACTCCATCACGTAGCCGCGGTCGGCCAGTTGCAGGGCGCGGTTGGCGTTCTGCTCGACCAACAAGATCGTGACGCCTTGCGCGGCCACGGTCTGGACAACCTCAAAAATCTTGTCGCACATGATGGGCGACAGACCCATGGTCGGCTCGTCCAGCAGCAGCACCTTGGGGCGCGCCATGAGCGCGCGGCCCATGGCCAGCATCTGCTGTTCGCCGCCCGACATCGTTCCGGCCAACTGGTCCTTGCGCTCGCGCAGCCGCGGAAAGGTCACGAAAACCTGCTCCATGTCCTTGGCGATTTCGGCCTTGTCCTTGCGGATGTAGGCGCCGATCTGCAGGTTCTCGGTGATGGTCATGCGCGTGAACACGCCGCGCCCTTCGGGCACCATCACCAGACCTTCGGCCACCAGGTCCCAGGCGCCGCGGCCCTTGATGCTGCGGCCGAGGAATTCGATGCTGCCTTCGGTGAATGGCAGGCTGCCCGTGATGGCCTTCATCGTCGTGGTCTTGCCCGCGCCATTCGAGCCGATGAGCGACACCAGTTCGCCCTCGTGCACCTCGAAGTCCACGCCCTTGACGGCCTGGATGCCGCCGTAGCCCACCTTCAGCCCGCTGACCTTCAGCAGCATCTTGCCTGCGGGTGCCGCGGCCGGCGCGCTGCCGTCTGCGGCGCCAAGTACTTCCGTCGTCGCCATCTCAATGTCCTCCGGTGCCGAGGTAAGCCTCGATCACCTTGTCGTTCTTCTGCACCTCGGCGGGCGTTCCCTCGGCAATCTGCTTGCCGTAGTCGAGCACCGTCACGCGGTCGCACAGGCCCATGATGAGCTTGACGTCGTGTTCGATGATCAGGATCGTGCGGTTGTCCTTGCGGATGCGGTCGATCAGCTCGCGCAGCAGCACCTTCTCCGTCGCGTTCATGCCCGCGGCCGGCTCGTCGAGCGCGATCAGCTGCGGATCGGTGGCCAATGCACGCGCGATCTCCAGGCGGCGCTGGTCGCCGTAGCTCAACGTGCGCGCCCGGTAGTCGGCGAACTTGCCGATGCCCACGTAGTCGAGCAGTTCCTGCGCACGCTCCGCGATGGCTTTCTCTTCGGCCTTGAAACTGCCCGTGCGCAGGATGGCGCCGAACACCCCTGAATGGGTGCGGACGTGGCGCCCGACCATCACGTTTTCCAGCGCGGTCATTTCCTGGAACAAGCGGATGTTCTGGAAAGTGCGCGCGATGCCGGCCTTCGCGACCTCGTGCACGGCCGTCGGCTGGTAGGGCTTGCCGGCCAGTTCAAAGCTGCCGCTATCGGGCGTGTAGAGCCCGGTGATCACGTTGAAAAAGGTCGTCTTGCCGGCGCCATTGGGACCGATCAGGCCGTAGACCTGACCCCGCTTGATGGTGATGCCGACGTCCGACAGCGCTTGCAGCCCACCGAAGCGCTTGGAGATGCCACGGACATCGAGAACGGTTTCTGTGCTCATGATGTCTTTGTTCAAGGGTTGATGGAGGTCCGGCGCGCCACGGCGTCCGGAATCTCGTCGGCCGGTGCGTCGATGCCGGGGCCCGAGATGTCGACCGAGGCCGGTCCGCCCTTGCGTTTGAGCGTCTTGCCATGCTCGGGCGAAGGCCACAAGCCGCGCGGGCGCGCCAGCATGATGGTGATCATCGCCAGCGCGATGAAGAGCTGCCGCAGGATCGAAGAATCGAGCCGCCCATCCGTCAGTGTCTGCAACGGGCCGGCGACATAGCGCAGCATCTCGGGCAAGGCGGCGAGCAGGATGGCGCCCAGGATGACGCCCGGCAAATGCCCCAGCCCGCCCAGCACAACCATCGCGACGATCATCACCGACTCCATCAGGCTGAAGGATTCGGGCGACACGAAGCCCTGGAAGGCCGCGAACATCGCGCCCGACATGCCGCCGAAGCTTGCGCCCATGCCGAAGGCCAGCAGCTTCATGTTGCGGGTGTTGATGCCCATTGCCTTGGCCGCGATCTCGTCTTCGCGGATCGCCATCCACGCGCGTCCGATCCGCGAGACCTGCAGGCGGTGCGAAATGATCACGGTCACGATCACCATCGCCAGGAAGAGGTAGTAGTAAAGCGAAACCGATGAAATCGTGTAGTCGCCGATCTTGAGCGACTTGCCGAGGTCGAGCCCCCAGAACTTCACCGAGTCGATGGCCGTGATGCCCTTGGGGCCGTTGGTCAGGTTGACCGGGTGATCGAGGTTGTTCAGGAACACGCGGATGATTTCGCCGAAGCCCAGCGTGACGATGGCCAGGTAGTCACCACGCAGCTTGAGCGTGGGCGCGCCGAGGATCGCCCCCAGGATCCCCGCAACGAGCAGCGCCAGCGGTATGACGATGAGCAGCGAGGTGTGCAGCCCGTTCGGGAACATCGCCTTGAAGGCGGGGAAGGTTTCCGTCAGGTGGGGCGAGCCCATCAGCGCGAAAAGGTACGCGCCAACGGCAAAGAAGGCGACATAGCCCAGATCGAGCAAGCCGGCGTAGCCGACCACGATGTTGAGTCCCAGGGCCAGCAGCACGTACAGCAGCGCGATGTCTGCGATACGCACCCACGCGTTGCCCTGCGTCTGAAGCAGCAGCGGCAGCGCCAGCAGGCCGACCGCGGCCACCAGGAAGAAGATGATGTTCTTGCTGTTCTTCATGAGTCGCTCCGATCAGGCCCGGTCCGCCACGCGCTCGCCGAGCAGGCCCGAGGGCCGCAGCGTGAGCATGATGATCAGGACGATGAAGGCGAAGATGTCGCTGTAGTGGCTGCCCAGGACGCCACCCGTTAGCGTGCCGATGTAGCCCGAGCCGATGGCTTCGATGAGGCCCAGCAAAAGACCGCCGACCACGGCGCCCGCGAGGTTGCCAATGCCGCCGAAGACCGCGGCGGTGAAAGCCTTCAATCCCGGCAGGAAGCCCATCGCGTGCTGTGCGATGCCGTAGTTGGACGCGTACATCACACCCGCTACCGCGGCCAGCACGGCACCGATGATGAAGGTGGCCGAGATCACCATGTCGGGGCGGATGCCCATCAGTGCCGCCACGCGCGGGTTCTCTGCCGTCGCACGCATCGCGCGACCAAGCTTCGTGTAGTTGACCACCCACATCAGCACGACAAGGCAGAAGGCCGTGACGCTCAGGATCATGACCTGGGTGGGCGATATCACCGCGCCGCCGACGTGGATCGGCGTGGTCGACAGCAGGTTGGGATAGGCCTTGTTGGTCGGCTTCCAGATGATCATGGCCAGCGTCTGCAGCAGGATCGACATGCCGATGGCGGTGATCAAGGGGGCCAGCTTCGGGCTGTTGCGCAGTGGACGGTAGGCCACCTTTTCGATCACGAAATTGAGCGTGGCCGCGACGATGCAGGCAATGATGAGCGCGATGATCAGGATGATCCACCCCGGCGTGCCCGGCATTGACTCCTGCATCAGGCCGATGATGGACCAGCTCGTCAGTGCCCCCACCATGAGCACCTCACCGTGCGCGAAATTGATCAGGTTGATGATGCCGTACACCATGGTGTAACCCAAGGCGATCAAGGCATACATGCTGCCCAGAACCAGACCGTTGATGATCTGCTGCAGCAATATTTCCATAAAGAGAATCCCCAGTTTTCCGCACCTTGTCGGTGCTGTCGCCAACCCGCGGCGCCGCATTGGCACCAGAGCTTCGATAAGCAAAAAGCCAGCCAGCATGTGACGCTGGCGGCAGAGTGGGCGGATTTTAGTCACCCATCCGCGCCAAACCGGTGCGCCGTTTCCCGGGGTTTACCCGCTCGCTTCATGCCGATGGTGCGTGACCCTATGCGCCGACCGTTCGGCCGATGTGCGAGTCAGCCCCGATCGCGCCTCTGGTTGATCTTTCGCAGTTCACGCAGCTTCTCGGCGATGCGAATCTCGAGGCCCCGCTCGACGGGTTCGTAGAACACCTGCCCCTCGAGCCCTTCGGGCAAGTAGCGCTCGCCGGCAGCGAAACCGCCCTCCTCGTCATGCGCATAGCGGTAGCCCTTGCCGTAGTCGAGCTCCTTCATGAGCTTTGTCGGTGCATTGCGCAGATGCATCGGCACCGGACGAGTGCTGTCTTTCTTGATCAGCGCACGAACCGCGTTGTACGCCTTGTAGACGGCGTTCGACTTGGGCGCCATTGCCAGGTAGACCACGCATTCGGCCAGCGCGAGTTCGCCTTCGGGCGTGCCCAGCCGCTCGTAGACTTCCGCGGCATCGAGCGCGAGCCTCAGCGCACGCGGATCGGCCAGGCCGATGTCCTCGCTGGCCATGCGCACCAGGCGGCGCGCCATGTAGCGCGGGTCGGCGCCACCGTCGAGCATGCGGACGAACCAGTACAGCGACGCATCGGGATCGCTGCCACGCACCGACTTGTGCAGCGCGCTGATGGTGTCGTAGAACTGCTCGCCCCCCTTGTCGTAGCGGCGCATGCGCTCGCCCAGTACGCGCAGCAACCATTCGTCGTTGATCCCTGTCAGTTTCTCCGACGCGGCTGCAACGGCCAGGGTCTCCAGCGTGTTGAGCAGCCGGCGCGCGTCGCCGTCCGCGTAGGCCACCAGGCGCTCGACCGCAGTCTCGACGATCGCCGGCACGGCGTGGATCCCCTGCGCCCGCGCCACGATCTGTTTCAGGTCGTTTTCATTGAGTGGTTGCAGCACATAGACGGCGGCGCGCGACAGCAAAGCCGAATTAACCTCGAACGACGGGTTCTCTGTCGTCGCGCCGATGAAGGTGAAAAGGCCCGACTCCACGTGCGGCAGAAACGCATCCTGCTGGCTCTTGTTGAAGCGGTGGACCTCGTCGACGAACACGATGGTGCGGCGCTGCTCGAGCCCGTCGCGCGCGGCCATCGCGCGCTCGACCGCCTCGCGGATGTCCTTCACCCCGCCCAGCACCGCACTGATGCTCAGGAACTGCGCGTCGAACGCATCGGCCATCAGCCGCGCGATCGTCGTCTTGCCTGTGCCCGGAGGACCCCACAGGATGCAGGAATGCGGTTGGCCTGACTCGAACGCAATGCGCAGCGACATGCCGGGGCCAAGCAGGTGTTGTTGACCAATGACCTCGCCCAGGGTCTTGGGTCTCAAGCGCTCGGCCAGTGGTTGGTGAGAGATCGGCGCCATCAGAGAATGTCCAGCCAGTGCCGGGCGTGTCGAAGTTGTTCCAGGGAAGCGTGAATGGCGGTCATGAAATGCGAAAGCGGCGTGAGGGTGAACCAGTTGTGCTGCGGGCACCGGCCTGCCGACGCACGCATCCGGTTTGCAACACACATGATGCCGCAGCCTGCGGGCCGCGCGCGTGTGGTCGCGCTACAGTGCGCAGATGCAGAATCTGCCGCAGCGATCATCATCCCCAATGCTGTCAGTGGTGCGCCTTCTCCTCGCAATGCTGACGCTCGCTGCCATCGGCTGGCAGTTGTGGCTGCACATTGAAGCGTCGTACAACGCGCTGAATTTTTTCAGCTACTTCACCAACCTCTCGAACCTGCTGGCTGCGGTCGTCCTGCTGCTGAGCGTATTTTTGCGTGTCCGTCGGCATTCGGCGCTGGACAGTTTGCGCTACGTCTCGGCGACCAACATGGTGGTGGTCGGCCTCGTGTTCGTGGCGCTGCTGCGCAACGTGGATCTTGGCGCGCTGCGCCCGTGGGTGAACATCGTGCTGCACTACGTCATGCCGATCGCAATCGTTCTGGATTGGGTGATCGAGGCGCCCCGATCGCGGTTGACGGCAAGGCACCTCCTGCTGGCGCTCATCTTCCCGACGGCATATCTGGTTTACGTGCTGCTGCGCGGCGCCGCCTCGAATTGGTATCCATACCCGTTCCTTGTCCCGGCCAATGTCGGTGGCTACGGCGGCGTTGCGCTGTACGCGATTGGCATCTTCGTCACCTTCCTGGCGGTAGGCAGCGCCTTGCTCGCTATCGGGAACCGCGCCCGTGCGGCGGCTTCAGGCAACCGGTCCCGGTCGTCGATGGAATGAGATCGCGACCAGAGCAACAGGAGCAGCCGATGCCGGCCTGCGCGCTACTGCTTGAGAACATCGGCGCCGGCTGGCGCCTTGAATGAAAAGGTGCCCGCAGCCAGCGAGGGATTAACTTCCACCTTGCTGAAGTTCAGCACCGAGCGCTGACCGAAGCTGTCGAGAATTTCCAACGCTGCGAGCGCATCGCCCTGAAAGCCAATCTGCACGCTCTGCAAATGGCCGTCCTTGTTCTTTGGCGTGGCTTTCACCCATTGCAGGCCGTCACGCTCGGGCGCGGCGTCGAGCGCGAAGTCGGCCTGCAAGGCGCGCAGGTCCGGCGCGGCGGCGATCAACGCGGCCGGCGTGGAACCAAGGGCCTGCGCCTGTGCGCGCTGGGTCACCTGATTGAGGTCCGCGTCGTAGAGCCACAAGGTCTTTCCGTCGGCCACGATGCTTTGCGCAAACGGCTTCTTGTAGTCGAACTTGAATTTACCGGGGCGCTGGAATTCGAAGGTGCCCGTCGATGTCTTGGCCCGGCCGGGTTGGCCATCGCGCGGCGGCGCCGTCACGGTTTGCGTGAAATCGGCCCGGCCGGTCTTCACCGTCTTGACGAAGCCTTCGAGGCTCTCCATGCCACCGGCCCACGACGCGCTGGCGCCCGCAAGCACAACCATTGCAGCAAACAACTTCTTCATCGACGTTCCCTTCATCTCATTCGGTGCGCGCCGGGACGAGGATTTCGCGCTGGCCGCTGCCGCTCATGGCGCTGACCAATCCGGCTTTTTCCATGTCCTCGACCAGCCGCGCCGCGCGGTTGTAGCCAATCTTCAGGTGGCGCTGCACCAGCGAAATGCTGGCCTTGCGATTCTTGAGCACGACTTCGACCGCCTGGTCGTACATCGGGTCCTTCTCGGCATCGCCGCTTTCCCCCATGAGACCGCCATCGTCGTCGACAGTTCCGCCTTCGAGCACCCCTTCGATGTAATCCGGCTCCCCTTGTGACTTGAGGTAAGCGACGACACGGTGCACTTCCTCGTCGCTCACGAAAGCGCCATGCACACGAATCGGCAGGCCGGTGCCACTGGCCATGTAGAGCATGTCGCCCATGCCCAGCAGCGCCTCTGCGCCCATCTGGTCGAGGATGGTGCGGCTGTCAATCTTCGAACCGACCGAGAACGCAATGCGGGTCGGGATGTTGGCTTTGATAAGGCCGGTGATCACGTCCACACTGGGCCGCTGGGTGGCGAGGATCAGGTGGATGCCCGCGGCGCGGGCCTTCTGCGCGAGGCGGGCGATCAGCTCTTCGATCTTCTTGCCGACCACCATCATCAGGTCGGCCAGTTCGTCGATGACCACGACGATGTGCGGCTCGCGGCGCAACGGTTCCGGATCATCCGGGGTCAGGCTGAAGGGGTTGTAGATGAATTCTTCGCGCGCCTTGGCTTCGTCGATCTTGGTGTTGTAGCCGGCCAGATTACGCACACCGAGCTTGCTCATCAGCTTGTAGCGGCGCTCCATCTCGGCCACGCACCAGGTCAGCCCGTGCGCCGCCTGGCGCATGTCGGTCACCACCGGCGCCAACAGATGCGGAATGCCTTCGTAGACCGACATTTCGAGCATCTTCGGGTCGATCATCAAGAGGCGCACGTCGCGCGCTTCGGCCTTGTAGAGCAGCGACAGGATCATCGCGTTGATGCCCACCGATTTGCCCGAGCCGGTGGTGCCGGCCACCAGCACGTGCGGCATCTTGGCGAGGTCGGCCACGACCGGGTTGCCGATGATGTCCTTGCCCAGGCCCATCGTGAGCATCGACTTGCCCTCGTTGTAGACCTGAGACCCGAGGATTTCGCTGAGCTTGATCGACTGGCGCTTGGCGTTCGGCAGTTCGAGCGCCATGTAGTTCTTGCCGGGAATCGTTTCAACCACGCGAATCGACACCAGCGAAAGCGAGCGGGCGAGGTCTTTGGCCAGGTTCACGATCTGCGAACCCTTCACGCCGGTGGCGGGCTCGATCTCGTAGCGCGTGATCACCGGACCCGGCGAGGCGAGCACCACGCGCACTTCGACGCCAAAGTCCTTGAGTTTCTTCTCGATCATGCGCGAGGTCATCTCGAGCGTGTCGGCCGAGACCGTCTCCTGGCGCGTTTGCGCCGCGTCGAGCAGATCGACCTGCGGCAGTTTGGAATCGGGCAGTTCCTTGAAGAGTGGCTTCTGGCGCTCCTTCACCACGCGATCGCTTTTTGGCACCTCCGTCATGGCCGGTTCGATCTGCACCGGCGGCGAAGGTGCACGGCGCTTCGGGCGCGGTTCGATGCGCAATTCCTCGTCGGCGGTCTCCAGTTCGGTGTCGTTCCCGCGGTCAAAGGGGACGTCCTCGGCTTCTGCGCGCTCCCGCACCGCCTGCTTGCCCATTGCGATATCGGCAGCGATCTCGCGCTTCTCCCGGCGGGACTCGAACAACGAATACACCCGGGACCCGATGCGCTCGGCAATCTGCGTCCAGGAAAAGCGGAACACCAGCGCCGAACCGATCACGCCCGCGGCGATGGCGATCAGTGCCGAGCCCGTGAAGCCCATCCACTTGACGCTCAATGGCCCGACGAAGTAGCCGAGCACACCACCCCCATGGCCGGGCAGGCGAAACTCGAGCCGGTAAAGGCGGGACCATTCGAGCATGGCGCTCGCGCACAGCAACAGCAGCAACCCGACCCAGAAGGCGAGGCGGCTGCGATTGAAACGCCCACGCGGCGCTTGCTCGGTCGAGGTCGGCTCACCCCCGCGCAGCCACCCCGCCAACGATGAGAGCCACGCGCGCAAGCCTGCGGCCAGACACCACCAGACCGAATAGCCGGCGAGGAAATAACTGCCATCCGCCACCCAGGCACCGATGCGGCCACCCCAGTTCCGGACTTCCCCCCCGGTGCCCGATGTCGACCAGGCTGCGTCGGATGGCGTGAAGCTCAACATGGCGAGCAGCCAGAACAGCAGCACAACGAAGCCGGCGATCAGCGTGATCTCGTGCGCAAAGCGCATCGCCCGCGCGCGCGCGGGCTGCGCCTCAGAAGAAGCGGATTGAAGCGTGTGAAGCGAGTAAGTCATGAAGGGCACAGCGTTCCGCCAACGAGCAGCGGCGGGAACACGACAAAGAAAACCGGACGCCCCGCATTGTCCACGGCAAGCGCACCCCGACGGCCATCACGCGTCGGCGAGCGAAGCCTGCAACTCAGGTCAGCGATGAGAGACGGTCCTTGACGATCATGGAGCCATCGGCCTGCGTGAGCACGAAGCCGCGCTCTTCCAGATCCTTCATGACGCGGCTGACCATCTCGCGGGACGCGCCCACCATCTTCGCCAGATCCTGGCGGGAGATCTTGTCGCGCACTTTGAGGTTGCCGGCACCATCGTCCACGGCGAACTCAAGCAGGGACCGTGCAACCCGGCCATACACGTCCATCAAGGCGAGCGACTCGATCTTGCGGTCGGCATGCCTCAACCGCTGAACCAGGCCCCGCATGATGTTGTACGACATGGAAGAGTTCTCGGGCAGGCAGCGCGAGAACGCCTCGCGGCCCAGCATGAGCACATCCGTCTGCACTTCGGTGCGCACGGTGGCCGAATGCGGTTCGTCATCGATCATGCTCATCTCGCCGATGTAATCGCCCGGCTGGAGCGTGGCGAGGATGACCTCGCGGCCCCGGCTGTCGGTGCTCATGACGCGTGCGCGTCCGGTCAGGATGATGTAAAGCGCGTCGGACTTCTTGCCCTGCTCGACCACCATCTCGGCGCGCTTGAAGCGCTTCTTGACGATGGCATCCGCAATGCTCGCGGACTGGGTGGGAGTCAGTGCCGCAAACAGTGGCACCCGGCGCAACAGCTCTAGGTTGGAAAGCATCGACATTCAATCAATCCCCGATATTGCGCATTGCTCACTCATGAGAGATCTCATGGATAAATACAATGGCTTGCATTGAAAACAGTCAGCATTCGCCCTTGATGCGAGCGGTGATACTCCTCACCTGATCACCCTCAAAATGTACACGCTGTTGCAGTGTAAATCCCAGGCTTTCCACCATGTCCACTCCCCAACACGCCAAGGTCCTGATTCTGGGCTCCGGCCCGGCCGGCTATACCGCTGCGGTGTACGCCGCACGCGCCAATCTGCAACCCATGCTCGTCACCGGTATGGCACAGGGCGGCCAGCTCATGACGACGACCGAGGTCGACAACTGGCCGGCCGATGTCCATGGCGTCCAGGGCCCCGAGCTCATGCAACGCTTCCTTGAACACGCCGAGCGCTTCAAGACGCAGATCGTGTTCGATCACATCAGCAAGGTCGACTTCAGCCAGCGTCCTTTCACGCTCACTGGTGACAGCGGCACCTACACCTGCGATGCGCTGATCATTGCGACTGGTGCCTCGGCCAAATACCTGGGCCTGCCGTCCGAAGAGGCCTTCATGGGCCGGGGCGTGTCGGGTTGCGCCACCTGCGACGGCTTTTTCTACAAGGGCGAAGAGGTCTGCGTGATCGGCGGCGGTAACACGGCCGTCGAGGAAGCGCTGTACCTGTCGAACATTGCGAGCAAGGTCACGCTCGTGCATCGCCGCGACAAGTTCAAGGCGGAGCCGATCCTGGTCGACAAGCTGCACGAGAAGGTCAAGGAAGGCAAGATCGAGCTCAAGACCCACAACACACTGGACGAAGTGCTTGGCGACAACTCCGGCGTCACCGGCGTCCGCTTGAAAAGCACACAGGGTGGCGCCACCGAAGACATCGCCCTCAAAGGTTGCTTCATCGCGATCGGCCACCATCCGAACACCGACATCTTCGAAGGCCAACTCGACATGAAGAGCGGTTACATCGTCACGCGTTCGGGTCTTCAAGGCTTTGCAACCATGACCAGCGTGCCCGGCGTGTTCGCCGCCGGCGATGTGCAGGACAACATCTACCGCCAGGCAATCACCAGCGCGGGAACCGGCTGCATGGCGGCCCTGGACGCCCAGCGCTTCCTCGAGCAGGACGGCACGCTATAATCTCAGGCTTTGCCGAATTCGGCAGGGGTTACCGCCACCCTTTTCTGGCGAGGTCAAGCTGCAACACACCTTGGCGACGCCCTGTCGCCCGAGGTACCAGCTGTTCATGAAAGAGTGTCCACATGGCACGCGTATGTGAAGTCACGGGCAAGGGCCCGATGGTCGGGAACAATGTTTCCCACGCCAACAACAAAACCAAGCGCCGGTTCCTGCCG
>SEGS01000134.1 GCA_004210915.1 Variovorax sp. | reverse complement strand
AGGACTTCCCGGTCGAGCGGCTGTGGCGCGACGCCAAGCTCTACGAAATCGGCGCCGGCACGAGCGAAATCCGCCGCATGCTGATCGGCCGCGAACTGTTCGCCGAAACGTCTTGAGGCTGCCGCGATGGATGCGAACCTGAGCTACGCGAAGGGTGCGGCCGATGCGCCGTTGATCGAGCAAACGCTCGGCGACTTCTTCGACGCCATGGTCGAGAAGCAACCCGAGCGCGAAGCACTCGTGAGCCGCCACGAAGGCCAGCGATATACGTATCGCCAGCTGCAGACCGAATCGAATCGGCTCGCGAGCGCGCTGCTGAACCTGGGGCTCGTGCCCGGAGACCGCGTCGGCATCTGGTCGCACAACAATGCGCCGTGGATCCTGATGCAGATCGCCACCGCCAAGGTCGGGCTGATCCTGGTCAACATCAACCCGGCGTACCGCACGTCGGAAGTCGAGTACGCGCTCAACAAGGTGGGCGTGAACGCGCTGGTCACGATGGCGCAGTTCAAGACCAGCGACTACGTGGGCATGCTGCGCGAGCTGGGCGCGAAGCGCTTGCCGCTGCTTCAGCACACCGTGTGGATCGACAAGACGGGTGACGCCGATCAAGCCGGCATGCAGCGCTTCTCGGATTTGATCGCGAGCGGCGACCCGCATGATCCGCGCATCGCGCAGATCGCCGCCACGCTGCAAGCCACGGACCCGATCAACGTGCAGTTCACCAGCGGCACCACGGGCTTTCCCAAGGGTGCGACGCTCACGCATCGCAACATCCTGAACAACGGCTTCTTCGTGGGCGAGTGCATGAGCCTCACGCCGGCCGACCGCCTGTGCATTCCCGTGCCGATGTACCACTGCTTCGGCATGGTGCTGGGCAGCCTGGCGTGCCTCACGCACGGCAGCACGATCGTGTTTCCGAACGACGGCTTCGATCCGCTCACCGTGCTCGAAACCGTGCAAGCCGAAAAGTGCACCGGCCTGCACGGCGTGCCGACGATGTTCATCGCCGAGCTCGACCATCCGCGCTTCGCCGAGTTCGACTTGCGCACACTGCGCACCGGCATCATGGCCGGCACCGCCTGCCCGATCGAGGTGATGAAGCGCGTGGTCGACCGCATGCACCTCTCCGAAATCACCATCGCCTACGGGATGACCGAGACCAGCCCGGTGAGTTGCCAGAGCGCGTCCGACACGCCGCTCGCGCAACGCGTGGCGACGGTCGGCAAAGTGCAGCCGCACCTTGAAATCAAGATCGTCGACCCGGAGACCGGCGCGACGATGGCGCGGGGCCAGTCGGGCGAGTTCTGCACGCGTGGCTACTCGGTGATGCACGGCTACTGGGGCGACGAAGAGAAAACGCGCGAGGCCATCGACAGCGAAGGTTGGATGCACACCGGCGACCTCGCGGTGATGGACGACGAGGGCTACGTCAACATCGTCGGGCGCATCAAGGACCTCGTGATCCGCGGCGGCGAGAACATCTACCCGCGCGAGATCGAGGAGTTCCTCTATCGCCACCCGCAGGTGCAGGACGTGCAGGTCGTCGGAGTACATCCAGTTCGTTACCGAGTTCCCGATGACGGTGACCGGCAAGATCCAGAAATTCAAGATTCGCGACGCGATGAAATCCCAGCTCGGGCTGGACGAGGAAAAGACCGCATGAGCACAGCGCAGAACCGCTTCAAGCCAGCTCGCTCCCCCTCGGGGGGACGTGAGGACACGACAGTGCCGAACAAGGGGGCCCAATGAGCAAGCTCGAAAGCAAATTGAACCCACGTTCTGCCGAGTTCCAGGCGAATGCGAAGGCGATGCGCGCGCTGGTCGATGACCTGCACGCGCAGTTCGCGAAGGTCGAGGCCGGCGGCGGCGAAGCGGCGCGCGCCAAGCACGTGGCACGCGGCAAGCTGCTGCCGCGCGACCGCGTCGCCGAGCTGCTGGACCCGGGCACGCCCTTCCTGGAAATCGCGCCGCTGGCCGCGCACGCGATGTACCTGGACGGCAAGGGCGTGGAGTCCGCACCCGGCGCCGGTCTCATCGCCGGCATCGGGCGCGTGAGCGGCGTCGACTGCATGATTGTCTGCAACGACGCGACGGTGAAAGGCGGCACCTATTACCCGCTCACCGTGAAGAAGCACCTGCGCGCGCAGGAGATCGCCGAGCAGAACCGCCTGCCCTGCATCTACCTGGTCGATTCGGGCGGCGCCAATCTGCCGAACCAGGACGAGGTCTTCCCCGACCGCGACCACTTCGGCCGCATCTTCTACAACCAGGCCAACATGAGCGCCCAGGGCATCGCGCAGATCGCGGTGGTCATGGGCTCGTGCACGGCGGGCGGCGCGTATGTGCCGGCCATGAGCGACGAGTCGATCATCGTGAAGAACCAGGGCACGATTTTCCTGGGCGGCCCGCCGCTCGTGAAGGCCGCGACCGGCGAGGTCGTCACGGCCGAAGACCTGGGCGGCGGCGACGTGCACACGCGCCTGTCGGGCGTGGTCGACCACCTGGCGCAGAACGACCTCCATGCGCTGTCGCTGGCGCGCTCGGCCATCGCCAACATCAACCGCAAGGACGCCACGGAAGCACCGCACGCCGACGTGCGCGCGCCCGAGTTCCCGCGCGAAGAGCTGTACGGCGTGATTCCCACCGACACCCGCAAGCCTTTTGACGTGCGCGAGATCATCGCCCGCATCGTCGATGGCAGCGAGTTCCACGAGTTCAAGCAGCGCTTCGGCGCCACGCTGGTCTGCGGCTTCGCCGAGATCGAAGGCATGCCCGTCGGCATCATCGCGAACAACGGCATCCTTTTTTCCGAGTCGGCGCAGAAGGGCGCGCATTTCATCGAGCTGTGCTGCCAGCGCAAGACGCCGCTGGTGTTCCTGCAGAACATCACCGGCTTCATGGTCGGGCGCAAGTACGAGAACGAAGGCATCGCGCGCCACGGCGCCAAGATGGTGACGGCCGTGGCCACGG
>SEGS01000037.1 GCA_004210915.1 Variovorax sp. | reverse complement strand
TCGCTGCGTGCGAGCTGGAAGACGCAGCTGCGCGCGCCGCTGCAAACCATCTTCACGGGCGCCGAGTTCGCGCCGATCCTGGCCGAATGCACGGCCATCCACCAGCGCGTGCTCAAGGGTCGTGTGTGGGTCGCGCTGCACATGCACGCGGGCGATGGCAACGTGCACACCAACATCCCGGTCAACAGCGACAACTACGAGATGCTGCAGACCGCGCACGCCGCGGTGGTGCGGATCATGGCGCTGGCGCGCAGCCTCGATGGCGTGATCTCGGGCGAGCACGGCATCGGCATCACCAAGCTGGAGTTTCTGAGTGATGAGGAACTGCGGCCGTTCACCGAATACAAGAAGAAGGTCGACCCTGAAGGCCGCTTCAACAAGGGCAAGTTGCTCCGCGAAGCGAACACCGGCGCCGCTGCGCTGCATGCGGACCTGACCAACGCCTACACGCCCAGCTTCGGCCTGATGGGCCACGAGTCGCTGATCATGCAGCAGAGCGACATCGGGGCGATCGCCGACTCGGTCAAGGATTGCCTGCGCTGCGGCAAGTGCAAGCCGGTGTGCGCCACGCACGTGCCACGCGCCAACTTGCTCTATTCGCCGCGCAACAAGATCCTCGCCACCTCGCTGCTGGTCGAAGCCTTCCTGTACGAGGAACAAACGCGGCGCGGCGTGAGCATCAAGCACTGGGAGGAGTTCGAGGACGTGGCCGACCACTGCACCGTGTGCCACAAGTGCCTCACGCCGTGCCCGGTGAAGATCGACTTCGGCGACGTGTCGATGAACATGCGCAACCTGTTGCGCAAGATGGGGCAGAAAAGCTTCCGCCCCGGCAACGCCGCGGCCATGCTGTTCCTGAACGCGACCAGTCCGCAGACCATCAAGGCGATGCGGGTCGGCATGGTGGGCATCGGCTTCAAGGCGCAGCGGCTGGCGAATGACCTGATGCGCCGCGTGGCCCGCAAGCAGACGGCGGCGCCGCCGGCGACGCTGGGCCCGGCGCCGATCAAGGAGCAGATCGTCCACTTCATCAACAAGAAGATGCCGGGGGGTTTGCCCAAGCAGACGGCGCGCGCGCTGCTCGACATCGAGGATGCCGACTACGTGCCGATCATCCGCAACCCGAAGGCGACCACGGCGGAAACCGAAGCGGTCTTCTACTTCCCTGGCTGCGGTTCCGAGCGACTCTTCTCGCAGGTCGGCCTCGCCACGCAGGCGATGCTCTGGCATGCGGGCGTGCAGACGGTGCTGCCGCCGGGCTACCTCTGCTGCGGCTACCCGCAGCGCGGCTCGGGCCAGTTCGACAAGGCCGAGAAGATGATCACGGACAACCGCGTGCTCTTTCACCGCGTGGCCAACACGCTGAACTACCTGGACATCAAGACCGTGGTGGTGAGCTGTGGCACCTGCTACGACCAGCTCCAGGGCTACCAGTTCGACAAGATTTTCCCGGGCTGCCGGATCATCGACATCCACGAGTACCTGCTGGAAAAGGGCATCACGCTCGGCGCCGCGAGCGGCGGTGGCTACCTCTATCACGACCCCTGCCACAGCCCGATGAAGCTGCAGGACCCGATGAAGACGGTGAAAGCGCTCGTCGGCGACAACGTGCTCAAGAACGACCGCTGCTGCGGCGAGTCGGGCACGCTCGGCGTGACGCGGCCCGACATCTCGACGCAGATTCGCTTCCGCAAGGAAGAGGAGCTCAAGAAGGGCGAGGCCGCGCTGCGCGAGAGCGGCAAGGTCGCGGCCCAGGGCAACGTGAAAATCCTCACCAGCTGCCCGAGCTGCCTGCAGGGGCTTTCCCGCTACGGCAACGACCTCAACAACGGCCTGCTCGAAGCCGACTACATCGTGGTCGAAATGGCCAACCAGATCCTGGGCGACAAGTGGTTGCCCGAGTACGTGGCCGCGGCCAACAGCGGCGGCATCGAGCGGGTGCTGGTGTGAGCGCGATCGCGGGGACGCTTTGGGGCGCGGGCGGAAAACGGGAACAGCGCTCCGGCGCAAGGAACATCTGATGGCAGGCTTGCAAGCAGGCGCACCGACGCCCACCGATCTCACCGTGCATGGCGCTTCGCGCGTGCTGGAGGTTGCGTTCTCCGACGGGGCGCGCTTCCGCATTCCCTTCGAGTTGATGCGCGTCTATTCGCCTTCGGCTGAAGTCCAGGGGCACGGCCCGGGAGAAGAGATCCTGCAGACCGGCAAGCGCGAGGTGGGGTTGGCCGACCTCGAACCCATCGGCAACTACGCCGTCAAGCCGGTTTTCGACGACGGCCACGACACCGGCATCTTTTCGTGGGACCTGCTCTACGAACTGGGATCGAAACAGGACGCGTTGTGGGCCGAGTACGAGCGTCGGCTTTCCGCAGCCGGCGTCGATCGCGACGCGCCCATGCCCGGCAAGGGCGGCGTCCACGCGTGCGGCAGCCACTGAGCGTGCTCCCGCGCCGGACGAAGCCGGTTCTGCGAACCCACGCGGTGCGCGCGCGGCGGTTTTCCCGATGGTTCGGAATGAATGCCCGGCGATCTCGCGGGGTCGTCGGCTTGATGCGCGTGCTTACGCCCTAACATAGGGCGCATGAGCAGCACCCACTTCGGTTTCGAATCGGTCGACGAGAAAGACAAGGCACAGCGCGTGCGCGGCGTCTTCGATTCGGTCGCGACGCGCTACGACCTGATGAACGACCTCATGTCGATGGGCCTGCATCGCGCCTGGAAGGCCTATACCGTGATGGTGGCCAATGTCGGCGAAGGCTCGAAGGTGCTGGACATCGCGGGCGGCACCGGCGACCTCGCGCTGGCCTTTGCAAAGAAGGTCGGCGCTTCGGGCCAGGTCGTGCACACCGACATCAACGAAGCGATGCTGCGCACCGGTCGGGACCGCCTGATCGACGCCGGCGTGGTGCTGCCGACGCTGGTTTGCGACGCCGAGAAGCTGCCCTTTCCCGACAACCATTTCGACGTGGTCACCGTGGCCTTCGGCCTGCGCAACATGACGCACAAGGACGCCGCGCTGAAGGAAATGAACCGCGTCCTGAAGCCCCGCGGCAAGTTGCTGGTGCTCGAGTTCTCGAAAGTGGCCAAGCCGCTGGCCAAGGCCTACGACTGGTATTCGTTCAGCGTGTTGCCGCGTCTGGGCAAGCTGGTGGCGGGTGACGACGCCAGCTACCGGTACCTGGCCGAGTCGATCCGCATGCATCCCGCGCAGGACGAACTCAAAACCCTCATGAAAGAGGGCGGTTTCGGTCATGTGGACTATCACAACATGACGGGCGGCGTGGTCGCCCTGCATGTTGGAATCAAGTGCTGAGTTGGATTTGTGTTTGTTCTTTCCGTTGAGGAGACGTCATGAGAAAAAATTTCTGGTCTGTGTTGATGGTTTGCGCACTGGTGCTGGTCAGCGTCGACGCCGACGCGCGCCGCATGGGCGGTGGCAAGTCCTTCGGGCGCCAGTCCGATAACGTCACCCAGCGGCAATCGACGCCGCCGGCTGCCACGCCGGGCGCACCCGCCCAGAACGCCAATGCCGCCGCCGCGCGCCCGGGCGCGAACCCGGCCGCTGCCGCCGCACCGAAGCGCCCATGGGCCGGCATGCTCGGCGGTCTGGCCGCCGGTCTCGGCCTGGCCTGGCTGGCGAACTCGCTCGGCCTGGGCGCCGCCTTCGGCAACATTCTGCTGATCGCGCTTCTGGTCATGGCCGGTGTCGTCGTGTGGCGCATCTTCGCTGCGCGCTCGCGTCCCCGGCAGGGCGGCTTCGCCTTCCAGGGCGCCGGCAGCAGCCCGACGAACGCTGCGGCACCTTCGCAGTACAGCCCGGCCAACGTCGGCAATGACGCGTCGGCACGGCCCTGGGAGCGCAACAGCGCGGCCTTCGATGCCACGCCAGCGCAAGGTGAGCGCAGCGGCTCGTCGATGGCCGGTGCAGCCAGCGCGGTGGGCGGCAGCATGATCGGCTCGGCCCTGGGCGGCACGCAGTCCTGGGGCATTCCCGCCGGCTTCGATGCCGACGGTTTCCTCGGCGCGGCCAAGCGCAACTTCGTGACCCTGCAGGATGCGTGGGATCGCTCGGACATCACGACCTTGCGCGCGATGATGACCGACGGGATGGTCGGCGAAATCCAGGACCAGCTGGGCGAGCGCGAGAGCCACACCGGTGGCCAGCCGAACAAGACCGACGTGGTCATGCTCGACGCCAAGCTGCTCGGGATCGAGGAACTGCCCGATGCCTACATGGCGAGCGTCGAGTTCTCGGGAATGATCCGCGAAGACGCATCCAGTGGCCCGAGCCCGTTCCGCGAGGTCTGGAACATGACCAAGCCGATCAACGGCACGAGCGGCTGGCTGGTGGCCGGCGTGCAGGCATTGCAGTAAGTTCAGAGGCCCGCGGCCGGCGCGAAGCCGGTGCGTGACTGGATAATGGGGACATGGCTACACCATCGTCCCCATTTTCTTTTGTCGAAGATCTTTTGAACCGCGTGGGCAGCAAGCTGCAGCCGCCGGCCTGGGCGGTGCACGAGATCCAGCACCGCGCGGTTCTCTTTCTCAACCATGTGTTGCAGCAGGAACCCGAGGCGCAGCAGAGATTGCTGCGGCAGCAGGGGCGGGTGGTGCGTTTCCAGTGGCGCGCCGTCACCATGGACCTCGTCGGCACGCCGGCCGGCCTGCTCGATCTCGCGCCCGCCGGTGCGGTGCCCGATCTCACGCTGACCGTGACCGAAACCTCGCCTTTCTCGGTGGCGCGCGCCACGCTCAAGGGCGACAAGCCCGCCGTGCGGATCGTCGGCGACGTGCAGCTCGCGGCCGAGGTGAACTGGCTGGTCGACCACGTGCGCTGGGACGTCGAAGACGACCTGGCGCGGCTGATCGGTGACGTGCCGGCCCACACGCTCGGCACCGCGGCGCGCCGCGTGGCGGCAGCGCTGCGGCAGTTTGCCGAAGGACGCCCGGCGCGGGGCGGCGGTTCCGCGAGCGCCGAATGACGCGGTTCTACCGCGGCGTTTTCATCGTCTGGGTCGTCTTGCGCTACGGCCTGGACGAGCTGGTTCTCACGAGTTTCCAGAAGCCGTGGCTGCGCGTGGTGGCGCGCATCGTGTCCATCGGCCGCAATCTCGAATCGCCGCGCGGCGTCCGGCTGCGCGAGGCGCTCGAGCGCCTCGGGCCCATCTTCGTGAAGTTCGGCCAGGTGCTTTCGACCCGGCGTGACCTGCTGCCGCCCGACATCGCGGACGAGCTCGCCTTCCTGCAGGACCGGGTGCCGCCGTTTCCGTCGGCCGTGGCCATCGCCACCATCGAGCGCGCCTTCCGGCGGCCGGTCTCTGAGATCTTCGTGCAGTTCGACGAAACGCCGGTGGCCAGCGCGTCGATCGCGCAGGTCCACTTCGGCAAGGTCCTGCTCAAGGACGGGACGCTGCGGGACGTGGCGATCAAGGTGCTGCGGCCCCAGATGCGCGGGTTGATCGAGAAAGACCTGGCGCTGATGGCCATGATGGCCGGCTGGGTCGAACGGCTCTCGCCCGACGGCAAGCGATTGAAGCCCCGCGAAGTCGTCGGCGAGTTCGACAAGTACCTGCACGACGAGCTCGATCTGGTGCGCGAGGCGGCTAATGCCGCGCAGCTGCGCCGCAACATGGCCGCGCTCGACCTGGTGATGATCCCCGAGATGTTCTGGGATTTCTGCCATCCCGAGGTCATCGTCATGCAGCGCATGAACGGCGTGCCCATCGCGCAGCTCGAGCGCCTTCGCGCGGCAGGCGTCGACATCCCCAAGCTCGCGCGCGATGGCGTCACCATCTTTTTCACCCAGGTGTTTCGTGACGGCTTCTTTCATGCCGACATGCATCCCGGCAACATCCAGGTCAGCCTCGAGCCCGAGACCTTCGGCCGCTACATCTCGCTGGACTTCGGGATCATCGGCACGCTGACCGAGTCGGACAAGGAGTATCTGGCGCAGAACTTCGTGGCCTTTTTCCGGCGCGATTACAAGCGCGTGGCCGAGCTGCACCTCGAAAGCGGCTGGGTGCCGGAGGGAACGCGCATCGACGAACTCGAGGGTGCGATCCGCACCGTGTGCGAGCCGTACTTCGACCGCCCGCTGAAGGAGATCTCGCTGGGCATGGTGCTGATGCGGCTGTTCCAGACCTCGCGACGTTTCCATGTCGAGATCCAGCCGCAACTCGTGCTGCTGCAGAAGACCCTGCTGAACATTGAAGGGCTGGGCCGCCAGCTCGATCCCGAGCTCGACCTCTGGCACACGGCCAAGCCCTTTCTCGAAAAATGGATGGCCGACCAGATCGGCCCGCAGAAGCTGCTGCAGCAGCTCAAGGCCGAAGCGCCGCGCTACGCCAAGCTGCTGCCGCAACTGCCGCGCTTGCTGCACGACTTTCTCGAGAATCGCCCGGCCGACCACCGACGCGAACTGCTGGAGCTGCTGGCCGCGCAGAAGCGCACCAACAAGCTGCTGCAGGCCATCATGTACGGTGGCATGGGTTTTGTATTGGGTTTGATCGTCATGCAAGTTCTCTTGCGTGTCCGCTTGTTCTAGCTACCACCTTCCACACTGCTTCTGGAGAGCGCGCCGTGTTGCTGACCCTGGTCATCGTCTACCTGTTGATCACCATCGCGATCGGGCTCGTTGCCGCCCGCCGCGTCAAGAACACCACCGACTTCGCGATCGCCGGGCGGAATCTGCCGCTCTTCATGATCGTGACCACCACCTTCGCGACGTGGTTTGGCTCGGAGATCGTGCTGGGCGTCCCGGCCAAGTTCATCGAAGGTGGCTTGCGCAACATCGTGGAAGACCCGTTCGGGGCGGGCATGTGCCTGATCCTGGTCGGCCTGTTTTTCGCCGGCAAGCTCTACCGCATGACGCTGCTGACCATCAGCGACTACTACCGCGAGCGCTATGGCCGCGTGGTGGAAGTCGGGTGCTCGCTGATCATCATGCTGAGCTATCTGGGGTGGGTGTCGGCCCAGGTCACCGCGCTCGGGCTGGTCTTCAACCTGCTGTCGGGCGGCAGCATCAGCATCTCGATGGGCATGGTGATCGGCGTTGTCTCCGTCCTTGCCTACACGCTGTTCGGCGGGATGTGGTCGGTGGCCGTCACCGACTTCCTGCAGATGATCATCCTGGTCGTGGGCCTGCTGGTGCTCGCCGTGTTCGCGGGCGACATGGCCGGCGGGGCCGACCGGGTGATCGACCTCGCGCTGAGCCGCGACCTGTTCCGCTTCTGGCCCGAGCCGACCTGGCACGACATCATCTTCTTCTTCGCCGCAGCCATCACCATCATGCTGGGCTCCATCCCGCAGCAGGACGTGTTCCAGCGGGTCATGTCGGCCAACAGCGTCAAGGCCGCCACCCGCGGCACCATCATTGGTGGCAGCGCCTACATCCTGTTCGCGTTCGTGCCCATGTTCCTGGTCGCCAGCGCGCTCCTGATCATGCCGGAGCGCAGCGCGGCGCTCCTGGCCGACGATCCGCAAAAGGTGCTCCCCACGCTGGTGATGGAGCAGATGCCGTTCATCATGCAGGTGCTGTTCTTCGGCGCGCTGCTGTCGGCCATCAAGTCCTGCGCTTCGGCCACGCTGCTGGCGCCGAGCGTGACCTTCACCGAGAACATCTGGCGCCAGTTCCGCCCCAAGACGAGCGAGAAGGAGCACCTGCGCACGATGCGCATCACCACGCTGGTGTTCAGTGTGGCCGTGCTGGCCTATTCGATCCGGATGGAAGGCACCCCGATCTACGAACTGGTCTCGGGCGCCTACCAGGTGCCGCTGGTTGGCGCGTTCGTGCCGCTGGTGGCCGGGCTCTACTGGTCGCGCGCCAGCACCCAGGGCGCAATCGCGGCCGTGGTGCTCGGCATCGGCACCTGGCTGCTGTTCCTCGCGCTGCCTTGGGGCGAGGTCTTCCCGGCGCAACTGGCCGGCGTGCTTGCAGCCGCCACAGGGATGGTGCTGGGCTCGCTGTTGCCGCAGTGGCTGCAGAACCGCCGCACCCCGCACCGGCCCCTGACGCCAGCGAGCACTTGAGCGGCCTGCAGAAGGCCTCGCCGCTATAATCATGGGCTTTGCCGGCGCCAGCTGCGTCGCTATTTCCGCCCCCCATTCATGCCCATCTACGCCTACAAATGCAGCGCCTGCGGTTTCGCCAAGGACGCGCTGCAAAAAATGTCCGACGCCCCGCTCACGGTGTGTCCGGAATGCGGCGCGAGCACCTTCCAGAAGCAGGTCACGGCCGCCGGCTTCCAGCTCAAAGGCTCCGGGTGGTACGTGACGGACTTCCGCGAAGGCGGCGGCAAGAAGGGCGCCGACAAGGCGCCCGCAGCGGGTGGCGACGCGGCGGCACCGGTGCCTTCGGATACCGCTTCCGCCAAGCCCGCGGAGAGCAGCGGGGCGGCAACGCCCAGCCCGGCGCCTGCGCCCGCGCCTGCCGCGGCGCCCGCAGCTTCTTCCAAGAGCGACTGACGCCGACACCATGCTCGCGTTGCGCAAATGGCTGTTGTCGGGCCTGCTGGTCATCGTGCCGCTGGTCATCACGCTGGGCGTGCTCAACTGGATCATCGGCACGCTCGACCAGACGCTGTGGCTCTTGCCCGAGGAATGGCAGAAGTGGCTCTACGACCACAAGGTGCGCGGCCTCGGCGTTCTGTTGACGCTGGCGATCCTGCTGTCGGTGGGCGCCATCGCGAGCAACTTCGTCGGCAAGCGCCTCCTGGGCTGGGGCGATGCCGTGGTGCGGCGCATCCCCGTGGTGCGTTCGATCTACTCAAGCGTCAAGCAGGTTTCCGACACGCTGTTCTCCGAAAGCGGCAACGCGTTCCGCACGGCGGTGCTGATCCAGTGGCCGCGCGAAAACGTCTGGACCATCGCCTTCGTGACCGGCGCGCCGGGCCGCGAGGTGCTCGGTCACCTGGGCGGCGGTGATTTCCTCAGCGTCTACGTGCCGACCACGCCGAATCCGACAGGCGGCTATTTCGTGATGCTCAAGCGCAGTGACTGCATCGAACTCCGGATGAGTGTCGACGAGGCGCTCAAGTACATCGTGTCGATGGGGGTGGTCGTTCCGGGCGGCCCCGCCACGATCGCGATCAAACAATAGAAACGCGCCCCCGCGGCGCTGGAATCCCTCTATGGCCATGCGTACTACTTATTGCGGTCTCGTGACCGAAGCCCTGATGGGCGAAACCGTCACCTTGTGCGGCTGGGTCAATCGCCGGCGCGACCACGGCGGCGTGATCTTCATCGACCTGCGCGACCGCGAAGGCTACGTGCAGGTGGTGTGCGACCCCGACCGCGCGGCCACGTTCGCCGTTGCCGAAGACCTGCGCAACGAGTTCTGCGTACAGATCAAGGGCCTGGTGCGCGCGCGTCCGGAAGGCACGGTCAACGAAGCGCTCAAGAGCGGCAAGATCGAAGTGCTGTGCCACGAGCTGAAGGTGCTCAACCCCTCCGTGACGCCGCCCTTCCTGCTCGACGACGAAACCCTGAGCGAGACCACGCGCCTCACGCACCGCGTGCTCGACCTGCGCCGGCCCGCCATGCAGCGCAACATGATGCTGCGCTACAAGGTGACGATGGAGGCGCGCAAGTTCCTCGATGCCAACGGCTTCATCGACATCGAAACGCCGATGCTCGGCAAGTCGACACCCGAAGGTGCGCGCGACTACCTCGTGCCCAGCCGCGTGCACGATGGCAGCTTCTTCGCGCTCCCGCAATCGCCGCAGCTCTTCAAACAGTTGCTGATGGTGGCCGGCTACGACCGCTACTACCAGATCGTGAAGTGTTTCCGCGACGAAGACCTGCGCGCCGACCGCCAGCCTGAATTCACGCAGATCGACATCGAAACCTCTTTCCTGTTGGAAGAAGAGATCCGCGACATGTTCGAAGGGATGATCCGCAACGTGTTCCGCAACGCCGCGGGGATCGACCTGCCGGTGTTTCCGACGATGAGCTACGCGGACGCGATGTTCAAGTACGGCTCGGACAAGCCCGACCTGCGCGTCAAGCTCGAGTTCACCGAGCTGACCGAGCTCATGAAGCGCGTCGAGTTCAAGGTGTTCTCGAACGCTGCGACGCAGAAGGACGGCCGTGTGGTCGCCCTGCGCGTGCCGGGCGGCGGCGGTGAAGGCGGCCTCTCGCGCGGCGAGATCGATGCCTACCAGGAGTTCGTGAAGATCTACGGCGCCAAGGGCCTGGCCTACATCAAGGTCAACGATGCGGCGGCGGGCCGCGAGGGCTTGCAGAGCCCGATCGTGAAGAACCTGGACGACGCGACGCTGGCCGAGGTCATCGCGCGCACCGGTGCGCGCAACGGCGACATCCTGTTCTTCGGCGCCGACAAGGAAAAGGTCGTCAACGACGCCATCGGCGCGCTGCGCGTGAAGATCGGCCACAGCACCTTCGGCAAGAAGAGCGGCTTGTTCGACGACCGCTGGGCACCGCTTTGGGTGGTCGACTTCCCGATGTTCGAGTTCGACGAGGAGGGCCAGCGCTGGTCGGCCGTGCACCACCCGTTCACCGCGCCGAAGGACGGCCATGAAGACCTGATGGACACCGCGCCCGAGAAGTGCATCGCCAAGGCCTACGACATGGTGCTCAACGGCATCGAGATGGGCGGTGGCTCGGTCCGTATCCATCGCGAGGAAGTGCAGAGCAAGGTGTTCCGCGCGCTGAAGATCAGCGCTGAAGACGCGCAGCTCAAGTTCGGTTTCCTGCTCGACGCGCTGCAGTACGGCGCCCCGCCGCACGGCGGCATCGCCATCGGCCTGGACCGCCTGGTGATGCTGATGACCGGCGCCGAATCGATCCGCGACGTGATCGCCTTCCCCAAGACCCAGCGCGCGCAGGACCTGCTGACGCAGGCGCCGAGCCCGGTCGACGAGAAGCAGCTGCGCGAACTGCACATCAAGCTGCGCAACGTCCAGCCGGCTGCCTGACCGGCCATGACCGGCCGGCCCTGGAAGATCCCGGAGTCGGTGCTGGTCGTGATCCACACGGCGGCACTCGATGTGCTGTTGATCCAGCGGGCCGATGCCGAGGATTTCTGGCAATCGGTGACGGGCAGCAAGGACCTGGAAGACGAGCCGCTCGCGCTCACGGCGGCGCGAGAGGTGGCCGAAGAGACCGGCATCCTGTGCGGCGAGGGCACGCCGCTTGCTGCGCAGCTGCAGGATTGGGGCCTGCAGAACATCTACGAGATCTACCCGCAGTGGCGCGCGCGCTATGCCCCTGGCGTCACGCGCAACACCGAGCACCTGTTCGGCCTGTGTCTGCCCGAGCGTATCGATCCGGTGCTGAACCCGCGCGAGCACACGGCCTGGCAGTGGCTGCCGTACCGCGACGCGGCCGATGCGTGCTTTAGCCCGTCGAACGCCGAAGCCATTCTCTTGCTGCCACAATTTGCGCGATGATTTCGCCCGCGATCCAGGACGACGGCAGCCTGCGGGTTGCGACCTACAACATCCACAAGGGCGTGCAGGGGCTGGGCCCGGCACGGCGGCTGGAGATCCACAACCTGGGCCACGCGATCGAGCAGCTCGATGCCGACATCGTCTGCTTGCAGGAAGTGCGCAAGATGAACCGGCAGGCCGCGGCGCACTTCCCGCGCTGGCCCGAATTGCCGCAAGCCGATTTCCTGGCGCCCGAGGGCTACACCGCTGTCTACGAGACGAACGCGATCACGCGCCACGGCGAACACGGCAACGCACTGCTCACGCGCTGGCCGGTGCTGCGCACCACGCACAGGGATATTTCCGACCACCGCTTCGAACAGCGCGGGCTGTTGCACGTCGTGATCGAGGTGGCCGGGCGTCCGGTGCATGCGATCGTGGTGCACCTGGGCCTGATCAAGGGCAGCCGTATCCGGCAAATCGCGCGGCTGCGCGAGTTCATCGAGCAGGAGGTCCCTGTGGACGAGGCGGTGGTGGTGGCGGGCGACTTCAACGACTGGGGCGCGCGCATGCGCTATGCAATGAATGCGATGGGCCTGCGCGATGCCAGCGACCTGCGCGGGCCGCGCACGCTGACCTATCCCTCGCGCCTGCCAGTGACGCAACTCGACTTCGTCTACGGCCGGCAGTTGACGCCGCTCGCCTGCACGGTGCCGCGCGGCCCGGTGTGGGCCCGGATGTCCGATCACCTTCCGCTGGTGGCCGACTTCTCGCTATCCAATTGATAGCGCACTGCGCAGCAGGGACGGGCGCTGCAGCCCCACCGGTCTTGCACTTTCACTGATAGGATGCCTGCATGTTGAGGAAAACCGAAGCCGACCAGCGCCCGGGACAAGGCGATGAAGACGAGGGGACGCCGGTCTCCGTGAAGATTCGCGAGCGGCTGAGCGCCGCGCGCAAGCGCTTCAATGCCAACGACAACATCGCAGAGTTCATCGAGCCTGGCGAACTCGAGGCTTTGCTCGACGAGGTCGAGGTCAAGATGAAGGGCGTGCTCGAAAGCCTGGTCATCGACGTCGACAACGACCACAACACCGACAACACGGCGCGGCGCGTCGCCAAGATGTACCTCAACGAGGTGTTCAAGGGCCGCTACGTGGCGGCGCCTTCGCTCACCGAGTTTCCGAACGCCGAGCATCTGAACGAGCTCATGATCGTCGGGCCGATCACTGTGCGCAGTGCCTGCTCGCACCACTTCTGCCCGATCATCGGCAAGCTCTGGATCGGCGTGATGCCGAATGAGCACACCAACGTGATCGGGCTGTCGAAGTACGCCCGGCTGGCCGAATGGGTCATGGGCCGCCCGCAGATCCAGGAAGAGGCGGTGGTGCAACTGGCCGACCTGATCCAGGAAAAGACGCGGCCCGACGGCCTCGCCCTGGTGATGGAGGCCGAGCATTTCTGCATGGGCTGGCGCGGCGTGAAAGAGATGAACAGCAAGATGATCAACTCCGTCATGCGCGGCGTTTTCCTCAAGGATCCCAATCTGCGCCGGGAATTTCTTTCTTTGCTTCCACGGAAGAACTGACCATGCTCGTCCGACTTCTCTATGCGAGCCGCGCGGTCGACACCAGTCCCGCAGCGATCGAGGCGATCCTGCAGCAGTCACGATCGCACAACACCACCTCGGGCATCACCGGCATCCTTTGCTACGGCGGTGGCGTGTTTCTGCAGGCCATCGAAGGCGGACGCAACGCGATCAGCGAGCTCTATGGCCACATCCAGCGCGATGCGCGCCACAAAGACGTGGTCTTGCTCCACTACGAGGAAATCGCCGAACGCCGCTTCGGCGGCTGGACGATGGGGCAAGTGAATCTCTCTCGCCTGAACGCCTCGACCGTTCTGAAGTACTCCGAGAAGCCGGAGCTCGACCCCTATGCCGTCTCGGGCAAGGTGTCGCTTGCGTTGCTCGAAGAGCTGATGGCCACCGCCGCCATCGTGGGCCGCCCCTGAGCCTGGCGCGCCGGCAAAAGGGCGCCGCCTGACCGACACCTGAGCGCGTGCCGCTTTCCGCTTTTGCACTGATTCTCCTGGCGGGTGTCATCCACGCCAGCTGGAACATCGCAGCCAAGAAGGCCAATGGCGACGCGCGCTTCGCCTTCCAGAGCGGCGTGTTCCTGATGGTGATCTGGGCGCCGGTCGGCCTCTGGTTCGGCTGGGACGTCGTGCCGACCTGGGGCTCGACCGAATGGGGCTTCGTGCTGCTCAGCGGCGTGCTGCACGTCGTGTACTACGTGACCTTGCTGCGCGGTTACCGCAAGTCCGATCTCACGGTGGTGTACCCGTTGGCACGGGGCTCGGGCCCGCTGCTGTCTTCGCTGTTTGCCATCCTTTTCCTGGGTGAGCGCATCAGCGCCATTGGCGTCGCGGGCATCGGTGGCGTGGCGCTCGGGGTCTTCCTGGTCGCTGGCGGGCCGCGCCTGTGGCGCAGCACGAACGATCCCGCGCAGCGGGAACGCGTCAACAAGGGGTTGCGCTACGGCGTGCTGACCGGGGCCTTCATCGCCGCCTACACGGTCACCGACAGCTACGCGGTCAAGTTCCTCGCAATGTCGCCGATCCTGCTCGACTACTTCGGCAACTTCGTGCGCGTCGCGCTGCTGGTGCCGGCGGCGCTGCGCGACTGCGCCACCACCGCACGGCTCTGGCGATTGCAGTGGAAGTACGCCCTTCTGGTGGCGGCCATCAGCCCCATCTCCTACGTGCTCGTGCTGTACGCCGTGCAGCAGGCGCCCATCTCCCACGTCGCGCCGGCCCGCGAGGTCTCGATGCTGTTCGCCGCGCTGATTGGTGGGCATCTGCTGCGCGAAGGCGATCGCCTGCTGCGCCTGATGGGCGCCGTGCTGATCGCCGCGGGCGTTATTGCGCTGGCGCTGGGCTGAGGCCCATCGCATGGGCACGCTGCTGCTCGGCTGCGACTTTTCCAGCGCGCCCACCGCGCGCAAACCCATCGTGGTGGCCACGGGCGAGCTCGCATCGGACGTTGTCAGGCTGTCAGGGTTTCAGTATTTCGACTCGCTGGAGGCCTGGGGCCGCTGGTTGGCAGAGGCTCCGGCGTGGGTCGGTGGCTTCGACTTTCCCTTCGGCCTGCCGCGCGAACTGGTGGTGCGGTTGGGATGGCCGTTGCACTGGGATGCCCTGATCGCCCACTACATCCAGCTGGATCGCGCGGCCATCCGCGAGCACTTCGTCGCGTTCTGCGCGGCGCGCCCCGTCGGCGGCAAGTTCGCGCACCGCGCCACTGATGGGCCTGCCGGGTCGAGCCCCTCGATGAAATGGGTCAATCCGCCGGTCGCCTACATGCTCCATGCTGGCGTGCCGCGGCTGCTGGCAGCCGGTGCGGCCCTGCCCGGCCTGCATCGGCCTGCCACATCCGCTGCATCCGCCGCAGTTGCCGCAACCGCAAAGGGCGCCGAACGTGTGGCGCTGGAAGCCTATCCGGGCTTGCTCGCGCGCGAATTGATCGGGCGGCGCAGCTACAAGAGCGACGAGCGTCAGAAGCAGACGCCCGATCGGGCGGCGGCCCGCGCGCTGCTTCTTGCGGCGTTGGAACAAGGCACGAGCCGCCTCGGCCTGCGACTCGGCCTGGAGGCTGCGCAGCGCATGGAACTGCAGCACGACGCCCAGGGCGATCGCATCGACGCGGTGCTGTGCCTGATCCAAGCAGCCTGGGGCTTTCAACGGTCTGCGAGTCCCGGCCCAGGATACGGCCTGCCGCGCGATATCGATCCGCTCGAGGGCTGGATCGTGACAGCCTGAGCTTTTGTTGTCCTACAGGGGGATGCGGCCTGCGCCTTGGAGCTCATCCTTGCACGAGCCGTAGATTGCTTTGCAGTGGTTCATGTCGAACCGCACAACCCTCGGGAAGGAAATCGTATGAATAAAGACCAAGTAGAAGGCCGTTTCGATGAGGCCAAGGGCAAGCTGAAAGAAGTCACCGGCAAAGTCATCGGCAGCGAAAAGCTCGAAGCCGAAGGCGTTGTCGACCAAGCCTCTGGCAAAGTGCAAAAGACCTACGGCGATACCAAGGAAACAGCCAAGGACGCCATCAAGTCGGGCGCTGACAAGCTTTAAGAATCAGTCGCTGCGAGCAGGTTGCTTGCAGCGACTTCAACCGTATTGAGCGGAGGCAAATCATGAATCAAACCAAACTGAAGACTGTCAGCGGCAAAAGCTTGCTGGCCCTTAGCTTGTTGGGCGGCGTGCTCGCCCTGAGCGCGTGCAACAAGTCCAGCAACGAAACGGCAGGACAAAAGCTTGACGGCGCGATTGCGACGACCGAGCAGTCCGCCGCCGAAGCAAAGGCACGTGCTGACGCAACTGCATCTTCCGCCGGCTCCTCGGCCAAGGAAGCTGCCACGGATGTCAAGGAAGCCGTCAAGGACGCTGGCGCGACAGTCGCGCAAACAGCCGACGACGTGTCGATCACCGCTGCGGTTTCGGCAGGCCTGGCCAAAGACGCTGATCTGAGCGCGATCAAAATCGACGTCGACACCAAGAGCGGCGTGGTCAGCCTCAAAGGCCCAGCGCCCACGGCCGCAGCCAAGGCACGTGCAGAGGAAATTGCCAAGGGTGTTCAGGGCGTGAGCTCGGTGAACAACGAGCTTGAAGTGAAGATGTGATCTGTCTTTGATTGCACAAATAAAAAGCCCGCTTTCGCGGGCTTTTTATTTCTCGACAGAGATATCAAGGCGAGGCGCGCTCAGGGATGAACATCGTTCGACGGATAAGGCTTGCGCATCAACTGGTCGATCACATCAGCTACATCAGAACTCTTGAAAAGAAGTGCCACCAACGCAGTGGCTGACAACAAACGCCATGGGCGTAGCACCACCATCAGCGCGCCCGCAGTGGCTGCGACGGCCATCAACTTCACAGGCTGCTCATGCGCGTAGCGCGACAGCACCGGCTTCGCCAACTGCCCGACCGCATTGGCAGGATGTCGCTGCCACCAGCGCTGGGCGACATTGCGGGCTACGCTGCGCCATGGGAAGCCGTGTGAAGAAGAGCGGGCCGATCTAGGCAATGCTGGGCCGTCAGTGTCATAACTCCCAAGCGACGAAGCGTCTGACAGGTCGCTCCGGACATCAACTTCTTCCGGCACACGACCGCCATTCAGTTGTCGCACCATGGCTTGACGGGATAGTGCCAAGCGCTGCCGCGGTGTAAGGATCTCATTCGTGATCGCCATCGTGCCCTCCTGCGGTTCGCATAGCGCGAATATCAGCCTCCACCTGGGCTCGCACATCGGCAAAGCCACGGTTAGCCACGGGTCGCACAGCCACCCAGCCACACACGGCAGCCACCAACACTGCCACGCCCGGCACGATCACAAGCACCCAGTGGAAGCTGCCATGCAACCCGCCGAGCATGACAGCCACGCCCGTGAGCCCCAGCGCCAGAGTCGCGCTCACCAACGCAACCAACCCGGCGATTGCCTTAGCAGCGAAGCCACGTCCGGTCTCGGCCGCCTCCTGCTGAACAAGCGCACCGTAATTGGCAACATGCTCAGCGATCAGGTCAGGACGCCCGAGAACCAGCTTGAAAACAGGATGGAACATGCGACTCCGACGGAAATGTGCGGCAAGCGTCAATGATCAGTAGTCGTCGTGGCCACGGCGCGTGGCCAGGACCAGCAGTGCGGCGATGGCCGCACCAGCGGCGGCAGCCACGAGGACCGAGCGCACCGGCTGGTCGGAGATGTACTTGCCAGTCACGTCCGCTGCCTGCTCCAGGCGGCGCTGTGCTCGCGCGCTGCTGCTGGATGCCGCATCGATGCCGCGCTGGACGGCTTGCTGGACACGCGCTGCCAGTTGCTCCACCGTGGGTTCCACTTCACGGCGCATATCGCGCACCTTTTCACCGGCCGCGTTGACAGCGTTCTGCGCGTAGGCGCGCGTGCTGTCGATTGCATCGTTCGCCGTTTGCCGCGCATCATCAGCGAGTTGCGAAGGGGTCTTGGCAGTGGTGTTCATGTGAAGTCCTTGGTTGGGGAAAAAATGGCGAGAACCCGATCATCCTACCGATGCCGCCCTTGTGACGGCCAGCTGAACGAAGCCGGTTCCTGATCTGCCATGTGAAGACTAACTGTCTTGCCGCACCCGGCCTGTCAGTAGCCGGGGAAGTGGCACGTAGGAGACGAACGAATCGCGTAGAAGAGAAACCTGGAGAGACGCACGCGCCGGCTCGATCAGTGCGCGCGCACCGGCAGCATGGCGCTCAGCGTCGTGCCTTGGCCGGGGGTCGATGACACCTTGAGCTTGCCTTGCGCCGCTTCCACGCGGTGCCGCATGCCCGCGAGACCGTGGGTCGACGGCCGTGCGCGATCCACCTCGAATCCCTTGCCGTTGTCCGAAACCTCCACGATCAGATGGTTCTCGTAATTCTTCATCACGATGGTCGCCTCAGTGGCATCCGCGTACTTGCTGATGTTGGTCAGGCCTTCCTGCACCATGCGGTAGATCGTGAGTTGCCGCGCCTCGTCGGTGTTCACGGGCTCGAGCGCCATCTCGACCTGCAGTCCCGAACGATCGGCAAATTCGCGGCCGAGGATTTCCAGCGACGCCACCAGGCCCAGGTTCGACAAGGACGAAGGTCGCAGGTCCTCGATGATCCGGCGCTTGAGCGCGATGCCGCTGTTGAGCAGATCGGTCAGATGGCGCAGGCGCTCGATGGCGTCGGGCATCTCGGCCAACCGCGACTTCAGGCGGGCTACGTCGAGCTTGGCCGCGGTGAGCAGCGAGCCCAACTCGTCGTGCAACTCGCGCGCCAAATAACCGCGCTCGGTCTCCTGCACGTTCTGCAAGTGAGTCGCCAATTCGGTCAGCGTGGCCGTGCGTTCGCGCACCTCGTCTTCCAGCGCGTTGCGCTCTTTCTGCAGGGCTTCCTGCTGACGTTCGCCGGCGGAGCGCAACAGGTGCGTCTGGCGCAGGTAAAGCACGAAGGCGAGCAGGGCGACCAGGGCAACGAACGCCACACCCAGTCGCCCCAGCGCCAGCGAACGCGACACCTGAGCCTCGCCCGCCTTCAACGACGCATCGCTGAGCGCGATCAGTTCCGCTGCCTGGACGCGGATCGCCTCCATCTCTTCGCGCCCGACATCCGTGGTCATCACAAAACGCCATGCGTCGTCCTTGCCTTCCTGGCGCAGACGCATGCTCATTTCCATTTCCGCCAGCTTGCGTTGCGTGTGTCCCGTCAGGAGGGTCAACTTGCGGCTTTCCGTGACACGGTCCTTGTACAACTGGCGCAGCGCGAGCAGGTGGTCATCGATCTGGGCGACGGCTGCATCGTAGGGAGCGCGATACCGGGCCTCGCCTGTCAACAGAAAGCCACGTTGACCGGTTTCGGCGTTCAGCACGTCCTGGATCACGTTACCCAGCAGCAGCCGCACCTGATGCGCCTGGCTGATCTCTGCCAACGCGCGCGAAGATTGGCGATAACCAAATTCGTTGATGCCCGTGAGGACCAGGGCAGCGACAAGCGCAAGCACAAGGCTCAGCGTCATCTTGGGAAAGGCTAACCAGCGCATCGGAGCTCCGCGTAATGCCTGTGAAGTGGCGGGTGAAGTGGCCGGTGAATTGAATTCGTGAATAATCGACGCCGAACAGGGACTTGCATGCTGCGGATCAAGCCGCAGCACAACGACGAAAGTAACAGATGATCAAAATCGGGATTGTGGACGACCACGCCATCGTGCGCTCTGGACTGCGGCAGTTTTTCTCCGAGCACGTCGACCTTCGCGTGGCGGGTGAGGCGGCCAGCGGGCGCGAGGCCATCGAGCTTGTGCGCACCACGGAACTCGACGTGCTGGTGATGGACCTTTCGATGCCCGGCCAGAGCGGCATCGACGCGCTGGCCATGATCCGCGCCAAAGCGCCGGATGTGGGCATTCTCATCCTCAGCGGCTACCCGGAAGAGCACTATGCGATGAACCTGATCCGTCAGGGTGCCAGCGGTTACCTCAACAAGGAATGCGATCCGATGGAGATCGTCAATGCCATCCGCACCATTTCCCTGGGCCGTCGCTACATCACGCCGGCGGTCGCCGAACTCCTGGCCCGCCAACTCGACCGGAAGGACGACGCCGCGCCGCACGAGCATCTCTCGGAGCGCGAGTTCCAGGTGTTCCTGAAGCTGGCCAAGGGAGAGACTGCCGGGGACATCGCCAAGACGCTGTCGCTGTCCGTGAAAACTGTCAGCACCTATCGCACGCGCCTGATGGAGAAGATGAACCTCTCCTCGAACAGTGATCTCACGTATTACGCACTGAAGAACAAGCTGATCGACTGATCGCTGCTTCTTGCGGCCTCGCGCGGCGCGCGGCCGCCGCGCGCTGGACCTCGTCAGCACTGCGCGCATGCCAGTGCTTCCAGGGCTGCGTCGTGGTTCATGCAGAACGCGATCAGCCCTTCAATTTCGTTCGATTTGTCGAATACGGCATCCACCCCCAGCTCCGCACAACGCCGGCGGATATCGGGGGTCGCATAGTTGCTCAGCACCACCACCTTTTGCGTGTTCGCGCGGTTCGCGCTCGCCTGCAGCACGCCCAATCCACTGCCTTGCTTCAGAAACAGATCGACGATGGCGAGATTCCACTCGGCATCGTGTGCGCCAAGCCACGCGACGGCCGCCGATTCGGTTTCGGAGAAACCAATGACGGCAGCGTGTGCCAGCTCCTCCAGTGTCGCCACAAGGTTCTCGCGGATCGTCTCGTTATCCTCGACGATGTAGGTTTTCAGTCTGTGGGTCATGCGGCGACCTTGGCCTCCCGGGATCGAGACGCCATCATGCCGGCTCGAACGCGCAATGGCTGTAGGCGGGCATCGCTGCCCGCCACGCGGGCGTAGGCGATAGCGCACAGGTGTAGCGGTGCGCCACCGACCGCGCTCCCCTCAACGCAGCCTTACGCTGCGCTACGGTGTCGGGAATGGCTCGCCGCCTTCAACCTGTCTGATCCGCAGAGGCATGAGATGACCCGAATGAACTATGTCTACACCGGTGTGCTGGTGGGTGTACTGGCCGTGATGGCCGCTGCCGTGGTCGCTAACGGGGAGGTCGGCAATGCCGAACTGCGTCTGGTGGAAGGTGCGCGCTCGGCGGTAGAAGCAGTCGCGCCAGTGAGCAGCGGGGTACTGACCGAAAGCCCTTCGGGTGCGACATCGGGGCGTGATTGATATTGGCGATGACAGATCTGGCCCATCCGCAACGGCGACCACTGTGGCAGAAGCTCGCCGCAGGCTTTGCGCTGTTGATTGCGGCTTTGGTGCTGGTCGTTATCTTCTTTCCATGGGACGTGCTGCGCGAGCCGATCAACCGGTACGTGAGCGAGAAGACGGGACGCAAGTTCGAGATCACGCGCCGCCTGGACGTCGATCTGGGTCTAAGAACAGCGACCGTCCATTTCGACGGCATTGAGTTTGCGAATCCGACCTGGGCGCGCGACCCGTATCTGGTGAAAGCCGAACGTGCGGAATTCGATATCCGGATCTGGCCGCTGATCGGTGGCAAGGTGATCTTGCCGCGGCTGGTGCTTGCGTCTCCGCTGGTCGGCCTGCAGATGGAAAAGGATGGGCATCGCACCTGGGCGTTGGGCGATGCGAGCTCGCCCCCAAGTTCCGGCGGTGGGCAGACGCCCACGATTGGTCTGGTCCAGGTTGATGGCGGTGCGATCGATTTTTTGGCCGCTCACCTGGGCGTGGATCTCCACGTCGACCTCACCTACGACACCGAGCGCGGCGACATGCCGCTCGCGTACGCCATCAAGGGTCGGTATCAGGGGCAGCCGCTCACAGCCAAGGGCCGCACCGGCGACGTGTTGCAGCTCACCGCCGCAGGTCGGCCACCTTTTCCGCTCGAGATCGAGGCGGCCGCCGGTCAGACGCGCCTCAAGGCGTCCGGCACCGTGGCCGAGCTCGACGGGCTCGATGGCATCGATGCCAAGTTCGACATCCGCGGGCAATCGCTCGGCGCGCTGTATCCGCTGCTGGGCATCGCGCTGCCGCAGACCTCGCCCTATGCGCTGAGCGGTGATCTGCGCAAGCGGGGCACGCGTTGGGAAGCGGTTGGGATGAAGGGCCGGCTTGGTCTGTCCGATATTGCGGGAGACATGAGTTTTGACCAGGCGGGCAGCGTTCCGCAGCTGGCTGGCGAACTGCGTTCCCGCGTGATGGACATGGACGATCTGGGGCCGCTGATCGGCCTGCCGCCGACGGAGCGCTCGGCCAAGGCGGTGGAGGGCGTTGCGCCGCCGCCGACCTTGTCGAAGGCAGCGCGCCCCACCAATGCCAAAGTGCTGCCGACCGCACCGCTCGATTTTGAGCGCCTGCGCGCGATGAATGCCGACGTGAAGTACAGCGCCGAGCGCATCCGCAATGTGCGTGACGTGCCGCTGGACAGTGGCAGCGTGCATGTGAAGCTCACCGACGGCGTGCTCGCGCTGGAGCCGCTCGAGTTGGGCGTGGGCGGTGGCAAGCTGGCCGGCGGCATCCGCATCGATGCGACGCAAAACCCTGCGGACATTCGTGCGTCGCTGGAGTTGCGCGGCATGCAGCTGAACCGCCTGATCCCGAAGGTGGAGACGATGCGCAGCAGCTTCAGCACGCTGCAAGGCCGCGTCAACCTGTCGGGGCGCGGCAACTCGGTCGCCAGCTGGCTGGGCAACGCCTCCGGCGACGTGGCAGCGCTGACGGGCCGCGGCCGCTTCAGCAATCTGTTGCTGGAGTTCATGGGCCTGGACGGCGCAGAGGTGATCAAGTTCCTGTTGAGTGGTGACAACAACGTGGTGCTGCGCTGCGCCGCCGTCGCTTTCGACGTCAACAAGGGCGTCATGGTGGGCCGCAGTCTGACCTTCGACACTGACGACACGGTCTTCACCGTCACGGGGCAAGCCAACCTGGGCGCAGAAACGCTCGATTTCGTTATTCGCCCGCAGCCCAAGGATGTGAGCATCCTTTCCTTGCGCACGCCGCTCGTGGTGGGTGGCACCTTCGGGTCGCCCAAGGCGGGTGTTCAGGCGGCGCCGCTGGCAGGGCGGGGGCTTGCCGCCCTGGCGCTTGGCGCGATCAACCCGTTGCTCGCGCTGGCGGCCACCATCGAGACCGGGCCGGGCGAAGATGCGGACTGTCAGGCTGTGCTGGCCGATGCGGCCAAACCGACGGCGGGCGGCGCCGCGGCTGCAGGCGCGAAGCGGGCGCGCACCGCGCGTCCCTGAGGCCAGAACCGGGGCTCGAAGCTCAGCGCGGCGCGCAGACGCTGCAGTGCGGATCGCGCGCGACGCGGAGGGAGTCGAAGGCCGTGCGGCGGCCGTCAAACATCAGCAAGCGGCCAGCCAGCGAGGGCGCAATGCCGGCCAGCAGTTTGAGGGCCTCGTGAGCTTGCAGCGTGCCGATCGTGCCAACCACCGGCGCGAACACACCGAGCACCGCACAAAGCGTCTCTTCGAACGCCGCTTCCGGCGGAAAGATGCAGGCGTAGCAGGGCGACGCCGCATCGCGCGCGTCGTACACGCTGAGCTGGCCGTCGAACCGGATCGCGGCACCTGCGACCAGTGGCTTGCGGTGCTGCACGCATGCGCGGTTGACCGCGTGGCGCGTCGCGAAGTTGTCGCTGCAATCGAGCACCACATCCGCCGTGGGCACCAGCCGGTCGAGCAGCACTTCATCGGCGCGTGCGATGTGCGTATCGATCACGATCTCGGGGTTGATGGCCTGCATGCCCGCAGCCGCGGAATCGACTTTGGGCGCGCCTACGCGCGCCGTCGTATGGACGATCTGCCGCTGCAGATTGGTCAGGTCCACGTTGTCGGGATCGACGACGGTAATGCGGCCAACGCCCGCCGCTGCCAGGTAGAGCAGCGCCGGGGAGCCCAACCCGCCAGCGCCGATGACCAGGGCATGACCGGCACTGACGCGGGCCTGTCCGTCGATGCCGAACTCCTCAAGCAGGATGTGCCGCGAATAGCGCAGCAGGTCTTCGTCTTCCAAGCTGGGGTCCCGCGGTGAGCGTTAAAAGGACTGGCTCCACAAACCATCGGCCTCCGAAGAGGCCGATAGGCGGAAGATCAGTTTTCCTTTTTCTCTTCCTTGTTCTCGACGATCACCTGCGTCTTGCTGGCCACCACCGGTTGGCCCTTGAGCCGGTTGAGCGCTTGCACCAGCGGGAAGTCCTTGTCGGTCCCGAACTCGGGCACCTTCCGGTCCTGCGGCGGCTTCTTGGCTTCTTCTTCGAGGCGCTTGCGGGCTTCATCGCGCGCCTTTTCACGCTCGGGGTCTTTCACCTCCGGGCCCTGGCCGCTGGCCAGATGCTTTTCGAGGTCGGCCTCGCGCATGCGCAGCGCAGCGAAAGGACTGCCTTCGGCGCTTTCGTCGATCAGCACATTGGGAACGATGCCCTTGGCCTGGATCGACGTTCCGCTCGGCGTGTAGTAGCGGGCCGTCGTGATCTTGAGGCCGGTGTCAGGGCCCAGCGGTCGCACGGTCTGCACGGAGCCCTTGCCGAAGGTCTGGCTGCCCATCACGATGGCGCGCTTGTGATCCTGCAACGCGCCCGCGACGATTTCGCTGGCCGAGGCCGAGCCTTCGTTGACCAGCACCACCAAAGGCACGGTCTTGAGGGCCGCCGGCAGGCTGCGCAAGGGGTCGCTGCCCGAACGGCGCTGGTAGAACTCGGGCGCAGCCTTGTAGACCGACTTGCTGTCGGCCAGTTGACCATCGGTCGACACCACGGTCACGTTGGCAGGCAGAAACGCCGCCGACACAGCCACGGCCGCATCGAGCAGGCCGCCCGGATCGTTACGCAGATCGAGCACCAGCCCCTTGAGGTTGGGCTCCTGTTTGTAGATTTCCTCGACCTTCTTCACGAAGTCGTCGACCGTGCGCTCCTGGAATTGCGACAGCCGAATCCAGCCGTAGCCCGGTTCCACGACCTTGCCGCGAACGGATTGCGTCCGGATCTCCTCGCGCGTGATCGTCACCGGGAAGGTGCGGTTTTCATCCTTGCGGAAGATCGTGAGGAGCACTTTGGTGTTGGCCTCGCCGCGCATGCGCTTGACCGCTTCGTTCAGGCTCAGGCCGCGCACCGCCGTGTCGTCGATGCGGGTGATCATGTCGTTGGGCTTGAGGCCCGCGCGGAAGGCGGGCGAGCCTTCGATCGGCGAGACCACCTTGATGAGGCCGTCTTCCTGGGAAATCTCGATGCCCACCCCGACGAAGCGGCCACTCGTGCCTTCGCGAAATTCCTTGAAGGATTTCTTGTCGAAGTACTGCGAGTGCGGGTCAAGCCCGGCCACCATGCCCGAGATAGCGTCGGAAATCAGCTTCTTCTCATCGACCGGCTCGACATAGTCGCTCTTGACCATGCCGAAGACGGCGGCGAGTTGCTGCAGTTCTTCCAGTGGCAGCGGGGCCATGGTGCCCCGCGCGACGGTTTGCAGCGAGACGGTGGTCAAGACGCCGGCAACGGCGCCTGCGGCGACCCAGCCGGTGATCTTCAGTTTCTGGCCCATTATTTGAGTGTCCTTGTCGGCTGTCGAACCAATATACACAGCTTGGAAGCAATTTGCCCGCCGGGGTTCCGCAAGAACGCACCGCCCGGGGCTTTGTTCAGCCCTTGCCTTGCGAAGCGACGGCTGCCGCGGCCTTTTCGGCGGCGTCCGCGTCGCCCAGGTAGTAATGGCGCAACGGCTTGAGGTCGTCGTCCAGTTCGTACACCAGCGGGATGCCGTTGGGGATGTTCAGTCCCACGATGGCGTCGTCCGAGATGCCGTCCAGGTACTTCACGAGCGCCCGGATCGAGTTGCCGTGGGCCGCCACCACCAGCCGGCGACCGGTGCGGATGGCCGGGGCCATCGACTCGTTCCAGAACGGCAGCACGCGCGCCACCGTGTCCTTCAGGCACTCGGTCAACGGAATCTGCTCGGGCGACAGCTTGGCATAGCGCACATCACCACGCTCGCTGCGCGGGTCGCCCGACTCCAGCGGCGGCGGCGGGGTGCTGTAGCTGCGGCGCCAGACCAGCACCTGCTCGTCGCCGTACTTCTTGGCGGTTTCGGCCTTGTTCAGACCCTGCAGACCGCCGTAATGGCGCTCGTTGAGGCGCCACGAATGCACCACGGGCAGCCAGGTGCGGTCGAGTTCGTCCAGCGTGTGCCAGAGCGTGCGGGTGGCGCGCTTGAGCACGCTGGTGTAGGCCACATCGAAGTCATAGCCCTCTGCCTTGAGCAGCCGACCGGCCTGTTTGGCCTGCTCGACACCAGTGTCGGTCAGGTCGACATCGGTCCAGCCTGTGAAGCGGTTCTCGAGATTCCAGGTCGATTCACCGTGGCGAATCAGTACCAGTTTGTGCATGGGAGGCCTTTGACAACGAGATGCGAAACCCGACATTCTAAAATCCGGGGTTTGCCATTCAAGGAACACCGTGAAATTCATCGTTGACAACTGGATGCTGATCCTGATTGCGCTCAGCTCCGGCAGCATGCTGGCCTGGCCGCTGGTTCGCGGCTCGGGCGCCGGCGCACTCACGGCGCAGGGCGCGGTGCAACTGATCAACCGCGAACGCGCGGTGGTCGTCGATGTGCGCGATGCCGAGGAGTTCGCTGCCGGCCACATGACCGGCGCCAAGAACGTGCCGCTCGATCAGCTCGAAGCCAAGCTGGCCACGACCGTCAAGAACAAAAACTTGCCGCTGCTCCTGGTGTGTGCGACCGGCACGCGCGCCCAGCGCGCTGTCGCCACCGCCAAAAAGCTCGGCTACGAGCAAGCGCAAGCCGTGGCCGGCGGCCTCAAGGGCTGGCGAGAAGCCAATCTGCCGGTTGAAAAAGCCTGAACCGTACCGAGGTGCTGCTGATGCCTACCGTCAAGATGTACACCACCGCCGTTTGCCCGTACTGCATTCGTGCCAAGCAATTCCTCAAGTCCAAGGGCGTCGAGCAGATCGAGGAGATCCGCATCGACAGTGACCCGCAAGCGCGGGCGGTGATGATGGAGACCACCCAGCGCCGCACGGTGCCGCAGATCTTCATCGGCGACACCCATGTCGGCGGGTGCGACGACCTGATCGCGCTAGACGGGCGCGGGGGTCTGATGCCGCTGCTCCAGGGCGCCTGATTCCAGAGCCCCCGATCGGCCGGCGATAATCGCCGGCTCCCTCCCGGCCCGCTGCGGACATCGCTCCGAAGGGCCTTGTTTTGATTCTCGAAAGTTCAGCCATGGCCGACCAGCAAGCCCAAGATCCCGTGTTCCAGATCCAGCGCGTCTACCTGAAAGACCTGTCGCTCGAACAACCCAATTCGCCCGCGATCCTGTTGGAACAGGAGCAGCCGACCGTCGACATCCAACTCGGCGTGGACGCCCAGCCCGTGACCGACGGCATCTTCGAGATCACCGTGTCGGCCACCGTTCAGACCAAGATCGGCGACCGCACCGTGTTCCTGGTCGAGGCCAAGCAAGCCGGCATCTTCGAGATCCGCAACCTGCCCGAAGACCAGATGGGCCCGATCCTCGGCATCGCATGCCCGCAGATCGTGTACCCGTACCTGCGCGGCAACGTGGCCGACGTGATCCAGCGCGGCGGCTTCCCACCCGTGCACTTGGCCGAGATCAACTTCCAGGCCATGTTCGAGCAGCAGCAGGCGCAAGCCGCTGGCCAGGCTGCCCCGACCCTCGCGCAGTAAGCGCGTGAGCCTGCGCCGCGGCCGATGAAGATCAGCGTGCTCGGCGCCGGTGCCTGGGGCACGGCGCTGGCCGTCAGTGCGGCGAGCCGGCACACGGTGACCTTGTGGGCACGCGATGCCGCGCAAGCCGCGCACATGGCGCGGACGCGGGAGAACACCCGCTACCTCGTCGGCACGCCATTGCCTTCGGCCTTGCAAGTGCACTCCGGTGACGTCACGGCGGCGGTGGCGGATGCCGACCTCGTGATTGTTGCCTCGCCCATGGCCGCGTTGCGCAGCCAACTCGGCGCCTTGCGAAGCTGCACGGTGCCCCTCGCCTGGCTTTGCAAGGGCGTGGAAGCGGCGCAGGGCAGCGACGAGGCAAGTGTCTACGGGCTGCTTGCCCACGAAATCCAGGCCCAGGTCGCGCCTTCGTTGCGCGCGGGCGTGCTCAGTGGCCCCAGCTTCGCGCAGGAGGTCGGCCGCCAGCAGCCGACCGCGCTGGTCGCCGCCAGCCCGTACGCGGAGGTGCGCGAAGCGCTGGTCGGCGCTTTTCACGGTGACGGTCTGCGCGTCTACGCCAACGACGACATCGTGGGTGTCGAGGTCGGTGGCGCGGTCAAGAACGTGCTGGCAATCGCGACCGGCCTGTGCGACGGCCTGGCCCTGGGGCTCAACGCCCGTGCTGCGCTCATCACGCGAGGACTGGCCGAAATGACGCGCTTCGGCCTGGCGCTGGGCGCGCGCGCCGAAACCTTCATGGGGCTGTCGGGCCTCGGCGATCTCGTACTCACGGCCACTGGCGATCTCTCGCGCAACCGCAAGGTCGGCCTGCTGCTGGCCGAAGGCCGGACGCTGGCGCAGGCCGTCGATTCATTGGGCCATGTGGCCGAAGGCGTGTACTGCGCGCGCGCGGTCGTTCAGCGTGCGGCACATCTGGGCGTCGACATGCCGATCGCGCGCGGCGTGGTCGCCTTGCTCGACGGGCGCATTCGGCCCGATGCGGTGGTGGCCGAACTGATGGGGCGCGAGCCGGGCGTCGAGTCCTGACCGCGCGGCGCGGTCGATGCGGCGGCGCCCGCCGACGTCGGCGCGCTCAGGCCGCAGGCGCGTACGCCAGTCGAACGTAGATCGGCGCAAAGGCCTCGGCCTGCGTGATGTCGATCAGCGTCTCTTTCGCCAGTTCGAGCATGGCGATGAAGGTGACGATGAGCACCGGCACGCCGCGCGTCACGTCGAATAGCTTCTCGAATTCGACGAAGCGCTGACCTTGCAGGTGGCGCAGCACGATGCTCATGTGCTCGCGCACGTTGAGCTCTTCGCGCGAGATCTTGTGGTGCTGCACCAGGCGCGCGCGCTTGAGGATGTCCGCCCAGGCCTCGCGCAGGTCGGCGACGTGCACATCCGGAAAACGCGGCTTGAGCGATTGCTCGATGTAAACCTGCCCCTTCCAGAAGTCGCGGCCGTACTGCGGCATGGCACTGAGCGAGGCGGCCTGCAGCTTGGTCTGCTCGTATTCGAGCAAGCGGCGCACCAGCTCGGCGCGCGGGTCTTCGGCCTCTTCGCCCTCGGCCGTCTTCTTGGGCGGCAGCAGCATGCGCGACTTGATCTCGATCAGCATCGCGGCCATCAGCAGGTATTCGGCGGCCAGTTCGAGGTTGGTCTGGCGGATCTCGTCGACGTAGGTCAGATACTGGCGCGTGAGCCCGGCCATCGGAATGTCGAGGATGTTGAAGTTCTGCTTGCGGATCAGGTATAGCAACAGGTCCAGCGGCCCTTCGAACGCTTCCAGAAACACCTGCAGCGCCTCGGGCGGGATGTACAAGTCCTTCGGCATCGCGAACAAAGGCTCGCCATACAGGCGAGCCAGCGCCACCTGGTCGACGACCTCGGGCATGGCATTGACGAGCGGGCCATGCTCGTCCAGCGCGACGTCGTCGCGGCGGGGGTGCGGGAGGGAGCCGGTCATCGGCGGGCGATCCAGACGGGCGCAGCCCGCGCAGACAGGCGGGCGCGGGCGTTCATCGAACGATCAATCCGAGCGGGTCTGGTAGACGTACGGCTGCTGGGGAACGCGCGCCTCGCCGTACTCGTCGAGCTGGCTGCGATCGAGTTGCTTGTCCCACAACAGCGCGCGCCCGGCGCGCTGTTCGGCTTCCAGCGTCGGCTTCTTCTGCCGGAGTTCCTCGATGAAATTCGTGATCTCGGACGTGTAGTGGGGGCGATTGAAGATGGACATAGACTGGACCTCGTTGCATGAATTTTAAGGGGGACGCGATGGGCACACGAAACTGGATTCCCGGGCGGCTCGCGGCCGGCCTGTGCGCGGTGTTGACGCTGTGGGGTTGCGACAACCAGGCCATTCGGGAGCTCGAAGAAGGCGTGGCCACCGAGGCCGACGTGCGGGCGCGATTCGGCACGCCGGAGAACATCTGGGATGCGCCCGATGGCCGCGTGTTCGAGTACAACCGCCAGCCGCAGGGCCAGAAGAATTACATGATCACCATCGGCGCCGACGGCAAGATGAGTGCGCTGCGCCAAGTGCTGACGCCCCAGAACTTCGCGAAGGTGCAGCCGGGCATGGCGATGGAAGACGTGCGCAAGCTGCTGGGAAAGCCGGCCAAGGTCACGCCGTACCCGCTCAAGAGAGAAACCGAATGGGACTGGCGCTGGGTTCAGCCGCCGGACACGCCGATGGTCTTCACGGTGGTGCTCAACGACGACCAGCGCGTGGTGCGCAGCGGCTCGTCGAACGACCGAAGCACCGAGGCGCCTTGACGGTGGCGTGCCCCCCAATGATCGCGCGCTGTCGGACAGGCTGCCTTCAGCCGTGCGCTGAGGGTTGGCCGGTCGCAAGTTCTTCCGCAAAGCCCGAGCGCTCGATCACCTCGCGCGGCTGGGGCTGCAGCGACTCGATGCGCAGCACGCCGCCGCGTGCCAGCACCGCCTTGTGCAACTGACGCAGCGCATCGATGCCGGTGGCGTCTATCGAGATCAGCTGCAGGGCGTCGAGCACCACCGTCATGCCGCGCGGCGCCCGCTCGGCCGCGCTGATCGCTTCGTCCAGCTTCGCCGCGGCACCGAAGAACAGCGCACCGTAGAGCCGGTAGGTCAGCACCGGTGGCTGCAGCGACACCATCTCGACGCTGAAGAGCGTGCTCATGCGCCGGATGAAGAGGGCGCAGGCGAGCAGGATGCCGACCTGCACGGCCACCGTCAGGTCGAACACCACCGTCAGGAAAAAAGTGCCCAGCATCAACAGGCGGTAGTGGCGGCTGAAGTGGCGAAGCCGTTCGGGCGTGAACTCTCGCCACTCGCCCATGTTGAAGCCGACGAACACCAGGATGCCGGCCAGCACCGGCAGCGGCACATGCTGCGCCAGCGGCGCGGCCAGCAGCACCACCACCAGCAAGGTCACGGCATGCACGATGCCGGCGACGGGCGAACCGCCGCCCGAGCGGATGTTGGTCACCGTGCGGGCGATGGTGCCGGTCGCTGGCATGCCGCCGAAGAAGGGTGTCACGAGATTGGCGATGCCCTGCGCCATCAGTTCCTGATTCGGGTCATGGCGCGGCTGGCGGACCGGCCCGCACGCTCGGCCCTCTGTGTCCTCGCTGACCCCGGAGGGGGCGTTCGCTTGCGTGGGGCGGCCCGGCGCAGCGCTCATCAACTGGTCGGCCACGCGCGCGCACAGCAGCGACTCGATGGCGCCGAGCAGCGCGATGGTCACCGTGGGCGTCACCAGCTGCTTGACCGTCTCCCACGAGAAATGGGGCAGCGCGAACGCCGGCACGCCGTCCGGGATGCCGCCGAAGCGCGTGCCGATGGTTTCGACCGGCAGCTTGAAAGCCCACGCGGCCAGCGTGAGCGTGATCAACGCGACGATCGGCCCCGGCGTGCGCGCGCCCAGTTGCACCGCGCGTGTTGACGTCACGCGGCCGACCACGCGGTGCACGACGTGCCCGATGCGCGAATCGACCCGCAGCAACATCGGCCACACGAACAGGCCCAGCAGGCACAGCAGCCCGAGGCCGATGGCCCAGGGGTTCACGGTGGCGGCGTGCAGCCACAACGTGTGCAGCTGCGAGAACATGTCGGCGGGCATCTTGTCGATCGAAAGACCGAACAGGTCCTTGAGCTGCGACAACAGGATCAGCACCGCGATGCCGTTCGTGAAACCGACCACGATGGACAGCGGCACATAGCGGACCAGGCGCCCGAAGCCGAAGAGGCCGGTCAGGAACAGCAGCACGCCGGCACAGGCCGTGGAAATCAGAAGGTTCGCGACGCCATAGCGCTCGACGATGCCGTAGACGATGACGATGAAGGCGCCAGCCGGCCCGCCGATCTGCACCGCCGAGCCGCCCAGCAAGGAGATCAGGAAGCCCGCGATGATGGCCGTCCAGATGCCGGCTTCGGGCTTGAGGCCGCTGGCGATCGCGAAGGCCATCGCCAGCGGCAGCGCCACGATGCCGACCGTGGCGCCCGCCCCGAGATCCTTGAAAAAACGCTCGCGGGTGTAGCCCTGCAGCGCGTCGAGCAGCCTGGGGTGAAAACGGGTGAGCGGCAGACGGGACATGCGTCTATTGTGGGCGCGGCACGCGTCGCAGGCGCCGCCCCGACGCGGCCAAATTCAAGCCTGCGGCAGCTTCTCTTTCACATAGCTGCCGCGGTCCATGTCGATCACCTCGACGCTCAGCTGCACCAGCACACCCGCAGGCCGCGGCACGAACTGCCGCAGCACCACGGCGATGCGCTCGCTCAGATCGCGCTTGGCCTCGGGCGAGCGCCCCGACAACAGCCGCAGTTGCGCATGCACGAAGGCGCGCCCGTCCGCTTCGTTGCCCACCCGAAATTGATCGACGCCGACCACGCGCGTCTTCAGGTCGGTCTCGTCGAGGATTTCGGGGCTGGCCGTGAGCTGGCGATTCAACGCCGGCAGCAGGTCTGCCAGGGGCAGCTGGCCCAGATTGGTGGAGTGTTCGACGACGAGGTGAGGCATGGTGAAAAGTCCGTGTGATGGGAGAACTTGAATGATCGTGCGCCATCCGCCGTTCAGCGCGGCGGTTCTGGCGGCCGCCCTGCGCGGCGGTCTTCTTCCTCGGCCTGCTGCTCGGCCATGCGCCGCTTGGCGCGGTCGGCTTCCGTGGGCTCGCGAAAGCGCACGCTGATACCGCTGTTGTCGTCGTCACTGGCGGCGTCGACCACCGCGCCGACGGCCTTGCCTGTCAGGCGCGCGGCGCCGATGGTGGCATCCGCCGCCAGGCCCACCGCACCGGCGCCCACGCCGACCACGGTGCTGGCCACGCTCACCACCGCGCACCCGCTCAGCAGGGCGGAGGCGGCAAGCACGCAAGCGACAGAGCGCCGCAGCGCCATCAGCGCACCCGCATGCCCGGCGTCGCGCCCGGCCAAGGCTCGAGCACGTGAATGCCGGGGTTCGCCTTTTCGTTGGCGTGACTGGCAGCGAGCACCATGCCTTCGCTGACGCCGAACTTCATCTTGCGCGGCGCGAGATTCGCGACGAGCACGGTGAGCTTGCCGACAAGTTGTTCGGGCTGATAGGCCGAAGCGATGCCGCTGAACACGTTGCGGGTCCGGGACTGACCGGCGTCGTCCTTCTCGCCCGCGTCGAGCGTGAGCTGCAGCAGCTTGGTCGAGCCTTCGACCTTCCGGCAGTCGATGATCTTTGCGAGGCGCAAGTCGATCTTCACGAAATCGTCGATCGTGATGGTCGGCGCGATGGCTTCGCCGCCGGGCAGTGCATCGGTGTTCGCGGGCGCTTCGGCGTTGTCGCCGGACGGGGCGGCGATGGCCGCGGGCGCGGCGGGCTCGAACAGTTGGTCCAGCACCTTCGCGTCCACGCGCTGCATCAGGTGCTTGTAGTCGCCGATGACGTGGGCGGCCGGCAGCGGCGCGGCGGCGTCGGCCCAGGTCAATGGCGCGGTCTTGAGGAAAGCCTCGACGTTGGCGGCCAGCGCTGGCAGCACGGGTTTCAAATACAGCGTGAGCAGGCGGAAGGCCTCGATACAGACGGTGCACACGTCGTGCAGCCGCGCTTCCATGCCTTCTTTCTTCGCCAGTTCCCAGGGCTTGTTGGCGTCGACGTATTCGTTCACCTTGTCGGCCAGTGCCATCACGTCGCGCAGTGCGCGCCCGGTGTCGCGCGCTTCGTAGGATGCGTTGATCATGGCGGCTTCGGCGCGCAGTTGCGCCAGCAGGCTCGCGCCGTCATCTGACACCGTGCCCAGCTGCCCACCGAAGCGCTTGCCGATGAAGCCCGCCGCGCGGCTCGCGATGTTGATGTACTTGCCCACCAGGTCGCTGTTCACGCGCGCCACGAAGTCGTCGGCGTTGAAGTCGATGTCTTCGTTCTTGCCGTTGAGCTTGGCCGCCAGGTAATAGCGCAGCCACTCGGCGTTGAGGCCGAGGCTCAGGTACTTGAGCGGGTCCAGGCCCGTGCCGCGGCTCTTGCTCATCTTCTCGCCGTTATTCACGGTGAGGAAGCCGTGCACGCAGATCTTGTCGGGCGTCTTGCGGCCGCTGAACTTCAGCATCGCGGGCCAGAACAGCGTGTGGAAGGTGATGATGTCCTTGCCGATGAAGTGCACCTGCTCAAGATCCGGCTGCGCCATGTACCGTTCATAGGTCATCGCGCTCGGCTCGGGCGTGTCGTCGTCGATGTCGACCTCGATGCCGGCTTTGTCGAGCAGGTTCTTCAGCGAAGCGAGGTAGCCCACGGGCGCATCGAGCCACACATAGAAATACTTGCCCGGCGCGTCGGGAATCTCGATGCCGAAGTAGGGCGCGTCGCGGCTGATGTCCCAGTCGCCCAGGCCCTCGCTCGTCGTGCCGTCGGCGTTGGTGCGCACGCTGAACCATTCCTTCACCTTGCGCGCGACCTCGGGCTGCACGTGCTCGCCGTTCTGCGTCCATTCTTCGAGGAAGGCCACGCAGCGCGGGTCCGACAGCTTGAAGAAGAAGTGCTCCGAGTTTTTCAGGAGCGGCTTGGCACCAGTGAGGGTCGAATAGGGGTTGATGAGGTCGGTCGGTGCGTAGACCTTGCCGCACACCTCGCAGTTATCGCCGTACTGGTCCTTGGCGTGGCAGTTGGGGCATTCGCCCTTGATGTAGCGGTCGGGCAGGAACATGTTCTTCTCGGGGTCGAAGAACTGCTCGATGGTGCGCGTCTCGATGAGGCCGTTGGCCTTCAGGTCGCGGTAGATCTGCTGCGCGAGCTCGTGGTTCTCGGGCGAATCGGTGCTGCTCCAGTTGTCGAAGGCGATGTGGAAGCCGTCGAGATAGGGCTTCCGGCCCGCGGCGATGCCGGCCACGAACTGCTGCGGCGTCTTGCCCGCCTTTTCGGCCGCGATCATGATCGGCGCGCCGTGCGCGTCGTCGGCACCGACGAAGTTGACTTCCGCACCCGTCATTCGCTGGAACCGCACCCAGATGTCGGCCTGGATGTATTCCATGATGTGGCCGATGTGGAAGTTGCCGTTGGCGTACGGCAGGGCGGTGGTGACGAAGAGCTTGCGCTGGGCGGACATG
>SEGS01000036.1 GCA_004210915.1 Variovorax sp. | reverse complement strand
TGGGCGCTCTCGGTCAGCCAGTCGACCAGCTTGCCCTTGCCCTCGTCGCCCCATTGGGTGCCGACGACGACCACGTTTCTTCCGGTAGTCACGCTCATGATGTCCTGCTTGTCAAAAAAATCAGATGGCTTGCACGGTCCAATGCCCGGCGCGCTCGGTGAGCTCGCGGTCGCAATGGAATTCGTCGATCTCGCTGTCATGGCCCGGCAGCACGCAGACCACCGTTTCACCCGCATGGCGCAACGCGGCGATCGCCTGGCGCAGCCCCGTGGCCTCGCTCCACGGCGCGCGGATGGCCGCGCGCAGCGGTCGCGCCGGCAGCACGCCGACCAGCTCGCGCACATCGAGGCTGAAGCCGACCGCCGGGCGGTTGCGGCCGAACACGGCGCCGACCTCGTCGTAACGTCCGCCGCGCACCAGTGCATCGGCCGCGCCTGGCACGTAGATGCCGAAACGCATGCCGCTGTAATACGCATAGCCGCGAAGGTCGGCCAGGTCGAAACTCAGTTGCGTGCCTTCGAGCCCTGCGGCCAGGCGCTTCAGGTTCGCCAGCGCCTCTCGCACGCCCGGCGTGCCGCCCAGCGCCTTCTCGGCTTCGTCGAGCACCGCAATGTCGCCGTAGAGCTGGACCAGCGCGCGCAATCCGTCGCGCGAACTCGCCGGGAAGTCGCGCGTGAGGGACTGCAGTTCGCTGGTGTCCTTGGCCGCGAGTGCTGCATGCACGCGCCCGAGCACCGCCGCATCGACCGGGACGCCGGCAAACAGCGCACGCACGATGCGTGCATCGGCGAGATCGACCAGCGCGCCTTGCGCCATCCCTGTCGCGCGCAGGCAGTCGAGCGCCAGCAGCAGCACTTCGGTGTCGGCTTCGAGGCCGGCGTGGCCGTAGATTTCGGCACCGAACTGCAGGGGCTCCCGCGTGGCGTACGGACGATCGGGCCGTGTGTGCAGAACCGGGCCGCAGTAGCACAGGCGCGTCACGCCAGCGCGATTAAGAAGATGGGCATCGATGCGCGCCACTTGCGGCGTGGTGTCGGCGCGCAAGCCCATGCTGCGCCCGGACAACTGGTCCACGAGCTTGAAGGTCTGGAGGTCGAGCGCTTCGCCCGTGCCGGACAGCAGCGATTCGAGATGTTCGAGCAGCGGCGGCATCACCAGCTCATGGCCATAGCCACGGGCCGTATCGAGCAGCAGGCGTCGAAGTTCTTCGATGTGGCGCGCCTCGGAAGGCAGCACATCGGCAATGTGATCCGGGAGGACCCAAGCGGACATGGGAAATGGCGGGTGGGTTAAACCGGAATTCTAGCGGCCCGCGTCTGCGGACCCATCGACGCAGCGGTTGGTTGGGCCCTCAGGCCAGCAGCCACAGCACGCCGAGGCCCGCCAGGATGCTGCAAAGCCCGAAGAAACGAAGCTGGCCGTCGCGCAGTTGCATGAGTTGCGCGAAACCGCGCCGCCAGCCGCCGGGCGAAACGAAGGGCAGGATGCCCTCGATCACCAATACCAGCGCGAAGGCCGTCCAGAGGCTGTCGGCGCTCACGCCAGCGCGCGTGTTCAGCGGCGCGGCGAAGCACCCGAACCGGGGCTCTGCATTGCGCGGAAGAACTCGGACGACGGGTCCAGGACCATCACATCGCTCTTGTTGTTGAAGCTGGCCTTGTAGGCATCGAGGCTTCGGTAGAACTGCGCGAACTGCGGGTCACGGCCGAAAGACTCGCCATACGCCGCCGCAGCCAGGGCATCGCCCTCGCCCTTGATCTTCTGGGCTTCGCGGTAGGCATTGGCCACGGTGACTTCGCGCTGACGGTCGGCGTCGGCGCGGATCTTTTCGCCCTCGGCGAAGCCCGTCGAGCGCAGTTCGTTCGCCACGCGCTTGCGCTCGGCTTCCATCCGGCGGTAGACCGACTCGGTGATCGCTTCCACGTAGTCGACGCGCGTGATGCGCACATCGATCACGTCCACGCCCCAGGGGTTGGCGCCCTTCACCACGGCCAGCACTTCGCGTTGCACGTCAGCCATCAGGGCTTCGCGACGCGTCGAGATCAGATCGCGCACGGTTCGCTTGTTGATGTTCTCCTGGAACGCATTGCGAACCACGCGATTCAGCTGCACAGCGCCGGCGTTCTCGTCGAGCCCGACGTTCCGGATGTACTCGGACGGGTTGATGATGCGCCAGCGCACATACCAGTCGATCACCACCCGCTGCTTTTCAGCGGTCAGCATCGGCTCGGTATCGAGACTGGACAGCGTGAGCAAGCGCTTGTCGATGTACGAGACGTTCTGGAACGGCGGCGGCAGCTTGAAGCTCAGGCCGGGCTCCGTGATGACCTGCTTGATCTGGCCGAGTTGGTAGACCACACCGAACTGGCGCTGGTCGACCACGAAGAGCATCGAGCTCAGCAGCGCGAGCGCCACGAGGATCGATGAAGCGATGAAACCGATTCTGTTCATTGTTCTGGCTTTCTCAACGCACGTCGCGATCGCGCGAACGGCCATCGCGGGCGCGGGCGTCGCCCGCGGCAGCGGCCGACGGCAAGGTCGGCACAGGGTTTGGCGTCGTGGTGGTTCCCGCGGTGCCGGCAGCACCGCCAGCGGCCGGCGCGCCCGTGGCCTGCATCAACTTGTCGAGCGGCAAGTACAGGAGATTGGAGCCCTGCTTGCTGTCGACCAACACCTTGGTGGTGTTCGCGTAAATCTGCTGCATGGCATCGGTGTACATGCGATCGCGTGTGACCTGCGGCGCCTTCTGGTATTCAGTCAGCACAGCCGCGAAACGGCCGGCATCACCCTGTGCCTGCGCGACGATGCGGGCCTTGTAAGCCTCCGACTCTTCCTGCAAGCGAGAAGCTGCACCCGTCGCACGCGGGATCACGTCGTTGGCATAGGCCTGCGCTTCGTTCTTGGCCCGCTCACGTTCCTGACCGGCTTTGAGCACGTCGTCGAACGCTGCCTGGACCTGCTCGGGCGGACGAACACCGCCCTCCTGCAGATTGATGTTGACGACCTCGACGCCGACCTTGTAGCGGTCGAGGATGGTCTGCATCAGTGCGCGCACGCGCGGGGAGATCTGGTCGCGCTCTTCGGCGAGCGCCGCGTCCATCTTCATCTTGCCGACCACTTCGCGCACGGCGGTCTCAGCCACCTGCACGACCGTGGCAGCCGGATCCTTGCTCTCGTAGAGATACGCGCGCGCGTCGCTCAGACGGTATTGCACCGCGAACTTGATCTCGACGATGTTCTCGTCTTCCGTCAGCATGGCGGACTCGCGCAGCCCGGTCGAACGGACGATGGTGTCGCGGCCCACGTCGGTCGAGCGGATCTGCGTCACGACCACGACTTCATGGCGCTGGATCGGGTAAGGCAAGCGCCAGTTGAAGCCTGCGCCGACAGTGGTCTTGTAGCTGCCGAACTGGGTGATCACCGCCTGCTGGCCTTCGTTCACGATGAAGAACCCCGTGCCGAGCCAGATCAGCGCGGCCACAACAGCGATCAGCCCCACGCCGAGCCCGGCGTTCTTGATCTCGGGCGGCTTGAAGCCCCCGTTGCCACCGCCGCCGTTGGGGCGCTGGTTGCCGCCGCCCCGGCCACCGCCGAACAAGCCGCCAAGTTTGCGATTGAAGTCGCGCCAGAGTTCGTCGAGATCAGGGGGCCCCTGGTTCGGACCCTGCCCGCGCGGCCGGTTGTCGGCAGGCGGCGGATCGGCATCCGGCCGGTTCGGGTTCGGGTTGCCGTTACCGGACGACGCATCGTCACCGCGACCCCATCGACCATCGTTCAGGTTGAACATGCCCTGAAACCGTCTCCACACTGGCTTTGCTGCATTCATTCGCGTCGTTCTCTTGTCATTGGCGGGATTGTGCCCAATCAGTCAGCACCATCGTGCAATTCAGCGTCGCCCTCTAAGGTCATCGGCGCCGGCGTGGAGCCTGAACGCTGTGCCAGTTCGGCGCGCAGCGCCGGAACGCCCTCCCCTGTGCGTGCACTCAGGAAGATGCGCGCCACCTGCGCGCCATCGACTTCCATCTCGTCCTGCAGATGCAGCGGATGCTGACTGCTTTCAAGAGCATCGAGCTTGTTGAAGACCAGAAGTTGCGGCACGGCCTCGGCCCCGATATCCTTGAGCACGGACTGCACCTGCGCCATCTGCTCGAGGTGATGGGGGTTGGACGCATCGACCACGTGGAGCAACAGGTCGGCATCGACCGCTTCCTGCAGCGTGGCCTTGAACGCATCGACCAGGCCATGTGGCAGATCGCGAATGAAGCCGACCGTGTCCGAGATCGAGACTTGCCGCCGCGCATCACCGAGGTACAGGTGGCGCGTGGTGGTATCCAGCGTGGCGAACAGCTGGTCGGCCTCATACGCGCGCGCCTTGACCAACGCGTTGAAAAGTGACGACTTGCCGGCGTTGGTATAGCCCACCAGCGAAATGTTGAAGGTGTCGCGCCGCTCGCGCTGGCGGCGCTGCGTGCCGCGCTGCTTCTGGACCTTGGCCAGGCGCTCCCGCGTGCGCTTGATGCTCTCGCTGATCATGCGGCGGTCGAGTTCGATCTGCTTCTCGCCCGGTCCGCCTCGCACGCCGGCGCCACCGGTCTGCCGCTCGAGGTGAGACCAGCGCCGAACCAGCCGGGTGCTCAGGTACTGAAGGCGGGCCAGTTCGACCTGCAACTTGCCCTCGTGCGACCGAGCGCGCTGGGCGAAGATTTCGAGAATGAGGAAGGTCCGGTCGTAGACCGCGACGTCCAGCTGCCGCTCGAGGTTGCGCTGCTGCGCCGGACTCAGGGACTGATCGAAAATGACCTCGCTGGCGCCATGCAACTGCGCCAGTTCCTTGATCTCGTCGGCCTTTCCGCTGCCGACGAACAAGGCCGCGTCGGGCGCCTTGCGCTTGCACACCAGGCGCGCAACGGGCAACAGCCCGGCGGTCTGCGCAAGCAAGCCAAGCTCTTCCAGTTCCATATCGAAATGGGGCAATCCGAAGTCGACACCGACGAGCACGACGGCGCCATCCGGGCGGGATGTCAATTCAGACAATCGGAATCACAAATGAAAAAGCGCGGCGGAATGACCCGCCGCGCTCCGCGCTGTTCAGGCTGCGGCGTCGTCGTTCTCGGCAGCCGAGAAGTTGACGGCACGACCCGGCACGATGGTGGAAATGGCGTGCTTGTAGACCATCTGAGTCACCGTATTGCGAAGCAGAACGACGTATTGGTCGAACGATTCGATCTGGCCTTGCAGCTTGATGCCGTTCACCAGATAAATCGAAACCGGCACGTGCTCGCGACGCAGGGTGTTCAGGAAGGGGTCTTGCAGAAGTTGCCCTTTATTGCTCACGATATTCTCCGTGTTCAAGAGTTGTTGTTGGAGCGAGAACCTTAACACAGGGTTTCCGCGATGCAGCAAAAAGCATCAAAGGCCTTCTTAAAATAACGTCTCTCAAAAGGTGGAACTTGATGCGCGAGAAAGACTCATCGGCGTGCAACCGCCGCCAACAGGCTCAGCCGTCCTTGTCGGCAAACGGGTTCTGCGAGCTCTTGAACTGGATTCGAAGCGGCGTGCCGACCAGGTCGAATTCCTTGCGAAAGCGACCTTCTAAGAAGCGCTTGTACGCATCCGTCACATGTTCGAGCGAATTGCCGTGGATGATGATCACTGGCGGGTTCATGCCACCCTGATGCGCGTAGCGCAGCTTGGGCCGGAACATCCCGCCCCGCTGCGGCGCCTGGAACTGCACCGCTTCGAGCAGCAGGCGCGTGAGCACAGGGGTCGACATCTTGCGCGTGGCCGACTTGTGCGCCTGCGCAATGGCCTGCCACACCGGGCCGAGCCCTTGCCGCTTGATGGCCGAAATGAAATGCAGCGCCGCAAATTTGAGAAAAGGCAGCCGCGTCTCGATCTGGCGCTGCACCTGCTCGCGCTGGTAGCTGTCGACCGCATCCCACTTGTTGATGGCGATCACCACGGCGCGGCCGCTCTCAAGGATGTAGCCAGCGATGTGCGCGTCCTGGTCGGTCACGCCCTGGGTCGCGTCCAGCAGCAGCAGGACGACGTTGGCTGACTCGATGGCCTGCAGCGTCTTGACCACCGAGAATTTCTCGATGGCTTCGAAGACACGGCCCTTGCGTCGCAACCCGGCGGTGTCGATCAGCTCGAAATGCTGGCCATTGCGCTCGAAGGGGACGGTGATGGCGTCGCGCGTCGTGCCCGGCATGTCGAAAGCGACGAGCCGTTCTTCACCAAGCCAGGTGTTGATCAGCGTCGATTTGCCCACATTGGGCCGGCCCGCGACGGCGAGCTTGATCGGCTTGTTGGCTTCGTCCTCGTCGGTGTCGTCTTCCGGGTCCGGCAGACCGAGCGGCTCGAGCGCCAGGTCGACCAGATCGCGAATGCCCTGCCCGTGCGCGGCCGACACGCCGTGCACATCACCCAGGCCCAACTCGTAGAAATCGACCAGCCTGGTGCCGTCGTGCATGCCCTCGGCCTTGTTGGCGACGAGTACGCAAGGCTTGCCGAGGCGGCGCAGTTCATTGGCAATGTCATGGTCCTGCGCCGAAATGCCTTCGCGCGCATCGACCACGAACACCACCACGTCGGCCTCCGCCACCGCCTGCCGCGTTTGCTTGGCCATCTCCTTGAAGATGCCGCTGCCGGCGTCGGGCTCGAAGCCCCCGGTGTCGATGACGATGAACTCGCGCTTGCCCTGGCGTCCGTTGCCGTAGTGGCGGTCGCGTGTCAGGCCGGCGAAATCGGCGACGATGGCGTCGCGGGTTTGGGTGAGTCGGTTGAACAGCGTCGATTTGCCGACATTGGGGCGCCCGACCAGAGCGATGACCGGCTTCATGGTCGGTATTCCTTCAAGTTATTCCGGGCGATAGCCGAACACACCGCCATTGCGGGTGACGACCACGACCGTGTTGCCGGAAAGCACCGGCGCGGTGACGATGGCGGAGCCATCCGGGGTGACGCGGTTCAGCGCCGAACCGTCGTCGCGCGAGACGAAGTGCACAAGACCCGTGCTGTCGCCCACGATGACCGAGCGACCGGCAGCCAGCGGCGCGGTGAGTTCGCGGTACTTGTAGCGGTCGGTCTGCCACGCGCTTTCTCCGTCGCTGCGGCCCCAGGCGCGGACGACGCCATCGGCCTCGGTGCCGTAGACGAAGCGCTCGTCGCCGCTCACGCCTTCCGCGCCCGACGCCGGCTTGCTCCACCGCAAAGTGCCGCGCGAGGCATCGACACAGCCAACCGTCGCGTAGTACGCACGGGCACACACGCTGTCACCCAGGCGGCTGACGCTGCCGGTCAGATCGACCAGGCGCTCGACATCGTTGGTCCCGCGCGGCGCAGCGATGGGCGATTCCCAACGCGACGAGCCATTGGCCGGATTGATGCCGACCAGGCGGCCGCCGATGCCAGTGACCAGCGTGTCACCGACGGCGAGCAGCACACCCGGCTTGCGCAGCACGAGCTGGTCGGCCGTGCGCGGCTGCGCCCACAGGCGACGGCCGGTCTGGCCATCCCACGCGCTCAGCGTGCGATCCGCCGTTTGCACGAACACGCGGCGTCCTGCGACCAGCGGCGCCGTGAACGCCTGGGCCGGGAGCCGCTGCTTCCAGAGAACCTTGCCGCCTTGCAGCGCGACCAGCTCGTTATTGACGGTGACCACGGCGGCCATCGAGCCATCGCTGCCCACACCGGCGACCAGGCGCGCACCGGCGCTGGCGCGCCATGTCTCCTGGCCGGCCCGCGCGTCGATCGCGACCACGGTGCCATCGGCACCCGCCACCGTCACCGTGTCGCCGCTGACGTTGGTCGTCAACGGGAAGTTCACGGTCGGGATGCGAACGGCCCATGCCTGCCGCACGCCGAGCAGCGCGACATTGGTGGGCAGTTCCGCGGGCTTGGGCTTCGGCGGTCCGCCGCAAGCCGCAAGGGTCGCCGCAAGAACGACGGCCGCGCCCACGCGCAAGGCGGGCGATCTGAGCATCAAACGCTGAAATTTCATGGTGCGATCAGGAAGTGGTCTGGGCAGCCGGTGCTGCGGGGGACGGCGAAAGGCTCTTCGGGTCGACACCCACGCCGTTGAGCTTGATCTCGATCAGTCGACGGTAGTCCGAACGCGCGTCCAGCCCGGTCCAGGCCTTCTGGTACTCGGCACGGGCTTCATCGCGCTTGCCTTGCGCCAGATGGATATCGCCCTTGCGATCGGCGACAAGCGGCTCGAACTCCTTCGGCACGGCGCCTGCGAGTTGCGCGAGCGCTTCGTCATAGGACTTGCTGTCGAGCAGTTCCGCAGCGAGGCGGAGCTTGGCGATGGCCTGATAACCGGGATCGACGGCGTTCTGGGCCACCCACGTGAGTGCGCTGCGCGACGCCTCGACGTTGCCCTTTTCATGGAACGTTTTCGCAGCGAGCAAACCCGCTTGCTGCGCATAGGTTGTGCCGGCGAAGCGCTCCCTCATGTCGGCCAGCGTACGTTCGATCCGCGCGGCGTCGCCAGCTTGCGCGCTGCGTTCGACCTCGTCGTACAGCGCGGCAGCCTGGGCTGCCTTGGTGCGCTGGTAATACTGCCAGCCGTTCCAGGCCATGAACGCACCCGCGGCGAGCAGCACGATCCAGGTGATCAGGGTGCCGTAGGTGTTCCAGAAATGCTTGAGCTGGTCGAGCTGTTCCTGTTCTTCTAGATCGAGATGGGTGGCCATGCGCTGTCAGTTGGAGGTTGAGTCCCCCGGAGGGGCGAGGAAAACGGGCGTGGCCCGGCGGCTCCCTCGGAGCCTAGGATTGTAGGGTGGCGGCCCAGGCTGCCACGTCGGCGAGCGGTCGTGCCGTCTGCGCGCCGCTGCCGTCGCGCAGCGCTTTGACCAGGACTTCGCCCCGGCCCAGTTCATCGGCGCCGAAGATGAGGGCAGAAGTAGCGCCGCTGCCATCGGCCTTGCGCATCTGGGCCTTGAAGCTCGCCAGTCCTTCGGCGGTCGCGGCATGCATCTGCACGTGCACGCCGGCCTCGCGTAACTGTTGCAGCACGCGCAGCACGACAGGCATCGACGTGGCGTCGGGCACCACGGCATAGGCGTCGGGCGCCGGCGCGGAAAGCTCGGCGCCCTGCTCTTTCAGCAAATCAAGGACGCGTTCGATGCCCATCGCCCATCCCACGGCCGGCGCGGGCTTGCCACCGATCTGCGCGATGAGATCGTCGTAGCGTCCCCCGGCACACACCGTGCCCTGCGCGCCGAGGCGGTCGGTCACGAACTCGAACACCGTCAGGTTGTAGTAGTCGAGGCCGCGAACGAGACGCGGGTTGATCGTGAAAGCGATGTCGTTGGCCCGGAGGATGGCCTGCAGCCCCTCGAAATGCGCGAGCGACTCGGCGCCGAGAAACTCGATCAGCTTCGGCGCGGATTCGACCACGTCCTTCATCGCCGGATTCTTGGTGTCGAGGATGCGCAGCGGATTGCTATGCAGCCGGCGCTTGCCATCTTCATCGAGCTTGTCCGCGTGCTTCTCGAAGTGCGCGATGAGCTGTGCGCGGTGCTGCGCGCGCTCGGGCGCCTGGCCCAGGCTGTTGAGCTCGAGGCGCACGTCGGTCAGGCCGAGGCGCTTCCAAAGTGCGCTCGCGAGCAGGATCAACTCCGCGTCGACATCGGGGCCGGCAAAGCCGAGCGCCTCGGCGCCGATCTGGTGAAACTGGCGATAACGGCCGCGTTGCGGCTTCTCGCGCCGGAACATCGGGCCGGTGTACCAAAGGCGCTTCGGGCCGTCGTAGAGCATGTTGTGCTCGATCACCGCGCGCACGAGGCCCGCGGTGTTCTCCGGGCGCATCGCCAGATGCTCGGCCTGCCCGTGCTTGTCAGAACGGTCCTCGAAGGCGTACATCTCCTTCTCGACGATGTCCGTCACCTCACCGATGCCGCGGACGAAAAGCGCGGTGTGCTCGAGGATCGGCGTGCGGACATTGCGGTAGGCGTAGAGGCCCATGACCTCACGCACCGTTTGCTCCAGCGCCTCCCAGCGCGCGGATTCCGGCGGCAGGATGTCGTTCATGCCTTTGACGGCATTCAGTTTTTCGGCCATGACTCTCGGGGAAAAATTCAGGCGGCAGAGGCAGCGCTGGCGCTGCCGAAGCGCTTGTCGATGTATGTTTCGACCAGTTGGTGGAACTCGCTGGCAATGTTGTCGCCTCGCAGCGTGAGCGCCTTCTCGCCGTCGATGAAAACAGGCGCCGCCGGCGCTTCGCCGGTGCCGGGCAGGCTGATGCCGATGTCGGCGTGCTTGCTCTCGCCGGGGCCGTTCACGATGCAGCCCATCACGGCCACTTTGAGGTTCTCGACGCCCGGGTACTTTTTGCGCCAGACGGGCATCTGCAGCCGAAGGTAGTCGTCGATCTGCTTGGCGAGTTCCTGGAAGGTGGTGCTGGTGGTCCGGCCGCAGCCCGGGCAGGCGGTCACGCTCGGCACAAACACACGCAGTCCGAGCGCCTGCAGGATCTCGTTGGCAATCAACACCTCCTGCGTGCGCGCTTCGCCCGGCTGCGGCGTGAGCGACACACGGATCGTGTCACCGATGCCTTCCTGCAGCAGGATGGAGAGCGCGGTCGCCGAAGCCACAGTGCCCTTGGTGCCCATGCCCGCTTCGGTCAAGCCGAGGTGCAAGGCGTAGTCGCAGCGTTTGGCCAGTTCACGGTAGACCGAGATCAGGTCCTGCACGCCGCTCACCTTGCAGCTCAGGATGACCTGGTTGCCGTTCATGCCCATCGACTCGGCCAGCTTCGCGGAATCGATCGCCGACGTGATCAGTGCCTCGTACATCACCTGTTTCGCGTCCCAAGGCTGCGCGCGGCGGCTGTTGATGTCCATCAGGTCGGCCAGCAATTCCTGATCAAGACTGCCCCAGTTCACGCCGATGCGCACCGGTTTGTTCCAGCGCATGGCGGCGTCGATCATCTGCCCGAACTGCTTGTCTTTCTTGTCGCCCTTGCCCACGTTGCCGGGGTTGATGCGGTACTTGCTCAGCGCCTCGGCGCAGGCCGGGTAGTCGGTCAGCAGGCGATGGCCGTTGTAATGGAAATCGCCGATCAGCGGCACGTCGATTCCCATGCGATCGAGCTGCTCGCGGATGTACGGCACCTGCGCGGCGGCTTCGGGCGTATTGACGGTGATGCGCACCATCTCCGAGCCGGCAATCGCCAGTTCCTTGACCTGGATCGCCGTGCCGATTGCGTCGACCGTGTCGGTGTTGGTCATCGACTGCACCCGCACCGGAGCGTCGCCGCCGACGGTGACGATGCGCGGCCCCCAGACCACCTGCGCCCGACGCGAGCGGCGGGCCAAAGGTGATGCCACCGCGATGGGACGACCGGTATCGCTCATGGCTTCACCTCGAAGCGAGCGACGCCGCCGCCGCGCGTCACCGGTGCCAGATCGAAAGGTTGCCCCCTGACCTGCACATCGACGCTCGATGCCCGGCCGACCACCACCGCCAGCGGCAGGGCGCCCGACAACGCCACGGTCTCGCCGGCCAGCAAGGTGCGGCGCAACAGTTGCTTGCCTCCCGCTTCGGTCACGGTGACCCACACCTCGGCGCGTGCCGTGAACGACAGCACATCATTCGACGCGGGCGCTGCCGGTTCGGGGGCGGGCCCCGCCGAGGGTGCGGCAGGAGATGCTGCAGCGGATTCCGCGGGCGGCAGCGAGGGAGCCACCGGCTCAACCACTGTTCCGGGCGGCGCGGCTGCGCTGGGCGCTGCCTCATCGGCGCCGCCGGCACTGCCGCTGGTGCTGCTTGCGGTCATGCGTGTGAACGCGGCCCCAACCTGGTCGAACACGGTCTGCGGCATGAGGAACAATGCCCCAGCCGCCACCAGCAGCAGTGCAACCACGATCAAGGCCGTGCGCGAAGGCCGGCCGCTCGCGGTGCCACCCGAGCGCGGCGCGCCCTCACGGATGTGCGAGCCCATGGACTTGTCGGCCTCGGCCAGACCGGGGCGCAATGCGCCCGGCAACTTGGCGAGCACCGGCGCAGGATCGATTCGCAAGGCCCGGCAGACGCTCGCTGCGAGCGCGCGCGCAAACACTGGATCGGGCAAGGCCTCGATGTCGTCGTCCTCGAGGGCCTGTATTTTCTGCGGTGGCACCTTGAGCGCAGCGGCCACCATCTCGATGTGCAGGCCATGCGCCTCGCGAGCCTCGCGAAGCATGTCGCCGGCCGACATGTGCGCGCGGTCCGCGGCCACCAGCGGGGCAGCCGACGATGCGCCGAATTCCGACGCGCGTTCAATCATTGAAATTCCCGCGTTCGTACGCGATAGCCTCCCGCGATTGGGAGAAACGGCGCTGCAGCTGGCCAGCCAGCTGCGCCAGCGCCTCGCGATTGTTGAGCTGACGCTCCACCTTGATGCCCAGCCACAGGCTCTCTGCATTCGCCGACGGACTGTTGTTGACGCGGCGGATGTAGAACTGTGCGCGCGACCAGTCCTGGCGCTGCGCCAGCAACGACGCCAGGTTGTAGCCCACGACCGGGTTGCCGGCATCGACCTCGTAGGCTTTGAGCAGGATCTGCTCGGCCTCGGCGCGATTGCCGGCCTGCAGTTCGCAGACGCCCTGCGTCATGAGGGTCTTGCCCCGATCCGCATAGTTGGGGATGTCGAGCGCCGCAGCAAACTGCCTTTGTGCATCGCCAAAACGCTTCTGCTGGCACAGCAGCCAGCCGTAGTTGTGCAGGGTGTTCGGCTCGCGTGGCCGCAGCGCGATCGCACGGCGGAAGCTGTCTTCGGCAAGCCCGGCATCGTTCAGCCGCATGTAGACGAGGCCGCGCAGGTTGTAGGCGTCTGCGAACGTGGGGTCGGCCACCAGCGCCTGCTTGATTTCGTCGAGCGCGACCGTGGTCTGGCCCTGCTCGAAATAGCCAATGGCCAATTCCAGCCGGATGCGCGCGCGGCGGCGCTCGTTCGTCTCGTCGGAATCTGTCACCAGGCCGGCTCCGAGCCCCGCCGTGCTGGCCACCGGCGCGTTCGCCTGGTTGCCCGCGCAACCCGTCAATCCTGCGGCCAGGGCTGCGCCGGCGAACATCAGCATCCAGAGACGGGATGCGGTCTTCGTGGGCTTGGTCATCGTCTCAATGCTCCTGGGGGGCGGTCGCGGTGACCGGATGCAAAACAATGGTGCGACCGGAAGCGCGGCGTTCGGCCATGCGCTCGGCCGCGCGCGTGCGGTCCTTGACGTCGCCGGCCAGCTGGCCGCAGGCCGCGTCGATGTCGTCGCCGCGCGTCTTGCGCACCGTGGTCACGATCCCGGCTTCGCTCAGCACCTTGGCGAACGCGAGCACGCGCGGCTGCGGCGAGCGCAGCAGGCCCGAGGCGGGAAAGGGGTTGAAGGGGATCAGGTTGAACTTGCAAGAGACGCCGCTCGCACGCACCAGATCCAGCAATTGCTTCGCGTGTTCGGGCTGGTCGTTGACACCATCGAGCATGCAGTATTCGAAGGTGATGAAGTCGCGCGGCGCATGCGCGAGATATCGCTTGCAGGCTTCGAGCAGTTCGGCGATCGGGTACTTGCGATTGAGCGGCACCAGGTCGTCACGCAACGGGTCGTTGGGCGCATGCAGCGACACCGCCAGCGCCACCGGGCAATCGGCGCCGAGGCGGTCGATCATCGGGACCACGCCCGAGGTCGACACCGTCACGCGGCGGCGGGACAGCCCGTAGGCGTTGTCGTCGAGCATCGTGCGCAGCGCCGGCACCAGCGCGCTGTAGTTCTGGAGCGGCTCGCCCATGCCCATCATCACGACGTTGGAGATGACGCGCTCATTGCGCTGCAGGTGCTTGCGCAAAAAGTGCTCCGCAAACCAGAGCTGGGCGGTGATCTCGCCCGTCGTGAGGTTGCGGCTGAAGCCCTGGTGCCCGGTCGAGCAGAAGCGGCATCCCACGGCGCAGCCCGCCTGCGACGACACGCACAGCGTGCCGCGATCGTCTTCGGGGATGAACACGGCCTCGACCGCATTGCCGTCACCGACATCGAACAGCCACTTGATCGTGCCGTCGGTCGACTCTTGTTGGGTGGCGACCGGCAATGCTTCGATGCGTGCCGTGGTCGCCAGTTTTTCGCGCAGCGACTTCGCCAGATCGGTCATCTGGCCGAAATCGCTCGCCCCGCGCTGATGGATCCAGCGAAACAGCTGGGTTGCGCGGAATCGTTTCTCGCCGAGCCGTTCGCAGAACGCAGCCAACCCCTCGAGATCGAATTCGAGCAGGTTGGTCGTCGTCATTGCAGCGGTCGGCGCGACCTCAACGTGCGTAGACGTTGAGGCCGGCGAAGAAGAACGCCACTTCGGCGGCGGCGGTTTCAGGTGCGTCCGAACCGTGCACGGCGTTCGCGTCGATGCTGTCGGCGAAGTCGGCGCGGATGGTGCCGGCGGCGGCCTTCTTCGGGTCGGTAGCGCCCATCAGGTCACGGTTCTTGGCGATGGCGTTTTCGCCTTCGAGTGCCTGCACGAACACGGGGCCCGAGATCATGAAATCGACCAGATCCTTGAAGAACGGACGTTCCTTGTGCACGGCGTAGAACTGCTCGGCTTCGTTGCGCGAAAGGTGCACGAGCTTGGCGGCCACGATCTTGAGGCCGGCGGCCTCGAAGCGGGAGACGATCTTGCCGATGACGTTCTTGGCGACGGCGTCGGGCTTGATGATGGAGAGGGTACGTTCGATGGCCATTGAAATGCTTCCTGAGCTTTGATTTTGCGGAGTTTCGTCACAGCCGCAACCGATGGTTGCACTGCCTTGACAAAGCCTCTGATTTTAACCGGCGCGGCTGCCGCGGATCGTGAAAGACCCGCGAAAGACCGCAACTGATGGCCGGGACTAGCGGCCGCGGCGGCGATTGCCGCCCTGCCCGCCGAAATTGCCGCCCGACGGACCGCCGCCGCCATTGCCGCCACCACCGCCACGGCGCGGCCCCTGGCGCTGTTCCTTCCGCTGACGCGAGAAGCTGTCGGCGCCGATGTAGCCCAGCGATGTCTTCATCGGATCGGGCTGATTGGCGCCGCTCGGCGGACGGTCGTCCCCCTGGCGATCGCCACGGTTGCCGCCGTTGTTGCGGCGCCCCTGTGGTGGGCCGCCGGCATTGCCGCCGCGATTCCCGTTGCCGGGACCATTGCCGCGGCCGCGATCTCCGCGTGCGGCCTGCCCTTCGCCGGGTCCCGCCGGACCGCGTGCGTCGTCGCGCGGACCGCCGTTGCGGTTGCCCCGGCGTGGCTTTGTGTTGCGACCGGTGCGGCCGCCGCCATTGCCGCCTGGCGCTGGCCGCGGCGCCCGCTCGGCGCCCGCGCCGACCGCTTGGAACAGCGCACGGATGTCACGGTCGTCGAGTTCCATCCAGGCGCCGCGCTTGAGCCCGCGCGGCAGCACCATCGCGCCATAGCGGATGCGGATCAGCCGGCTGACCGCATGGCCGACCGATTCGAACAGGCGCCGCACCTCGCGATTGCGCCCTTCCGAAATCGTGACGCGGTACCAGTGGTTCGAACCTTCGCCGCCGCCCTCTTCGATGGTGCCGAACTGCGCCATGCCGTCGTCGAGCCGGACGCCTTCGAGCAGCTTCTTCTTTTCTTCTGCATTGATCGCGCCCAGCACCCGGACCGCGTACTCGCGCTCCAGGCCGAAGCGCGGATGCATCAATTGGTTCGCGAGATCACCGGAGCTGCTGAACAGCAACAGGCCTTCGGTGTTCAGGTCGAGGCGCCCGACCGACTGCCACTTGCCCTGCTGCAACCGGGGCAGCTTGCGAAACACCGTGGGCCGGTTCTGCGGATCGTCGTGCGTCACCACTTCCCCCACCGGCTTGTGATATGCGATCACGCGCGGCGGCGGCGGCGCGATGCGGTAGCGAATCGGCTTGCCGTTGATCTTGACCTGGTCGCCGTACTGGATGCGCTGGCCGATGTGCGCCGGTTCGTTGTTGACCGAGATGCGGCCTTGCAGGATCAATGCCTCCATCTCGAGCCGCGAACCCAGCCCGGCCTGCGCCAGCACCTTGTGCAGTTTCGGGGAATCGGCCTCGGGCAGCAGCACGCGCTTGAGCGGCGGCACCTCGGGGCTTTCCTCGTCGGCATCGAACTGGCCCGAAATCACATCGGCGAAGCGGATCGGCTCGGTCGGCGGCGCATTGCGCTGCGCGCGGTCGGCCGCGCGGCGCGCGCGATCGAGGTCGTCTTCTTCCTCGTCGGGCTCGTCTTCTTCATCCTCTTCGTCTTCTTCGCCGTCCTCTTGATCCCGGTCGTCGCCTCGAGATTGCGCGGGCGCAGCCTCGCGATGCGGCAAGGCAGCCGGCGCGGCGGGCTCAGTAGGCGCGACGCGCTCGGGCGCCTCCACGGCAGCGTCCGGGTTGGCGATCGCCTCCGGCGCAGGCGGCGCCGTGCTCTCGGTGTTCACGGGATCGGCGGCGCCCGGTGCCGCGTCGACCGGCAAGCCGGCCTTGCGCGCGCGCGGTTTGCGCTTGCGCGGCGCCTCGCTACCCTCGTTCGCCGGCGCATTCGTCGCGGAAACCGCTGCAGGCACGGCTTCCCCGTTCGCTTCGGGGATCGGATCGGCCGATGGCTTGATCGCGTCGTCAGACTCAGAGGAACTCATGGGGTGTTTCCGGAAGGGGCGGCGGGGAGGTCGGTGTCGTCGGGCAGTACGTCGGGAGCGGGGTCGTTCTGCGTGGCTGCAAAAGCCGCCGGAGCGGGCTCGGCGGCGGCGGCGCTGCCATGGGCGTCGCCGAGGTCGCTGGCTTCGTTGGCGGCGGAATCCAGAGTGCCGGAGGACTCAACGGGCAGCGCTTCTTCAACCGGCTGGTCAACTGGCGCTTCGTCGAGCGCATCCATGGGCAAGGCGGGCTGATGGCCGGCCGCGTCTTCGAGCGCATCGAGCAGCGCGCCCTGCTGCGCCGGCGTTTCGATCAGCGGCAACTGGTCGAGCGATTCGAGACCCAGGTCATCGAGAAATTGCCGCGTGGTGGCGTAGAGGCCGGGCCGGCCCACGGTTTCGCGGTGGCCGATCACCTCGACCCAATTGCGATCTTCGAGCTGTTTGATGATCAGCGAGTTGATGGTGACGCCGCGGATGTCTTCCATGTCGCCGCGCGTGACGGGCTGCCGATAGGCAATGATCGCCAACGTTTCCAGCACGGCGCGCGTGTAGCGCGGCGGCTTTTCGGGGTGCAGGCGATCGAGGTGGTCACGCATTTCGGGCCGGCTCTGAAAGCGCCAGCCGCTGCCGACGCTCACCAGTTCGAGGCCGCGTTGCGTCCAGTCTTCCTGCAGTTCGAGCAACAGCGTCTTGATCGTGTCGGCACCCAATTCATCGTCGAACAGCACGCGCAGATCGCGTACCGGCAACGGCTGGGTCGAACAGATCAAGGCGGTTTCAAGAATGCGCTTGGCATCCGCCGTATTCATGGTTCGCGTGATCCGGGAAAAAGGCGCCTTCGCGGCGCTTGTTCAGAAGGATGGAAAGGGCGTTGCCGGCACTCGGCGGTCACAACGCAAGGCCGGCGACATCGGCGGGCCGGCGCGACCTGCAGCGGGCTGCAGGTCGTCAGGCGCGATTGTAATCCAGCCCCCAGGCCTGCAGCGCCTGGACCAGGTCCGGCGGCGGCGGCGCCAGAAACTCCAGCGGTGCCTGCGTGACAGGGTGGACAAACGCCAGGCGAAAGGCGTGCAGCGCCTGGCGGGCCATCGGCCCGAGGGGTGCGCCGCCGTACAGGGCGTCGCCGACCAGCGGATGACCGATCGACGCCATGTGCACCCGGATCTGGTGGGTCCGACCGGTTTCCAGCGTGCAACGGACCGCGCAGCCCTCCGCCCGGCTATCGAGCCGCTCGAACAGGGTGCGTGCCGTCTTGCCGGGATGCCGCTCGAGATCGACCACCGCCATGCGCAGCCGGTTGCGAGGATCGCGCCCGATCGGTGCATCGACCTGCCGCGCCGCCGCGCCGAGCCACGGTTTGTGCGCCAGGGCGAGGTATTGGCGCTTCACCTCGCGCGCGGCGATGAGCCCGACCAGCGCGTCCATCACCGCGCGCGTGCGCGCCACCACCATCAGACCGCTGGTATCGCGGTCGAGCCGGTGCACGATGCCGGCGCGCGGCAACGCAATGGCATTGGGGTCGAGCGCGAGCAGGCCGTTGAGCAAGGTGCCGCTCCAGTGGCCCGGCGCCGGATGTACGACCAGGCCGGCCGGCTTGTCGATGATGCGCAGATGCGCGTCTTCGTAGAGGGAGACCAGCGCCATGGGCTCAGGCCGGAACGCCTGGCTCTGCGGCGTCGGTCGCAGTTCGATGCGACCGCTCTGCCCCACGCGCACCGTGGCAGACACCTTGGTCAGCACACGGTCCTGCACCGAGACCGCGCCGGCCTCGATCAGTTGCTGGAGGTAGCTGCGTGAAAACTCGGGCACCAGGCTGGCGAGCGCGCGATCAAGCCGTTCGCCGTGCTGCGCCGCCTCGATGGCGAAGGCCCGTACTTCGCTGGGTTCGGACGGCTCGGCGCCCTCGTCCGGCTCGGGCGGGTCGAAGGCGTCGCCGGAAGGGGCGGCCGATATAATTGAAGGTACCTGTTTCACGAAAGCCGCATGTGATGTTTCGCGCCAAATTATCGGTCCCCGGCTGGATGGCCCTCAGCGCTGCCGCCCTGCTGACGGTCGGATGCTCGACGACCGAGACGGACAAAACCGCGAACTGGAGCCCCAACCGCATTTATGCGGAAGCCAAGGACGAAGCTAACTCCGGTGCTTACGACAAGGCCGTGCCCCTGTTCGAGAAGCTCGAAGGCCGCGCCGCCGGCACACCGCTGGCCCAGCAGGCCCAGCTCGACAAGGCCTACGCCCAGTACAAGGCCAGCGAAAAGCCGGCCGCCATCGCCACCATCGACCGCTTCCTCAAGCTGCATCCGGCCAGCCCGGCCATCGATTACGCGCTGTACCTCAAGGGCGTGATCAACTTCAACGACGAACTGGGCATGTTCTCGTTCCTGACGCGGCAGGATCTGTCGGAGCGCGATCAGAAAGCGGCGAAAGAGTCCTTCGAGTCGTTCAAGGAACTGGTCACCCGCTTCCCCGAATCCCGCTACGCACCCGATGCGCGTCAGCGCATGAACTACATCGTGAACTCGCTCGCGCAGTACGAAGTGCATGTGGCGCGCTACTACTACACCCGCGGTGCCTATCTGGCAGCCATCAACCGCGCGCAGTTGGCGCTGGCCGACTACCGCGAAGTGCCGGCACTTGAAGAAGCGCTGTACATCATGGTGCGTTCGTACGATGCGCTGGGCCTCAACGACCTGCGTGACGACGCGCAACGCGTGCTGACCACCAATTACCCGAAGAGCGAATACTTGACGCGTGGCTTCCGCGGCAACGACGATCCTTGGTGGAAGGTCTGGTGATCTGAGCGGTGCAGCCTGGCCTGAGCGGCGCAGCTTCGCGCTAGGGCGCCAGCGCGGCGAGTGCGGCATCGAAATCCGCCTCGCTGTCCAGCCTGCGCATCGGCGGCAACGCGGCCAGCAGCCGGCGCCCATACCCCATCGCGACAAGGCGGGTATCGCAAATCACCAGCACGCCCTGGTCGCTTTCGCGGCGAATCAACCGGCCCGCGCCCTGCTTGAGCGCCACGGCTGCCTCGGGCAACGAATAGTCCCCGAACGCATTCCGGCCCTGTGCTTCAAGCCGCTGCGAGCGCGCCTCCACCAGCGGATCGTTGGGTGGCGGAAAGGGCAGCTTGTCGATCACGACCAGCTGCAGCGAATCGCCCGGCGCATCGAAACCCTCCCAAAACGTGGCCGACGCGACCAGCACGCAGCCGCCGCGGCCCGCGCTGTCGCCTTCGCGGAAACGGTCCATCAGCACGCGCTTGGGTAGCTCGCCCTGCACAAGCACCTCCGGTCGGCGTGGTGCATCGAGTCGCTCGAGATGCTGCCGCATGGCATCGCCGATGGTTCGCAGCGCACGCAGGGTGGTGGTCAGCACCAGCGTCCGCCCGCCCAGCACGCCCGCGGCGCGGGCCGCCAGGGCGGCGACCTGCACGCTGTGCGAAGGATCGTTGGGTTTGGGAAAGACGCGCGGCACGTACAGCGCAGCCTGCTGCGCGTAGTCGAACGGACTCTGCACGCGCAGCACCTCGGCATCACCCAGACCGCAGGGTTCGGTGAACCAGCGCAGCGTCGGCTCGTCGCCGAGCGTGGCCGAAGTGAAGATCCAGGCGCGCGCGCCCTCCCCGCCGTCGTCGACGTCACGATCGTCAGAGGAGGCCGCCCGCAGTTTCAGGACCCGCGTGCGCATCGCCTCCGCGATGTCGAGCGGCGATTCCATCAGCCGCAACTGCGTGCCGACGTCGACCCAGCGCACGCAGCCGCTCTCGCACGGCGCGGCGAAACGGGCCGCCCGCGCAGCGAGTTGCAACGCGCGCTCATGCAGCCGCACGAAGTCGGGCGACAACTCGCTGACGCTGTCGAGCCCTTCGGCCGCGGACTCGAAGGCGGACTGCATTTCGTCGAGCGCGCCTTGCCAGAGCGCCGCAGGAAGGTTCTCGGGCGCGGCGCCGAACCAGCGCAGCTTGGCGCCGGCCCATTGCTTGCCCGCGACCAGGCGCAGCTCCCGCGCGCTGCGCTCCACGGCGGCCACGCGCTGGTGCCAATCGACAAGGCCGCGCGCATGCTGCAGACCGGCGGCCAGCAGATCGCGCGCGAAATCGAGAACCTGGCCGGTGCCCAGTTGCACGCCAAGAAACTGCACGCCGGTTTCGTTGAGCTGATGGGCTTCGTCGAACACCACCACGCGCACGGTCGGCAGCAGTTCGGCCATGCCGGTTTCGCGTACGGCCAGGTCGGCAAAGAACAGGTGATGGTTGATCACCACCACATCCGCTGCCAGCGCCTCGCGACGCGCGAGGTTCACATGGCAGGGTTTGAACTGCGGGCACTGCGCGCCCAGGCAGTTGTCGCGGGTGGAGGTGACCAGCGGAATCAGCGGCGAGCGCTCGTCAAGACCCGGCAGTTCAGCCAGATCGCCGGTGCGCGTGCTGGTCGACCACTGCTCAATCTTGGCGAGCGTCCGCAAGCTGCCCCGCTCAGGCAACGAGGCATCGTGGCGCGCCAGACCGAGACGGTGCAGGCAGACATAGCTGGCGCGCCCCTTGAGCAACGCGGTGCGAAGCGGCAGTCCGAGCGCCTCGACCAGGCGCGGCAGATCGCGCCCGAAGAGTTGGTCCTGCAGCGCCTTGGTGGCGGTCGACAGCAGCACGCGCTCCCCGCTCAGCAAGGCCGGCACCAGGTACGAGAAGGTCTTGCCCACACCGGTGCCCGCCTCCACGACCAGCACGCCACCGTCTTCGATGGTGCGGGCGACGGCGAGCGCCATCTCGGTCTGCCCGGTGCGCTCGCGGAAGTGCTCGGCCGCGCGCGACAACACGCCGTCCTGCGCGAAGGCATCGCGCACCTGCTGTTCGAGGGCCGTCAAGCCGGTTCCTGCGGAGCGAGCGTGCGTTCGAGCCGTGCGATCTGGTCGCGAAGCGCGAGGCGGCGCTTTTTCAGGCGCCGCAACAGCAGCTCGTCCTGCGGCGCGCCTTCGCCCAGCCGGTCGATAGAGGCATCGAGATCGCCGTGCTCCATGCGCAATTCGATCAGCTGACGGGAGGCGGAATGAAGATTGGAGTCCAACGGTCGCGGGGCGGCGCGAAGGCGCGCCTGAGGTTCGCTTGATAATACGTCGGCTTCCGACACGCCCCAACAGGAAACGCGCTCACGGCGCCGTACATGACCCGAGGTTTTCGCATCGCCGCCGCCACCGGCCTCCACAAGGGAGACCGCCCTTACCAGCAGGACCAAGTTCTGATGCTCGCGCATCCACGCGCGCATGGTTGCGTGCTGGGCATCGTGGCCGACGGGATGGGTGGGCGCAGCGGCGGGCGCAAGGCGGCCGACCAGGTGCTGATGACGGCCCAGCAGCTGTTTGCGCGCTACACGCCCGAACGCGACGAGCCCGCGGCCCTGCTGCGCCAGTTGCTGAACGACGCGCACACGGTCATCAAGCTCACGGCCTTGTCGAGCGAGCAAGAGCCGCACAGCACCGTGGCGGCCTTCCTGCTGAATCCCAAGGGCGACTGCGCCTGGGTCCACGCCGGCGATTCCCGCATCTACCATTTCCGTCGCGGCAGGCTGGTCAAGCGCACGCGCGATCACTCCTATGTGCAGGCCCTCGTCGACCGCGGCGAGATCACGGCGGAAGAAGCCAACATCCATCCGCAGAGCAACATCCTGCTCGGCTGCCTCGGCATGGCCGCGACGCCGCCCCCGATCGAAGTGCACCTGATTCCGAAGATGCGCGCCGGCGATCTGCTGATCGCGTGCAGCGACGGGCTCTGGCACTACTTCACGCCGGAGGAGATGGGTGCCGTGCTGGCCGAGCAGCCGCCCCGTGCGGCCGTCGAGCTGCTGGTGACGGAGGCACGCCGCCGCGCCCGCGGCACGGGCGACAACCTTTCTCTGGCGGTACTGAAGCTGGAGCCGCTGCCGAGCGCCAACTCTCCGGCATCTGACACGCCTTGACGGCGTGCTCAGGGCGGTGGCGGAGGTAGCGGGGCCGCGCGCGGCTTCGTGCGCTCGGCGTTACGTCGGGCCAAATCGGCTTGATGCTCCGCCGCTTCCTGCAACTTTCGCTCGTGGCGAGCACGCTCGGCGGGCGCGGCTGCGCGCCGCTCCTGTGCCTTGACCTGCTCGGCCGCTTTGGCACGCTGCCGAGCCTTCAGTTCGCGCCGCCGTTCACCGGCTTCGGCGGCCATGGACGCGCGACTGGCCGCATGGTCGGCCGCACGTTGCTCGCGTTCCTGCTGAGCCTTTTGCGATTGCGCCTGCTGCGCCGGGTCGTCAAGCGTGCGCGGCGCGGCGCCCTTCTCTTCCAACCGGTCCAGTTGCCTGGCCGCGCGACGCTGGCGGTCAATGTCGTTGATCGCGGCCTGCTGGCGCTTCAAGTCATCAGAGCGCGTGCGAAGCCGTTGGCGCGTGTCCTTGAGGCAGCTCTCGACCATGAACTTCTGGTAGCAAGCCACCCGCTCGCGCTCGGCTTGCGCCTCGGCGGCCTGGCGTTCGGTCGAGAGTCGGGCCCGTTCGGCCTCGAGGTCGATCCCGGCCGGAAGCACCTGCACTTGCGCACTTGCCGCACAGGCCGCGCCCGCCATCCACAGTGCAACGACGAGGTGTTTCATGTCAGCCGTGTATCGACCAGGCGCCGTTCCAGCGCCAGGAACTCGGCCGATTGCATTTCGTTGAGTCGCGACACCGTGCGCGGGAATTCGTGCGCGAGCGGGCCCTCGGTGTAGAGGGCTTCGGGCGGCACTTCGGCGGACAGGATCAGTTTCACGCGGCGATCGTAGAACACATCCACCAGCCATGTGAAACGGCGTGCTTCCGAGGCACGGTTGACACCCATCTGCGGCACATCCGAGAGCAGCACAGTGTGAAACTGGGTCGCGATTTCGAGATAGTCGTTCTGCGAGCGCGGGCCGCCGCACAGCGTCTTGAAGTCGAACCACACCACGCCGCCTGCCTTGCGCCGTGCATGGATCTCGCGCTGCTCGATGTGCAGCACGGGGTTCTCGTCCGCCGCCTCGGCCAGTTTGACGAAGGCATCGCGCATTTCCTGGTCGGCCCCCGCGCCGTTTGGCGTGAGGTACATGCGCAATTGTTCGAGCGTGCGGCGCCGGTAGTCGGTGCCGTTGTCGACGCTCAGCACTTCCAGCTTTTCGTTGAGCAACGCAATAGCCGGCAGGATGCGGTCGCGGTGCAGCCCGTCCGGATACAGATCATCGGGCTTGAAATTGGAGGTGGTCACGAAGCCCACGCCGTTGTCGAACAGCGCTGTGAGCAGGCGGTGGAGGATCATCGCGTCCGTGATGTCCGCCACGTGGAACTCGTCGAAGCAAATCAACTTGTAGCGCTTGGAGATGCGCTTTCCCAGTTCGTCCAGCGGATTCTGGATGCCTTGCAGGTCGGCCAGTTCGCGGTGCACTTCACGCATGAACTCGTGGAAATGCAGGCGCGTCTTGCGCTGCAACGGCACCGCGTTGAAGAACAGGTCCATCAGGAAGCTCTTGCCCCGTCCGACCCCTCCGTGCATGTACACACCGCGCGGGATGTCGGGCCGGTTGACCAGCTTCTTCAGCGCGTTGGACCGCCGGGCCTTGTACTCGCCCCACTCGCGCGCACAACGGTCGAGCGCCTCGACCGCGCGCAGTTGCGCGGGGTCGCTCTGGAACCCGCGCGTGGCGAGTTCCGCTTCGTAGGCTTGCTTGACGCTCAAAGGCTCAGAAGTTCAGAAGTTCAGAAGTTCAGAAGTTCAGCGTGCGCTTGTCGACGGCCAGCGCGGCTTCCTTCGTTGCTTCCGACAGCGACGGGTGCGCGTGGCAGATGCGCGCGATGTCTTCTGCGCTCGCCTTGAACTCCATGGCGACCACGGCTTCCGAGATGAGTTCGCTCACCTGCGGGCCGACCATGTGCACGCCGAGGATCTCGTCGGTGGTTGCGTCGGCCAGGAACTTGACCATGCCGGTCGTGTCGCCCAGCGCGCGCGCGCGGCCGTTGGCCAGGAAGGGGAAAGTGCCCGCCTTGTAAGCGCGGCCTTCGGCCTTGAGCTGCTGCTCGGTCTGGCCGACCCAAGCGATTTCAGGCGACGTGTAGATCACCCACGGAATGGTGTTGAAGTTGACGTGACCGTGCTGCCCCGCGATGCGCTCGGCCACCGCGACACCCTCTTCTTCCGCCTTGTGCGCGAGCATCGGGCCGCGCACGACGTCGCCGATGGCCCAGACGTTCGGCAGGTTGGTCTTGCACTCGTCGTCGACGGTGATGGCACCGCGTTCGTCGAGCTTGAGGCCCACGGCTTCGGCGTTCAAACCCATGGTATTGGCCACGCGGCCGATCGACACGATCAGCTTGTCGACTTCCAGCGTCTGGGCTTCGCCCTTGGCCGTCGTGTAGGCGATGCTGACGCCCTTCTTCGACGACTTGATCTCGCCGACCTTCGCGCCGAGCTCGATCTTCAGGCCCTGCTTGTCGAAGGCCTTCTTGGCTTCCTTGGCGATCTGCTCATCGACCGCACCCAGGAATGTCGGCAGGCCTTCGAGCACCGTCACTTCAGCGCCCAGCCGGCGCCAGACCGAACCCATCTCGAGGCCGATCACGCCCGCGCCGATCAGGCCGAGTTTCTTGGGCACGGCGCCGACACGCAGCGCGCCGTCGTTCGAGAGGATGTTCTCTTCGTCGAAGGGCGTGCCTGGCAGCGCGCGCGCGTTGGAGCCGGTCGCAATGACGATCTGCTTGCCGACGAGGGTCTCTTCGGTCGCGCCAGCCACCTTGATTTCGTAGCCCGCGTCACCGGCTTTCACGAACGAGCCGCGGCCGTGGAAGAAGGCGATCTTGTTCTTCTTGAACAGGTACAGGATGCCGTCGTTGTTCTGCTTCACGACCTGGTCTTTGCGGGCCAGCATCTTGTCGATATCGAGCGAGAGGCCCGACACGTTGATGCCGTGGTCCGCGAAGTGCTTGCCGGCGTGCTCGTAGTGCTCGGACGATTGCAGCAGCGCCTTCGACGGGATGCACCCGACGTTGGTGCAAGTGCCGCCCGGTGCCGGGCCGCCCTTGCCGTTTTTCCATTCGTCAATGCACGCGACGTTGAAGCCCAGCTGCGCCGCGCGGATGGCGGCGATGTAGCCGCCCGGGCCGCCACCGATCACGATGACGTCGAATTGTTTGGTATCAGCCATCTGTGTGCGTCCTCAGATGTCGAACAGAAGGCGCGACGGATCTTCCAGCGCTTCCTTCATCGCAACCAGGCCGAGCACGGCTTCGCGGCCATCAATGATCCGGTGGTCGTAGCTCATGGCGAGGTAGTTCATCGGGCGGATGACGATCTGGCCGTTCTCCACCACCGCGCGGTCCTTGGTCGCGTGCACGCCCAGGATGGCCGACTGCGGCGGGTTGATGATGGGCGTCGACAGCATCGAGCCGAAGGTGCCGCCATTGGAGATCGAGAAAGTGCCACCGGTCATCTCTTCGATGCTCAGCTTGCCCTCTTGCGCCTTCTTGCCGTACTCGGCGATCTTCTTCTCGATGTCCGCAAAGCTCATCTGGTCGGCGTTGCGCAGGATGGGCACCACCAAACCGCGCGGCGAGCCGACGGCGATGCCGATATCGAAGTAGCCGTGGTACAGCACGTCGTTGCCGTCCACCGAGGCGTTGAGCACCGGGAACTTCTTGAGGGCGTGTACCGCGGCCTTCACGAAGAAGCTCATGAAGCCGATCTTGACCCCGTGCTCCTTGGTGAATTGGTCCTGGAACTTCTTGCGCATGTCCATGACCGGGGCCATGTTCACTTCGTTGAAGGTGGTCAGGATCGCGTTCGTCGATTGCGATTGCAGCAGGCGCTCGGCGATGCGCGCACGCAGGCGGCTCATCGGCACGCGCTCTTCGGGGCGATCGCCCAGGTCTTGCGCGCGCACGGGGGCGGACACCTGCGGCAGCGCGGGCTTGGCGGCCGGGGCGGCCACGGTTGGCGCGGGCGCCTTGGCCGAGGTGCCCGCGGCGACGGCGCCGAGCACGTCGCCCTTGGTCACACGGCCGTCCTTGCCGGTGCCGGACACATCGCCCGTGCTCAGGTTGTTGTCGGCCAGCAGCTTGGCCGCGGCAGGCATCGCCACGTCGGACTTTGAGCCGCCGCCGGCTGCAGCCGCTGCGGCGGGCGCAGGCGCTGCGGCCGGCGCGCTAGCAGCAGCAGGCGCCGCGGCGCCTGCTTTGCCTTCGGTGTCGATCTTCGCGATCAACTGCTCGGCGACGACGGTCGCGCCATCGGGCTGGATGATTTCGGCGAGCACGCCGGCGGAAGGCGCGGGCACTTCGAGCACGACCTTGTCGGTCTCGATCTCGATCAGGATTTCATCGACGGCCACGGCATCGCCGGCCTTCTTCTTCCAGGTGAGCATGGTGGCCTCGGCCACGGATTCGGACAGCTGGGGGACTTTGACTTCTACGATAGACATTTTGGAACTGAGCTCCGCTTGTATTTATGAGGTTCGCGTGAGGAAACTGGACAGGCTTACTTGGTCAGCACAAAGCCCTTGAGCTTGCCGAACGCGCCGTCGACCAGCGCCTTCTGCTGCTCCTGGTGCAGGTGCGAATAGCCGACCGCGGGCGATGCCGAAGCAGCACGGCCCGAATAGCCCAGCTTCTGGCCTTCCTGCATGTTCTCGTGGATGTAGTGCTGCACGAAGAACCAGGCGCCCTGGTTCTGCGGCTCGTCCTGCGCCCACACCACGTCGACCAGGTTCGGGTACTTCTTGATCTCGGTGCCGAAAGCCTTGTGCGGGAACGGGTAGAGCTGTTCGACGCGGATGATGGCCACGTCGTCGGCACCCTTCTCTTCGCGCTTCTTCGCCAGGTCGTAGTAAACCTTGCCCGAGCAGGCGATGACGCGCTTGACCTTGTCCGCCTTCAGTTCCTTGCTGTCCGGAATCACGGTCTGGAAGCTGCCCTTGGTGAACTCGGACAACGGCGAGGTCGCATCCTTGGCGCGCAGCAGCGACTTGGGCGTCATGATGATCAGCGGCTTGCGCAGGTTGCGCACCATCTGACGACGCAGGATGTGGAAGATTTGGCTGGCGGTCGTCGGCTGCACCACCTGCATGTTGGTGTCGGCACTTAATTGCATGAAGCGCTCGAGGCGCGCCGAGCTGTGCTCCGGGCCCTGCCCTTCATAGCCGTGCGGCAGCATCAGCGTGATGCCGTTGACGCGGCCCCACTTGACTTCACCCGACGCGATGAACTGGTCGATCACGACCTGCGCGCCGTTGGCAAAGTCGCCGAACTGCGCTTCCCAGATCACGAAGGTGTTCGGGTCGTTCGATGCGTAGCCGTATTCGAACGCGAGCACGGCTTCTTCAGACAGGATCGAATCGATCACGACAAACGGGGCTTGGTTGTCCGCCACGTTCTGCAGCGGCGTGTAGGTGCCTTCGTCGAACTTCTCGCGGTTCTGGTCGTGCAGCACGGCGTGACGGTGCGTGAAGGTGCCGCGGCCGCAGTCTTCGCCCGACAGGCGCACCGGGTAGCCGCTGGCCACCAGCGATGCAAAGGCCATGTGCTCGCCCATGCCCCAGTCGACGTTGACGTCACCACGGCCCATCGCAGCGCGATCGTCCAGCACCTTCTTGACCAGTGGGTGGACGGTGAAGCCTTCCGGCACGGTTGTGACGCGTTCGGCCAGTCGCTTCCACTCGGAGCTTGGGATGGCGGTGTCGCCTGCGTCGGTCCACTTCTTGTTGAGGAACGGACTCCAATCGACGGCGTACTTGCTCTTGAAGTTGGTGAGCACCGGGTCGATGGTGTTCTTACCCTCGTCGAAAGCGGCGCGCTGCGCCTTGACCATGTCGTCGCCGAGCGTGTCGCCCAAACCCTGCGCGGCCAGCTTGTCGGCGTACAGCCGACGCGTGCCGGGGTGCTGGGCAATCTTCTTGTACATCAGCGGCTGGGTGAGCGACGGCGTGTCCTGCTCGTTGTGGCCCAGTTTGCGGAAGCAGACGATGTCGACGACCACGTCCTTGTTGAACTCCTGGCGGTACTGCAGCGCGAGCTGCGTGCAGAGCACCACGGCTTCGGGATCGTCGCCGTTCACGTGCAGCACCGGCGCTTCGATCATCTTGACGATGTCGGAGCAGTACAGCGTCGAGCGGCTGTCGCGCGGATCGCTGGTGGTGAAACCGATCTGGTTGTTGATCACGATGTGCACCGTGCCGCCCGTGTAGTAGCCACGGGTTTCGGCCAGCGCCAACGTTTCCATCACGACGCCCTGCCCGGCAAACGCGGCGTCGCCGTGCACCAGGATCGGCAGCACCGAGTCGCCCTCGGCGTCGCCGCGACGGTCCATGCGCGCGCGCACCGAGCCTTCGACCACCGGGTTGACGATCTCCAGGTGCGAGGGGTTGAATGCCAGCGTCAGGTGGACAGGGCCGCCAGGCGTGGTGACGTCCGAGCTGAAGCCCTGGTGGTACTTGACGTCGCCGCTCGGCAGGTCTTCGGGCGCCGTGTGGTCGAACTCCGCGAACAGGTCCGACGGCAGCTTGCCGAGCGTGTTCACCAGCACGTTGAGGCGACCGCGGTGCGCCATGCCGATCACGATTTCCTGCACGCCCGCGGCGCCGGCCTTGTTGATCAGCTCGTCCATCGCGACGATGAAGCTCTCGCCGCCTTCGAGCGAGAAGCGCTTCTGGCCGACGTACTTCGTGTGCAGGAAGCGCTCAAGGCCTTCGGCGGCCGTCAGGCGGTTCAGCACGTGCTTCTTCTGGTCGCCCGACAGCTGCGGATTGGTGCGCGCGCTTTCGAGACGCTGCTGCCACCAGCGCTTCTGGTTCTGGTCGGTGGTGTACATGTACTCGGCGCCGATGGTGCCGCAGTACGTTTCACGCAAGGCGTTGAGCAATTCGCGCAAGGACATGGTGTCCTTGCCGAAAAAGGTGTTGCTGGTGTTGAACACCGTCTCGAGGTCGGCGTCGGTGAAGCCGTAGAACGACGGTTCCAGCTCCGGGATCGCCGGGCGCTCGGTGCGCTTGAGTGGATCGAGGTCGGCCCAGCGGGCGCCCACGTTGCGGTAGGCGGCAATCAACTGCTGAACAGCGGTGCGCTGACGGCCGAGCTCCGAATCGGCGCCGCTGGCCTGCACCACGCGGGTGGTGCCCTGCTTGGCGCGTTCGGCGAACGCATTGATCACCGGAAGGTGCGGAACGTCTTTGGCGTTGCTGCCGTCGGCAGCCGGCACGTTCTGGAGTGCGTCGAAATACGCGCGCCAGTTGTCCGCGACGCTGCCCGGATTGGCGAGATAGTTTTCGTACATTTCCTCGACGTAGGGCGCATTGCCGCCGAAGAGGTAGGTGTTGCCTTGATAGGCCTGGTACGCCGAGGGCGTGGATCGATCGCTCATATTCCGCTGACCTTCACTTCCCTGCAGGAAGTATTAGCTGGTTAAGAAACCTTCCGCGACACGGCTGGACCGGTTGGCGGATGCGACTGTGGCTGGGGAAGGGCCTGAGTACCTTGGCATTGTGCCACGTCACCACAGTGACAAGGCACAACTGCCTTTCACGGCGCTTTCAATCCTTGAGCAAGTCGGCGATTTGCCGGAGCGCGGCCGGGTCGTCCATCGTGGTCAAGTCGCCCGGATCGCGCTCTTCGCACACGGCCTGGATCGCTCGCCGCAGCAGCTTGCCGCTGCGCGTCTTGGGCAGTGCCGTCACGAAGCGCACGCGGGCCGGTCGGGCCAGCGCCCCCAGGGCGTCGGCGACGCGCCTCATGATCTCGCCTTCGAGCGCCAGGGCCGCTGCGGCATCGGTCGCGGCCGCACCCGCCTTTGGCACCACGAAGGCCATCGCGACCTGTCCTTTCAACGCATCGGCCACGCCGACGACGGCCACCTCGGCGACGTTGGGGTGACCGGAAATGCTTTCCTCGATTTCGCGCGTGCCGAGGCGATGGCCCGCCACGTTGATGACGTCGTCGGTGCGGCCCAGGATGTAGAAATACCCGTCTTCGTCGCGCAGCCCCCAGTCGAAAGTCGAATAGACGCTCTGGCCCGGAATGCTCTTCCAGTACGTGTTGACGAAGCGCGCGTCGTCGCGCCACACCGTCTGCATGAACCCGGGCGGCGTCGGACCTTCGATCGCGACCACGCCCTTCTGGTTCGGCGCGGTGAGCTCTTCACCGGTCGATTCATCGAGGATCTTCACCCGCCATCCGTACATCGGAAGGCCCGGGCTGCCGAACTTGCTCGGCTTGGGCTCGACGCCGTTGGCCAGCGTGATGATTGGCCAGCCCGATTCGGTCTGCCAGTAGTTGTCGATGATGGGCACGCCCAGCCCGCCGCTGATCCACCGCGCCGTCGGTTCGTCGAGCGGCTCGCCGGCGAGAAACAGTGCTCGCAAGCTCGACAAGTCGTACTTCTTCAGCAGTGCCGGATCCTGCTTCTTGAGCACACGGACCGCCGTCGGCGCGCTGAACATCACGGCGACCTTGTACTTTTCGACCAGGCGCCACCAGATGCCACCGTCGGGTTGCTGGTCGATGCCCTGCGTCGGCAGGCCTTCGTACAGGATGGTCGCCATGCCGCCGATGAGCGGCCCGTAGACGATGTAGCTATGGCCCACCACCCAGCCGATGTCGCTGGTGCAGAAGAAGGTCTCGCCGGGGCGGCCATTGAAGATATGCGGCACGCTGGCCGCGAGCGCCACCGCGTAGCCGCCCGTGTCGCGCTGCACGCCCTTGGGCTTGCCCGTGGTGCCGCTGGTGTAGATCGTGTAGCTGATCTCGGTCGACTCCAGCCAGGTGCAGGGCACCACGCGCGCGGGGTCTGCGGGTGCCAGTTCGCTTGCCAGATGGTCGCGCCCGGCGACCCGCTCCATCGGTGCCAGACCGCGGTCGGTGAGCACCACGGCCGCCGGCTTGTGCTTCGACAAGCGGATCGCTTCATCGAGCAATGGCTTGTACGGGATCACCTTCCCGCCGCGCGAACCCGCATCGGCGCTGACCACCACCTTGGGCTCCGCATCCTCGATGCGAGACGCAAGGGAGCCGCTCGCGAAGCCACCGAACACCACGCAGTGGATCGCGCCGATGCGCGCGCACGCCAGCATCGCGAACGCGGCCTCCGGGATCATCGGCATGTAGATGAGCACGCGGTCGCCCTTGCCCACGCCCAGCGCCATGAGGCTGGCCGCGGTGCGCTGCACTTCGGCATGCAGTTCGCGAAAGCTCCAGGTTTTTTCGACGCCGGTTTCGGTCGAGACGAAGATCAGCGCGGCCTGGTCGCCACGCGCTGCCAGATGGCGGTCGACGGCGTTGTGGCACAGGTTGGTGGTGCCGCCGACGAACCACCGCGTGAACGGCGGGTTGCTGTCGTCCAGGATTTGCTGCGGCCGCGTCTGCCAGTCGATCAGCCCGGCTTGCTCGCGCCAGAAAGTCTCGGGCGCGTCGACCGACTGGCGGTAGAAGCTCTCGTATCGGCTCATCTTTCTTGTCTCCGGTTCGGGCTCCGATCGGATGTCGGAGCGCCACACACGATTCTGAAGGCCGTTCTTGCAGCAGCCTGACAGACCGCTGTGCGATCACACGGGCGTCAACGGATCAACGCCAGGACCTCCCTGAACGCCGGGTGCTCGGCGCTCCGCAGCCATTCGAAGCCCACCATCTCGGTCGTCACCAGTTCAGCCCCGGCGCCGGCCAGACGGTCGAAAGCGGCATCGCGATTGCGTTCGGTGCGCGAGCTGGAGGCATCGGTCACGACCCAGACATCGAATTCGTCCTCGAGCAGGTCGAGCGCGGTTTGCAGCAGGCAGACATGTGTTTCGCAGCCGGCGATCACGATGGTGTTGCGCTCCTGTGCTTCCGGCGCTGGCTTCTGCAAGTGCTTGGGAAGGCTGCGCGCATTGCCGCGCGGCGCTGCGGGGGCGGGCGCGCGCAGCCAGTCGCCAAGCCCTTCTTCGACCGCGCTGAAGTGCATCTTGGCCAAGGTGCGCTGGCAAAGGGCCGCGATCTCCGGCGCATTCGATCCCAGTTTCGACGGGTTCTGTTCCGCGCCCCAAGCCGGCACGCCCAGCAGATTTGCCATCTTTCCAAGTCGCACGGCGTTCGCAGTGACGGCCTGCGCTTCGAAGATGGCGGGCATCAGCCTGGCCTGGTAGTCGACCAGCACGAGTTGGGAGAGGGAGGCGTCGAGCAACATGGCGGGTATCTTTCTTCGGGCAATACGGTCGAGGGCCAGACCGTACCATCGAACAGATCGCGCCCGGCCGCGGCGATCAGGGGAGCAGGCGCAAGAGTTTGCCGTTCGATTCGTCGGTCAAAACGTAGAGCAAGCCATCGGGACCCTGCTTGACGTCCCGGATGCGCGCCTTGCCCTCTGCCAGCAGCTTGTGTTCGGCGCTCACCTTGTCGCCGTCCAGCACGATGCGGTCGAGGTAGCCGAACTTCAGCGCGCCGACGAAAAGGTTTCCTTTCCAGCTGGCACCATAGCGGTCGCTGGTCACGAAGGCCATGCCAGAGGTGGCGATGGATGGCACCCAGTGGTGCAGCGGCTGCTCCATGCCCTCTTTGGCGGTCAGCCCGTCTCCGATTTTTCCGCCCCCATAGTTCTCACCATAGGTGATGACGGGCCAGCCGTAGTTGCGGCCCGCCTGTGCGATGTTGATCTCGTCGCCGCCTTGCGGGCCGTGCTCGTGGGTCCAGAGCCGGCCATCGCTGCCCAGCACCGCACCCTGCACGTTGCGGTGGCCATAGCTCCAGATCTCCGGCAACGCGCCGGATTTGCCGACGAAGGGGTTGTCCTTCGGCACGGTGCCGTCCTTGGCGATCCGCACCACCTTGCCGATGTGGTTGTCGAGCTTCTGCGCATCCTCCTTGCGGCTGAACCGATCGCCGAGCGTCAGGAACAGGTTGCCGTCCTTCGCCTCGACGATTCGGCAGCCGAAGTGCGCGCGGCTTGCAACCTTGGGTTGCTGGCTGAAGATCACCTTGACGTTCTCGAGCCGCGCACTGTCGGTCGACAACTGCGCGCTGGCCAGCGCCGTGCTGTTGCCCGATCCGCTCGCCGCCGGCTCGGAGAAACAGAAATAGAGGGTGCGATTCCGCTCGAACGCGCTGTCGGCCAGCACATCGAGCAAACCGCCCTGCCCGCCTGCGGCAATGGCCGGCAGGCCCGCCAGCGGCGCGCCCACCTTGCCGTCTGCGCCAATCAAGCGCATTTGCCCGCTCCGCTCGGTGACCACGAAGCGCCCGGCCGGCAAGAAGCTCACGCCCCAAGGGTTTTCAAGGCCGGCGGCGACCACTTCCGGGCGGGGCTGCGCCGACGCAGGCCCGCACATCCCCACGGTCAGGCCGGCAAGAAGGGCGAAAACGCGGTGAGGTAAGCGTGGTGTCGAGAGGGGCATGCAGATTCCTTTCAGGCGCCGAGCGAAGCAGCGGACGGACAAGCCTTGACGATATCGCGCGCCCGCCATCCGGCCACTTATGGCCCCATAACTATCACCGTTACATTTTTCTTGGCGGTTGAAGACGGAAAATCCAGTCACGACAAGCATTTAGCTGCACAATCGCGACTTCGCTTGAAATTGACACGCACAGCCGTCGTCCTTATCCTACGCGCCATGCGTTTTTTCGTCCTACCTCTCGCCCTCCTGTTCGCCGCCTCTGCCTACGCTGCACCGCAACAGGACCGGCATGACGATGTACAACGCCTTCTGGCCGACCGTGGCCTGATCGCCCAGCTTCAGCAAGTCCGCCAGAGCGTCGTCGAGAACACCTCGGACCTCGTCGTGACCGCGCTCGGTTTTCTCGGGGTGCCCTACCGCCGCGGCGGAAACAGCGCTGAAACCGGCTTCGACTGCAGCGGTTTCGTTCGGGCCATGTACGACCAGACCGTGGGTCACGTGCTGCCCCGCCGTGCTGAGGAGCAAGCCGCGGCCACGCAGAAAATCGAGCGCAGCGAACTCAAGCCAGGCGACCTCGTCTTCTTCAACACCATGCGCCGCGCCTTCAGCCATGTCGGCATCTACGTTGGCGATGGGAAATTCATTCATTCCCCGCGCACCGGCGCGCATGTGCGTGTCGAAAGCATGGAAGGAAGCTACTGGAGCCGCCGCTTCGACGGTGCGCGCCGCGTGGCCGCCGCTCAGGACGACCTCAAGCCGACCGGCAATTGACCCGCCGGATAGCGCTGCTGAAACCTCCCGCCGTCGGCGGGATTTTTTTCGGCTGCAGCCGATGGCTCATGTCACGCGGTAGACCATTGCCTTGAGGGCGCGCTCCGGCGTCGCGTCGTCGAAAGCCGGCGGGTTGGCGAGGCGCTCCACAAACACCAGCGAGGGCGCGGCCTGTTCGACCTGCTGCTGCAGGAAATCCGGGCCCAGTTCCGGTGCGTTCAGGCACAGCAATGCGTGAGCGCCCGGGGCCATCAGCTCCGGCAGGCGCCGGATCAGGCGCGCGTAGTCCTTCGTCGCGACGAAGCTGCCCCGCTGGTAGCTGGGTGGATCGACGATCACCAGGTCGTAAGGGCCGCTGCGGTTGATCCGCCCCCAGCTCTTGAAGATGTCGTGGCCCAGAAAGCTGGCGCCTTTCAGCACGTCGTTGAGCCGGTGGTTCTGCTGACCGACGGCCAGCGCGCCGCTGGCCATGTCCATGTTGAGCACCTGGTCGGCGCCGGCTTGCAGGGCGACCACCGAAAGGGCGCAGGTGTAGGCGAAGAGATTGAGTACCTTGAGGCTCGGCGCCCAGCCACCTGCTGCGCGCGTCGCCGCGTTCGCCGCGTTCGCCGCGGCGCGCTGCGCGACGTGCGCGCGCACCCAGCGGCGTCCCTCGGCCATGTCGAGGAACAGGCCGTGGTTTTGCCCCTGCAGCAGATGAATCCGGTAGCGGGTGCCGTCTTCGGTCACGTCGTGCGGTTCGGGCACCTC
>SEGS01000035.1 GCA_004210915.1 Variovorax sp. | reverse complement strand
TCCCAGCGCTTGAGCTTGGCCGGCGGCGTGTTGATGCGCAGCTTGTCGCAGATCAGGCCGTCCAGGCCCTGCTCGTGCAGCATGCGCGGCACCTTGTAGATCGTGTCGACGTCCCACATCGAAATCACGCCCCATTCGGGCACGTTCGAGAACAGCGAAATCTTGGCGCGTTCATCGTCCGGAATGGGCCGGTCGGCGCGGCAGATCAGCGCATCGGCCTGGATGCCGATGGCGCGCAGTTCCTTGGCCGTGTGCTGGGTCGGCTTGGTCTTGAGCTCGCCGGCGGCGGCGATCCACGGCACGTACGACAGGTGCACGAAGGCCGTGTTGTTCGGACCCATGCGCAGGCTCATCTGGCGCACGGCTTCAAGGAAGGGCAGCGACTCGATGTCACCGACCGTGCCGCCGATTTCGACGATCGCGACGTCGACTTCGTGGGCGGTGCCGATGCCGGCGCCGCGCTTGACGTATTCCTGGATCTCGTTGGTGATGTGCGGGATCACCTGCACCGTCTTGCCCAAGTAGTCGCCGCGGCGTTCTTTCTCGAGCACGGTCTTGTAGATCTGGCCGGTCGTGAAGTTGTTGGCCTTGCGCATCCGCGTGTTGATGAAGCGCTCGTAGTGGCCGAGATCGAGGTCGGTTTCGGCGCCGTCGTCGGTGACGAACACTTCGCCATGCTGGAACGGCGACATCGTGCCCGGATCGACGTTGATGTACGGATCGAGCTTGATGAGGGTGACTTTGAGGCCGCGCGATTCGAGGATCGCGGCGAGCGAGGCGGAGGCGATTCCCTTGCCTAGGGAAGACACCACACCACCGGTGACGAAGACGAATTTGGTCATGCCATTACCGGGCGTCGAGCCCGGGCAGTGGGAAATTGGGATTATAGGTGCGCCCACTTATTAAACTGCCGGCATGCAAGACCTCTCAGGCAAACACATCGTCCTCGGACTCACGGGTGGCATCGCCTGCTACAAGTCGGCCGAGCTGTGCCGATTGCTGATCAAGGCGGGCGCCACGGTGCAGGTCGTCATGACAGAAGCGGCCGAACAGTTCATCACGCCCGTCACGATGCAGGCGCTCTCGGGCCGACCTGTGTATGGCTCCCAATGGGACGCACGCGAGCCGAACAACATGCCGCACATCAACCTGAGCCGCGAGGCCGACGCGATCGTGTTGGCGCCCGCCAGCGCGGACTTCATTGCGCGGCTGGTGCAGGGGCGCTCCGATGAACTGCTCAGCCTTTTGTGCCTGGCGCGACCGGCGGAGCGTGTGCCTATGTTGCTCGCGCCGGCCATGAACCGCGAGATGTGGTCGCATCCGGCCACCCGGCGCAACTTGGCGCAGGTGCAGGCCGACGGTGCCATCGCGCTGGGCGTAGGCTCGGGCGACCAGGCCTGCGGCGAAACCGGCGACGGTCGCATGCTCGAGCCGGCGCAACTGCTCGAAGACATCGTCGCGCACTTCCGGCCCAAGCTGCTGGCCGGCCAGCAGGTGCTGGTCACGGCCGGCCCGACCTTCGAGGCGCTCGATCCGATCCGCGGGATCACCAACCATTCGTCCGGCAAGATGGGCTTCGCGATCGCGCGTGCCGCGAAGGAAGCGGGCGCAGAGGTCACGCTCATCGCCGGGCCGGTCAGCCAGCCGACACCGCGCGGCGTGCGCCGCATCGATGTGCTATCGGCCGAGGACATGCTGGAGCGCACGATGGAATGCGCTGAGGGCGCCACAGTTTTCGTGGCCACCGCCGCCGTTGCGGACTGGCGACCGGCCTCGCACAGCGCGCAGAAGATCAAGAAAGACGGTTCGGGTCAGCCGCCGACGCTGCATTTCGTCGAGAACCCCGACATCCTCGCCACGGTGGCGAAGGGGCAGCGTGCCCAGTCCGGCGCGTTGTTCTGCGTCGGCTTTGCGGCGGAGAGCGAAAACCTTGCAGCGCATGCCAGCGCCAAGCGTGAGCGAAAGGGTATCCCGCTGCTGGTCGGGAACATCGGCCCGCTGACCTTCGGGCGCGACGACAATGCGCTGCTGCTCGTCGATGCCCACGGCGTGCGTGAATTGCCCCGCGCGTCCAAGCTCGCCCTGGCGCGCGATCTGGTGGCCGAAATCGCAGCCCGTCTGCCCGCTTGGAGAGACCGATGAATCCTCAATGGAACACACCGCCGAACGGCGATTTCGCGCGCTACGTCGAGCGCCTGACCGCCCAAACCGCGTTGCCTTCGCGCGCCACGCCGCAGGGCGAGCGCTTGCTGGACGAGGGCATGGCGTCATCTTCCGAGACGTCGAGCAGCAACGCCAAGGCGGTCGCTGCTGCGCAGCGCCACGCGTCGCCGGGCGGCGCCAGCGACAACGAGGGCGGCGAGCGCAAAGGCATCCCCCATCTGACCAAACTGATGGTGGCGCTGGGCGGTCTTCTGGTGCTGGCGGCGCTGTCGGGCGCTGGCGTTCCGGGCGTGGTGGTGGCCTTGCTCGTTGGCGGGCTGTGGGTGGGGCGCAAGTTGCTGCGAGGGCTCGTGGCGCCCGGTCCTGCCAAGTGGCAGCGGGTGCTCGAGGAGGCCGCGCGCAGGCAGGGCGCACAGCGGAAGTCCGGCGCATGAAGCAGGTCGATGTCCGCATCCTCGATCCGCGCATGACGGATCAGTTGCCCGCCTATGCGACGCCCGGAAGTGCCGGGCTCGATTTGCGCGCCTGTCTGGATGCGCCGATCACGCTCGAGCCCAATGCCTGCCAGTTGGTCGGCACGGGCATCGCGATCCATCTGGCCGATCCCGGCTTCGCCGCACTGATCCTGCCGCGTTCGGGCCTGGGCCACAAGCACGGGATCGTGCTGGGCAATCTGGTCGGGTTGATCGACAGCGACTACCAGGGCGAGCTCAAGGTCAGCGCCTGGAACCGGAGCGACACGCCTTTCGTGCTGCAGCCGATGGAGCGCTTGGCGCAACTGGTGATCGTGCCGGTGGTGCAGGCGCAGTTCAACGTGGTCGCCGATTTCGCCCGCTCGGCGCGCGGCGAAGGCGGCTACGGATCGACCGGGAAACATTGAAGTCGGCGCAGGTGGGCGGTGCGTAAAGCGGGGAACCCTGTCGCGGCATGGAGGCTCCAAGAAGCCATCTGCTGAACCTGCCCTGAACTTGTCATCGCTGCCGCGTGCGGCGCGTTGAGCAGGTCCGACGGCGCACCTGGTGCTTTTTTCGAGGAGAACCCCATGCGAATGTCATCCCGTACCGCGGCCATCGCTGCCTCCGCGCTGGCCCTTGCCACGCTGACGGCGTGCGTGGCGCCTGCGCCGGTCTATCACACCTCGCGCTACCCGTACCAGCCAGCCCATGCGGCACCGTACCCGTCAGCCCCGGCGCGCTACGTCGAATACGGGCAGGTGGCCCATATCGAGGTGCTGCGCACCGAAACATCCGGTGCGCCGACGACCGGTGGCGGGGCTGTCGCTGGTGGATTGGTCGGCGGCGTGGTGGGCAACCAGTTCGGCCACGGCGGCGGGCGGGCGGCCGCAACGGCGCTGGGCATCGTCGGCGGCGCACTGCTGGGCAACGCCATCGAAGGCCAGCACAGCGGTCCGCGCGCCTACGAGAGTTTCCGTGTCTCCGTGCAGACCGAGAACGGCGCCTACCGTGCCTTCGACGTGGTCAGCCCGGGTGACCTGCGCGTCGGCGACCGCGTGCGCATCGACAACGGCCAGATCTCCCGTTATTGACCTTGCGTCGCGGACCGTCCGCTGCTGGCGCGCCCTAAATCGCGCCACCAAATGCTCAACGTCAGTGCAGCAAATCGTTGCCCGGGGCCACCGTCGGCACCTTGAAGAAGCCGGTTCCGGCGGAGCCACGGCCCACTTCCTCTTCGGTGGCCTCGCGCACCGAACGGACCACCAGGTCGAGCCGCAGCGCAATGCCCGCCAACGGGTGGTTCCCGTCAAGCACCAGATGCTCGGGGTAGATTTCCGTCACGGTGTAGAGCGCGTCCCGCGGCATGTCGGGGTTCGTCCCGGCAGGCAGGGCGGCGCCGTCGAAGGTCATGCCTTCTTCGGTGCCTTCGGGGAACAAGGCCCTCGGTTCGAGGAACAGCAACTGGTCGTTGAAGTCGCCGAAACCCTGTTCGGGTTCGATCTGCAGCAGCACCCGCGCGCCGGGCTCGTGGCCCATGAGCGCGGCCTCGATGGCAGCGAAGAGGTCGTCGCCGCCGACCATGAATTCCACCGGTTCGTCGAGCACGTCCAGCACTTCGCCGAGCGTGTCTTTCAGGGTCCATGTCAGACCCACCACACATTGTTCTGAGATTTCCATTGCAGAATTCTCCCATGGACATCACCCAACCGCTGCCCCTGCTGGGCGGCCTCAGTCCCGCGCAGTTCATGCGCCGGCACTGGCAGAAGAAGCCGCTGCTCGTGCGCCAGGCTGTGCCAGGCATGACCTCGCCCATCGACCGCGCCGCGCTGTTTGCGCTGGCCGCACGCGACGAGGTCGAATCGCGCCTGATCCGGCAGACTGACGCCGGCTGGACACTCCAGCACGGGCCCTTGGCCCGCCGTGCGCTGCCGGTGCTGAACCGGCCGGGCTGGACGATGCTGGTCCAGGGCGTCGACCAGCACCACGACGGCGTGCATGCGCTGCTGCAGCAGTTCCGTTTTCTGCCCGATGCGCGGCTGGACGATCTGATGATCAGCTACGCCAGCGACACGGGTGGCGTCGGCCCGCACTTCGACAGCTATGACGTGTTCCTGCTGCAGGCGCAGGGGCGGCGGCGCTGGTCCATCGGCAAGCAGCGCGATCTGCAGCTGGAGCCCGATGTGCCGCTCAAGATCCTGTCGCACTTCGAGCCGACGCAGACCTTCGTCCTCGAGGCCGGCGACATGCTCTACCTGCCGCCGCGCTACGCGCACGATGGGGTCGCGGTGGGGGACGACTGCATCACCTTTTCCATCGGGCTGCGCTCGCCCGCCACGGGCGAGATGGGCGCCGACTTGCTGTCGCGGATGGCCCAGGCCCATGCCGAATCGCTGGCGGACGCGGGTAGCGCCGCGCTCGCGCGCTACCGGGACCCGGGCCAACCGGCGCTGTCTGCACCGGCCGAGATCCCTGCGGCGCTGCAGGACTTTGCCCGGCAGGCGGTGGAAAAGGCGTTGCGCGATGCCGACCTGGTCGATCGCGCGCTCGGCGAGTCGCTGACCGAACCGAAAGCGAACATCTTCTTCGACGGCAGCGTGGATCGAGGAGCCGGGGCAGGGCAGGGCGTCGTGCTCGACCGTCGCACCCGCATGCTGTACGACGCGCGGCACCTGTACATCAACGGCGAGAGCTTTCGCGCGGGCGGCCGGGACGCGCGCCTGATGCGTCGGCTGGCCGATCAGCGCGCACTGGACGCGCGGGACTTGATCGGCGCCAGCGAGGCCGCGCTGGAATTGCTCGACGACTGGCGCGATGCCGGGTGGCTGCATGCCCGATGACCAGAACATTCCTGCTGTGCCAGCCACATCCGCCTTAACGGCCTTGCCCACCGGCGCGTTCGACGGGCGAGCCGCCTTCGAAACAGCGCTGCGCCAGGCACTGGCCGCCGCAGCCGCCGAGGGTTGGCGCGAGATCGTGTTCAGCGATGCCGACTTTTCGGCATGGCCCCTGGGGGAACGCAGCAGCATCGACGCACTGAACGCATGGTCACGCAGCGGCCGCAGCTTCACTTTGCTCGCGCATCGTTTCGAGACCTTCGAGCGCACGCACGCGCGCTTCGTCGGATGGCGGCGGATGTGGGGCCACATCATCGATTGCCGAGTGTGCACCGGCCCGCATGCGCCGACCGTGCCCAGCGCCATCTGGACGCCGTCGTGGTTCCTGCACCGCATCGACCCCACGCGTGACCGCGGCGTCTGCAGCCACGACCCGGCCAGCCGGCGGCAGTTGCGGGAAACGCTCGATGAATGCCTGCGGCTGAGTCAGCCCGGCTTCCCGGCCTCCACGCTCGGCCTGTAAGCCCGGCTTTCGTCCGCCTGTGATTCAGCCGTTCCGGCGCGGGGCGGGGCGCGTCAGAGGTCGAGCCACGGCGACCCGCCAGCGGCCGTGGCCGTGAGCATCTCCGACTCGCTCGCGTCGAGCGCCTCGGCCATCGCGCGCCGCACGATCTCGGGCCGGTTGTTCTGTTCGCTCAGGTGCGCCGCCACGACGTGACGCAGGCCCGGATGGCGCACGGCGCGCGCGATCTGCGCGGCGGCGGCGTTGGACAAGTGGCCGTAATTTCCGCCAACCCGCGCTTTCAGGAATGCCGGGTAGCCCGAGCCGGCAAGAAGATCGACGTCGTGGTTGAACTCCAGCAGCAGCGCCTGAACGCCCGCAAGGCGCTCGAGCACGTACGGCGTCGCATGACCGAGATCGGTCAGCACGCCGAGCGTGCGTGCGCCATCGGTACAACGCAGTTGCAAGGGCTCGCGCGCATCGTGCGGCACGGTGAAAGGCTGGACAGTGATGTCGCCGACCTCGATGTCCGCGCCGTCGCGCGCCAGGTGCAGCCGGCCCTCGAAAGCGGGCGCACCGGTCGCGAGCCATGTGCCCTCGCTCATGCACACCCGGATGCGGTGGCGCTGCGAGAGCGCATGCGCGCAACCGATGTGATCGCCGTGCTCGTGGGTGATGAAAACGGCATCGATATCCGTCGCGGACAGGCCCGCCTGGGCCAGCCGGGCATCGAGTTGCCGCAGGCCGAAGCCGCAATCGATCAGCAGCCGCGAGGTGCGGCCACCGACCGAGGACTCGACCAGCGTGGCGTTGCCCGTGCTGCCGCTGCCCAGGCTACGGAAGCGGAGCATCCGCCCTTTACTTCAGGTCGTCGGCGATGACCTGCACGATGCGCTGGGCGTTGGCGGAGCTTTCAGCTGCGCCCGACTCGCTCAGCACCGACACCGTGGTGGCCTCGCCCTGGCTCTTGACCAGGATGCGGTACTTGTTCGGCGCTGCGGCCTTCGGCGAGCGGCTGAACAGCTTGCCGAGGAAACCTTGTTCCTTGCGGTCGGTGTTCGGCGTCACGTAGCGCACGAAGTAGGTGCCGGCGGCACGGTCGCGGTCTTCGACCGTGAAGCCGGTGCGGTCCAGGGCCAGGCCGACGCGGCGCCAGGCGCGCTCGAAACCTTCCGAAATCTGCACCACGGGCTGATTGCCGACCGTGGCAACGCGCGCTGTCTGCACCGGCGCGGTGGTGGCGGCAAGCGCCTTCGATTGCTCCTGCGATACGCCGAGCCGGACCATCAAGCGGCGCAGGAACTCGGTTTCGAGTTCCGGATCGCTCTCGCGCGGTTGCCAGACGGTCTGGTCTTTCTGTGCGGTGCTGTAGACCTCGACCATGCCGCGATGGCTCACGAAGATTTCAGTGCCGGTGGGCGTGGTCTCGAGGCGGGTGCGGAAACGGTCGAGCTCGCCCGTCGAGTACGCGGAATCGACCAGCTTGCCCAGCGTGCCGCGGATGATGTCCTGCGGCAACTTGGCCCGGTTCTCGGCCCAGTCGGTTTCCATGATGCCCAGGTTGCGCTGGTTGCTCGTCAACAGAAAGCCGCTCTCCTGCCAGAAGTCGCGAACCGGTTCCCAGAGCTGGTCTGCCGGCCGGTTGACGACCAGCCAGCGCTGGTTGCCCGCGCGCTCCATGCGCACATCGCCCACCTTGGCGGCTGCGGTCGGCAGGCTGGGTGCATTGGCCACACCAGCTTCGTAGGAGTTGGCCGTGACGGCCCCGCCGGGGATCACGTAGCGGTTGTCGCGCGACAACTGCGACAAGTCGGGTGGCACTTCGAGCGTGGGGGCCTTGCCGGCGCTCTTGTAGTCGATCTTGTCGCCTTCGAGGACGGCACAGGCAGAAAGGCTGGCCACCAGGGCCAGCAGGGCGAATCGCGAAAAGTTATTCAACGTTGTCTTCCTTCAATGGGAATGGTTCGGTCAATCGGTGGCGCCGCAGCGGCCGCAAGGCTCTGAGCCGACTTGGCTCGAAAGGTTGCGACGCCGCGGCGGACAGCAGCGCACGATCGGGTCAGCTCGCCAGCAGGCCGGTGGCGCGCAGTGCCCCTTCGACCGCGGGGCGTTGCGCTTCGGACAATTCGGTGAGCGGCAGCCGCATGGCACCGCCGCACAGGCCCAGACGCGCCATCGCCCATTTCAGGGGAATGGGGTTCGGTTCGGCGAACAGGTTCCTGTGCAGCGGCATCAGCTCGAACTGGATGCGCATGGCGGTCTTCACGTCGCCCGCGAGGGCGGCCACACACAGTTCGTGCATCTTGCGCGGCGCGATGTTGGCCGTCACGCTGATGTTGCCCTGGCCACCGCACAGCATCAGCGCCACGGCGGTCGGGTCGTCGCCCGAGTACACGGCGAAGCGCTTGGGCAGGTCGCGGATCAGCCACTGGGCGCGCTCGATGTTGCCGGTCGCTTCCTTGATGCCGATGATGCCGGGCACCTGGGCCAGGCGCAGCACGGTGTCATGTGCCATATCGGCGACGGTGCGGCCGGGCACGTTGTAGAGCACGGTCGGCAGGTCGCCCACCGCTTCGGCGATGGCCTTGAAGTGCTGATACTGGCCTTCTTGCGTCGGCTTGTTGTAGTAAGGCACGACCTGCAACTGCGAATCGGCGCCCACGCCCTTGGCGAACCGGGCCAGCTCGATCGCTTCCTTGGTGGAATTGGCGCCGCAGCCGGCCATGACCGGCACGCGGCCTTTGGCCTGCTCGACGGAAACACGGATGATTTCGCAGTGCTCTTCGACGTCGACCGTCGGCGATTCGCCGGTGGTGCCGACCACGCCGAGACAGTCAGTGCCTTCGTCGATGTGCCAGTCGATCAGCCTGCGGAGGGCCGGATAGTCGACACTGCCGTCTTCGTGCATCGGCGTGACGAGCGCGACGATGCTGCCTGTCAGTTGCTCCAAGGGGGGTCTCTTTGGTCAGTGGACGAAAGCGCCCATTCTACTGACTGGCCGGCGGCGCCCGGAGCGGGTAGCGGGCGGGATTTTCCCCCGGCTGTTCGAGGGGCCGCACGGCCGCAATGCGCTGCATGAAGCGCGCCGGCGCATCGATAAAACCGTCCTCATAAGCCACCACGCGCAGGCCGGCGCAGGCGCACAGGAGTTCGCCGGGCTGCAGCAGGAAATCGGGCCGCGACGGCTTTCCGACACTTTCGTTGCCGGCCGCGAAGGTTTCGTAAAGCAGCACGCCGCCTGGCGCCACGGCGGCCGTGATGTCGGCCAGGCGGGGCCGCCAGAGGTAGTGGGTGACGACCACGGCGCCGAAGGCCTGCCCGTCGAACGGCCAGGGCCCGGCCTCGATGTCGGCCTGCACCGCGTCGCCGAAGGGCGCTGCGGCGGCGATGGCCTCGGGCGCCCGGTCGACCCCGGTAACCCGATGGCCGCGCCCGGCGAACCAGCGCATGTGGCGCCCCGATCCGCAGGGGACGTCCAGCACTGCGGCCGCGGGCGGGACCAGGTGCGACCACCGCACCACCCAGTCCGACGGCTGCTGCCCGGCATGCGGCGCGCTCAGAAGCATGCCCAGACCTGGTCGACCAGCATGACCAGGAAACCGGGTCGCGTGTACATCGCGAAGACGCCGCCGAGCGCCGCTGCTGCCAGCGCCCAGCCGGCAGCGCGGAAGAATCGTTGGCGTGCGTGCGCAGTCACGTGTTCCATGTCTTCCGTTCGTCAGGCCGGTTGCGGCGCGGAGCGCACGATCGCACCTTCCTTCACCGGAAGGTTGATCAGCGCCGCGAACACGCCCAGCGCAATCGCGAGGTACCAGACGATGTCGTAACTTCCATTGCGGTCGTACAGATAGCCGCCGAGCCAGACGCCCAGAAAGGAGCCGATCTGGTGACTCAGGAACACGAAGCCGCTCAGCATCGACAGGTGGGCCACCCCGAAGATGCCCGCCACGATCGCGTTGGTCGGCGGCACGGTCGACAGCCACAGCATGCCGATGACCGCGGCGAACACATAGACGCTCAGGGGCGACAACGGCACCAGCAGGAACACCGTGATCGCGATGGCGCGCCCGAAGTAGATGGCCGCCAGGATCTTGCGCCTGGCGAGCTTCTGCCCGAGCGAGCCGGCGATGTAGGTGCCGACCACGTTGAACAGGCCGATGAGCGCGAGCGCATAGCTCGCCACCTCGGGCGACAGGCCCTGGTCCTTCAGATAGCTTGGCAGGTGCACGCCGATGAACACCACCTGGAAGCCGCAGACGAAATAGCCGGCCATCAGCAGGCCGAAGCTCGGGTACTTGAAGGCTTCCACCACCGCCTGCACGATCGACTGCTGGCGGTGCCCGGGCGTCGCCACCCGCAGTGGCTCGCGCAGCCCGAAGGCCAACGGCGTGATCAGCAGCACCATCAGCGCCAGCACGATCAGCGCGTTGTGCCATCCCAACTGGGCGATCAGCTGCCCCTCGACCGGCACCATGAGGAACTGGCCGAAAGAGCCTGCCGCGGCGGCCACGCCCATGGCCCAGGAGCGCTTGTCGGCCGGAATCTGCCGGCCGATCACGCCGTAGATCACCGCGTAGGTGGTCCCGGCCTGGGCCGCACCGATCAACACCCCGGCCGTCAGCGCAAACAGCAGCGGCGTGGTCGAGAGCGCCATGCCGGCCAGCCCGAAGGCATACATCACAGCGCCGCCGATCAACACCCGGAAGGCGCCGAAACGGTCGGCCAGCATGCCGGCAAACACGCCGAACACGCCCCACGAGAGGTTCTGGATCGCCAGCGCGAACGAAAAAGTCTGCCGCGTCCAGCCCTGCTCCTGGGTGATCGGCTGCAGCCACAACCCGAAGCCGTGTCGGATGCCCATCGAGAGCGTGACGATCATGGCGCCGCACAGCAACACCTGTTTCATGGAAAGAGCGGGGGCTGGCGACGCGGTCATGGCGGGGACTGTAGCCGCAAGCGGCCGGGCTTGCAGTCGCCGGAGGCTCCTGCATTGTTGATAAATGAAGCGGCGATTGATGCGCGCCGCGCAAGGTCGGGGCGGCTGTCCGCCGTCTGTATGTCCATACAGTCCCTGCGCGGCCGACGAATACAATCCGCGCCCATGGCGACCCTCCCCAAGACTTCCTCCGTAACCCCGTCCGGCTATTCCGAAGGCTCGATCCGCGTCCTCAAGGGCCTCGAGCCCGTCAAGCAGCGCCCGGGCATGTACACCCGCACCGACAACCCGCTGCACATCATCCAGGAAGTCCTCGACAACGCGGCCGACGAGGCACTGGCCGGGTACGGCAAGAAGATCAAGGTCACGCTGCACCCCGACGGCTCGGTCAGCATCGAGGACGACGGTCGCGGCATTCCGTTCGGGCTGCACCCCGAAGAGAAGGCGCCGGTCGTGGAACTGGTGTTCACGCGCCTGCACGCTGGCGGCAAGTTCGACAAGGGCTCGGGCGGCGCCTACAGCTTCTCGGGCGGCCTCCATGGTGTGGGCGTGTCGGTGACCAATGCATTGTCGAAGCGGCTCGAGGTCGTGTCGCACCGCGAAGGCTCGGTCGCGCAACTGGCGTTCTCGGCCGGCGACGTGATCGAGGCGCTCGAGATCCGCCCGCAAAACGGCGGCGACCGGAAGCAAGGCACCACGGTGCGCGCCTGGCCCGACGCCAAGTACTTCGAGACCGCCGCGCTGCCGATGGCCGAGCTGATGCACCTGCTGCGCAGCAAGGCGGTTCTGATGCCGGGCGTCACCGTCACGCTGGTCAACGAAAAGACCAAAGACACGCAGCAGTGGCTCTACAAGGGCGGCTTGCGGGACTACCTGATGCAAACGCTCCACGGCGAGCCGGTCATTCCGCTGTTCGAAGGCGCCGGCCATGCCGACAAGAACGCCGACAACTTCGCCGAAGGCGAGGGTGCCGACTGGTGCGTGGCCTTCACCGAAGACGGCCAGCCGGTGCGCGAGAGCTACGTCAACCTGATTCCCACCAGCGCCGGCGGCACGCACGAAAGCGGCCTGCGCGACGGTCTCTTCACCGCGGTCAAAAGCTTCATCGAATTCCATTCGCTGCTGCCGAAGGGCGTGAAGCTGCTGCCCGAGGACGTGTTCGCGCGTGCCAGCTACGTGTTGAGCGCCAAGGTGCTCGACCCGCAGTTCCAGGGCCAGATCAAGGAGCGCCTGAACTCGCGTGACGCGGTGCGGCTGGTGTCGAGCTTCGTGCGTCCCGCGCTCGAACTGTGGCTGAACCAGCACGTCGACTACGGCCGTAAGCTGGCCGAGCTCGCCATCAAGGCTGCGCAGACGCGCCAGAAGGCCGGCCAGAAGGTCGAGAAGCGCAAGGGCTCGGGCGTTGCGGTGCTGCCCGGGAAGTTGACCGACTGCGAGAGCAAGGACACCAGCCACAACGAGGTGTTCCTGGTCGAGGGCGATTCGGCCGGCGGCAGCGCCAAGATGGGCCGCGACAAGGAATGCCAGGCCGTGCTGCCGCTGCGCGGCAAGGTGCTCAACACCTGGGAAGTGGAGCGCGACCGGCTGTTCGCGAACACCGAAATCCACGACATTTCCGTCGCGATCGGCGTCGACCCGCACGGCCCCAACGACACGCCCGACATGAGCGGACTGCGCTACGGCAAGGTCTGCATCCTGTCGGACGCCGACGTCGACGGCTCCCACATCCAGGTGTTGCTGCTCACGCTGTTCTTCCGCCACTTTCCGAAGCTCATCGACGCGGGCCATGTGTACGTGGCCAAGCCGCCGCTGTTTCGGGTCGATGCGCCCGCGCGCGGCAAGAAGCCGGCGTCCAAGGTGTATGCGCTGGACGAAGGCGAACTCGTCGCCACGCTCGACAAGCTGCGCAAGGACGGCGTGAAGGAAGGTGCCTGGAGCATCAGCCGCTTCAAGGGCCTGGGTGAAATGAGTGCCGAGCAGCTGTGGGAAACCACGCTGAACCCCGACACTCGGCGCCTCTTGCAGGTGCGGCTCGGCCGCATGGATTTCACGTCGACCCAGGGCGAGATCACCAAGCTCATGGGCAAGGGCGAGGCGGCGGCGCGGCGCGAGCTGATGGAAATCCGTGCCGACGACATCGAGATCGATGTCTGACTTCAAAGTCCTGAGCCTTTTCGGGCTCTGGCGCCCGCTTGTATTGGGCGTTCTGGTGACGCTCTCGCAGCCGCAGCAGGCGCACGCCGCCGACATCTTCGGCTACGTCGACGAGCGCGGCACGGCGCACTTTGCGGCCGAGAAGCTCGACGAGCGCTACCAACTTTTCTTTCGCGGTGGACAGAGCTTCGACACGGCCGATGGCCTGGGGCGAGGGCGTTCCGGCGCGGGCGCCCCGGGCGCGGTGCCGCGCGCCTCGCAAACCTTGCTGGCTTTGTTCGAGGCGTCGCCCGGCTACAAGGTGGCCAAGACCGCGCTGCGCGAGGCCTCCCGGCGCCATTCCATCGACTACGAGTTGTTGCAGGCGCTGGTCGCGGCGGAGTCGGGCTTCAACGCACAGGCCGTGTCGCCCAAGGGTGCGTTGGGGCTGATGCAACTGATGCCCGCGACAGCGCAGCGCTACGGCGTGCAGGGCGACAAGAAGACGACGCTGGAAAAGAAGCTGTTCGACCCGCGCATCAACATCGCCGCCGGCTCGCGTTACCTGCGTGACCTGATCGCGTTGTTCCGCGGTGACCTCGAACTGGCCGTAGCGGCCTACAACGCGGGCGAGGGCGCCGTGCAGCGCGCGGGCAACAAGATTCCGAACTACAAAGAAACGCAGAATTACGTGAAGACGGTGCTGCAGCTCTATGCGTACCTGAAGCCGGACAGCGGCGGCGTGGCGCGGGCTGGCGGCAAGGCGCCGGGCCGCGTGAAGATGGAGATGGGCGGTGCGCTCGGACGCGGCAACATGCCGCCGTCGCAGCCCGCCGCCTTGCCCGACATGCCCGACATGCCCGACATGCCGAAGGCGAACGCGCTGTCGATGGCGCCGCCGCCCACCTCGCCCTACATGCCCGCGGCGCCTCAAGCGCCCGCCGCAACGACCGAATAACCGAAACCGCTATTTCCTGAAACGACAGACGATGGACGACTCCCTTCCCCCGATCGACCTTCCGCCGACCCCGGTGCCACCGCCCGAGCCCGATCCCGACGGCACGATCACGCTGGCCGACTACGCGCAGACCGCCTACCTCGAATACGCGCTGAGCGTCGTCAAGGGCCGCGCGTTGCCCGATGTGTCCGACGGCCAGAAACCGGTGCAGCGCCGCATCCTCTATTCGATGTCGCGCATGGGGCTCGGCTTCGGCGGCACCAACGGCACGGTCGGCGCCAAGCCGGTGAAAAGCGCGCGCGTGGTCGGCGACGTGCTCGGCCGCTTCCACCCGCATAGCGACCAGGCTGCCTACGATGCCCTCGTGCGCATGGCGCAGGACTTTTCGCAGCGCTATCCGCTGGTCGATGGCCAGGGCAACTTCGGCAGCCGAGACGGCGACGGCGCCGCGGCCATGCGCTACACGGAAGCGCGCCTCGCCCGCATCACCAGCCTGCTGCTGGACGAGATCGACGAAGGCACGGTCGACTTCATCCCCAATTACGACGGTTCGACGGAGGAGCCACGCCTGTTGCCCGCGCGCCTGCCCTTCACGCTGCTCAACGGCGCGAGCGGCATCGCGGTGGGTCTGGCCACCGAGATTCCGAGCCACAACCTGCGCGAGATCGCCGACGCCTGCGTGGCGCTGATCAAGTCGAACGGCAAGCTCAGCGAAGAAGAACTCTTCGCCATCGTGCCCGGGCCCGACTACCCGGGCGGCGCGCAAATCATCAGCAGCGCGAACGACATCGCAGAGGCCTACCGCACCGGCCGCGGCTCGCTCAAGGTGCGCGCACGCTGGAAGATCGAAGACCTCGCGCGGGGCCAGTGGCAGCTCGTGGTCAACGAACTGCCGCCAGGCGTGAGCACGCAAAAAGTGCTCGAAGAAATCGAGGAGATCACCAACCCGAAGGTCAAGGCAGGCAAGAAGGCGCTCTCCGCCGACCAGACGCAGCTCAAGGCCGCGATGCTGTCGGTGCTCGACGTGGTGCGAGACGAGTCGAGCAAGGACGCTGCGGTTCGCCTCGTGTTCGAGCCCAAGACCTCGCGCATCAGCCAGGACGAATTCATCACCACGCTGCTCGCGCAGACCTCGCTCGAAACCTCGTCGTCGATCAATCTCACGATGGTCGGCATCGACGGCAAGCCGACGCAGAAGTCGCTGCGCCAAATGCTCAACGAGTGGATCGCGTTCCGCGAGATCACCGTCGAGAAGCGCTCGCGGCATCGCCTGAACAAGGTGCTCGACCGCATCCACATCCTCGAAGGCCGGCAGCTGGTGCTGCTGAACATCGACGAGGTGATCGCGATCATCCGCGCGGCGGACGATCCGAAGGCGGCGCTGATTGCGCGCTTCAAACTCAGCGAGATCCAGGCGGAGGACATCCTCGAAATCCGGCTGCGCCAACTCGCGCGGCTCGAGGCGATCAAGATCCAGCAGCAGCTCGAAGAATTGCGCACCGAGCAGAAGAAGCTGGAAGACATCCTCGGCAGTCCGGCCGTCTTGCGCCGCCTGCTCATCAAGGAAATCGAGACCGACGCGAAGACCTTCGAAGACGCGCGCCGCACGCTGATCCAGGCCGAGAAGAGGGCGGTCGCGGAGATCAAGGTGATCGACGAACCGGTCACGGTGATCGTGTCGCAGAAGGGCTGGGTGCGCGCGCAGAAGGGCTGGGCCGCACCCGGCGAGCCGCGCGGCGACTACAGCTTCAAGTCCGGTGATGCGCTCTACGAAGCCTTCGAATGCCGCACCGTCGACACGCTGCTCGTCTTCGGCACCGCCAAGGACAAGGGCGTGCGCGTCTATACCGTGCCGGTGGCATCGCTGCCTGGCGGCCGCGGTGACGGCCAGCCCGTGACCACGCTGATCGACCTGGACAGCGGCACGCATGTGGCGCATTACTTCGCAGGCCCGGTCGGCGCGAATCTGCTGCTGTCGAACACGGGCGGCTACGGCTTCATCGCCAGCGTCGAGAACATGGTGTCGCGCCAGCGCGGCGGCAAGGCCTTCATCGACGTGGGCGAGGGCGAGCAGTTGTGCCGTCCTTCGCTGGTCGGCGGCGCGGCCGGCGCCGAACCGATGCCGCCCGCCACGCATGTGGCCTGCGCCTCGGCGGGCGGCCGCATCCTCACCTTCGACATCGCCGAGCTCAAGACGCTGCCCAAGGGCGGTCGCGGCCTGACGCTGATCGACCTGGAGCCGAAAGACACGCTGGCGGGTGCGGCGGCTTACACGCGCAGCGTGAAGATCGAAGGCATCGGCCGCGGCGGCAAGGAGCGCGACGAAACACTCGAAATCCGCACGCTGAACAACGCGCGAGGCACGCGCGCCCGCAAGGGCAAGGCGGCCGACCTCGGCTTCAAGCCGACCCGCATCGCGCGCGTGCTCTAAGCCGCGGCGCACCGACCCAAGGAACCCTTGTCGTGAACAACATCAGCTTTGTAGAGATCCTGATTCTGGTCGTGAGCTGCGTCTGCACCTTCACGCTGGCGCGCTGGCTCAGCCGGCGTCGCCGCGAGGACAAGCGCCAACGTGAACGGAAGGCGGAGGAAGCGACGCAGAGCCGGCAGGTGCGGCGCGCGCGCGAACGGCGCGGCGGCTGAGCCTTTCGCCCGGACGACCGGCACCGGACGCGGCGCCGGTCCGTAGGCTTACTTCAACCCCGTCCACCACCGCACGTTCTTGCGCGGCTGGCCGATCGTCAGCACCTCGCCTATGACGGGCGTGGCGACTTCGATCTTCTTCGCCTCCGCCAGATCGGCGAGGCGCTGCATGGGGTCCTGCCAGGTGTGGAAGGCGAGGTCGAAGGTGCTGTTGTGCACGCCGTACAGCACCTTGCCGCGCAGGTCCTGGAAGGCCTGCACGCTTTGCTCGGGCGACATGTGGACGGCGGGCCAGTAGTCGTCGTAGGCGCCGTTTTCCATCAGCGCGAGATCAAAGCCGCCGAAGCGTTCGCCGATCTGCTTGAAGCCGCCGAAGTAGCCCGAGTCGCCGCTGTAGAAGATGCGCTGGCCGCCGCTTTCGATGACCCACGAGGCCCACAGCGTGCGATTGCGGTCGGTGAGCGTGCGGCCCGAGAAATGCTGCGACGGCGTGGCCGTGACCTGCACGCCATCGTGGCCTGCGGCCTGCCACCAGTCGAACTCCGCCACGCGATCGGCAGGCACGCCCATCTCGATCAGACGCGCCTTCACGCCGAGCGGCACGAAGTAGCGTTGCACGCGCTGTGCGAGGTACTCGATGGTCGGCACGTCGAGGTGGTCGTAGTGGTCGTGCGACAGGATCAGGCCTTCGATCGGCGGCAGCTCCTGCAGGGTGAGCGGCGGTGCGTGAAAGCGCTTGGGGCCGATGAAGCTGAAGGGCGAGACCCGTTCGCCGAACACCGGATCGATCAGCCAATACTTGCCGCGCAGCTTGAGCAAATGCGACGAATGACCGAGGCGCACGACGTGGTTGGCCTGCGGATCGAGGGCATCGAGCGCGGCCGGCGTGAGTGCCTGGACGGGAATGACATCCACGGGCACGGTGTCCTTCTTGCTGCCGAACAAAAAGCGCGACCAGATCTTCCAGCTGCCGGCCGAGGGCAGGACGTCGGGATTGGCCGCATTGTCGAAAAGGCAGTTCTTGAACTGCGGCGACTTGTTGTGCAGCGCATCGCAATCGCCGGTGCCTGCGCAGCCGGCCACCAGCGCCGCACCGGCCAAGAGACATGCGCCGCGAAGAACCAGGCGTTGCCACCGGGGGTTGCGGGCGGCCACGGCGATGGTGCTCGGATGCAGGAAATCGGCAGTGGCGGTCATGCGAATGCCTGAAGGCGTGTGGAAGCGGACATGCAGCGCGCATGCGGCGAGCGCGCGGCGCGGGCGCGCCGGCGGCGCCGAAGCTTAACCTTCGGGAAGGGGGCTCAGGAGATCAGCGGGTCCGCGGCCGCCAGGCCCGCGGCGATCACCGCCAGCAGCGTGTCGCCGAAGCCCCCGCGCGCCCTGGCGTCACGCCGGGCACTGGTGGAGACCTGTGGCGCCGCACTCCAGGCGATGCGCGCGCCCGCGGCTTCCAGCGCACGGACCAGGGCCACGTCCTCGCTGCATGCCAGCGGCTGAAAGCCGCCGACCCGCCGGTAGGCCGCAGCAGACACGCCGAGGTTGGCGCCGTGGATGTGGCGGTGCCCGTCGGCATTCGTGTATGTGCGGGCGAAGTGCTCGCGGATGAATTGGCTCTGCTCGCCATGCACCGCCCAGTTGTCGACGGAGATCGCGCCGCAGACCACATCGGCATCGAGCGCCAGCTGGCTCGCCAGCCATTCGGGCGACACCCGGGTGTCGGCATCGGTGAAGGCCAGCCAGCGCGCGCCGGCCTCGAGCAGCACCTCGGCCCCGGCTGCGCGCGCGATGCCGACGTTGCGTGCCGCGAGCGCCAGCGTGGGCACACCGAGCGCTGTCGCGATGGCGCCGGTGCCGTCGTTGCAGCTGTCAAGTACCACCAGGATGCGCACCACCTCGCCGCCGAGCGCGGGATGCGCAGCGGCCTGCAGCACCGCTGTCAATGTGTCGCCGATGTGTTCGGCTTCGTTGTGGGCCGGGATGACGACGCCGATCACCGGATGCCCTCGCGCTGCGCGACCGAACGCGGATCGCGGGTCCACACCTGGAGCAGGAAGTCGTCTTCTTCGTGCCGTGCGCAGCGCGGCAGGCCAAGTGCAGTGAAGGCAGCGTGCACCCGTTCGGTCGGCAGCACGCGCTCGGCGAACTCGGGGCGCCAGTCGCAGGCGACCAGCGTGCCATCGGCGGCCAGCGAAGCGGCGCACTGCTGCGCCAGCGCGTCCATCGCGTCTTCGGTGAGGAAGTAGCCGATTTCGCTGACCACGATGAGGTCGAACGGACCTTGTGCGCCGGGCCACTCGTCGGGCAGCGTCTGGCGCGCGATGCGCACATGGGCCAGGCCTTCGGTGCGGGCCCGCGCGCTCGCCACGGCGGGCCCGGAAAAATCGCTCGCGAGCACCTGGTCGCAGCGCTGCGCCAGCTGCACGGTCAGCGCGCCCGTGCCGCAGCCGGGCTCGAAGGCGTTGACGTAGCGCGCCCGGGGCAGCGCGGCCAGCAAGACGTCGCGCTTGCGTTGTTCGTACCAGCGCGTGCGTACCGCATACGGATCGGCGTCCGCGCTGTACATCGCATCGAAGTACGCCAGCCGGTCGTTCATGCGAAGAAGACTTCGAAAGGGCGCGACGCGCGTTGCACCGTGGTCGGCCGCAGGATCGGGGCCGCGCCGGTGGAGGGGTCGGGCCGCAACTGGCTGGCAAAGCACTGCACGGCCTCGCGCTTGCGGCGCACCGCGCCGGCGTCGAGCGCGAGCCGCTGCGCCCGGTGCCAGGGCAAGCGGGCATCGGCCGGCCGCGCCCAATGCCAGGCCCACACCGGCACTTCGATCAGGCGCGCACCAACGGCTTCGACGGCCAGGGCGCAGGCGCTGCCCGTGGCTTCGTGGTCGGGGTGGCCGTCCTGGCGCCAGGTCGTGAAGACAACATCGCCGGTGTGCAGCAGCGGGCGCAGGCGCTCGACCATGAGGTCGCGCACCAGCTGCAGACCGCCATCGGGAAGGCCGAGGCGCACCGGCTCCACCGCAATGCCCAGGTGCTGCAGGGCCGCGCGGCTCTCGCGCGGGCGCTCGCGCACCAGGCGTTCAGGCGGCCAGGTCAGCGACTCTGGATGACTGGCCGTGCCGTCGGTGACTGCGATCACGGCCACGGGCGTGCCACGCGAGGCCAGCTGGACCAGCAAGCCGCCGACCGCCAGCACCTCGTCGTCGGGATGGGGCGCCACCACCACGGCGCGGCCGCCTGGCGGGACGAGCTCGTCCGCCGTGACGCCCGGCAGCGTGCGCAGGCGCCCCCAGCCGAGCCACTCGCTTTCCTGCGTGCCGTGGCCTTCGATGGCGCGGTCGTTCACTGGGTGGTCCACCTGCGCGTTGAGCGGACTGCTGACTACAACGTCCACGGAGCGACCTCCAGGTTGCGCGCACGTTCACCGAGTGCGGCCAGATCGCGCTCGGCGTGGCTCTGCCGCAGGAAAACGGGCAAGTCGGCCATCGCGGTCGCGAAGCGCGCGTTGCGGCACAGCGGCCCGGCGCCCAACGCGCGGCCCGCGTGTTGCATGACGTGCTGTGCGGCCTGCTCCACCACCAACCGCGCGCGAAGGGCTACGGCGCTGGCGTCTTGCGCCGGATGCGCGTCGATCCATGCCGCGCTCTCGCGCAGGACCGCAGCCGCGCCTGCCAGGGCCACATCGATGGCGCCCAAATGTGCGAGCCGATGCGCATCGGGCTGCGCGCCGGCCAGAGAACGCGTTTGCTGCGCGATGCCTGCCGCTCCGCCGTACCAGCAGGCAGCGATGCCGGCGCCACCCTGCCAGAAGCCGGGGCGCGACGTATAGCTGCCCGGGCCGCCGATGCGCGTCGCTTCGGCACGCTCGAAACGCACATTCACGCTGCCACTGCGCGCCATGCCGACAGCAAGCCAACCCTCGTCGGTGACCGTGACGCCAGGCTGGTCGAGCGCCACCGCAGCGAGGCCCGGCTGGCCTGTTTCGTCCCATCCGCTCACGACTGCATGCGTGACGCTGGCCGCGCCCGAGCACCACGTCTTGGTGCCTTCGAGCAGCAGCCTGCCGTCCGGTTGCGCGAGCAGTTGAACGCGCGCGTCGGGAGGCTCTGCGCACCAGGTGCCCCAGCGCGTGCCTGGTTCCGGCGTCGGGCCCTTCAGCTCGGCCAGGATCGCCAACGCATCGGTGTGTCCCTCGAAAAACTTGACCAGCGACAGGTCGTGTGCCGCCACCGCCGCCAGCCGCTGCCAGCGGGCCAACGTCTGACCCGCGCCGGGGTGTGGGAGCAAGTCGAGCCCAGCCTCGACCAGGTGACCCAGGGACAGCGCGTCACCGTGCGCGGCTTGAAGGCGGGTCAGTGCATCTTTGGAAACGGGCGCAAGCATGCGGGGAAGAAGAGGCCGGTGGGCTTGGGTGTCGGGAAGCAAAAGTTAGATCGGCGCGCTGGCCGTGCCCGTGAGCCGATGGCGGTCTGCGTTGTAGGAGGCCAGCGGCGCACGCGCCGATTCGCCACGTCGCCGGTCATAGGCCATATGCCGAATTGCTGCCTTCGGGCGCTCGTGAAATATTCCACGGACGGAAGGGCCAGCGCCGATGGACGAGATCGTCAAACACATGGTGAGCGAGCGCCGCACGGCCCTGCAGGGGAATGACGACGGCCATCGCCCCTGGGGACTGGCGCTGTCGGGCGGCGGCATCCGCAGCGCGACCTTCTGTCTGGGCCTGCTCAAGGCGCTCGCGCAGCGGCGCCAGCTGTTGCGCTTCGACCTGATGTCCACCGTGTCCGGTGGCGGCTACGCCGCCGCGGCGCTCGGGCGCCTGTGCACCCGGGCGACCTCGGCCGACGACGTGCGCGCGGTTGAGGGCGCGTTCGCCGAGATCGACAAGGTGCGCTTCGGCTGGTGGCTGCGCGGAAATGGCCGCTACCTGATTCCCGGCGGCATGCGCGACACCCTGTTCGCCGTGGCGCTGTACCTGCGCAACCTGCTGGGCACGCACATCGAGATCGCGATCGCGGCCTGCCTGATCGGGCTGGGCCTGGCGGCCGTGAACCTCGGCCTGTGGGAGGCGGTGGCGCGCGCGGTCGATATCGGCAATGGGACTGTGGTGATGGCGCCGGTGCGATGGGCCACCGCGCTGCCCACGCTGTGGCTCGCGTTGTTGCTCCCCTGGGCGGTGTCCATCGTGCTGGCCTGCGCCTACTGGTCGGTGCGCGACAGGCCCTCGCTGCGCGGCACCGTCGGGATGATGGCGATGTGGAGCGCGCTGGCCGCTGGCGGTTTCGTGTGGGGCGCCGAGCTGGAGCAGCACTACGGTGCGCCGCCCTGGCTGGCGCCCGCCTTCATGACCTTCGCCACAGCATGGGTCGTCGCACTCGGCTGGCTGCTGGGGCGCACGCTGCGCGGCCACACGCCCGCAGTCTTGCGCAACGAATTGACCGACTCGCTCGCTTCGATGTTCCATGTCGCGCTGCTGATCGTGGTGCTCGGTGCGCTCGACTGGAGCGCGTGGTGGCTGGCCGCCGAAAGCCGGCAGACGCGTGCGTCCTACGGCGGCGTGCTGCTGGTGGCGGCGGCGGCGCTGCGCGGCGTGATGCCGATGTTTTTCAGCGGCAAGAGCGAGGTGCCGGGCATCGGCCAGCAGCTGCTGATGACGCTGGCGAGCCTGCTCGGGCTGGTGGTGGCGTTCTGCCTGGCGGCGTGGTGGATCGGCGTGCTGTACGCGGGCGTGCTGCTGCCGATCTTCACGCCCGGTGGGCTCGATTTTTCGCGGGGCTGGATCTGGCTCGCCACCATCCTCGTCATCGTCGGCAGCTACGCAGTGGTGACCGGGCGGCAGTTCAGCTTTCTCAACCTGTCGTCGCTGCACATGTTCTACAAGGCACGGATCGTGCGCGGCTATCTGGGCGCGGCCAATGCAGAGCGGCTGGGCGCGAGTCCGCTCGATGGGGTGGCGGTGCTGGCCACGCCCGAGGTGCCGGTCGGCGCGGTGCATGCCGGTGACGACCTGCCGCAGGACGCGTACGCACCGCACAAGTACGGCGGGCCGGTGCACCTGATGAACGTCTGCATCAACCAGACGCACGATCCCAAACAGAAGCTCTTCAATCGCGACCGAAAGAGCCTGCCGCTCACGGTCGGCCCGCGCGGCTGGATGCAGCCCGCCGGCGCACCGTGGAAACAGGTCACGGGCGAGCGCGCGATGTCGCTGGGCACCTGGTCCGCCATCTCGGGCGCGGCCTTTGCGCCGGGGCTCGGGCGCTTCACGAAGCGCGGCATCGCGGCGCTGTCGGTGTTCGCGGGCCTGCGCCTGGGTTACTGGTGGGACAGCGCCAAAGCCGGCCTGGTGCAGCACGATGCGGCCGTGCGCGTGCGCCGGCTGCTGATGAAGACGCGCTTCCTGCTGGCCGAATGTTTCGGCGCCTTTCCCGGCAGCGGCTCGCCCGTCTGGTACCTGAGCGATGGCGGCCATTTCGAGAACACCGGCGCCTACGCGCTGCTGCGCCAGGAGGCCGAGCTGATCGTGGTGGCCGACTGCGGCGCCGATCCCGACTACCGCTTCAGTGACCTCGAAATCCTGATCCGCCGCGCGCGCATCGACCTGCACGCCGACATCGTCTTCCTCAAGCCGTGCTGCGATGGGGACTGGGCCTACGCGCAGGCCTTCGGCTCGCTCAACGACCTGGCCTCCACCAGCAGTCAGGCCTGCCTGGCCCTGGCGCGCATCGACTATGCGAGCGGCTTGCGCGGCCACCTGCTGCTGGTCAAGCCGAATGTCTCGGCCGAGCTGCCGGTGGATCTGGTGAACTTCAAGGCCGCGAACCCGTTGTTCCCCCAGCAGTCGACCACCGACCAGTTCTTCGACGAGGCGCAGTGGGAGAGCTACTTCCGCCTGGGCAGCGAGATCGGCCGCCGGCTCGAGGGGCCGATGCTGTCGCGCATCGTGCAGGACACGCGTGGCCTCTTCGTGCCCGACGACGGCCAGGCCGGGCTGGCCCGCGGCACGGGCAGTGCGGCTGGTGCGACGGCGGCGCTCGATGGCGCCGTGGCGAGCGTGAGCCGCCTCCAGGCGCGCGTGCTCAAGGCCAGCGCCGTCACGGCGTCGATCGGACTGGGCGCGGCGGCCACCTTCGGCGTCGCGGCCTGGCAGGGCATCGACAGCTGGCGCACGCAGATGGCCGACAAGCAGCGCGCCGAGTCGCTCGCGTTCAAGGACCTGACCGAGCGCTGGTCGCGCCTGCGCGTGAACGCGCCGCCCGGCGAGGCGCCGTCGTCGCTGGCCGGCGAACTGCTGCGCACCGGCGACCTGCTGTGCCGCCAGGGCAGCGACAACTTCATGGCGAACTTCCGGTTGTCGGTGCGCATCGTGGACGACGCGAAAACTGCCTGCCGCGAAGAACTGGCGCGGGCGAATCCGGCAGGCGAGACCGGCACGGCATCGCCCGTCGGAGCCGGCGGAGCCGCCGGGTCTGCAAGCGCTGTCCCCGCGAAGCTCGGGCCCAGCCCGGCCTGCGCGCGGCTGCTGGACGCCGAGAACGGAATCGATTGCCTGCAGGCGCCGGTCGCCCGCGCCTGCGCGCCGCGCTATTGGGGCCACGACTACAGCGGGCGGACGGGATCGCAGCACAACTGCATCGGCCAGCAGCCCGGCATCGCCACTTTCTTCGGCGCGATGCGCCAACTGGTGATAGCGCCGTTCGCGGTGCGATTTCGCAATGTCGAAATGGAGACGATGGTGGATGCGGCACCTGCCGCGGCTGCGGCCCCTGCTGCTCCCGGCGCGGCAGCGGCACCGTCGGCGGCAGTCGCGGACCCCGCTGCGCCCCGCGTCACACCCGGGCCGCAAAGCTGCCAAGGCGTGCGCGTGTACACACAGATCTTCGGCCCTGCGGACTCCGCGGCGGCCGAGGGGTTTCGAGCCCCATGGCGCGCCATCGGGGCCACCGTGCCGCCCATCGAGGACGTGCTGGCCAGCGCGCGCCGTGCCGGCCGCGCGCCACCGCAGGGGCATCCCGCACCGACGATCCTGTTCCACTCGGCCGACTTGCAGCGCTGCGCAGAGGCGTTGGCACAGACCGCCCGCCCGCCTGCCGGGCGCTGGGTGGTGAAGGCGCTGCCCGTCGGGCTGAAGGCACAGCCCGGAACAGTCGAAGTCTGGTTGCCACGCGCCGCGCTTTACGAAACGGATGCCGAGGCCCGCAGCGGCCGCTAAAGCGCGTGTCCGCACGGCCGGCCCGCAGCGCATTGCTGCCAACGTCCTACACGCCAAGGCGGTCCATGCGGCCGCGGATTTGCCAGTGGCGAGGGCACCCTCGGTGCATTCCAACTTCCGCGAGGACCCCTCTCATGAAAATCATCGTTGCAGTTGACGGCAGTGCCTACACCCAGAAGGCGCTTGACTATCTGAAGACCCACCGCGCGAGCCTCATCGATGGTCAACCCCTGGTTCTGGTGCATGTCAGTCCGGCCATTCCACCGCATGCGGCCAGCCATCTCGACGCAGAGGCGCTGCGCCTTTACTACGCGGATGAAGCCGAGAAAGCGATGGGCCCGGTGCGTTCGATCTTCGAGCAAGCCGACATCCCGTTCACGGTCGATGCTCGGCACGGCAAGGCCGCCACCGGCATTCTCGAAGCGGCGCGTGCAGCCGGCGCCGACCTCATCGTGATGGGCACACGCGGACAGGGCGCGCTGGGTCGCGCGATCATGGGATCTGTTGCCACCGAGGTGCTGACCGACGGCGGCATGCCGGTCCTGCTGGTGCAATAGCGGCCGCCATCAGGGCGGTGCGAGCGGTGTATGAGGCGGGCCTTCCGCGGCCCACCCGTGGGATATTCTCGACGGTGCCCCTCGCAGAACAGTTGCTTCAAACAAGGTCTCTTCGACGAATGCCGTCACCCACGCCCGCCTCATTTCTTCCGCCCGGCAGCCGGATGGCTGGCATCGTCGGATCGCACGACTGGGGCGCCACGCCCTTGGGCCCACTCGATCAGTGGCCTGTCGCCGTGCAAAGCGCGCTGGCCAGCTGGCTCGATTCACCGCAGGCGATGTTTCTGGCGTGGGGTCCGGACCTGTCGTTCATGTTCAACGACGCTTATCTGCCGTTCCTTGGTCAGCGCGGTGTCAAGGCGCTCGGCGAACCGTTCGCACAGGTGTGGGACGACATCTGGACCGATATCGAACCCATCGTCGAGAAGGCGCTTGCCGGTGAGGGCTCCCGTTTCGAGAACATGCCGCTGACCATGATGCGCAACGGCTATCCGGAAGCGACCTGGTGGACCTTCACTTACATGCCCTTTCGCGACGAGAAGGGCCAGGTCTTGGGCATGTTTTGCACCACGACCGAAACCACCGAGGCCGTATTGACGACACAGCGCCTGCACCGGGAGCGCGTCCAGCAGCAGCGCATGCTGCAGCAGATGCCGGGCTTCGTGAGTCTTCTGTCGGGCCCCGATCATGTGTACGAATACGTGAACGACGCCTACCGCAAGATCGCGGGGCCGCGCGACTACGTCGGGCGAACGGTGGCAGAGGTACTGCCCGACATGGTCGGGCAGGGCTTTGTTGGACTGTTGGACCGCGCCTATGTCACGGGCGAACCTTTCGTTGCGCATGCGATGCCGATCCGGTTCAGCGAGAACGACCCCGAACACTTCATCGACTTTCTGTATCACCCGCTGCACGACGACGATGGTGCCGTGAGCGGCATCTTCGTCGGCGGCTACGACGTGACGGCGCGCGTGAATGTCGAGCGCGCGATGGCAGAGGTCAACGGCACCCTGGAGCAACGCGTCGAGGAACGCACGGCCGAATTGATGCGCGCGCAGGACGCGCTGCGCCAGGCGCAGAAGCTCGAAGCGGTGGGCCAGTTGACCGGTGGGGTCGCGCACGACTTCAACAACCTGCTCACCGTCATCGGCTCGTCGGTCGAATTGCTGCGTCGCCAGAACCTGCCCGAAGAGCGGCGCCAAAAATACATCGATGCGATCGGCGACACGGTGCGGCGCGCATCCAAACTCACCAGCCAGTTGCTCGCCTTCGCGCGTCGGCAGCCGCTGAGCCCCGAGATCTTCGACGTCAGCCGGCAGGTCGACGCGATCGCCGATCTGATCCGGCCCCTGACAGGCGTGCGGGTCGCCATCGATCTTTCGGGGCCCAATGTCCCGTGCTATGCGGAGGCCGACGTCAACCAGTTCGAAACCGCGCTGGTCAACATGGCCGTAAACGCGCGCGATGCCATGAACGGCGAAGGCCGGCTGTCCATCGACGTGCGTGCCGTCGACGGCGTGCCCGCGGCGCGCGGCCAGCCGGCCCGCACCGGCGCCTATGTGGCCATCGCGGTGCGCGACACCGGCTGCGGCATTGCGGCCGACAAGCTCGATGCGATCTTCGAGCCCTTCTTCACGACCAAGGAAGTCGGCAGGGCACCGGCCTCGGCCTGAGTCAGGTGTTCGGCTTCGCGCAGCAGTCCGGCGGCGATGTGCATGTGGCCAGCGTCCCGGGCGAGGGCGCGACCTTCACGCTGTACCTGCCGCGCGCAATCCATGCGCGCGCGCTTCAGCCCGCGGCGCCGCACCTGGACAACGCCCATGACGGCGCACCTGGCACATGCGTGCTGGTGGTGGAAGACAACCTGGCGGTCGGGCAGTTCTCGACTGAAATGCTCAACGACCTTGGCTACGAGACCGTCTGGGCCACCGATGCCACGCAGGCGTTGGCGATCCTGCAAGAGGGCAATCTGAAGTTCGACCTGGTGTTCTCCGACGTGATCATGCCGGGCATGAACGGTATCGACCTTGCACGCATCGTGCGCGACCGCTACCCCGGTTTGCCGGTGGTGCTGACCAGCGGGTACAGCAACGTGCTGGCGGAGGAAGGCCTGCACGGTTTCGAGCTGATCCAGAAACCGTATTCGGTCGAGGCGCTCTCGCGCGTGATTCGCCAGGCGATCGCCAAGCGCGCCACGGCCGCGTAGATCAGTCGGAGCCCGCGCGCCAGACGCGGCCCAGCGCCGCGAGCTTGCCGCGCACGCTGAGCCGGTCGCTCGACAACGCATCGATGAAATCCGACAGCCGCTGCGACTTGATCATCGTGTAAAGCGTCAACCAGGTGGTGCAGACGAAGACGACCGCGAACCAGCCGGCCTTGCGCCACAGCGGCGCATCGGCCTCGGCCAGCAGGTTCATGCCGAGGAAGCCGGTGGTCACGGTGCCGATCAGGCCGAACAGGGTGACCACCGTGAGCCGCACCACGGTGTTGGCCTGGCGCCGCAGGCTGTCGGTGTCCAGGTAGTTGTTCATGTCGGCGATGCGTTCCTTGACCTCGGCATACAACGGGTCGAGGGCAAGGTGCGTACAGCAGAGGTGCGAGAGCGCGCGCACCTGCGCCTGTTCGGAAATCTCGTGGAACCAGTAGCGGTGCGTGAAGCGCAGGAAGCGCTCGAAGCTGGCGCGGATCGCGCGCTTGAAACCCTTCACGCTGGCGGTCTGGTGGATGTCGAGTTGCTTGAGCGCCTCGACCAGCTGGTCCGAGAACATCAAGAGCGCCGCCTTCTGGAAATGTGCAATCAGGAACAGCAGGAAGTGCTGATGCCGGAACTGCGCGAGCACGCCGCGCTCGCGGCAGCAGAAAAAGTCGGAGCGCGCGTCGCCGACCACCACGAGCGCGTGGCCGCTGCACAGGTAGCGCGTGCGCGGCGCAGCCCCGGCGTCGACCCAGAAGCGGTCGTAGCAATGGCGCTGTTCGAAGTCCGCCAGATGCGCTTCGGCGTAGGGCAGCGGCGCGCTCCCCGCACCGGCCCCCGTCACCAGGCCAAGGCGGATGAAGTCGTCGCGCGTGAGGCTGCGCGGATCGTCGACCGCCAGATACGCCATCACCGGCATGCGGTAGTACTCGATCTGCCGGTAGCGCAGCGCGCCGGGCTCGTCGGAATGGTCGCTCACCAGCGGGCGCATCAGCCAGGCCCAGTGCGCCGCGATGCGCGGGGCGCGATGCTGCGCCACGTGCGCGATGAAGGGTTCGCGCTGCTGCGCATCGGAGCGGGCCAGCACGCTGCCGTCCGCCGACAGCCATTCGACCGCATGCATGCAATGCAGCGCGCTGCCATCGGCGTCCCACCCGGCCGGGTAGGCGCGCCCGAAGCGGTAGAGCAGTTCCTGCGCTTGCGACAGCGGCAGGCCGTCGATGCCGACTTCGAGGTGCAGGAGCACCACGTCGACATCGAAGAAGAAGTAGAGATCGCAATGCACGACATCGAGCACCAATGGCGCATCGCCTTCGCGCGCGGTCACGCGAACCGATGTCACGTCGCGCCGCCGGAACACCCGCATCGGCGAGTCGCGCTCACTGCCGGTGGCATCGCCTTCCCGCCGGCTCGGCGAGCGGCCCTCGCCATACAGGAAGCGCTGCACATAGGGCAGGAAGCTCACGAACTCGTTGTAGTGCCGCTCCTGGAAACGGGCGCTGTCACCGGTGGTGTCCTTGACTTCCTCGCGCCAGGGCGAGGCCTCGCCCAGATCGCGCAGCACCTGCCAAGGGCCGTGGTGTTCGCGCCTGGACGGGTCGTTCGGCATCAGCCGCACGGGCCACAACAGGGCCTGGCGAAGATGCCGCACGGCGGGGTCGGCTGCGGGCGCTGGCGCCTCTGCACCGGTCAATGTCGAGGAGGTCAGGGCCATGGCGGCAGTGTAGGCAGATGACTCACTAGGGGAATCCCTGATGCCCGTCTGAAACCGGTTTCATAGAATGGCCGGATGCTGAAATCCTCTGTTCGTCTGCAGGCCGGCCGGTGAACTACCAGTTCCAGTTCGACGCCGTGTTCGCAGCCTGGCCGCTGTTGCTCAAGGGCACCTGGATCACCATCCAGCTGTCGCTGATCGCGACCGTGCTGGGCCTGATCGTGGCGATCGTGTGCGCCTGGGGCAAGACCTCGGGGCCGGGGTGGCTGCGTTTCATCGTCAATGCCTACATCGAGGTGATCCGCAACACGCCGTTCCTGGTGCAGCTGTTCTTCTTTTTCTTCGCGCTGCCGGCCATTGGCTTGCGCTGGTCGCCTTACACGGCGGCGCTCACGGCCATGGTGGTGAACCTCGGCGCCTATGCCACCGAAATCATCCGCGCGGGCATCGAGTCGATTCCCAAGGGTCAGATCGAGGCGGGCAGGGCGCTCAACCTCAAGCCTTGGGAAATCTTCCGTTTCATCATCATCAAGCCGGCGCTCAAGGCGATCTTCCCGGCGCTCACCAGCCAGTTCATCCTGCTGATGCTGAGCTCGGCCGTGGTGTCGGTGATCTCGGCCGACGACCTCACCTCGGTGGCCGCCAACCTGCAGTCGCAGACCTTCCGCAGCTTCGAGATCTACATCGTGGTGGCCGCCATCTACTTGGTGCTGGCGATGGCCTTCTCGGGGCTGTTCAAGCTGATCTATCAGCGCACGCTCAACTACCCCGACCGGCGCTGAACCCCATGAGAACCTTCGGCTTTTCCGAGTTCATGTTCATCCTCGAGGCGGCGCGCTGGACGCTCGCGCTGTCGGCGATCGCCTTCGTCGGCGGCGCCATCCTCGGCCTGATCATCGCGCTCGCACGGACGTCCGAGAGCAAGACCGCGCGCGGTCTGGCGATGGGCTTCATCCAGGTGTTCCAGGGCACGCCGCTGCTGCTGCAACTGTTCCTGATCTTCTTCGGTGCGCCGGTGTTCGGCCTGGACATCAACCCGTGGATTGCCGCGGGCGCCGCGCTCATCCTGAACAGCGCCGCGTTCTTGGGCGAAATCTGGCGCGGCTGCATTGAAGCCATTCCGCGCGGCCAGCTCGAGGCGGCTGAAGCGCTGAGCCTCAAGTACAGCGCCCGCATGCGCGACGTGATCCTGCCGCAGGCTTTCAAGATCGCGCTGCCGCCGACGGTCGGCTATGTGGTGCAGATCATCAAGGGCACGTCGCTCGCGGCCATCATCGGCTTCACCGAGATCACGCGCGCCGGCCAGATCATCAACAACGCCACCTTCCAGCCGCTGCATGTGTTCAGCACGGTGGCGGTGCTGTACTTCGTGATCTGCTGGCCGCTGTCGCTGCTGGCCGCGCACATGGAACGCAAGCGCGCTCGCGCACTCACACGCTGACCGCCGAAGTTTTTTCTTTCCTCTTTTCTGTATCCGACCTCAACCCAAGGAGACACCGACATGACCTCTTTCAGCATCCGCCGCACCACCCTCGCTGCCATCACGGCCCTGGGCCTCGGCGCCGCCATGACCGTGTTCGCGCCGCTGGCGAGCGCGCAGTCCGTTGCAGACATCAAGAAGAAGGGCGAGCTCACCGTGGGCATGCTGGTCGACTTCCCGCCCTATGGCACGACCGACGCGAAGAACCAGCCCGACGGCTATGACGCCGACGTCGCCAAGCTGCTGGCCAAGGACCTGGGCGTCAAGGTCAACATCGTGCCGGTCACCGGCCCGAACCGCATTCCTTTCCTCCTGACCAACAAGGTCGACGTGCTGGTCGCCTCGCTGGCCATCACGCCCGAGCGCGCCAAGCAGGTCGACTTCTCCACGCCCTACGCCGCCGCCACCGTGGTGCTGTATGGCCTGAAGAAAGACACCATGGCCTCGCCGGCCGACCTGAAGGGCAAGCGCATCGGCGTGGCCCGCGCGAGCACGCAGGACGTGGCACTGACTGCCGTGGCGCCCGAAGGTACCGAGATCCGCCGCTTCGACGACGACGCTTCGGGCATGCAGGCGCTGCTGTCGGGCCAGATCGACGCGCTCGGCTGCTCGACCACCGTGGCGGCGCAGATCGCCAAGCGCGCACCGGCCAACACCTTCGAGAACAAGTTCGTGCTGCGCCAGCAGGTGATGGGCATCGTCACGCGCCCGGGTCAAACCGAATTCATGAAGACGCTCAACGACTTCGTGGCGCGCAACAAGGCCAATGGCGAACTCGGCAAGCTCTACCAGAAGTGGCTGGGCACCGACTTCCCCACCATGCCCAACACCTGATCGGCGAACACGATGAGCGACACCGCAGCCACCGCGCACGCGTTGGGCGAGCCGATCATCCGGCTCGAAGGCGTCAACAAGTGGTACGGCGACTTCCAGGTGCTGACCGGCATCGACCTGAGCGTGGCCACCGGCGAACGCATCGTGGTCTGCGGGCCTTCGGGCTCGGGCAAGTCGACGCTGATCCGCTGCATCAACCGGCTCGAGACGGTGCAGAAGGGCAAGATCGTGGTGGATGGCATCGACCTTACGGCCGGCGGCAAGAACGTCGATGCCGTGCGGGCCGAGGTCGGCATGGTGTTCCAGCAATTCAACCTGTTCCCGCACCTCACGATCCTGCAGAACTGCACGCTCGCGCCCATGCGTTCGCGTGGCATGAGCAAGGCCGAGGCCGAAGAGGTGGCGATGAAGTACCTCACGCGCGTGCGCATCCCCGAGCAGGCCGGCAAGTACCCGAGCCAGCTCTCGGGCGGCCAGCAGCAGCGCGTGGCGATTGCGCGCGCGCTGTGCATGAGCCCGAAGATCATGCTGTTCGACGAGCCCACCTCGGCCCTTGACCCCGAGATGGTCAAGGAGGTGCTCGACACCATGATCACGCTCGCCGAAGACGGCATGACCATGCTGTGCGTGACGCATGAGATGGGTTTTGCCCGCAGCGTGGCCGACCGCGTGATCTTCATGGCCGAAGGAAAGATCGTGGAGCAGGCACCGCCCGGCGAGTTCTTCGGCAACCCGCAGCACGAGAAGCTGCGCCAGTTCCTGGGTCAGATCCTCAGCTCGAACAACGCGCACTGAGCTTCCATGAGCGATGTGCTGATTTCCCTTTCGTCGTTTGGCGCGGCCGAAGTCGGCCGCCATGGGCAGCTGTTCTTTGCGCAACTGGCGCGGGCCGCGGGCGCCGATTCGGTCGAAGTGCGCGGCGAGTTGCTGCGCGATGCGGCGACCGAGCTCCCGGCGCTGGCCGGAATGGCATCGGTCTATTCGAGTCCCGAGGGCCTGTGGGCCGAAGGTGGCTGGCTCGACAGCGCGGCGCTGGGGCGTGGCCTCGCTGCAGCGACCACGCTGGGCGCGAAACGCCTGAAGATGTCGATCGGCGATTTCCGCGCGAGCTCGCACGGATCGCTCTGGGGCCTGAAGGTGCAGCTGGCCGAGACGCGCATCGAGCTCGTGATCGAGAACGACCACAGCGTGGCCGCGGGCACGCTGCCGGCGCTGACCGCCTTCTTCGATGCGGCCGACCGCGCGGGCGTCAGCCTGGGCATGACCTTCGACATGGGCAACTGGCACTGGGCGGGCGAATGCCCGCTCGAAGCGGCGAAGGCGCTGGCCCACCGCGTGCGCTACGTGCATTGCAAGGGCGTTCAGCGCTTGCCGGCGAAGTGGGTCGCCGTGCCGTTGACGGATTCTTCGGCGCCTTGGCGCGCCCTGCTGCGCGCGTTGCCGGCCGACGTGCCGCGCGCCATCGAATACCCGCTGGTCGGCGACGACCTGGCCGCCGTCACGCGCGACCAGGTGGCGTTGCTGCGTTCTCTCTGAGGCTTTTCATGACAACCGATGCCGACTTCGACGTCGCCCTGTTCGGCGAGGCGATGCTGCTGCTGGTGGCCGACCGGCCCGGCCCGCTTGAGCATGCCGAGTCCTTCCACAAGCGCACTGCGGGTGCCGAGACCAACGTCGCCATCGGGCTCGCACGCCTCGGGCTGCGCGTGGGCTGGGCCAGCCGGCTCGGCACCGACTCGATGGGCCGCTCGCTCATCGCGACGATGAAGGGCGAGGGCATCGACTGCTCGCACGTCATCTGCGATGCGACGCAGAAGACCGGCTTCCAGTTCAAGGGCCGCGTCACCGACGGCAGCGACCCGCCGGTCGAGTACCACCGCAAGGGCTCGGCGGCCAGCCACATGGGCCCGGCCGATGTCGACGAGGCCTGGCTGCGCTCGGCGCGCCACCTGCATGCCACGGGCGTCTTCGCCGCGATCTCCGACACCAGTTTGCAGGCGGCACTCAAGTGCATGGACGTGATGCGCGCCGCGGGCCGCACGATCTCTTTCGACCCCAACCTGCGGCCCACGCTCTGGTCATCGACCGACACGATGCGGCACTGGATCAACGAGCTCGCATCGCGCGCCGACTGGGTGCTGCCGGGCGTGGAAGAAGGTTTGCTGCTCACCGGTGACGGCTCGCCCGAGGGCATCGCCCGCTTCTACCGCCAGCGCGGCGCGAAGCTGGTGGTCGTCAAGCTCGGCGCCGAAGGCGCGTACTACGACAGCGACACCGTCGGCACAGGCCGCGTGGAGGGCTTCCCGGTCAAGGAAGTGATCGACACCGTGGGCGCCGGCGATGGCTTTGCCGCGGGCGTGGTGAGCGCGCTGCTCGAGGGCCGCAGCGTGCCCGATGCGGTGCGCCGCGGCGCCTGGATCGGCGCGCGCGCCGTGCAGGTGCTGGGGGACACCGAAGGCTTGCCAACGCGCGCCGTGCTCGACGAGGCGGGTCTGTGAGCGCCGACAAGAAACAGGTGCTGGTGTTCCGGGCGCTGCCGCCCGACCAGATGGCGCGGCTGGAGGCCGCGCACCATGTGGTCTTCGCCGACCCGAAGCAGGATCTCGACAGTTTCCACGCGGCCTTGCCCATGGCGCAGGGCCTGATCGGCTCCAGCTACCCGATCGATGCCGCCTTGCTCGCGCGCGCGCCGAAGCTCGAAGCGATTTCGAGCGTGTCGGTCGGTGTCGACAACTACGCGCTCGACGCGCTGCACGCGCGCGGCATCGTGCTGTGCCACACGCCCGGCGTCCTCGACGAGACCGTGGCCGACACGGTGTTCGCGTTGCTCATGGCGACCAGCCGCCGCGTGGTCGAACTCTCGACCCTCGTGCGCGAAGGGCGCTGGCAGAAGAACATCGGCGAGGACCTGTTCGGCGTCGACGTGCACGGCAAGACACTCGGCCTGCTCGGCTTCGGCCGCATCGGCCAGGCGATCGCGCGCCGTGCGGCGCTGGGCTTCGGCATGCCGGTGCGCTATTACGCGCGCCGCGCGGTCGACCTCGCCGCGCAAGCGCCCGAGCTGCAAGGCAAGGCGCTGCACACACCGCTCGACGAGTTGCTCGCCACCTCCGATCTCGTGGTCGCGATGCTGCCGCTGTCCGACACGACGCGCGGCATGGTCGATGCGACCGTGTTCGCGCGCATGAAGCGCGGTGCCATCTTCATCAACGGCGGTCGCGGCGCCACCGTGCGCGAAGACGCGCTGCTCGATGCGCTCGACAGCGGGCACCTGCACGCCGCGGGACTCGACGTCTTTGCGAAGGAGCCGCTGCCGCTCGATTCGCGCCTGCGCACGCACCCGCGCGTGACGCCGTTGCCGCACATCGGTTCGGCCACCACCGAGACGCGGCATGCCATGGCCGCACTGGCCGTCAGCAATTTGCTGCAGGCGCTGGCCGGCGAGCGTCCGTCGGCGGTGTTCGACACGGCTTCCGCTTGACTGCCAATCCCGCCACCGCGCCTCGCTCCGCCCGAGCGACCATCGCCGACGTCGCGCAGGCGGCCGGCGTGTCCAAGGCCACGGTGTCGCGCTTTTTCAACCACCGCGAGCGGCTGCTGAGCCCCGACATCGCGGCGCGCGTCGAGGCCGCGATTGCGGTGCTGGGCTACACACCGAGTCCGATGGCGCAGGCACTGAGCCGCGGGCGCTCGCGGCTCATCGGGCTGGTCGTGGCCGACATCACCAATCCCTATTCGGTGGCCGTGCTGCGCGGCGCCGAGAAGGCCTGCCAGGACGCCGGCTACCTGGTGATGCTGTTCAACCTGGGCAATGAGCCGGGCCGCGAGCGGGAAGCGATCGCGGCACTGGCTGGCTATCAGGTCGACGGCTTCATCCTCAACACGATGGGCCGCGGCAGCGATGCGGTCGACGCCGTCGCCACCGAAGGCAAACCCGCCGTGCTGGTCGACCGGCGCCACGCAGGCATGCATGCGGATTTCGTCGCGCTCGACA
>SEGS01000034.1 GCA_004210915.1 Variovorax sp. | reverse complement strand
ACCGCCCGCGAGCGCATCGAGCTGCTGCTGGACGACGGCACCTTCGAAGAGTGGGACATGTTCGTCGAGCACCGCTCGGTCGACTTCGGCATGGCCGAGCAGAAGATCCCCGGCGACGGCGTGGTCACCGGCTACGGGATGATCAACGGCCGTCTCGTGTTCGTCTTCAGCCAGGACTTCACCGTGTTCGGCGGCGCGCTCAGCGAGGCGCATGCCGAAAAAATCTGCAAGGTGATGGACCAGGCGATGAAGGTCGGCGCACCGGTCATCGGCCTGAACGACTCGGGCGGCGCGCGCATCCAGGAAGGCGTGGCCTCGCTGGGCGGCTATGCAGACGTGTTCCAGCGCAACGTGATGGCCAGCGGCGTGGTGCCGCAGATCAGCATGATCATGGGCCCGTGCGCCGGCGGCGCCGTGTACTCGCCCGCCATGACCGACTTCATCTTCATGGTGAAGGACTCGAGCTACATGTTCGTGACCGGCCCCGAGGTCGTGAAGACGGTGACGCACGAGAACGTGACGGCCGAAGAACTGGGCGGCGCCATCACCCACACCACGCGCAGCGGCGTGGCCGACATGGCGTTTGAGAACGACGTCGAGGCGCTCATGATGCTGCGCCGCCTCTACAACTACCTGCCGCTCAACAACCGCGAGAAGCCGCCGGTTCGCCTGGGCAACAACGGCCAGGGCGATCCGGCCGACCGGCCCGACTTTTCGCTCGACACGCTCGTGCCCGACAACGCCAACAAGCCCTACGACATGAAGGAGCTGATCGTGAAGGTCGTCGACGACGGCGACTTCTTCGAGCTGCAGCCCGACTACGCGAGGAACATCGTGATCGGCTTCGCTCGCATGGAAGGGCAGACGGTCGGTATCGTCGCCAACCAGCCGCTGGTGCTGGCCGGTTGCCTGGACATCAAGTCGTCGATCAAGGCGGCGCGCTTCGTGCGCTTTTGCGATTGCTTCAACATTCCGGTCGTCACCTTCGTCGACGTGCCCGGCTTCATGCCCGGCACCGGTCAGGAATACGGCGGCATCATCAAGCACGGCGCCAAGCTGCTCTACGCGTACGCCGAATGCACGGTGCCGAAGATCACTGTCATCACGCGCAAGGCGTATGGCGGCGCCTACGACGTGATGGCCTCGAAGCATTTGCGCGGCGACGTCAACCTCGCGTGGCCACGCGCCGAGATCGCGGTGATGGGCGCCAAGGGCGCGGTCGAGATCATCTTCCGCGAAGACAAGAACGACCCCGAGAAGCTCGCCGCACGCGAAGCCGAATACAAGGCGCGCTTCGCCAATCCGTACGTGGCGGCGACGCGCGGCTACATCGACGACGTGATCCTGCCGCACGAGACGCGAAAGCGCATCTGCCGTTCGCTCGTCATGCTGCGCGCCAAGAAGCTCGAGAACCCGTGGCGCAAGCACGGCAACATTCCGCTCTGATAAGACACAAATGAAAGACGCATTCGAATTTACCAGCTATGAAGATGGCGCGGCATTTGCGAAATTTGTGGCGTCACGCGGGGCTGAGTCCGTAAATCTCCGAAGAGTTGATTCGGTGTGGAATGTGACCTACGACTTTAATAGGGAGGTTAAATTTTCACATTGGCCGCATTTCGGATTCGAGTGGCGCGATGTAAGGTGTCGGTATGGGAAAAAGCTCCATGAACAAGAGCGCCTTCATATAATATCCGAATATCTAACTTTCAAGAGCGTAGAGCAAATTGCTGAGTCTTGCGCGCGCAGAGATGAAAGCATTGATGCACTATTGCGAAAGGAGGGGTTGCTGCCCTTGCTCGATCTTTCCTATGATCGAATTTTTGAGCGATTTGGTGACACCGTCTTGGATAACATTGAGATGAATCATGTTGGCCTTGCAGGAGAATTGCAAGAAATCGACGCATTGATCTCTCCTTTTAACGCATGTTGGACGAATCAAACTTTCTCTGTCGCATATGGTGAAATTAAAGGGTTCGCTTGGAACATCTTGGCGCGATATTGCTATTGGACTGGCGATATGACGGGTTCAGCGATGCTTTACGAATATGCGCTAGGGGATTTCCACTCGGCTTTCTGGATATCGGTAAGAAGTCGCTCTAGCGCTTCTGTCATTGAGTTGTTTGGAAAATTGAGAAGCCCGGGAGATAGGGAGGGAGTCGCATTCTCAGCAGTCTACCAGTTGGCCAAAAAAAAACTGTTAGATGAAATTCCTCGATTATTTGAATGTTTTTCCGTTGGAGATAGGCGAGCCCGAAGTGATTACGGATCGCGAGTGCCGCGTTTTTCCGCGTCAAGTCAGCTGTCGCGTCTTTGGCAGGTTTGCCTAAGCCACGAAGAACGGGCTTTGTCGGATATATCGGTGCTGCAATCTTGTGTGGCTGGCGACCTTTCCGCGCTGGAGATAGCTGCTAAATCAGGAAGTCAGTTGGCAGCAACTGTTGCTGCAGATTTGCACCGATCCCGAATGTGGAGCGATGGCCAATATCCGTTAGATGCTGCCGACGAGATGAATGCTTTGGCAGGTGACTATATTCCTTCAATAGAAGCCATCTCAAAATTTGTGAGAAGTAGCTTGCCTTAAGAAAATAACGATGTTCAAAAAAATCCTGATCGCCAACCGCGGCGAAATCGCCTGCCGCGTCATCAAGACCGCGAAGAAGATGGGCATCCTCACGGTCGCCGTCTATTCCGACGCCGACAAGGACGCGCGCCATGTCGAGTTGGCTGACGAGGCGGTGCACATCGGCGCTGCGCCCTCGCGCGAGTCGTACCTGCAGGCCGATCGCATCATCGCGGCGTGCAGGCAAACCGGCGCCGAGGCGGTGCATCCCGGCTATGGCTTCCTCTCCGAGAACGAAGCCTTCGCGCGCAAGGTCGAGGAAGAGGGCATCGTCTTCATCGGGCCGAAGCACTATTCGATCGCAGCGATGGGCGACAAGATCGCCTCGAAGAAGCTCGCCAACGAAGCCAAGGTCAACACCATCCCCGGCTGGAACGACGCCATCGAGTCGGCCGAGCGTGCGGTGCAGATCGCCAGGGACATCGGCTACCCGGTGATGATCAAGGCCAGCGCGGGCGGCGGCGGCAAGGGGTTGCGCGTGGCGCACGACGACAAGGAAGCGCTCGAAGGTTTCGCGGCCTGCCAGAACGAGGCGCGCAACTCCTTCGGCGACGACCGCATCTTCATCGAGAAGTTCGTGGTCGAACCGCGTCACATCGAGATCCAGGTGATCGGCGATTCGCAGGGCAACGTCATCTACCTGAACGAGCGCGAATGCTCGATCCAGCGGCGGCACCAGAAGGTGATCGAGGAGGCGCCGTCTCCTTTTATCAGCGACGCGACGCGCAAGGCGATGGGCGAGCAGGCCGTCGCGCTGGCCAAGGCCGTGAAGTACCAGTCGGCCGGCACAGTCGAGTTCGTCGTGGGCAAGGACCAGGACTTCTACTTCCTCGAGATGAACACGCGGCTGCAGGTGGAGCATCCGGTGACGGAATGCATCACCGGTCTTGATCTCGTCGAGCTGATGATCCGCGTGGCCGCCGGCGAGCCGCTGCCGCTCAAGCAAGCCGATGTGAAGCGCGAAGGCTGGGCCATCGAGTGCCGCATCAACGCCGAAGACCCGTTCCGCAACTTCCTGCCTTCGACCGGCCGCCTCGTGAAGTTCCAGCCGCCGGGCGAGACGATGTTCTCGGCCGACACTGAGCATCTGTACGGCGTTCGTGTCGACACCGGCGTGTACGACGGCGGCGAGATCCCAATGTATTACGACTCGATGATCGCCAAGCTCATCGTGCACGGCAAGGACCGCAACCACGCGATCGCCAAGATGCGCGAGGCGCTCAACGGTTTCGTGATCCGGGGCATCAGCAGCAACATCCCGTTCCAGGCCGCGCTGCTGGCGCACCCGAAGTTCGTCGCGGGTGACTTCAACACCGGCTTCATCGCCGAACACTACGGCCAGGGCTTTCACGCGGAAGACGTGCCGCACAGCGATCCGAGCTTTCTCGTCGCGTTGGCTGCATACGTGCATCGCCGTTACCGCGCGCGTGCTTCCGGCATCAGCGGGCAACTCGAAGGCCACGGTGTGAAGGTCGGCGAGCAGTTCGTCGTGGTCGAGCTCGGACCGGAAGGCAGGCACGTCCACCACCCGGTGTCTGTCACCGACTTCAAGGGGAAGAACGGCGCCAGCGCTGTCGCGGTGGGTGCAAGCACCTACAAGATCGACAGCGACAGTGCGCTCGGCAGCATCCGCGTCGAAGGCACCGTCAACGACAAGCCTTTCACGGCGCAGGTCGAGCGCGGCGCCGGGAAAAACCCGCTGGCGCTGCGTGTTTCGCACGACGGCACACAGATCGAGGCGATGGTGCTCTCGCCGCTCGGCGCGCGCTTGCAGGAATTGATGCCGTACAAGGCGCCACCCGACCTGAGCAAGTTCCTGATGTCGCCGATGCCGGGCCTGCTGGTTGAGGTGTCGGTGCAACCGGGACAGCAGGTGCAGGCCGGCGAGAAGCTCGCAGTGATCGAAGCGATGAAGATGGAGAACGTGCTGTTCGCCGCGCAGGATGGCGTGGTCGGAAAGATCTCTGCGGCCAGGGGTGAATCGCTGGCGGTCGACCAGATCATTCTGGAGTTCACATGAGCGCGCGGCCCTTCAAGGTACTTGGCATCCAGCAGATCGCCATCGGCGGACCCGACAAGCTGCGCCTGCAAAAGCTGTGGATCGACATGCTCGGCCTCCAGGTCACGGGCACTTTCAGGAGCGAGCGCGAGAACGTCGACGAGGACATCTGCGCCATCGGCAGCGGGCCGTTCAAAGTCGAGGTCGACCTGATGCAGCCGCTCGACCCCGACAAGAAGCCGGCGGTGCACACCACGCCGCTCAACCACATCGGTCTGTGGATCGACGACTTGCCCAAGGCGGTCGAGTGGCTCACGGCACAGGGCGTACGCTTCGCGCCGGGCGGCATCCGCAAGGGCGCCGCAGGCTTCGACATATGCTTCCTGCATCCGAAGGCAAACGACGAGTTCCCGATCGCGGGCGAGGGAGTGCTAGTCGAGATGGTTCAGGCGCCCGCGGAAGTCATCCAGGCGCTCGGTGCACTGGCCGCCGGCTGAGGCGTTGCGGCTCAGGGTTTGGTGGCGGCCGCAGCGCGGGCGCGGGCCAGCGCGGCTTCGACGATGCTGCGCTTGCGCGTCGCCGGATCGGGCGCTTCTTCCAGGGGTTCTGGGTTCGCACGCTCGCCTGCCGAGCGTCGTGCGCGATGGGACGCATAGCGTGCGCGTGCCTGGCTGGCCTGCGCTGGCGACCACGCGGCCCACCCCGTGCCGCCCGGCGTTTCAATCTCGAGCGAGATGCAATCGACCGGGCACACGGGAATGCACAGCTCGCACCCCGTGCAGTGCGCTTCGATCACGGTGTGCATGCGCTTGTGGATGCCGAGGATCGCGTCGGTCGGGCAGGCGTCCAGGCACAACGTGCAGCCGATGCACCAGGCCTCGTCGATGACCGCCATCGCGCGCGGGCCTTCGGTGCCGAACTGCGGATCGAGCGGTTGCAAGGGGCGGCCGGTGAGGGCGGCCAGGCGGTCGATGCCTTCGGCGCCGCCGGGCGGGCACTGGTTGATGCCGGCCTCACCGGCGGCGATGGCTTGCGCGTAGCCCGCGCAATCGGGGTAGCCGCAGCGCGTGCACTGTGTTTGCGGCAAGGCATCGTTGAGGCGCGCGGCCAGCGCCGCCCGGGGCGTCGACGTCACGGCTCGCCCCCGACAGTCACTCAGCCCTTGGTGGTGCGCGCCTTGCGCGCGGGCTGCTTCTTCGCTGCGACAGCCTTCACGGGCTTGGCTGCTGCGGGCGCAGCGGCGACGGCCTTGGGCACCGGCTGCTTGCGGGCGGGCTTGACCGTGTCCTCGGCCGTGATCGGCGTCGTACTGCCAGCGCGCTTTTGCGGCTGGTCGTGCAGGGCGATGAACTTCAATACCTTCGGATAGACCATGTCGCGCCAGCGGCGGCCGCTGAAGATGCCGTAGTGACCCGCGCCCTTGACCTCGTAGTGCTCGCGCTGGTTGGCGGCGATGCCCGTGCACAGGTCGTGTGCGGCTTCGGTCTGGCCCGAGCCCGAGATGTCGTCGAGTTCACCTTCGACAGTCAGCATGGCGGTGGTCCGGATGTCCTGCGGGCGCACGCGCTCGATCTGGCCGGCGGGGTTCTTGACGTCCCAGGTCCCGTTGACCAGGTTGAAGTCCTGGAACACGGTGCGGATGGTGTCGAGGTAGTAGTCGGCGTCCATGTCGAGCACGGCGTTGTACTCGTCGTAGAACTTGCGATGGGCCTCGGCGCTCGCGTCGTCGCCCTTCATCAAGTCCTTGAAGTAGTCGTAGTGGCTGGTCGCGTGGCGGTCCGGGTTCATCGCGACGAAGCCGGTGTGCTGCAGGAAACCGGGGTAGACGCGGCGACCTTCACCGGGAAATCCTTGCGGCACCCGGTAGATCACATTGTTCTCGAACCACTCGAAGCTTTTGTTGGTCGCGAGATTGTTCACCGCAGTTGGCGATTTGCGGGCGTCGATCGGGCCGCCCATCATCGTCATCGTCAGCGGCAGCGTCTCGCCACGGGTCGCCATCAGCGACACGGCAGCCAGCACCGGCACCGTGGGCTGGCACACGCTCACCACATGGCAATTGCCGTATTCGGCCTGCAGGTGGCGCATGAATTCCTGCACGTAGTTGATGTAGTCGTCGAGGTGGAAGTCGCCCTCGGTGGTGGGCACCAGGCGGGCGTTCTTCCAGTCGGTGATATATACCTTGTGGTCCTGCAGCATGGTGCGGACCGTGTCGCGCAGCAGCGTGGCGTAGTGGCCTGACAGCGGAGCCACGATCAGCACGACGGGTTGGCTCTTGAGCACGCTCAGTGTGTCGGGGTCGTCGGTGAAGCGCTTGAAGCGGCGTAACTGGCAGAAGGGCTTGTCGAGGTCGATCACTTCCTGGATCACTACCTCTGCATCACCGACTTTCACGCTCTTGATGTTGAACTCGGGCTTTTCGTAGTCCTTGCCCAGGCGGTAGAGCAGGTCGTAGCCCGCGGCCATGCGTTGGGCCATCGGCAGCTGGCTCCACACGGCCCCCGGGCCATAGAGCTTCGAGGCTGCCTGTGCAAAGTCCGAAAAAGGCTCCATCAAGGAGCGTTGGGCTTCGTAGAGTTGATAAAGCATGGGACCCTGAGTGCTTGTAATGTTGCGGTGCAATATATCAGCAGCACCGCGCCCCGGAGGTAGGCACAAACACCCAAAGTGGGTCACCTTTGCGACGCCGAAAACCTGCGCCGCCACTTGCTCTCAGATCGCGTTTTGGCGGCCCGGTTGGTTGTTGATCCCGAGGAACAAGCCCAGGGCGCCACCGGGCCGAAGGTCAGATGACCTTCGCGATCGACGCGCAGACGTAGTCGATGTTCTTGCTGTTGAGCGCGGCCACGCACATGCGGCCGGTGTCGGTGCCGTACACGCCGAACTCGTTGCGCAGGCGCACCATCTGGTCCTTGTTGAGGCCCGAGTAGCTGAACATGCCGATCTGCGTCGTGATGAAGCTCATGTCCTGCTCGATGCCTGCGGCTTTGAGGCCGTCGACCAGCTTTTGGCGCATGGCCTTGATGCGCACGCGCATTTCGGCGAGTTCTTCTTCCCACTGCGCGCGCAGCGTCGGGTCGTTGAGCACCGCGGCCACCACGGCGCCGCCATGGATCGGTGGGTTGCTGTAATTGGTGCGGATCGCGATCTTGAGCTGCGACAAAACGCGCGAAGCTTCTTCCTTGCTCTCGCACAGCACCGACAGCGCGCCGACGCGTTCGCCATACAGGCTGAAGCTCTTGGAGAACGAGGTCGACACGAAGAAGGTGAGGCCGGCCGCGACGAACTTGCCGATCACGGCGCCGTCTTCCTTGATGCCATAGCCAAACCCCTGGTAGGCCATGTCGAGGAAAGGCACGAGGTTGCTTGCCTTGACGGCGGCGATCACCTGGTCCCACTGTTCGGCAGTGATGTCGTAGCCGGTCGGGTTGTGGCAGCAGGCGTGCAGCACGACGATGGTGCCGGCCGGCGCTACCTTCAACGCAGCCAACATGCCGTCGAAGTTCACGCCGCGCTTGGCTGCGTCGTAGTAGGGGTAGGTCTGGACCGGAAAGCCGGCTTGCGTGAACAGCGCGCGGTGGTTTTCCCAACTCGGGTCGCTGATCAGCACGGTGGCGTTCGGGTTGAGCTTCTTCAAAAAGTCCGCCCCAACCTTCAGGCCGCCGGTACCGCCGATGCCTTGCACAGTCGCGACGCGGCCGGAGCTGACGGGTTCGCTGTCGGCACCGAAAACCAGGCCCTTGACCGCGTTGTCGTACGCCACGATCCCGTCGATCGGCAGGTAGCCGCGCGCGGTCGGCGCCTTGATCATGTTTTGCTCGGCCGCCTGCACGCACTTGAGCAGGGGCAGCTTGCCGTTGTCGTCGTAGTACACGCCCACGCCGAGGTTGACCTTGTTGGGATTGGTGTCGGCTGCAAATTGCTCGTTGAGGCCGAGGATCGGGTCGCGCGGTGCCATTTCGACCGCGGTGAACATAGACATGGAGGGGTCCTTTGGGATGAAGCTTCGCGTGCAACCCGGAGAGCGCTTAAGCTTTCCGGTTGCCTTGAATTTTACCGGCGCCAGCGCCACCTCACAGGTACAGCCATGCCAGAGATCACCGAAGCCATCACAGACACGCATGACCCGGCCGGCGTCGGCCCTGTCAAAGAGGGTCAGTTCGTCAAATTTCCGGGCTCGCCGTTCGAGCTTTTTCAGCCCTACCCGCCGGCCGGCGACCAGCCGACCGCGATCGAAGGCCTGGTCACCGGTGTCGAAGACGGGGAGGTCTTCCAGACGCTGCTCGGCGTGACGGGTTCCGGCAAGACCTTCACGATGGCCAACGTGATTGCGCGCCTGGGACGCCCGGCGATCGTGTTCGCGCCGAACAAGACGCTGGCGGCACAGCTCTACAGCGAATTTCGCGAGTTCTTCCCGAAAAACGCCATCGAGTATTTCGTCAGCTATTACGACTACTACCAGCCCGAGGCCTACGTGCCGCAGCGCGACCTTTTCATCGAGAAGGACAGCTCGATCAACGAGCACATCGAACAAATGCGCCTCTCCGCGACCAAGAGTGTGCTGGAGCGGCGCGACACGGTGATCGTGGCGACGGTGAGTGCGATCTACGGCATCGGCACGCCCGAGGACTACACGCAGATGCGTTTCATCATGCGGGTGGGCGACAAGATCGGCCAGCGCGACGTGATAGGGCGGCTGATCCGCATGCAATACACCCGCAACGAACAGGACTTCGCGCGCGGCACCTTCCGGGTGCGTGGCGACACCATCGACGTGTTTCCGGCCGAGCACAGCGAATTGGCCATCCGCATCGAACTGTTCGACGACGAGATCGAGTCGCTGCAGCTCTTCGATCCGCTGACCGGGCGCATCCGGCAGAAGATCCCGCGCTTCACGATTTACCCATCGAGTCACTACGTGACGCCGCGCGACAAGGTATTGGGCGCGGTGGAGACGATCAAGCTTGAACTGTCCGACCGCCTGAAGGCGTTCGTGAGCCAGGGCAAGTTGGTCGAGGCCCAGCGACTCGAACAGCGCACGCGCTTCGACCTCGAAATGCTGGCCGAGATCGGCCACTGCAAGGGCATCGAGAACTACTCGCGGCACCTCTCGGGTGCGCCGCCCGGTGCGCCACCAGCGACGCTGACCGACTACCTGCCGAAGGACGCGCTGATGTTCCTCGATGAGAGTCACCAGATGATCGGCCAGCTCAACGCCATGTACAGCGGCGACCGGGCGCGCAAGACCACGCTGGTCGACTATGGCTTTCGCCTTCCGTCGGCGATGGACAACCGGCCGCTCAAGTTCGAGGAGTTCGAAACGCGCATGCGGCAGGCGATTTTCGTGTCGGCCACGCCGGCGCAGTACGAGAAGAATCACGCCGGCAATGTCGTCGAGCAGTTGGTGCGGCCGACCGGGCTGATCGACCCCGAGGTTGAGGTGCGTCCCGCCACGCACCAGGTCGACGACGTTCTCGGCGAGATTCGCCTGCGCGTGGACAAGAACGAGCGCGTGCTCATCACCACGCTCACCAAGCGCATGGCCGAGCAGCTGACTGACTACCTTGGCGACAACGGCGTGAAGGTGCGCTACCTGCACAGCGATGTCGACACGGTGGAGCGCGTGGAAATCCTGCGTGATTTGCGGCTGGGCAGCTTCGACGTGCTGGTCGGGATCAACCTGCTGCGCGAGGGTCTGGACATTCCGGAGGTGTCGCTGGTCGCGATCCTGGATGCCGACAAGGAAGGCTTCCTGCGCGCCGAGCGTTCGCTGATACAAACCATCGGCCGCGCAGCGCGGAATCTGAATGGCAAGGCGATCCTGTACGCCGACCGCATGACCGATTCGATGAAGAAAGCCATCGACGAAACCGAGCGCCGCCGTGCCCGCCAGATCGCGCACAACGAAGCGAACGGCATCACGCCGCGCAGCATCGTCAAGCAGGTGCGCGACCTGATCGACGGCGTCTATAGCGAAAAGACGGGCAAGGAAATGGCGAAGCTCGACCTGGAGCGCGCGAAGGTCGAAGACATGAGCGAGAAGGACATCTCGCGAGAGATCAAGCGCCTCGAGAAGCTCATGCTGGAGCACGCCCGCAACCTTGAATTCGAGAAAGCGGCGCGGGTGCGCGACCAGTTGGCGATCCTGCGCGAGCAGGCTTTCGGCGCGGCGGGCGGCGACAACATCGCGGTGCTCACCCCCGGCCAGTGAGGCGGGTTTACCCGAGCAGAACTGAAGGTCTTCTGCTATACTTGACCGAAATACTCAACAACACCAGAACTTCGCGATGAAGGCTCACTCCTAACAGTTGGCGCACCAGCTGCCAGGAGCCGGGCAGGGCGGGGACGAAGTCACTGCGGCCTGAACAAGGGCGGTGGTGTCATTTCAACGGTAAGCACTTGAAGGAGCTTGCGATGCGTCTCACTACCAAAGGCCGTTTTGCGGTCACCGCCATGATCGATCTGGCTCTGCGCCAGAACACCGGTCCGGTCACGCTGGCTGCCATCAGTCAGCGGCAGCAAATTTCGCTGTCCTACCTTGAACAATTGTTCGGCAAGCTGCGTCGGCACGAACTCGTGGAATCCACGCGTGGCCCCGGCGGCGGGTACAGCCTCGGCCGCAAGGCGGCGGACATCACGGTGGCCGACATCATCGTGTCGGTCGATGAGCCCATCGACGCGACGCACTGCGGCGGTAAGGAAAATTGCCTCGGCGAAGCGGGTCGTTGCATGACGCACGAATTGTGGACGTCGCTCAATCAGCGAATGGTCGAGTTCCTGGATTCCGTGACCCTGCAGAAACTGGTCGACGACCAGATCGCAAAAGGCGTGCAGATCGAGAACAAGCCTGTGGTCAAGCGCGCAATTTCTGCACAGCCGGTGGTCAAGCCGATTCGTGTGAACGCACCGAATTCGGTCTTCGCGCTCGGCAACGTCTTCGCGAAGTCGTGATGTCGATGTGCCTTCGGGCGCACGAATCGCATCGCACCCTGAATCAACCTACGCCAGCCTGAGCAAGCCATGGACGTCACCCCTCATTTCCCGATTTACCTCGATTACGGGGCGACCACGCCGGTCGACCCGCGCGTCGTCGACGCCATGATTCCCTGGTTGCGCGAGCATTTCGGCAATCCAGCGTCGCGCAGCCACGCATGGGGTTGGGAGGCGGAAGAGGCGGTCGAGAAAGCGCGCGGCGAAGTGGCCGACTTGATCGGAGCCGATCCGCGCGAGATCGTGTGGACCTCGGGTGCCACTGAGTCGAACAACCTTGCCATCAAGGGCGCGGCTCAGTTCTATAAAGGCAAGGGCAAGCACCTGATCACGGTGAAGACCGAACACAAGGCTGTCCTCGACACGATGCGTGAGCTGGAGCGCCAGGGCTTCGAAGTGACCTACATGGACGTCGAAGAAAACGGGTTGCTCGACCTCGACAAGTTCAAGGCGGCGATCCGCCCCGACACGATCCTTGCCAGCGTGATGTTCGTGAACAACGAGATCGGTGTGATCCAGGACGTGGTCGCGCTGGGCAATGCCTGCCGCGAAAAGGGTGTGATCTTCCATGTCGACGCCGCTCAGGCCACTGGCAAGGTCGACATCGACATGGCCAAGTTGCCCATCGATTTGATGAGCCTGGCGTCGCACAAGACCTACGGCCCCAAGGGCATTGGCGCGTTGTATGTCCGTCGCAAGCCCCGCGTGCGGCTCGAAGCCCAGATGCATGGCGGAGGGCACGAGCGCGGCATGCGGTCGGGCACGTTGCCCACGCACCAGATCGTCGGCATGGGCGAGGCCTATCGCATCGCCAAGCTCGAGATGAAGGCCGACATTGCCCATGCGGCTCGCCTTCAGAAGCGCCTGCTCGACGGCCTGAAAGACGTCGAGCAGGTCTTCATCAATGGCGATCTCGAACAGCGCGTGCCGCACAACCTGAACATCAGCTTCAACTACGTCGAGGGCGAGTCGCTGATCATGGGCATCAAGGGCCTGGCTGTGTCGTCGGGTTCGGCGTGCACTTCGGCCAGCCTGGAGCCCAGCTATGTGCTGCGCGCCCTGGGTCGCAGCGACGAACTGGCCCACAGCAGCCTGCGCATGACCATCGGGCGCTTTACGACCGAAGAAGAGATCGACTACGCGATCTCCACCATCAAGCACAACGTCGCGAAGTTGCGTGAGTTGAGCCCGCTCTGGGAAATGTTCCAGGACGGCATCGACATCAGCACGATCCAGTGGTCGGCCCACTGAACCCACGAATCGAAAGGTACCCCATGGCATATTCACCCAAGGTCATCGACCATTACGAGAATCCACGCAACGTCGGCTCTTTCGAAAAGGGCGACGACTCGGTCGGTACAGGCATGGTCGGCGCGCCGGCATGCGGCGACGTCATGAAGCTGCAGATCAAGGTCAACCCCGAAACCGGTGTGATCGAGGATGCGCGCTTCAAGACCTATGGATGCGGCTCGGCCATCGCTTCGAGCTCGCTCGTGACCGAATGGGTCAAGGGCAAGACGCTGGACGAAGCGGCTGCGCTCAAGAACGCGCAGATCGCCGAAGAACTGGCACTGCCGCCCGTCAAGATCCACTGCTCGATCCTGGCTGAAGATGCGATCAAGGCGGCGGTCAATGACTACAAGGCCAAGCACGGCGGGGCAGCGCAACCTGCTGCGGAAGCCGTTCACTGACATGGCCGTCACGCTGACCGAAGCCGCTGCGCGGCACGTCAATCGCTACCTTGGGAAACGGGGCAAAGGGGTCGGCGTGCGCCTGGGTGTCAAGACGACAGGTTGTTCCGGCCTGGCTTACAAGCTTGAATACGTCGACGAGTTCGCTCCTGAAGACGTGATCTTCGAAGACCATGGGGTCAAAGTGCTGGTCGATCCGAAGAGCCTTGCCTACATTGATGGCACGCAGCTCGACTTCGTGCGCGAAGGCCTGAATGAAGGCTTCAAGTTCATCAACCCGAACGAACGCGACCGTTGTGGTTGCGGAGAGAGTTTTCGTATTTGATGCACCGTCGCTGACCGCGACAACAGCCGCCACCATGTCATGTGCTGGCGGTTTTTTCTTGCCATGAACCTCAACGACAACGACTTCGAACTGTTCGACGTGCCCGCCACGTTCGCGCAGGAGCGCACCGTGCTCGACGCGCGCTGGAAAGAACTGCAGCGCGAGGCGCATCCCGACCGCTTTGCGGCGCAGGGCGCCGCCGCGCAACGCGTGGCGATGCAGTGGTCGGTGCGCATCAACGAGGCCTACCAGCGGCTGAAGGATCCAATCCGTCGCGCGAGCTACCTCTGCGAGCTGCACGGTGCGCCGGTCGATGCTGAGAACAACACGGCGATGCCGGGCGACTTCCTCATGCAGCAGATGGAATGGCGCGAGGCGCTGGACGACGTGGCAGACGCGACCGCGCTGGAAGCACTGCAGGCCGAGGTCGGCGCAGCCCGCGCCCGGGCGCTCTCGTCACTCGACTGGCTGATCGATGAAAAGGGCGATTACCCCGCCGCGGTCGGCCAGGTCAGAGCCCTCATGTTTATCGAGCGCTTTGCGCAGGACATCGAATCGAAATTCGATCAGTTGGGACAATAGCGCCATGGCATTGCTACAGATTTCAGAACCCGGCCAGGCGCCCGATCCGCACCAGCGCCGCATCGCGGTCGGCATCGACCTGGGCACGACGCATTCGCTGGTCGCGGCCGTGCGGAGCGGCGTGGCTGAGTGCTTGCCCGACGACGCTGGCCGCGTCATCCTGCCGTCGGCTGTTCGCTACCTTGACGGGGACCGTCGGCAGATCGGCTTCGACGCGCTGGCTTCGCGTGCGCAGGACGCCGCCAACACCATCACCTCGGTCAAGCGCCTAATGGGCCGCGGCCTCGCCGACATCGCGAACCGCGACGCCATGTCGTACCGCCTCGTCGACGAAGGTGGCATGGTCAAGGTGCAGACGACGGCCGGCATCAAGTCGCCGGTCGAGGTCAGCGCCGAGATCCTCGCGACCCTGCGCTATCGCGCTGAAGATACCTTTGACGACGCGCTCTACGGCGCTGTCATCACGGTACCCGCCTACTTTGACGAGGGGCAGCGCCAGGCCACCAAGGATGCGGCGCAGCTTGCCGGGTTGAATGTGCTGCGCCTGATCAGCGAGCCCACTGCAGCCGCGATCGCCTACGGTCTGGACAACGCCAGCGAAGGCGTCTATGCGGTGTATGACCTGGGTGGCGGCACCTTCGACATCTCCGTCCTGCGGCTCACCCAAGGTGTCTTCGAGGTCATTGCGACCGGCGGCGATTCGGCGCTTGGCGGCGACGACTACGACCATGCACTCGCCGATTTCGTGGCCGCAGAGGCAGGCATCGCGCTCGCGAGCGACGACGATCGCGCCGCGATGCTCGTCGCGGCCCGCGCCGCCAAGGAGGCGCTGACGGCTGCACGGTCCACGGCATTCAGCGTCGAGCTCTCAGGCAGGGCTCAGGGGCTCGAGCTGACCCGCGAACAATTCGACGCGGCGACCAAACCGCTCACCGATCGCACCATCGCCGCCGTGCGCAAGGCGCTGCGCGACGCGAAGCTCAAGCCCGACGATCTGCAGGGCATCGTGCTGGTCGGCGGCTCGACGCGCATGCCGCAGATCCGCGAGGCCGTCGCAGCCTTCTTCGGCCGCGCGCCGCTGACCAACCTGAACCCGGACGAGGTGGTCGCGCTCGGCGCCGCGATCCAGGCGAACCAACTCGCCGGCAACAGCGGCGCGGGCGACCTGCTGCTGCTCGACGTGATCCCGCTGTCGCTGGGCATCGAAACGATGGGCGGACTGGTCGAACGCATCGTGCCGCGCAACCAGACCATCCCGACCGCGATGGCACAGGACTTCACCACCTACCAGGACGGCCAGACCGCGCTGGCGTTGCATGTGGTGCAGGGTGAGCGCGACCTGGTGGCCGACTGCCGCAGCTTGGCGCGCTTTGAACTGCGCGGCATTCCGCCAATGGCCGCGGGGGCGGCGCGCATCCGCGTGACCTTCACGGTCGATGCCGACGGCCTCTTGAGCGTCGGCGCGAAAGAGCAGGGCAGCGGGGTGGAAGCCAGCGTGACCGTCAAGCCGACTTACGGACTTTCGGACGATCAGATCGCGACCATGCTGCAAGAGAGCTTCAGCACCGCGCAGCAAGACATGCAGGCGCGCGCGCTGGTCGAGGCGCGGGTCGATGCCGACCGCATGTTGCTCGCCACGCAGAGCGCCCTCGTGGCCGATGGTGACCTGCTGTCGGACGGCGAGCGTGCGGCCATCGATGCATCCATGGCCGCGCTGCGGGCCAGCTTGCAAAGCAGCGATGCTGCGGTGGTCGAAGCCGCGACCAAAGCCCTCGCTGATGCCACGGAAGCCTTCGCAGCACAGCGGATGAACGCCGGCATCGCCCGGGCGCTCTCCGGCCGCAAGGTCGAATCCCTCTAAGAAGAACAGTCACGATGCCCATCATCAAGATCCTGCCGCACGCCGAGTACTGCCCGGAGGGCGCCGAGATCAGCGCGCCCGCCGGCACCTCGGTCTGCGAGGCTTTGCTCGACAACAAGATCAACATCGAGCACGCCTGCGACATGAGCCGTGCTTGCACCACCTGCCATGTGATCGTGCGCCAAGGCTACAACTCGCTCAACGAGGCCGACGAAGAAGAAGAAGACCTGCTGGACCGCGCCTGGGGCCTGGAGCCGCAGTCACGCCTGAGCTGTCAGGCCATCCTGGCGCAGGAGAACCTGACGGTCGAGATTCCCAAGTACTCGCTCAACCACGCCAAGGAAAATCACTGAGCGTGGTGTGACCTGGTAGTGATTCGTCAGCGCAGGTAGCGGCCGTCGCTCTTCAGCATCGACAACTCGGAGAACGTCAGGCCCTTGTGCTCGCCGGGGCGGTATTGCACCGCGATGCCGCCGAGATCCAGTGTGCGAAAAGACTCGAGACCTTTTCGCAGCGTCTCCGGCGTGGGCGTGGGGCCTGCGCGGCGCAGGCCTTCCACCAGCACCTTGGCGGATACATAGCCTTCGAGACTTCCGTAGCTGAACTCGTTGGCGCCGATCTTCTTCATTGCGGCCTGGTATTCGGAGATCAACGGCATGGCGGAGTTCCACGGATACGGCACCACCTGAGAGATGACGACGCCCGCCGCGGACTTCTGGATGTCCTCATGCAGCTTCTGACCGTTCAGGAACGAGAAGGAATAGAAAGCGGTTTCGCCACCCGCAGCCTTGTACGCCGCGATGAACTTCGCGGTCACGCCATTGGTGGCTGACAGCACGACCGCCTTCGGCTTGAGCTTGACCAGCTCGGCCGCGCGTTCGGCCGCATCGGACGCATCATTTTTGATGGCCACGCTGCCGACCATCTTCGCGCCGCGTTCCGCGATGAATTTGGCTGTGCTTTCCATCGCCGATTTGGCGCCGGGGTTGTCGTTGTGGGCGAAGGCGATCTGCGTCACGCCGATGGTGAACAGGTGGTTCACGATGCGGCTGTACTCCTCATCGAAGCTGATGCGCACAGGGAAGCCCCAATCAGACTGTTTCACCACCGGTCCGGCGCCGGTGTAGGGCGCGATCAACGGCACCTTGAGCTCGTTGGCGGCCTTCAGCGCGCCCACTGACGAAGTGGTTGCGATCGGCATCAGAATGCCCACCGCTCCTTCGTCAACAAAGGTCTTCACGTTGTCCGCGGCTTTCGCAGCGTCGTAGGCATCGTCGAGTTGCCGCAATTCCACCGGTCGCCCGTTCACGCCGCCAGCGGCGTTGGTGGCCGTCAAGAGCGCGCGGATGCCCAGCAGCGGCTCCGTCGAGAGCGAGGCCAATGGACCGGTCTTGATGTAGGTCTGGCCGATCAGGATCGGTTTGGTTTGCGCTTGGGCGCCGAAGCTCAAAGCCAACAGGATTGCGCAGAGATGAAACGTTTTGTACGACATAGTGACAAAGTGTTGATTCCATGTCATCTTAAGGGTATCCCCGCCCAATGGCGAGGCGGTTTGGAGCAGTTGTTTGTGCTCTGCAACAATGTGCGCATGCGTCAAATCGTTCTGGACACTGAAACCACGGGCCTGTCGGCCGACAACGGCGATCGCGTGATCGAACTCGGCTGTGTCGAACTCTTCAGCCGCAAGCTGACCGGCAATGACTTGCACATGTATTTCAATCCCGGGCGCGAAAGCCATGAAGACGCGCTCAAGGTCCATGGACTCACATCCGACTTTCTCAGGGACAAGCCCAAGTTCGCGACACTGGCCCAGGACGTGGTGGAGTACCTGCGAGGGGCCGAGCTGATCATCCACAACGCGGCCTTCGACGTCGGCTTTCTCAACAAGGAGCTGGAACTGGCCGGACTGCCGCCGCTGCGCAGTTTTGTTGACAGCGTGACCGACACCCTGGCGATGGCGAAGCTGGTGTACCCGGGCAAGCGCAACTCCCTCGATGCGCTCTGCGATCGGTTCGGTGTCGACCGTTCCAATCGCACGTTTCACGGCGCGAAGCTCGATGCGCAACTGCTCGCGGACGTCTACATCAATCTGACCCGCGGTCAGGATGCCCTGCTGATTGAAGTCGCGTCGGACACGCCGGTGTCCGGCACACTGGTTGCTGTGGACCTGCGGCTTTTCGACTTGCCCGTGTTGCAGGCTGCACCGCATGAACTCGAAGCGCATGTCGCCCTGCTGACGCAGCTCGATAAATCCAGTAACGGGCGGACCATTTTTCGTCAAGAGTGACAAAACCCTGTGGCATAATAGAAGGCTTAGCACCGAGACGTGCGGAAATCAATTCTCGGCAAAGCGCTCGCTTTGCCAAGGGCGGTTAGCTCAGGGGTAGAGCACAGCATTCACACTGCTGGGGTCGGAGGTTCGAAGCCTCCACCGCCCACCAAATTCATCAGAGGTTTTGCAGATCGATTCGGCATCTGCATCGGGCCTCGAAAAAAGCATCTATGGAATCCTCGATCGCACGCCATCTCGCGGCAGTGCGCGCCGCCCGGCGCGCTCGCTCTCTGCGCCCGCAGATCGGCGACGTCTCCACATGGCACCCGCGATAAGCTCGGTGCATGGATGAAATCGATTGCGTCGTGATCGGCGCAGGTGTCGTGGGGCTGGCTGTGGCGCGCGCGCTGGCGCTGCAGGGACGCGAGGTCCTGGTGCTGGAGTCCGAGAACGCCTTCGGGACCGGCACCAGCTCGCGCAACAGCGAGGTGATCCACGCTGGCATTTACTACCCCGCTGGATCGCTCAAGGCGCGGCTGTGCGTGGAAGGCAAAGCCTTGCTGTACGACTACGTGCAGGCGCGCGGGGTGCCGTTCAGGCGTTGCGGCAAGCTCATCGTGGCGACATCCAAAGATCAGGTCGGCGACCTGGCTGCGATCGTCGGCCGCGCAGCAGCCAATGGCGTGGACGATCTTCGATTGCTCACGGGCGCCGAGGCGATGGCCATGGAGCCTGCACTGCGCTGCCTGGCTGCGCTGCATTCGCCGAGCACGGGCATCGTTGACAGCCACGCACTGATGCTGAGTCTGCTCGGTGACCTCGAGAACGCCGGCGGCATGCTGGCCCTCAAGTCGGCCGTGACCGGCGCTGAATGCGGCGCAGATGCCATCGTGGTGACCACGGAAGACGGAACGCGGTTGCGGTGCCGCAGCGTGGTCAATGCTGCGGGGTTGGGTGCGCCTGCGCTTGCCAACCGGTTCGAGGGATTGGCTTGCTCGAACATTCCGGTGCCGTATTTCGCGAAGGGGAGCTACTTCACTTTATCGGGTCGCGCGCCGTTCACGCGGCTGATCTACCCCGTTCCCGAGCCGGGCGGATTGGGCGTGCACCTGACGCTCGACCTCGGCGCGCAGCCCAAGTTCGGTCCGGACGTCGAGTGGGTGGGCTCGGCCGACGATCTGGCGGTCGACCCGACACGCGGCGAAGGCTTCTACGGCGAGGTCCGCAAGTATTGGCCCGCGTTGCCCGATGGCGCGCTGGTTCCTGGGTACGCGGGCATCCGCCCCAAAATTTCGGGACCCGGCGCGTCGGCGGCTGACTTCATGATCGATGGCCCCGCCGCGCATGGTGTGCCGGGGCTGGTGAATCTTTTCGGCATTGAGTCCCCCGGCCTCACCAGCAGCCTTGCGATTGCCCGTTATGTTGCCGGTCTTCTGGCGTGACGAAGCGGTGCAGGAATTCGTCGGATGCACGGCAAAAACGCACAAGGCCTACACGTACGCGTCGACATGAGCCTGTAACATGAATGGACGCCATCTGCTGGCGTCGAATCGTCGGCATGGTGCCGTCGTCATCACGGAGGAGTGTTTCCAATGAGTGCATCTACCAATCTCGAATCGGCCGCTGAAGACATCGCTCGCGACGTGCGCGGCGTTCTGGCCAGCAAGGACCTGGATTCGGTGCCCCAGATCAAGGCGCTGCGCCAGCGCATCGACACCAAGCTGGCGATTGCACGCGAATTGGCAGCCGAGAAGAGCAAGCTGGCCGCAGAGAAAGCCCGCAAGGCGGCCGACACCGCCAATGCCTACGCCCATGACGAACCCTGGCAGATTGCCGGGGCGGCGCTCGCGGTTGGCGTGCTGGTGGGTTTGATTCTTGGTCGCCGCTGATCGCGCTGCCCACAACCTTCACTCCGCTTTGACCTGTCGCGCCCTGTCAGGGCAGGGAGGCTGATCAATGAAATTGCTGTCGCTGTTGGGACTCGACGCCCCATTGCGCCGCATTCGCATTGCGGCGGGTGAAAGCGCGCTGGCTGCGGAAGACCGCGCGCAACTGGTGCGCATGGCGTGGGACGAGGAGAAAGAGCGTCTCAAGCGCATGCTCATTCTCGTGATCGCTGTGTTGGGCCTGACCACCGTGACGGTGGCCTTGCTTTCCGTCGCGGTGGTCGTCCATTTCTGGGAAACGCCGCAACGCACCACGGCCGCGTGGTCGGTCGCTGCCGTGTGGATCGTGCTGTGGATCGGCGCTGTCCTGGCCTTGCTCGCCAATTTGCGCAGTCCTTCGGAGGGGGTGACTTCGGCCCGCAAGGAAATCGAACGCGATTGGGAATGGGCGCAGGCGCGATGGGGTTGGGGTCAGGAGGACGACAAGCCGCGTCCCCCTCGGCCTGCCACGCGAGAAGAACTTCTGACGCGTATCGAGCGCCAGCGCCTGCGCGTTGCGACGCTGCAGGGGACGGCTCCGGAGGCACGTGCTGGCGCATCGGCCGGCACGAAGGCTGTCCGGCCGGCGCCGCCGCCCGACGAAACTGCGACCGAGGCTGCGCTGCGCATCGCGCGTGCGCATCCGGTGGCGGCGGGCGTGGCGGCCGCGGCGGCTGTCGTGGTGTTCAAGCCGCGGCGTCTGTTGCGCTGGGCGGCGTTCATTGCGCCCGTGCTCTGGCGCATGCGCTGATCCCGCCACCGCGGTAGAGCTCTTTAGGCGGTCAGCACCAGCGGCCACCGTCTCCAACCGAGACACAGTGGCCGCGTCGCTTTCAGGTTCCGGATTGCCGGGCTTGCTGCTGCAGCGCCCGCGCCGCCCGCGCGACGAGCGCCGGGCCACGGTAGATCAAGCCTGTGTAGATCTGGACCACATCGGCGCCTGCTGTTCGCTTGGCCTCTGCATCGGCCGCGCTCAGGATGCCACCCACGCCGATGATCGGAAATGCCGGGCCGAGCGCCGTGCGCAGCTGCGCAATCACACGGTTGCTGGCTTCGCGCACCGGCGCACCGGACAGGCCGCCCGCCTCTTGCGCGTGCGGTAGCCCTTCGACAGCGTCGCGCGCCAGCGTGGTGTTGGTGGCGATCACACCGTCCATGCCGTGGCGCGTCAGCGTGGCTGCAATCACTGCCACCTGCCGCTCATCGAGATCAGGCGCGATCTTCACGAACAAGGGCACGCGCTTGCCATGCCGCGCTGCCAGCGTTTCGCGCTTGTCGGCCACGGCGCCGAGCAGCGCATCGAGTGCCTCATCGCTTTGCAGTGATCGAAGGTTGGCCGTGTTCGGGCTCGAGATATTGACCGTCACGTAGTCGGCGTGCGGGTACACGCCGTCGAGCGCCACCAGATAGTCATCGACCGCGCGCTCGATCGGTGTCGCAGCGTTCTTGCCGATGTTCAGGCCGAGCAGCATCGGCGCAGCGCCACCGCGCTGGCGAAAACGCGCGCGCTGCACGTTGGCCACGAAAGCTTCGAGCCCTTCGTTGTTGAAGCCGAGGCGGTTGATCAGCGCATCGCGCTGCGGGAGGCGAAACATCCGGGGTTTCGGGTTGCCGGGCTGTGCCTTGGGCGTGACGGTGCCGACCTCGACAAAACCGAACCCCATGGCGGCAAAGGCATCGATGCAGCGGGCGTTTTTGTCGAGTCCCGCAGCGAGTCCGACGCGGTTGGGAAAGGTCAGTCCCGCGAGGCGGACCGGGTCCTCCACGCGCGGTGCCGCGTACGCACAGGCGAGCGGCGTGTTCTGCGTGCGCGCCAGGGCATCGAGCGTCAGCTCATGGGCGTGCTCGGGGTCGAAGCCGAACAGAAAGGGGCGGGCCAGACCGTAGAGCGAGGAGGGCAGCAGCAAGGGCATCGGATAATTCTGTGGCAATAACCAACCCAGGATTCTCCGCGATGACTTCCCCGCTACCCACCTTCACCCAGGACGAGCTCAAGGCGCAAGTTGGGCAGGCCGCACTCGACTATGTGGTCCCGGGCGAGATCGTCGGTGTCGGCACGGGGTCGACGGTGAACAAGTTCATCGAAGCGTTGGCCACGGTCAAGGACCGCATCAAGGGCGCGGTTTCCAGTTCGGTGGCATCGACCGAACGCTTGCGTGCGCTGGGCATCCCGGTGTTCGAGAGCCACGAAGTCGACGTGCTGTCCGTCTATATCGACGGGGCCGACGAAATCGATCACCGTGGCTTCATGGTCAAGGGCGGCGGTGCGGCGCTCACGCGCGAAAAGATCGTGGCCGCGCAATCGCGCCGCTTCGTCTGCATCGTCGATGCCTCCAAGCAAGTCGACATGCTGGGCGCATTTCCGTTGCCGGTCGAAGTCATTCCGATGGCATCGCGGCAGCTGGCGCGCCAGTTTGCGGCGATGGGCGCCAGCGCGCAGGTGCGTCAGAAGGACGGCGCGCCGCTGGTGACCGACAACGGCCAGCACATCCTCGATGTGAAAGGGCTGAAGATTGCCGACCCGCTCGCTTTTGAATCTCAAGTGAGCCAGTGGCCGGGCGTGGTCACCGTCGGTGTCTTTGCGTTCCAGAAGGCCGATGTGTGCCTGCTCGGCACACCCGCTGGCGTTCAGACACTCAACTTCGATTGAGGCCCTGCGCTACGGCGCGCTGCGTCAGAACCGGATGCCGGCGGGATTGGCCGGCGTCGGGCCAGCCGGCGCAGCAGTTGTTGGTGCGGCAGCGGGTCGGGCGGCGGGCGCTGCGCTGGCTGCCGCCGGTGCGGCCTCTTGCCGGGCCACCATGGGTTGTGCAGGCGGGCTACGAAAGCCGGCCGGCAGCTGCGCGCTCCTGGGATAGCCAGCGGCGTCGAGGTACTGGGACCATTCGCCGTCCGAAAAGCCTTTGAGCTGCTGAGAGCCAATCGTCAGCAGCGGCAGCGAGCTCTGCCCGCTCAGGCGCTGCAGCGCCTCGACATCGGCGTTGCTTTGGACCGTTCTCTCGGCGAACGGAATGCCTCGCGTTACCAGCAGCGACCGACCCGAAGCGCACGGCGCGCATTCGGTGCCGGTGTAGAGGGTGACCGGGTAGCGCTGCGCCACTTGCCGAAGTTCGTAGGGCAGTCCGGCGCCGGACGAAGTTGACGCCGCATCAGCACCGGTGACGGCAGGGCGGGCGTTGGCGGCAGGCGGCTGGTCAGAGAACGTGACCTTGCCACTCGGGTCGACGTTGCGGTAAACCTGCTGCGCGAACGTGCTGGTGGCCAGCAGCAACAGGGCGGGCAAGGCGAAAGCGCGCGCAACCGGGCGGGTGAACAAGGTCATCGAAGAACTCCGTGGTCGGATCAATCGCCCGAGTATCTCAGGCTGTCGGGCCGCCATGCCAACCAAAGCTCACGCCGGCTGCGGCTCGGCCATGCCCTGGTGTCGCAGCAGGGCATCGAGCTGTGGCTCGCGGCCGCGGAATGCCTTGAACGATTCCATGGCCGGCCGGCTGCCGCCCGCCTCGAGGATGGCCTGGCGGTACTTGCGACCGGTCTCGATGTTCGGTTCGCCATCCGCGCCCACGCTTTCCTCGAAGGCGGCGTAGGCATCGGCGCTCAACACCTCGGCCCACTTGTAGCTGTAGTAGCCGGCCGCGTATCCGCCCGAGAAGATGTGGCTGAAGGTGTTCGGCGTGCGGCTGAAGGGTGGCGATGGCATCACCGCCACCTCGGCCCGCACCTGGGCCAAGAGCGCCAGCACATCACCCGACTGCGCGTTCGCGGCGTCGTAGGACGTGTGGAGCAGCATGTCGAACAGCGAGAACTCGATCTGGCGCAGCGTCTGCAGTCCGCTCTGGAAGTTCTTGGCAGCGGTCATCTTGTCGAACAGCGCGCGCGGCAAGGGCTCGCCGGTGTCGACGTGCGCCGTCATGTGGCGCAGCACATCCCACTCCCAGCAGAAGTTTTCCATGAACTGGCTCGGCAATTCCACGGCATCCCACTCGACGCCGCTGATGCCCGACACATCGCGTTCGTTGACCTGGGTGAGCATGTGGTGCAGCCCGTGGCCGAACTCATGGAACAGCGTGGTCACATCGTCGTGCGTGAGCAGTGGCGGCTTGCCATCGACACCGGCAGCGAAATTGCAGACCAGCTGTGCGACCGGCGTCTGCAGCACGCCGTCATCGGGACGAAGCCAGCGCGCGCGCACGTCGTCCATCCACGCGCCGCCGCGCTTGCCGGCCCGCGCCGACGGATCGAGATAGAACTGGCCGACCTTGGCCCCGCCGCGTTCGATCCGGTAGAACTCGACCGTCGGGTGCCAGACAGGGGCACTGTCACGGCGAATCGACACTTCGAACAGCGTCTCGACGATCTTGAAGAGGCCGGCCATCACCTTCGGCGCGGTGAAGTACTGCTTGACCTCCTGCTCGCTGAACGCGTAGCGCGCTTCCTTCAGCTTCTCGCCGATGTAGCTCCAGTCCCATGGCTGCGGGTCGCGGAGGCCCAAATGTTCCGATGCAAAGCTGCGCAGGTCGGCCAGGTCGCGTGCGCCATAGGGGCCGGCCTTGACGGCCAGGTCGCGCAGGAAGCGGGTCACCTGGTCGGCCGAATCGGCCATCTTCGGCACGACCGAGAGCTCGCCGAAGTTGGGATAGCCGAGCAGCCGCGCTTCCTCCTGGCGCAATGCGAGGATCTCGTTGATGAGCGCTGTGTTGTCGAAGGCCGGATCGCCCAGTTCGCTGGCGCGCGTTACGTAGGCGCGGTACAGCCGTTCGCGCAATGCGCTGCTGCGGGCGAACTGCATCACGGGCAGATAGCAAGGCATCTTGAGCGTGAGCTTGTAGCCCGGCTTGCCTTCGGCTTCGGCGGCAGCGCGCGCGGCGCCGATGACGTCCTGCGGCACGCCCTCGAGTTCGTCGGGCTGCGCGTAGTACGCGAAAGCATCGGTCGCATCCAGCGCGTTCTCGCTGAACTTCTGACTCAACTCGGCCTGGCGTTCCTGGATGACCGCAAACCGCTGCTTGGCCTCGCCCTGCAGCTCGGCGCCGCCCAGCACGAAATTACGCACGGCGTTCTTGTGCGCCTGACGCTGCTCTGGGTTGAGCCGGCCTGTGTCGATGGCCTTGTACTTGGCGTAGAGCCGCTCGTCGGAGCCCAGACGCGTCCAGAACTCGGTGACGCGCGGCATGGCCTCGTTGTAAGCGGCGCGCAGCGCGGGCGTGTCGGCCACCGCATTCAGGTGACCGACGGCGCCCCAGGCGCGGCTGAAGCGCTCGGAAGCCACGTCCAGCACCTTCGAAATCTCGATCCAGTCGGCCGGAAAGTCGGGGGCGGTGACCGTTTGCAGGGCTTCCTCCGCGCCTGCCAGCAAGACGTCGACCGCGGGGGCGACATGCTCGGGCTGGATGCGGTCGAAAAGTGGCAGGTCGGCGAAATCGAGGAGCGGGTTGTTCATCATGGTTTGTTCTATGTGACGGCGGTGCGGCGCGAGTTCAAGGCCTCAGGCCTGCGGCACTGTGCGTTCGGCCGCCTCGATCGTGTTGACGAGCAGCATGGTGATGGTCATCGGGCCGACGCCGCCCGGCACCGGCGTGATCCAGCCCGCGACCTCCTTGACGCCGTCGAAGTCGACATCGCCGCACAGCTTGCCTTCGCCGGGTTCGCCTGCAGGAACGCGGTTCATGCCCACGTCGATCACCACAGCGCCGGGTTTCACCATATCGGCCGTGAGCACGTTGCGCTTCCCGACCGCGGCGACGACCACGTCGCCCTGGCGCGTCATGGCCGCGAGATCGGGCGTCGCGCTGTGGCAGATGGTGACGGTCGCGTTCTTCGCCAGCAGCATCAGTGCCATTGGCTTGCCGACGATGTTGCTGCGTCCGATCACGACGGCATGCTTGCCGCGCAAGTCATAGCCGATCGATTCGAGCATCTTCATGCAGCCGTAGGGCGTGCAGGGCCAGAACCCGGGCGAGCCCGTCATCAAGGCGCCGGCGCTCGCCACGTGGAAGCCGTCCACGTCCTTGGCGGGCGCGATCGCCTCGATGACCTTCTGAGCGTCGATGTGCGGGGGCAGCGGCAATTGCACCAGGATGCCGTGAATGGCGGGGTCGTTGTTGAGGGCGTCGACACGGGCGAGCAGGGCGACTTCGCTCAGGTCGGCCGGATGCTTTTCGAGCACGGAGTGCAGGCCGTTGTCTTCGCACGCCTTGACCTTGTTGCGCACGTAGACCTGGCTGGCCGGGTTCTCCCCGACCAACACCACAGCCAGGCCGGGCACGACGCCACGCGCCTTCAGTGCTGCCGCGCGGCTGGCGACTTCGGTGCGAAGCGTCCGCGAGAGCGCGTTGCCGTCGATCAGTTGAGCTGTCATTGTTTTCGATGTTCCAAATGAAAACGCCCGCTTGCGCAGGCGTGGCGGATACCGTTCCGCGGTGAGGAGGGAGGCGCTCAGGCCTTGGCGGGGGTCGCCTGACCCAAGGCGATCTTCAGCAGATCGGCCACGGTGTTCGCGTTGAGCTTCTCCATGATGTTGGCGCGGTGCGCCTCGACCGTCTTGATGCTGATGCCCAGGTCGTCGGCGATCTGCTTGTTCAGGCGGCCGGCGACGATGCGTTCGAGCACCTGTGCTTCGCGACCCGTGAGCTTCGACAGCAGCGCATCGCGGCTGGCCGACTGCTGGTGTTGTGCGAAGGCACCGCGCGCGTGTTCGAGCATGCGCTCGACGAGGGTGACGAGTTCTTCGTCGTTGAAGGGCTTCTGGATGAAATCCATCGCGCCCTTCTTCATGCTGTCGACGGCCATCGGCACATCGCCGTGGCCCGTGATCACCACGATCGGCAAAGGCGAACGGCGTTCAATCAGACGCTCCTGCAGTTCCAGGCCCGACATCCCGCCCATGCGGATGTCGACGATCATGCAGGCCACCTCGCGGGGGTCGTAACGGGACAGGAAGGACTCGGCGGAGTCGAAGCAACGCACCCGGTAGTCCTTGCCTTCGAGCAACCATTGCAGGGAATCGCGAACCGCTTCGTCGTCGTCGACAACGTAGACCGTGCCCTTCTTGGGAATCAAACTCATGCAGGTACCTTTGCGTCATCGCGTGCTACGGAACTGATAGCGTCCAACACCGGAATCCAGAAGGAGAAACGGCAGCCGACCACCTCCGAGCCATTGTAGATGTTCTCCGCTTTCATCCGTCCCTGGTGCGACTCGACGATCGTTCGGCACAGGTTCAGGCCGATGCCCATGCCTTCGGGCTTGGTCGAGAAGAAGGCTTCGTAGAGGCGGTCCATGACTTCCGGCGCCAGACCCATGCCGGTGTCCTGCACCGAAAACTCCACCGCGTTCTGCCCGTCGATGACTTTGGGCAGCACCCGCAGCTCGACGCTGCGGCGCGCCATCGGGCGATCGGCCAGATCGATCGATTCCGCTGCGTTTTTCAGCAGGTTGACCATCACTTGTTCGATCAGGATCGGGTCGACCCGCACGATGGGCAGACGCGCCGCCACATAGTGATTGAGGCGGACGTTGCGCCGGCGCAGTTCGATGCCGGCCAACTCAACCGCCTCACTGACCATGGTCGCGACCTCGGACGGCGTGCGGTTCGGCTCGCTGCGCTTCACGAAGGAGCGGATGCGCTGGATGATCTGGCCGGCGCGCTGGGCCTGCTTGGACGTCTTGTCGAGCGCCGCCAGCAGCGCCTCGTTGTCGATCGTCTCGCCCTTGATGCGCGAGACCATGCCGTTGCAGTAGTTGGCGATCGCGGTCAGCGGTTGATTGAGTTCGTGCGCCACGCTCGACGCCATCTCGCCCATCGTGATCAGGCGGCTGGCTGCCTGCGCGCGGTCGGCCTGGGTCGCCGCCTGCTCCTCGGCGTCCCGGCGCGGCGTGATGTCCGTGGCAATCACCAACTGCGCCAGACGGCCGTCGACCCAGGTCAGGTAGCGCGACCGGACCTCCAGCCACTTGCCGAGCTCGGGCACGAAGATCTCGTTGTTGGCCGCCTGCGCCGCGGTGAGCGTGTCGATCGGCAAACCTGCGAAAGGGTCGACATCGTCCAGCCCTTCGTCGTGCGCGTCGGACGCCGGCACGCCGGCCTGGGCCACCATCCCCAGGTGGCCAACGGTGTCGGAGCCGAACCAGAGGCGGTACAGCTTGTTGGCGAACAGGAGCTCTTCGCTGCCGATCGGCGCCACCGACACCGCCGCGTCCAGGGCCTCGAGCACGGTCGTGAAGCGCTCGTAGGAGGCCGAGAGCTGCTCGCGAATGCGCGTGGGCTCGGTGATGTCCGTCATCGATGTCATCCAGCCGGTCTGGTGGCCGCGCGCGTCGATCAACGGTGAGACGTACAGGCGGGCATCGAACACGCTGCCGTTCTTGCGCTTGACCCGCACCTGAAAGCCGCCGGGCAGGGCACGCCCGTGCAGCTCTTCTTCCAGGCGTTCGTTCATCAGTTCGCGATCGGATTCGAGCCAATAGGGGAAGGGCGGGCTCTGGCCGACCAGTTCGGCCTCGCTCCAGCCCGTCATGGCGCAGAAGGCCGCGTTGACGTAGGTGATGCGGCCTTCCAGATCGAGCACCCGCATGCCGGTCAGCATCGAGTTCTCCATGGCCCGGCGGAAATTGGTTTCAGCCACCAGCCGTTGCTGGGCCTGCAGTCGCCGGCGCGTGTGCCGCCAGGTGCCGATCAGCATCCAGCTGGTCAGCACACTGAGCGCGCACACCAGCCAGAACAGGCCGTTCCCGACCACGCCCTGCGACGTGCGGTACGCCTGTGCGCGCAGCAACAACGCATTGCCGACCGGCGATACAGGTACTTCGAACTCGTTGGTTTGCTCGGCCCATGGCAGCAGGCGGCTGGTGCCGTCGCGCGGGTTCGTGGTGTGGCCCGCCAGCATCGCGCCCTTGGCATCCAGCAGCGACACGGCGTAGCGGGCCTGCACCTCTGAGGGTGTGCCGTAGCGCAGCAGCCCATCGGTGGAAAACTCGCCGAGCACCATGCCGGCGAACAGCCCCTGGTCGAACAGCGGGATGTGCAGTTGCAGCATCGCCGGGGGTTCGCCGCCGCCCAGCGGCTGCGAAAAGACCGGCTGCCGGAGCTCGCGCGCCAGCGCGTAATTGCTTTCGATGTCTCCCGGGCGCAGCACTTCGCCCATCGGATGCTGCTGCGACAAGTGCACGCTGGGTGCGGCGTAGCTGGCCTTGAAGCGGCGCCGGTCATCGATCCAGCTGACCGCCTGAAGTTCGGGGAATTGGCTCACCAGGGACTCGGCGCGGCTGGAGAACTCAGCCGGGTCGATCTCGCGGTTCGAGGCATCGCGTGCGATGCGCATGAGTTGCTCCTGCCGCTCCAGCAGGCGCAACCGAATGCGCTGCTGCGCGTACTCGACATCCCGTCGCACCGACTCCTGTTCCCGCTCGGCTTCCTCGGCGCGCAGGTACCAGAACGCAGACACGATCGCGGCCAGGAACAGCAAAACGGCGGCAAGCGGCGCCAGCATGGCGACGGCGTCTTGCAGCACCGGCGTCTGACGGCGCCACCAGCGGCGCCACCATGAAAGAGGTGACGCATTCACGGCGCTGCGGGCAACCGCCAGCGGAGAGGAAAAAGGCATCGCGCGAGTTTAGGGGGTGGGCTGCGGCCTGCGCGCCATGTGCCAATCCAACCATGCGGCGGTCGACCAGGGCGCCGCAAAAGTCGACAGATCGTGAACCTGAAATTCCATAATGAGATATGTGTATGCGCCATTTGAAATCTTACTATTTATATGAGAAACTGCCGCGCGTCGGCGGAACCGGCACTAAATTACAGCCACGCAACCCATAAAACAGGAGAGACAAGATGTCGGCAAATCCCGAGAACGTGTTCGGTTCGAGCGCGAACGATGCAGACGCGCAGGAAACCAGAGAGTGGATGGACGCGTTATCGGCCGTCATCCAGGCCGAAGGCCCTGATCGTGCGCACTTCCTACTCGAGCAACTGCTCGAGCATGCGCGCCAGAACAGCATCGACAAGCCGTTCTCGGCCAACACGGCCTACGTCAACACCATCGAGCCGGATCAGGAAGAGCGTGCGCCCGGCAACCTCGAGATTGAGGAGCGTCTGCGTTCCTATATGCGCTGGAATGCCATGGCCATGGTGGTCAAGGCCAACCGTCACCATCCTGCAGAAGGCGGCGACCTGGGTGGCCACATCGGCTCTTTCGCCTCGCTCGCCAGCATGTTCGGCGCCGGCTTCAACCATTTCTGGCATGCCGAGAGCGAAAACCACGGCGGCGATTGCCTCTACATCCAGGGCCACGTGTCGCCCGGGGTCTATGCGCGCGCCTACCTTGAAGGTCGCCTGACCGAAGAGCAGCTGCTGAACTTCCGCCAGGAGGTGGATGGCAATGGCCTGTCGAGCTACCCGCACCCCAAGTTGATGCCCGAGTTCTGGCAGTTCCCGACGGTCTCGATGGGTCTGGGCCCGCTGATGGCGATCTACCAGGCGCGCTTTCTCAAGTACCTGCATGCCCGCGGCATTGCCAACACCGAAAACCGCAAGGTGTGGGTGTTCTGCGGCGACGGTGAAATGGACGAGGTGGAATCGCTGGGCGCGATCGGACTCGCGGCGCGCGAGAAGCTCGACAACCTGGTGTTCGTGATCAACTGCAACCTGCAGCGTCTCGACGGCCCGGTGCGTGGCAACGGCAAGATCGTGCAGGAGCTCGAAAGCGAATTCCGCGGCTCCGGCTGGAACGTCATCAAGCTGCTCTGGGGTTCGGGCTGGGATCCGCTGCTGGCGCGCGACAAGGACGGCGCGCTGCGCAAGCTGATGATGGACACGCTGGACGGCGACTACCAGGCGTTCAAGGCGAACGATGGCGCTTACGTCCGCAAGCACTTCTTCGGCCGCGATCCGCGCACGGCCGCCATGGTCGAGAAGATGACCGACGACGACATCTGGAACCTGCGCCGCGGTGGCCACGATTCGCAGAAGGTGTACGCGGCCTTCCATGCCGCCGTGAACCACACCGGCCAACCGACCGTTCTGCTGATCAAGACGGTCAAGGGCTTCGGCATGGGCAAGGTGGGCGAAGGCAAGAACAACGTGCACCAGACGAAGAAGCTCGGCGACGAGGACATCAAGGCCTTCCGCGACCGCTTCAACATCCCGATCCCCGACAGCCAGATCGGCGACCTGCCGTTCTACAAGCCGGCCGACGACACGCCGGAAATGAAGTACCTGCACGAGCGTCGCAAGGCCCTGGGCGGCTACTTGCCGCACCGTCGGACCAAGGCCGACGAGAGCTTCACCGTACCGTCACTCGACACCTTCAAGTCGGTGATCGAACCGACCGCCGAAGGCCGCGAGATCTCGACGACGCAGGCCTACGTTCGCTTCCTCACGCAGTTGCTGCGTGACCAGGCGCTGGGCCCGCGCGTGGTGCCTATCCTCGTCGACGAGGCGCGCACCTTCGGTATGGAAGGCCTGTTCCGTCAGATCGGCATCTACAACCCCGATGGTCAACAGTACACCCCGGTCGATAAAGACCAGGTCATGTACTACAAGGAAGACAAGGCGGGCCAAATCCTGCAGGAAGGCATCAACGAAGCCGGCGGCATGAGCAGCTGGATCGCCGCGGCCACTTCGTACAGCACCAACAACCGCATCATGGTGCCGTTCTACGTGTACTACTCGATGTTCGGCTTCCAGCGCATCGGCGACCTGGCTTGGGCGGCGGGCGACATGCAGGCACGCGGCTTCCTGCTGGGCGGCACCTCGGGCCGGACCACGCTGAACGGCGAAGGTCTGCAGCACGAAGACGGTCACAGCCACATCCTGGCCAACACGATTCCGAACTGCGTGAGCTACGACCCGACCTTTGCGCACGAAGTCGGCGTGATCCTGCATCATGGCTTGAAGCGCATGGTCGAGCGGCAGGAGAACGTGTACTACTACATCACGCTGCTGAACGAGAACTACCCGATGCCCGGCCTGCAGCCCGGCACCGAAGAGCAAATCATCAAGGGCATGTACCTGTGCAAGCAGGCACCCGTCGTCAAGCCCGCCAAGGGCGCGAAGGAAGCGCCGACCGTGCAACTGCTGGGCAGTGGCACCATCCTGCGCGAGAGCTTCGCGGCCCAGGAATTGCTGGAAAAGGAGTGGGGCGTGTCGGCCGGCGTGTGGAGCTGCCCGAGCTTCAACGAACTGACGCGTGACGGCCAGGACGCCGACCGGTGGAACCTCTTGCACCCGACCGAAACGCCACGTGTGCCTTTCGTCGCGCAGCAGCTCGACGGCACCAGCGGTCCGGTGGTCGCCTCGACCGACTACATGAAGGCCTACACCGAGCAGATCCGCCCGTTCATCCCGAAGGGACGCACGTACCGCACGCTCGGCACAGACGGCTTCGGCCGCAGCGACTTCCGCAACAAGCTGCGCGAGCACTTCGAGGTGAACCGCCACTACATCGTCGTGGCCGCACTCAAGGCGCTGAGCGATGACGGTGCGGTGCCCGTGGCCAAGGTGGCCGAGGCCATCAAGAAGTACGGCATCAACGTCGACAAGATCAACCCGCTCTACGCATAACAACCAACTTGGCGCCGACAAGGCGGGAGACACAACATGGCAGCAGTGGAAGTGAAAGTGCCGGACATCGGTGACTTCGATGAAGTCGCGGTGATCGAAGTGCTGGTGAAGGTGGGCGATGCGGTGAAGGCCGAGCAGTCGCTGATCACGGTCGAATCGGACAAGGCGTCGATGGAGATTCCGTCGAGCACGGCCGGTGTGGTGAAAGAGATCAAGGTCGCCGTCGGCGACAAGGTCAAGGAAGGCTCGATCGTGCTGGTGGTGGAAGCCGAAGGTGCCGCCGCGCCTGCCGCTGCATCCGCGCCGGCCGCCCAGGCCGCGGCCCCGGCAGCAGCGGCGCCAGCCGCAGCACCCGTGGCCGCACCCGCAGCGGCATCGGGCCCCATCGAGGTGAAGGTGCCGGATATCGGCGACTTCAAGGACGTCGCCGTGATCGAGCTGCTCGTGAAGCCGGGCGATGCGATCAAGGCCGAGCAATCACTGATCACCGTCGAATCGGACAAGGCGTCGATGGAGATCCCGTCTTCCGTGGGCGGTGTGCTCAAGGAACTGAAGGTCAAGGTCGGCGATACCGTGAACATCGGTGACCTGATCGCGATCATCGAGGGCGCAAGTGGTGGTGCCGCAGCGCCAGCCCCTGCCCCAGCCGCTGCGGCGGCGCCAGCGCCCGCGGCTGCAAGCGCGCCTGCGTCAGCGCCCGCCGCGTCTGCGTCTGCGTCCGCACCGGCGTCCGCGGCACCTGCTGCGCACGAGCCGACGACGGCACCCACAGGCAACTTGCCGCACGCGTCACCATCGGTGCGCAAGTTCGCGCGTGAACTCGGCGTGCCGCTCGAAGAGCTCAAAGGCACCGGTCCGAAGGGCCGCATCACCGAGCAGGATGTGCAGGCCTTCACCAAGGCCGTGATGAGCGGCCAGGCCAGCACCAAGGCCTCGGCCGCTAAGGCGCCCGCGGGCGGCGGTGCCGATGGCGCCGCGCTCGGATTGATCCCGTGGCCCAAGGTCGACTTCACCAAGTTCGGCGAGATTGAGCGCCAGGACCGCTCGCGGATCAAGAAGATCAGCGCGTCGAACCTGCACCGCAACTGGGTGATGATTCCGCACGTCACCAACCACGACGACTGCGACATCACCGAGCTCGAAGCCTTCCGCGTCAGCATGAACAAGGAGAACGAGAAGGCCGGTGTCAAGCTGACCATGCTCGCTTTCATGATCAAGGCCTCGGTCGCGGCGCTGAAGAAGTTTCCGGAGTTCAACAGCTCGCTCGATGGTGAGCAGCTGGTGCTCAAGAAGTACTTCCACATCGGCTTCGCGGCCGACACGCCGAACGGCCTCGTGGTGCCCGTCATCAAGGACGCCGACAAAAAGGGCGTGATCCAGATCAGCACCGAGATGGGCGAACTCGCCAAGAAGGCGCGCGACGGCAAGCTCGGGCCGGCCGACATGTCCGGCGCCTGCTTCACGATCAGCTCGCTCGGCGGCATCGGCGGGCGCTACTTCACGCCCATCATCAACGCGCCCGAAGTGGCGATCATGGGTGTCTGCAAGAGCCAGATCGAGCCCAAGTGGGACGGCAAGGCCTTCGTGCCGAAGCTCATGCTGCCGCTGTCGCTGTCGTGGGACCACCGCGTGATCGACGGCGCGGCGGCTGCGCGCTTCAACGCGTTCTTCGGCCAGGTGCTGACGGACTTCCGTCGCGTGCTGCTCTGAGAAGGACAACAAGATGAGCGAACAACAAATCAAGGTGCCGGACATCGGCGACTTCGACGAGGTCACGGTGATCGAGCTGCTGGTCAAGGTGGGCGACGCGGTGAAGGCGGAGCAATCGCTGATCACGGTCGAATCGGACAAGGCCTCGATGGAGATCCCGTCGTCCGCGGCGGGCGTCGTGAAGGCGCTGGCAGTGAAGATGGGCGACAAGGTGAAAGAGGGCTCGGTTGTACTGACGCTCGAGGTGGATGGCGCTGCCGCGGCGGCACCTGCACCCGCGGCCACCCCACCGGCTGCGGCGCCTGCAGCGCCGAAGGCAGCACCTGCACCTGCGCCGGTAGCGGCCTCGGTCTCAGTCTCCAGCTATGGCGGCTCGGTCGATGTCGAGTGCGATGTGGTCGTGCTGGGTGCGGGCCCCGGCGGTTATTCGGCAGCGTTCCGCGCGGCCGACCTCGGCTTGAGGGTCGTGCTGATCGAGCGCTACGCCACGCTCGGCGGCGTGTGCCTGAACGTCGGCTGCATCCCGTCGAAGGCCTTGCTGCACGTCGCCTCGGTGATGGACGAGGTCAAGCACTTCGAGTCGCTCGGCGTTACGTTCGCCGCGCCGACCATCGACCGGGCCAAGCTGCTCGGCCACAAGAACAAGGTGGTGGGCAAGCTCACAGGCGGCCTCACCGCGATGGCCAAGATGCGCAAGGTGACGGTGATGCGCGGCGTCGGCAACTTCATCGACCCGAACGTGATCGAAATCGACGAGACCTCGGGCACGAGCTGGGACACGACCGGCGCGAAGAAGAAGGTCAAGTTCCGGAACGCCATCATCGCGGCCGGCTCGCAGTCGGTCAGCCTGCCGTTCATGCCCAAGGGCGATCCGCGCATCGTCGACTCGACCGGCGCGCTCGAGATGGGCACCGACCCCAAGCGCATGCTGATCCTGGGCGGCGGCATCATCGGCCTCGAAATGGGCACGGTGTATTCGACGCTCGGCGCGCGCCTGGATGTCGTCGAAATGCTCGACGGCCTGATGCAGGGCGCCGACCGCGACCTGGTCAAGGTCTGGCAGAAGATGAACGCGCCGCGCTTCGACAACATCATGCTCAAGACCAAGACGGTCGGCGCCGAAGCCACGAAGGAAGGCATCAAGGTCAGCTTCGAGGGCGAGAACGCGCCGAAGGAGCCGCAGGTGTACGACCTGGTGCTGCAGGCCGTGGGCCGCAGCCCGAACGGCAAGAAGATCGGCGCCGAGAAGGCCGGCGTGGCCGTGACCGACCGCGGCTTCATC
>SEGS01000103.1 GCA_004210915.1 Variovorax sp. | reverse complement strand
TCTGCACCGAGATCGGGCCGGGCTCACCCTCGTGGTTGGCGCGGCGCGAGGTCTTGAGCGTGTGCCACAGGTCCTTGCGCGAGGTCACCATTTCGCTCACCGCATAGCCCGCGCCCAGCGTGCGGCACAGCATGCGGAACGGCCGGTCCGTCACGCCGGCCATGGGCGCGACGAACAGTCGGTTTTCCAGCGCGATGTGGCCGATCTGAAGGGTCATGAGGAAGGGGTGGCGGGCGCCGGAAGCGACGTAGGTCTGCTGAAAAATGAGGCACGATTGTAGCGATGCGGCGTTTCAGGGGTTGAAACGATCTGCACCTGAAAACCCGGCCTTGCGCCCGGACAAAGCGAGGCGTAAAGGCGGTGCGGCGGCGCGTTCTCCGACGCCGTGCAATGTCGGCGCTCCCTATACTTCGCCGACCTTATGCAAGCCTGGCTCGACGCTGTACTCGCCCTTCTCGCGCTCCCCCAGTTCGGGCTGTCGACGCTCTTCATCGCCGCCTTCATTTCGGCGACCCTGCTGCCAGTGGGCTCCGAGCCGGTGCTCTTCGGCTTGCTGCAACTCAACCCTGAATTGTTCTGGCCCGCGATCGGCGTGGCAACACTCGGCAACACCCTCGGCGGCATGGTCGACTGGTGGATCGGTTATGGCGCCCACAAGGTGGCCGACAAATATTCGCATTCGAAGCACCACGTCCGGGTGCTCGGCTGGCTCGAACGGCTCGGTCCCAAGGCCTGCCTGTTGAGCTGGCTGCCGGTCGTCGGCGACCCGCTGTGCGCCGTGGCCGGATGGCTCAAGTTGCCGTTCTGGCCCTGCACCTTTTACATGGCGATCGGCAAGTTCGGGCGCTACGTGACCATGACGGTGGCGCTGCTCTACATCTGGCCGGCCAAATGATGTTGCGGCGCACGCGCCTTCTTCCGTCTCAGCTCAACAGACCGTACGGCCCGCCGCGTTCCAGGGCGCGCTTGTACGCCGGCCGCGCGTGGATGCGATCGAGGTAGGCCATCAGTTTCGGGCGGCTCGCATCGAGGCCACCGCGCGCCGCAGCGGCTTCGATGGGGAAGCTCATCTGGATGTCGGCCCCACTGAAATCCTCGCCCGCAAACCAGCGGCTCTTGCCCAGTTCAGCTTCCATGAAATCGAGGTGCGTGGTGATGTTCGGCGTGATGAAACTGCGCTTGGCCTTGCCCGCGATCGCCTTCGCGATGGGTTTGGCGAAGAATGGCATCTTGCTGTTCTCGATCTTGTCGAACACGAGCTTGAGCAGCAGCGGCGGCATGGCCGAACCCTCGGCGTAGTGCAGCCAGTAGCGGTAGCGCAGGAACGCCGGCGTGCCCGCGGCCGGCGCGAAGCGGCCGTTGCCAAAGCGCTCGATCACGGTCTCGACGATGGCGCCGGACTCGGCCAGCGTGAGCCCGTCGTCGGTCGTGACCACCGGCGACTTGCCCAGCGGATGGACCTGGCGCAGTTCGGGCGGCGCGAGCATGGTATTCGGATCGCGCTGGTACGCCACGATGTCGTAGGGCAGGCCGAGTTCTTCGAGCAGCCAGAGCACGCGCTGCGAACGCGAGTTGTTGAGGTGGTGAACGGTGATCGTCATGGCGGGGTGGCAACGACGGTCAGGAACTGAACAAGAAATTCATCACATCCCCATCCTTGACAACGTATTCCTTGCCTTCCGCGCGCATCTTCCCCGCGTCCTTGGCTCCCTGCTCGCCCTTGTAGGCGATGTAGTCGTCGAAGGCGATAGTCTGGGCGCGGATGTAGCCCTTCTCGAAGTCGCCGTGGATCACGCCGGCAGCCTGCGGGCCGGTGTCGCCGATGTGGATGGTCCAGGCGCGCACTTCCTTCACGCCGGCGGTGAAGTAGGTTTGCAGGCCGAGCAGTTTGTAGGCGGCGCGGATCAGGCGGTTCAGCCCGGGCTCGTCCTGGCCGATTTCGGCGAGGAACATGGCCTTGTCCTCGTCGTCCATCTCGGCGAGTTCGGCTTCGATCTTGGCGCAGATGGCGACCACGGGCGCGCCCTGCTTCGCGGCGTATTCGCGAAGGCGATCGAGATACGGGTTGTTCTCGAAGCCGGTCTCGCTCACGTTGCCGACGAACATCGCGGGCTTGGCCGTGATGAGCGTGAAGCTCTTCACCAGCGGCTGTTCTTCCTTGGTGAATTCGAGCGCGCGCACGGGGATGTTTTCGTTCAGCGCCTTCTGGCAGCGCTCGAGCAGGCCGACCAGCTTCTGCGCGTCCTTGTCGCCCGAGCGCGCAACCTTGGTGTGGCGGTGGAGCGCCTTCTCGACGGTGGCCAGGTCGGCCAGGCACAGTTCGGTCTGGATCACTTCGATGTCGGAGATCGGGTCAACCTTGCCGGCCACGTGGATCACGTTGTCGTCGTCGAAGCAGCGCACCACGTTCACCGTGGCGTCGGTTTCGCGGATGTGCGCGAGAAATTTGTTGCCCAGGCCTTCGCCCGTGCTGGCGCCGGCCACCAGGCCTGCGATGTCGACGAACTCGACGATCGCCGGGACGATGCGCTCAGGCTTGACGATTTCGCTCAATTGCGCGAGCCGCGGATCGGGCACTTCGACCACGCCCGTGTTGGGCTCGATCGTGCAGAAGGGGTAATTTTCCGCCGCGATGCCGGCCTTGGTCAGCGCATTGAAAAGGGTGGATTTACCGACGTTGGGCAGGCCGACGATGCCGCACTGGAGACTCATGGCGGATGCTTTCTGGAATCTGGAGGGAATCGGCGATTTTAGGTGGCCGCTCGATGTCCTTCGGGGCAGGCATCTTCAGCTGCGAAGTTGCTGCAGCAAAGCGGCCGAGGCGCGCCCTTACTCGAATCGATAGTTCGCGCCCACCGCCTGCCCCGGCTTGAGCAAGTGATCGATGCCCTTCAACACAATGCAGTTCATGCCGAAGGTGATGGCGCCGTCGACCTTCGGGTTCGCACGGTAGGTGCGCAGCGCGTCGCCGACTTCGGGCGTGGACACGGCGGTGGCCGGGTCGATGTCGGGGATCGGGCAGCGCGGGCAGGGCTTGGCACTTCGGATCTCGGCCTCGCCTTCGGCCGTGCTGATATGCAGCGAATCGACGCGGTCTTCGTCCTGCGCCTCAATGCCGGCGAGCACGATGTTCGGGCGAAAGCGCTCGATCCCGACGTGCGCGTGGCCCGCGGTGGCCAGCTTGTCGTTGAGTTCGGCGAGCGAGGCCTCGCTCACGACCAACAACGGGAAGCCGTCAGCAAACTGATTGGGCGCATCGAACTCGCCGGTCCACTTTTTGTTCGAGAGCCGCTGCTGTTCCGGGTCGAAGCGCACGAGACGCAACTTTTGCGGCTTGCCGGGCTCGGAGAGGAAGTCGCTGAACCACTGCGCCGCGATGTCGCCCATGTCGTAGGCCGCCACTTCGTCCCTCCAGACCTTCACGCGCACCGGTGCTTCGACACGGTCGAAGGCGATGTGCAGCGCCAGCATGCCGGGCGCACGCAGGACCATGTCCATGTGCTTCATCTGCGGGCGGATCAGGGCCATGCGCGGCAGCTCGCGCTGGCTGACGAACTCGCCGCCCGCATCGACCACCATCCAGGCGCGGTCGAACTCCAGGCCGGTTTCGGTCAACAACACTTCGGGCAGCTCGACGCCGGCGCAGGATTTCACGGGGTAGACGAAGAGGCGCGCAATGGTCGCCTGGAGGTCGAAATCGGAGGTGGGCACAGCGGGGTTCCTTGAAAGTCCGCAAGGATTGTCCTGCAACGCCAACTCCTACAATCGTCCAATGGCGCTCCCTCCTGAAGTTTGTATCCGTGGCGCCGGCATCGTGGGCCGGGCGTTGGCGCTGCTGCTGGCGCGCGAGCGGGTCCGCGTCGCGCTGGTCACGCCGGCCGCATCGCCGGCGCACGAAGACGTGCGCGCCTACGCGCTCAATGCCGCATCGCGCGGCTTGCTCGAATCGCTGCGCGCCTGGCCTGACGCGGCCCACGCCACCGCCGTGCACGAGATGCGCGTGCATGGCGACGAAGGCGGTCGCGTGCAGTTCAGCGCCGCGCAGCAGAAGGTCGAAGCACTCGCGTGGATCGTCGATGTGCCTGCGCTCGAACGGCAACTGGCCGATGCCGTGCGTTTCCAGCCGCAGATCGAGGTCGTCACCGCGCCGGTCGATGCGCCGCTGACGGTGGTGTGCGAAGGCAAGGCCAGCGCCACGCGCGAGGCGCTCGGCGTGCGCTACGACGTGACCCGCTATCCGCAGCACGCGATCGCTGCCCGGCTGGAGGCCAGCGAGCCCCATGGCGGCGTGGCGCACCAGTGGTTCAACGACCAGGGCGAGGTGCTGGCGCTTTTGCCGCTGGGTATGGGGCCTGACAACACGGTCGCAGCGGAAGGTGGCGCGCGCGCGGTCGCCCTGGTCTGGTCGGTCGATCAGTTCCGCGCGCCCGACCTGCTTGCGCTCGACGCCGATGCCTTCAACGCCGCCGTCAGCGAAGCTAGCCACGGCGCGCTGGGCGCCCTTCGTTTGATCAGCGAGCGCGCGTCCTGGCCGCTGCAACGCGCGATGGCCGACCGCTGGACAGGCCGCTTCGCCGACGGGAGGGCCTGGGCGCTCGCCGGCGATGCCGCCCACACCGTGCACCCGCTCGCTGGCCAGGGTTTGAACCTGGGCCTGGCCGACGCCATGGCGCTGGCCCGCGTCATCAAGGAGCGGGACTACTGGCGCGGCGTGGGCGATGCACGCCTCTTGCGCCGGTACGAACGCATGCGCCGCGCCGAGGTGCTGTCGATGAGCCTTGCCACCGATGGCCTGCAGCAACTGTTCACCCACCGCACCGATCCACTGCCTGCTTTGCGCAACTGGGGCATGCGGGGTTTCGATCGCAGTGCTTCCATCAAACACTGGATCGCACGCCAGGCCATGGGCCTGCGCTGACACCGATACATCCGCAAGAAACGAACCGATGAAACTCGCACGCCCTCTTCTCGCCGCGCTCGCGCTGGCCACCGCCTTCGGCGCAACGTTCCAGACACAGGCCGGCGAAGCCGAGATCCGCAAGAACCTCGCCGAACGCATTCCGCAGTTCGCGAAGATCGACGAGGTCCGTAAGGCGCCAATGCCGGGCATGTACGAAGTGCGCCTCAACGGCTTCGAGATCTTCTACACGGACGAGCAAGGCAACTACCTGCTGCAGGGCAACCTGATCGACGTGAAGGCGCGCAAGAACCTGACGGAAGAACGCATCGCCAAGCTCAGCGAGATCGACTTCGACAAGCTCCCCGTGAAGGACGCGTTCAAGATCGTTCGCGGCAACGGCAAGCGCAAGCTGGCGGTGTTCGAGGACCCGAACTGCGGCTACTGCAAGCAGTTCGAGCGCGACCTGGTCAACGTTGACAACGTCACGGTCTACCTCTTCCTCTACCCGGTGCTCGGTCCCGATTCGGTCAACAAGTCGCGCGACATCTGGTGCGCCAGGGACAAGGTCAAGGCCTGGAACGACTGGATGGTCAAGAACGTGACCCCCACCGCGGCCGAGTGCGACACCGCCGCCATCGCGCGCAACCGCGAATACGGCCAGAAGTACAACATCACCGGCACGCCGACGCTGATCTTTGCCGACGGCACGCGCGCACCGGGTGCCATCCCGGCAGCGCAGGTCGAGAAGCAACTCGCGGCTGCCAACTGATGGCTGCGCCCGCGGTGCGTCGGCGCGGCACGGCGCCTGTGGCGAAGGCGTCTTCCCGCGCGGCCCCCGTCGAAGCCGCGGTGCACTTCCGCATCGAATGCGCCGACCTGCATGCGCATCTGTTCGCCGTCACGTTGACGGTCGACGCGCCCGCTGCGCAGCAGCGCGTGTCGTTGCCGGTGTGGATTCCCGGCAGCTATCTGGTGCGGGAGTTTTCACGCAACCTGCAGGGCCTGAGCGCCCGCCAGGGCCGCCGCCGCCCCGCGCTGCAGCAACTGGACAAGCACAGCTGGCAAGTCGACTGTGCCGCCGGCCAGCCGCTGGTGTTGCGCTATGAAGTCTGCGCCTACGACAACTCGGTGCGCACCGCCTGGCTCGATGCCGACCGCGGCTTCTTCAACGGCACCAGCCTGTGCCTGCAGGTCGAGGGACACACCCACGCGCCGCACGCGATCGACATCGTGGCGCCCACGCTCGCCAAGGGCGCGGCGGCCTGGACCTGCGCAACCGCGCTGCAGGCGGTCAAGGCCGACAAACACGGATTCGGCCGTTACCGCGCCGCGGATTACGACGAACTGGCCGACTCGCCGGTCGAGATGGGCGCGTTCTGGAGTGCCGAATTTGAAGCCTGCGGGGTGCCCCACCGCTTCGTCGTGGCCGGCGCGCCCGCCTCGTTCGACGGCGAGCGTTTGATCGCCGACACCCGCGCGATCTGCGAAACCACCATGCGCTTCTGGCACGGCACCAAAGTCGCTGCCGCGAACAAGCGCGCTGCGGACCGCCCACCGTTCGACCGCTACGTCTTCATGCTCAACGCCGTCGACGATGGCTATGGCGGCCTCGAGCACCGGCATTCGACGGCACTGATCTGCACGCGCCGGGATCTGCCGCAGCAGAGCGCCCGCAAACAGCCCGAGGGCTACACCACGCTGATGGGGCTGATCAGCCATGAGTACTTTCACGCGTGGAACGTCAAGCGCCTGCGACCCGCGGAGTTCGCACGCTACGACTACGCGCGGGAAAACTACACGCACCTGCTCTGGCTGTTCGAAGGCTTTACCAGTTACTACGACGACCTGCTGCTGCGCCGCGCCGGCCGCATCGATGACGCGACTTATCTGAAGCTCGTCAACAAGACGATCAACCAGGTGCAGCAAACGCCCGGCCGCCATGTGCAGTCGATCGCCGACGCGAGCTTCGACGCGTGGATCAAGTACTACCGCCAGGACGAGCAGACGCCCAACGGCACCGTGAGCTACTACACCAAGGGCGCACTGGTGGCGATGTGCTTCGACCTCACCCTGCGCAACGAGGGCCGCGGCACGCTCGACGATGTGATGCGCCTGTTGTGGACGCGCAGCGGGGGCGGACCGATCGACGAGGCCGATGTCGCCAGCGCGCTTGCGCATGTGGGCGGCCGTTCGTACGCGGACGAGATCGCGCGGTGGGTGCATTCGACCGACGAATTGCCGCTGTCCGACCTGCTGCGCGCGCATGGCGTGGCCGCACTTGACGACCCTGCGCAGCGCGCGCAGGCGCTGGGCCTGCGCGTGGCCGAGAGCGGCGGCAGCGTGCAGGTCAAGGTGGTGCTGCGCGGCGGCGCGGCCGAGCGCGCCGGCATGGCCGCCAACGACGAGTGGCTCGGCATCGAACTGCCAGCAGCCCGCGGCCGTGCGGCGCAGGGCTGGCGCCTGGGCAAGCTCGACGACCTGGCGCTTTACCTGGGCGAGCACAAGAAGGTCACGGCGCTGGTGGCGCGCGATCGCCGCCTGCTTCGGCTGCCGCTGAGTTTGCCCACCGACGTGACCACCTGGCGCCTTTTCGCGCAGGACCCCGCGCGGCTCGCGAAGTGGTTGGCCTGATCTTTCTCACCTTTCCCCAAGGAGACACCATGAGCTATGAAAACATCGAAGTGCGCATCGAAGCCGGCAAGGTCGGCATCGTCACGCTGAACCGCCCCAAGGCGCTCAACGCATTGAACGATGCCCTGATGACCGAGCTCGGCGCTGCGCTGCGCGCCTTCGACGCTGACGAAGCCATCGGCTGCATGATCGTCACGGGCAGCGAGCGCGCATTCGCCGCGGGCGCCGACATCGGCGCGATGGCCAGGTACAGCTTTGTCGATGCCTACAAAGGCGACTACATCACGCGCAACTGGGAAACGATCCGTTCGATCCGTAAACCGGTGATCGCGGCCGTGAGCGGCTTTGCGCTCGGTGGCGGCTGCGAGCTCGCGATGATGTGCGACTTCATCATCGCCGCCGACAACGCGAAGTTCGGCCAACCCGAGATCAAGCTGGGCGTGATCCCCGGCGCCGGCGGCACGCAGCGCCTGCCGCGCGCCGTGGGCAAGAGCAAGGCCATGGACATGGCGTTGACGGGCCGCATGATGGACGCCGCCGAAGCCGAGCGCGCCGGCCTCGTGAGCCGCGTGGTGCCCTTCGACAAACTGGCCGACGAAGCGCTGGGCGCCGCGCTGCAGATTGCCGACTTCTCGCAAATCGCGGTGATGGCCGCCAAGGAATCGGTGAACCGCGCGTTCGAGAGCGGCCTCTCCGACGGCGTGATGTTCGAGCGCCGGCTGTTCCATGCGCTGTTCGCCACGGCGGACCAGAAAGAAGGCATGGACGCCTTCGTCAACAAGCGCAAGGCCGACTTCAAGCACGCCTGAAGCGCGCGGCGCTTTCGTTTCTTTGTCTCAGCGCGGTCCGGCGCCGGGCTGCGCCGCCGCCGCGGCCGTGGCCGCCAGCGCGGCACGCAGGGCAGCGAGTGCGCCGGCATTCGGCACCCCGGTGGCAGCGGGCGCCGTGCCTTCGCGCCATCGCACCTGCTGGTTGCCCAGCTCCAGCACCGCCAGCACCTGACCGTTGCGCTCCATCGTGAGCCGCCAGGTCACCGGGCCGGCGAAGCGCCGTGCTTCCACGGCCGAGATGGCCACCGACCCCATCAGCGCGCGCAGTTCCGTGGCCTCATCGCGCGACAGGGTGCGTCGTGCGCCACTCGCGTCGGCGATGAGCAGTCGGTCCCACTGGGCGAGTGCGGCGAAGGTGGGCGGCTCCGTCGATTCGTCCCGTGCGCTGGCTGCAGCGCCGGGGGCGGCGCTCGGTGCCGCACGGCGGGCCGCGCTATCGGGTGCAGCGGGTGCCGGCGCAGGTCGTTCGGCGCTGACGACGGGCGGCGCGCCCATTGAATTCCGAAGCGCCGGCGCACGCTGCGCATCGGCGTTGGGCGGCGCGGCAGCGGCGGGTGCGTCGGCGGTGCCGGGGAGCGGCAGCGCGGCCTCCTCTGCACGGCTCTTCTGCGCCTGTCGCAGCACGGCACTGCGTTCCCGCGCCGCGTTCGACGCTTCGTCGGCCGTCGGCGCCGCTTCGCGCACGGGTGCGGGTGCGGGTGCGGGTGCGGGTG
>SEGS01000102.1 GCA_004210915.1 Variovorax sp. | reverse complement strand
GCCACCTGCGTGGTGACGCCGACGGCCGGCGCCGTGACCCTTGCCAAAACCCTGACCACGGAAAGCGGCAGCGTCGCCGGCGTGGCCGAGGCGGGTGAGACGCTGACGTACACGATCACTGCGACGAACACTGGTGGTGCAGCAGTCACTGGTTACTCGTTGGCAGACGTCATGGGTCCCGGCCTGACCTTCTCCAGCGCCACCGATGGCGGCACCAACGCCGGCCCTACCACGACGTGGGCCGGCCTGACGATTCCTGCCAACGGCACCCTGGCGGTGCAACTGGTGGCCACCGTCAACCGCCCGATCAACAGCGTGAGCGTGCGCAACCTGGCGCGCGGCGTCAACGCGCCCGAGCCCGCTTGCCCGAGCGCCGCCTGCGTCGAGATCCCGACCGCTGCCTACGTCACGCCGCAAAAGCTGCTGACCGGTGAAGCCGGTGGCATCGAAGCCGGCCTGGCCGAGTTCGGCGAGACGCTGAACTACACCATCTCGCTGGTCAACACTGGCGGCACGGCGTTCAGCAACTACCGTTTCACAGAGAACGTGCCGGCGGGTGCCACGCTGGTGGCGGTCAACGGGGCCGCCGGCTTCAGCGGCCCGGTGCAGGGTCCGGCGGTGCTGTCGCTGACAGTGCCTTCCGTGCCGGCGCGCGGCGCGGTGAACGTGGGCGTGAGCTTCCGCATCGCGGACGTGCCGCCGGCCGGCCTGACCGAGATCGTCAACCTGATCAGCGGTGGTGACCTCGACCCGGCCTGCGGCGCCAACTGCCGCGTGGTCACACCGCTGGAACAGCCGGCGCAGTTGAGCATCGTCAAGACCACCACGACGCGCGAGGCGCGCATCGGTGACCTGGTGCGCTACACGGTGCGCGTGGTGAACATCGGCAAGGCCGACTACGTGAACGGCACCATCGTCGACACGCCGCCGCAGGGCTTCAACTACGTGCCGGGCTCGATGACGGTGGTGGACCGCGACAACGCCTTCGCGCTGGGCGCCACGCACTATCCGCTGAGCATCGGCGGCATCGATGTGCCGGTGGGTGAAGAAGCCGTGATCACGTACATCCTGCGCGTAGGCGCCGGTGTGCGCCACGGCGTGCACGCCAACCAGGCCCGCGCGGTCGATCGCCACGGCCGTACGGCTTCCAACATCGCCTCGGCGCAAGTGACTGTCGTCGCCGATCCGATGCTCGACGAGTCGCTCATTCTGGGCACCGTGTTCGACGACCGCGACGGCGACGGCTGGCAGGATCCGGCCAGCCTGACCAATGTGCGCGTGCAGGGCGGTTTTGCCCCCGGCGCCTACATTGCGAACTCGACCGAGATCGACCGTGGTCAGGGTCCGAAGCCCGAGCCGGACGCCAGCTCGCCGATGCTGCACGGCATCAGCGTGGGTCGTGTCGCGGGCCGCCAGTCCGACAGCGACGAGGCGGAGAACCATCAGGTCGTGATTCGTCAGCGCCTGTCCTCGCTGGACTTCAGCGACGACTTCGTGCTCACCAGCGCCGAAGGCACCACGCTGCGCATGGACGCCGCCGGCCAGACCCGCATCGAGAAGAGCGGCGATGCATCCAGGGGCCTCAATGGCGCCGAGCCGCAGGTCATCCGAACGGTGGCGCCAACCGAGGGCGGCTACGTCGTCGAGTACATGATCCGCAACCTCGGTGTCGAAGAGCGCGGCATCCCGGGCGTGCGTATCGCCTCGGTCGAAGGCCTGCTGATCGAGACCGACCCGTATGGCCGCTACCACCTCTTGGGCATCAAGGGCGGTGAACAGGCGCACGGCCGCAACTTCGTGCTGAAGGTCGATCCGTCGACCCTGCCCACGGGCGCCGACTTCACCACCGCGAACCCGCTGGTGCGGCGCATCACCCCCGGCTTGCCGGTGCGCTTCGACTTCGGCGTCAAGCTGCCGGTCGAGCAGATCGGCGGCAGCCGCAGCGTGACCGACATCACGCTGGGCGAGGTGCTGTTCGATGCGGGCAAGGCCACGCTCGATGCGAAGCACAACGACGTCATCGACCGCATCGCTGCCAAGGTGGACGAGTTCGGCGGCAACGGCGAACTGGTGCTGACGGCCAACGGCGAAACCGAGGCGCTCGCGCTCGAACGCATCGCTGCGGTGCGTGAGGCCGTGCTGCCCAAGCTGCAGCCGACCAGCGCCCGCGCGCTGCGCATCGTGGCGCGCACCGAGGCGGCCAATCCCGGCTCGCTGTTGGTCGGACGCGCGCAAGGAAGCACGCTGCTGGGCACGGTCCTCTTCGACACCGACAAGGCTGCGATCAAGCCGCAGTACGGCGCGTTGCTCAGGCAATTGGCCAAGCAGCTCGAAGCCTCGAACGGCGGGCGCGTGCAGATCGTCGGCCATGCCGACCACCGTGCGAGCGCAAAACACAACCTGGCCCTGGGCATGCGGCGCGCACGCGCCGTGTACGACGCCCTGGCCGGGGAACTCTCACCGGACATGCGCGCCAAGGTGCGCGTCGAAATCCAGAACGAGGCACCGACCACGGCGCCCGCTACCCAGAAGGAAGGGCGTTGATCGTGAAGATGAAGCTCCTCGACTACGCGCTGATCACATTGTTGTCCGGCGCAGCACCCCTGGCTTTCGGTCAGGTCACCCCGCCCAGCCGCCAATCGGCGCCCGAGCCGCAGTGTGCACAAGGCGGTTGCCGCGCCAACGATGGGAGTCTGTTGTTCGAACTGCAAACCCGTGGTGCGCGCGAAGCGACCGTCGGTGGCGCCGACAGCCAGACCCTGCAGCCCGACCGCCGCGTGACGGTCGAGGCGCCGGCCACTGCGGCCGCGCAGCCGGGTCGTGCTGTCGCCACCGGCAAGTTCTCGGTGCAACTGCCCAATGGCGGCATCATCTGGGCGACCGAAGACCCCACGCTGGGCGTTCCCGAGCTGAGCATTTCGGCGCCGAGCGAGGTCGCTTTCGAGAACGGCCGCGTCACCAAGCCCGTGCAGTTCTACCTGCGCAGCAACTACCCCGGTTTCGTGCAACGCTTCGAGCTCAAGGTCTACCGTGCCAGCGACACGGCCTTGATCGAGCCGCTGGTCACGTTGCCGATGCCCGTCGCGGCCGTGAGCCGGGTCGAATGGGTGGGCGAACTTGCCTCGCGCTACCCCTTGCGCGCCGGTGACGACCTCATCTACGTGCTGCGCGCCTACGGCGCCAAAGGCGAGATCGACGAGACCCAGCCGCGCACCATCAAGCTGGTGCGTCCCGAAGATGCAGAGCGCAGTAGCACCCTGCTGCGCGACAGCACCGAACGCAGCTTGGGCTCGGCCCTCACTGCGCAACAGGCGCAGACCCAGCGACTGATACAGAACGTGTTTTCGGGCAACGACCTGCGCCAGCAGAACATCCCGATCTACGGCTCTCGCATCCGCATCCAGGGCCGCAATTTGCCGCTGGACGCGTCGCTCGAGATCAACGGCGAGAGCTATCCCACCGACCTCGAGCGCAAGTTTGTCGCCGAGTTTCTCTCACCGATCGGCACGCACCGTTTCGATCTGCTGGTGAAGACACGCGAGCAGATCGTGCTGCGCCACGCCCTGAACGTGGAGGTGACCGGCAAGTACCTGTTCGGTGTGGCGATGGCCGACCTCACGCTGTTCCAGAACAGCGCCAGCGGCCCCGGTCGCGAACTCGCCCTGGCCGGGCGCGAAAGCGATGTGCTCGCCAATGGCCGGCTGGCTTTCTATGGCAAGGCCAAGATCGACGGCAAGTACCTCATCACCGCCCATGCCGACACGCAGGAGCGCGACGTCAAGGAGTTGTTCTCCGGCTTCTCCAAGGCCGACCCGCAGGACATCTTCCGGCGCCTGGACCCCGATCAGTACTACCCGACCTACGGCGACGATTCGACCACGGTGCGCGACGTCGACACGCAAGGCCGCTTCTACCTGCGCGCCGACTGGGACAAGAACCAGGCGCTGTGGGGCAACTTCTCCACCGGCTTCACCAACACCGAGTACGCGCAATACGTGCGCGCACTGTACGGCGCGGCGCTCAAGTGGCGCTCCAGCGAAACCAACCTCTGGGGCGAGCCCATGACCGAGGTGCGGGCCTTCGCTTCCGAGGCGCAGACCGCACCGGGTCACAGCGAATTCATCGGAACCGGTGGCAGCCTGTACTACCTGCGCCACACCGACATCGTGCCGGGCTCCGAAAGCGTGGTGGTCGAGGTACGCAATCCGAACACCGGCCGCGTGGAAAGCCGTCGTTCGCTGCAGCGCGGCGTCGACTATGAGTTGAGCGACATGCAAGGCCGCATCCTTCTCGTGCGGCCGCTGATGCAACTCACGGGCGAAGGCCTGAGCAGCATCACGCGCGACACGCCGCTGGCCGGCTTCGAGCAGCGCCTGCTGGTGGACTACGAATGGCGCCCGCTCGACCACGATGGCGGCAACCTCACGGCTGGCGTGCGCGGCAAGCAATGGGTCAACGACCACGTCGGCATCGGCGGTACCTACGTCAAGGAACGGCAGGCCGGGCAGGACTACGAACTCAAGGGCGCCGACCTCACGCTGCAGGCCGGTCGCCAGACCTTTGTGCGCGTCGAGCACACCCAGAGCCGCTCGACCGGTGCGCCGGTCTTCTTCTCGAGCAATGGCGGCTTCAGCTTCGCTCAGCTCAACGCGATTGCCGGGCCACGCTCGGGCGATGCCACCGCCATCAACGCCCAGGCCAACTTGCAGGAGCTCGGATGGACGCAGCGCAACTGGAGCTTCGGCGCCTGGTGGCGCAAGGTCGATGCGGGCTTCTCCGTGGCGCGCGATGACATCGGCATGGACCGCCGCGAGACCGGCGTCGAGATGCGTGGCCAGATCAGCGACACGCTGGAGATCGTGGCCCAGCACAGCCGCGCCACGCGGGGCACCGAGCACCTCGACCAGACCCAGGTGACCGCGCAGTGGCGCCCCACCGAAGACGACACCGTCACGGCCGAGCTTCGCCGCGTCACGCAGAAGCAACTGGAGGGCACTGTCAACGGCACCTTGGGCGCCATCAAGTACAACCGGCGTGTCAACCCGAGCCTCGATCTTTACGGCATCGCGCAGTTCACCCTCGACAATGACGGCGGCGCCTACGCGGACAACGACGCGTACACGCTGGGCGCACGCTACCGCTTCGTCAATCAATCGGTGATCGGTGCCGAGGTCACGCACGGGGATCGCGGCGACGCGGCCCAGATCAACGCCGAATACAAGCTCAGCCCGGACCACACGGTCTACGGCAAATTCACCCATTCGACAGACAGCAGCGAGTACGACTCGTTGTTCAACTCGCGTCTGCAGAGCGGCTGGACGCTCGGCCAGCGCTGGCGGGTAGGTGAGCGCACCAACATCTTCAACGAGAGTCAGTTCCTCAAGGAGCGCAACGGCGCGGGCTTGCTGCACACCTTCGGGCTGGACTTCTATCCTGCGGTCGGCTGGAGCACCGGCTTCACGCTCCAGCGCGGCGATGTCGAAACGGGCGGCGGCACCGTTCACCGACGGGCCGTCAGCGTGAGCGCCAGCCGCACGTCGCCCGGCACCGAGTGGGCCAGCAAGCTCGAATGGCGCGAAGACTCCGGTGCCGAGCAACGGCGCCAGTGGGTCAGCACCAACCGCGTGAACCACAAGGTGAATGAAGACTGGCGCGTCTCGGCCCGTTTCAATTACGCCGACACGCAAGACAAACTCAACGCCACCGCCGGCGCCAAGTTCATCGAAGGCGGCCTGGGCTTTGCCTGGCGCCCACACGACAACACGCGCTACGCGCTGCTGGGCCGCTACACGTATCTGTACGACCTGACCACGCTGGGCCAGGTGAGCGACATCGACTATGACCAGAAGTCGCACATCTTCTCGGTCGAAGGCATCTACAAGTACGACCGCCAGTGGGAATTCGCCGCCAAGCTGGCGCGCCGCGAGGGCAGCGCCCGCGCCGGCCGCGGCACCGGCCAGTGGTTCGACTCGGCCACCAGCTTCGCCGCGCTGCAGGCCCGCTACACCTTGCCGCAACAGTGGCATGCGCTGGCCGAGTACCGCATGCTCAAGGTCAAGGACGGCGGCACGCGATCCGGTTTTCTGGTCGGCATCGACCGCGACATCACCAGGAACCTGCGCGTGGGCGTGGGCTACAACTTCACCGACTTCAGCGATGGTGTTGCGCGGCTGGTCATGCGCTGCGCCATCGAACAAGAGGTATTGGAGAAGCATATGTGCAAGGGAATCGATGTGGATGTGGTGGTGAAGGGTCAGACGCCCATGCGTCGGAGCCATCCGGTTCGAACCATGCTGGCTGCCTGGGCCGTCGTGACGGCCGGCCTCATGGTCACGGCGCCTGCGTACGCGCAGACCTGTACCCCCTATCAGCCGGTGATCAACTACCAGTTGGACGGCGCCACCAGCGGCCATGCAGGCGGTGGGAATACGGCAGGCTGGACCGCCTCCGGGTCGGGCGGGGACGGCTGGCTGCGCAACGGCGCCAACAACCTGATGATGACCGACAACAATGGCGGCGCCACCGTCACGGTGCCGACAACGCCGGCCGACACGCTCAGCCAGACCATCAGCGGCGTTGCACCCAGCAGCTCGATCAATCTGCGGATGTCATGGGGCAACGGGAACATTGTGGGGGCGCTGAACAATGGCACGCAAACGAGGGTGCAGCTGATCTATGGCGGCGTGGTGTATGCGGAATTCCTGACCGCGGCGTATGTTCCGGGCGGTTCGTATAGCACGCAGCCCTATCCAACCGCTGGTGCTTCCGCCACGGCGCTGAATGGTGCCACCTTGGCAACGACGGCGGGCAACTGGAACAATTACTTCACGGATACCGATTTCGTCCTGACCCTGCCTGCAAGCATCCCGACGTCGGGTGCGCTGACCCTGTCGGCGCAGCGAATGGACAACGGCTCGACCGCAGGTGACGACATTTACCTGAACGAAGTCTCCGTAAGCACCACCACGCTGTGCCTTGTCAAGGTGACGGAGGTCGGTACCGGCACCTTCGGTTTCACGACCGGCGCTGCCTACGACTCGCAGATATCAACGGCGGGTGTCCAGAACACGGCGAGCATCACCACCACGGTGCAAGGTACCCCCGCAGCCTATGACGCGTCGACCACCCTGGCAGGCGTTCAGCCCATGCTGGTCGTCAGCCCCGGCGTGCCGTCGACGATCACCGAAACAACGCTGCCGACGGGCCATCAACTTGTCGGTGCAAGTTGCACCAACGGTGTGACCGCGAGCGTCTCGGGAGCGATCGCGACGATCGGCGCCATTCCGGCGCGCACCCAGGCCACCTGCACGCTGACCAACAGGTTCGTACCTCCTCCTCCGCCCACCTTGGGCAGTTGCCCAGCCAACGCCTTCATTACCCGAGGTGCCACCGGGTCAACGGTCCGTCTGTATACCTTGGGCTTGGCCGATGGCAGCATGACGGACCAAGGGACGAGCCCTGCGATGGAAAACAGCATCAACGGGATCGGCTTCCGTCAGCAGGACGGCTACATCTGGGGCTGGAACAACGTGACGAACCTCCTGGTCCGGGTCGGCGCCGGCGGGGTGGCGGACAGTCCGTACTCAACGGCGCCGACGGGGCTGCCGGCGGGCATTGACTTCTATACCGCGGATGTGTCCTCCGCTGGCATCTATGTGGGCATGGAGACGAACCGTCTTTGGTCCATCGACGTCACCACCAATACCGTCGTGGGCGGCCCCATCACGTTGAGTGCGTCTATTGGCACCGACATGGCCTTCAACCCCCTCGACGGCAATCTTTATTCGGTCCGTTCGGCGGACGGTGAGGTGCTTCGCATCAATCCCACGACTGGCGCGGTGACGCCGATTGGAATCAGCCTGCCCCTTGGGGGCAGCGGCGGTTTCGGCGCGGTGTTCTTCGACAATCAGGGAACGTTCTACGCCTACAAGAGCGACAGCACGGCGGGTCCCGGTGTGATCTATCGGGTCTTCAATCCCAACGGCAACGGTACGCTGGCCTATGACGTGCTGGCCACCTCCCTGACGGCGGGCAGTCTCGACGGGGCGCGCTGCCCACTCGCTCCGCCCCAGGGTGCGCCGGCGATCCTCCTGCGCAAGATTACGCTGGGCGGTGCCGGCGGTGCCGGTCCCTTCAACTTCACCTTGAACAACACGGTCCAGACGACGGGCACGGCCACCACAACGGCCGTCAACACGCCCGTACAGGTCGATGGCAACACGGGGACTGCAGGCTTGCAGCCGTTCACCGTCCTCAATGCCAGCCTCGGCCAGCCATTGACGATCACCGAATCGAGTCTCCCTGCGGGCTGGAACCTGTCGGCGGCGGCGTGTCGCAGAAACGGCACAGCAGTGGGCGCCTTGTCCGGGACCACTTACACGATTCCGGGCGGCTCGGTGGTAACGGGTGCCTTGTTCGAATGCGATTTCACCAACACCCTGGCGCCTCAGCTGACCTTGGCCAAGACCTGGGTCAACGCCACGGTGAACGATGCCGTGACGGTCAGCGCCAGCGGCACGCCGCCCCCTGTGGGTGGCGCGTCGCTGAACGCCGTGGCCAACACGGCCAGCGAAACGGACACCGGGACCGTTCTGTACAGCCTCGCAGCCGGCCAGACCTATACGGTCAGCGAGGCGTTCACGGTCGGCACGGCCGCCGGCTACGTGAGCGGGCTGGTGTGTACCGGGAATACCGGCACAGGTGCAGCGTTGAACTACACCGCTGGCGCCAACAGCGGCACGATCACCGTGGGCGCTACGGCCACGGCCATCACGTGCACTTTCACCAACACGTCGAGGCTCGCTGAAATGCAGATCGTCAAGACCGGCACCCCGGCAACGGTGCCGACGGGCGGTCTGGTGGACTATGTGCTGACCGTGACCAACAGTGGCTCAGGGCCGATCACGGGCGCGCAGGTGTACGACGCGCCGCCGGCAGGACTGAATTGCACAGAGGCCGGTCTGGCCGCGCCCACCTGCAGCGCCTGCACGGGCGCCGTCACGGCTGCGGCGTTGACCACACCGCCGGGCGTGACGCTGACGACGCTGGCACCGGCTGCAACGGCCACCATCACGTTGCAGTGCCGGGCAACCGCCAGCGGGCAGTGACCGTGCGCTAGCGGGCGTGCCACAGCCCTAGCAACAGCGCCACCGCGCGCACGCGCTGCGTGTCCCGGCCCCAGCGCCGGCTGGCCGGCAGATGGCGCAGCCAGCGCATGCGCCGCGCGGCGATGGCGATGCGTTCGCGCACGTCGTCGCTCGCATCGGCCAGCACGGCATGCCACTGCGCACCGGCGCCGTGAGGCGCCGCGGCGTCCACCAGTGCCCCGGTCGCGTGCAGGTACGTCAGCCAGTCGCGCGCCTGGCATTCGGCCAGGCCGAGCGTGGCGCCCGGGTCGTCCTCGAAGTCGATGTAGCCGATCACGCCATCGGGGCACACCATCAGGTTGCGCGCAAAGGCCTGGCTCAAATAGGTGCCGCGTGCGTGCACCGCAGCGATCGCATCGAGCCCTTCGCGCCAGACCGCGAGCAGGGCGGACGGGCCGGTGCCGAAAGCCTGGTCGAGCCGGTCCTGCAGCATCGCGGTGGGGCGGCCGCTGTCGCCCAGGTCGGCGATCAGCAAGCCCTCGGGCTGCTGCGCCAGCACGGCGGGCACGCGCAGGCCGGTGGCGCCGAGTTCGCGCAGGCGGCGTGCCTCGATGGCGATGGCCGCCTCGCCACCGGGGTTGGGCACGGGCTTGAGCACGTCCAGGCGCAGCAGGCCGGCGATCGCGGCCAGCAGGTGGTAGCGCAGCTTGCCGTGCCGCGGGCCGGCCTTCTTGAGCCACACGCGCTCGCTGCCGAGGCGGTGGCTTTCCACGCTCTTGCGTTGCCGCGGCAGCGTCAGGCGCAGGAAGTCGGCGTAGTCGCCAGGCGAGGCGTCGGGCGCGCGTGCATCGAGCGGGGCCGGCGCCGAGGCAATGCCCTTTCGGGATGACACGCGCGTGGCGCGGCTGCGCAGGGGATTCATCGTGCCGTCGTCGGGTGTCAGGCTGCGGCGAGGGCGGGTTGCATCTCGCGGGCACTGTCGACCGGCGCGAGCCGGGCCGTGTCCAGCACCGGCTGGAAGCTCTGCGCGCTCGCGAGCGGCCAGTAGGTGCGGAACACGTTGTGCTGCTTGTCGAGCGCACCGAGCAGCGCGCCGGGCTGCACCTGCATGATCAGGTTGCTGAGCAGTCGCACCTCGGTGTCGGAGATGCGTCGCACGATGTGGTGCGCGGTGATCTGCTGCGGGTGGTCCAGGCCCGCGGCCTGCACGAGCTCTTGCAGCGCGTGCAGCGTGCTGCGGTGAAAGTTGTGGACCCGGTCGGCCTTGGTGGGCACCACCAGCGCCTGCTGGCGTTTCGGGTCCTGCGTGGTCACGCCGGTCGGGCAATGGCCGGTGTGGCAGGTCTGCGCCTGGATGCAGCCCAGCGCGAGCATGAAACCGCGGCCCGCGTTGCACCAGTCGGCACCCAGCGCCATCATCCGCGCCAGATCGAATGCGGTGATCACCTTGCCGGCGCAGCCGATCTTGATGCGGTCGCGCAAGCCCACGCCGATCAGCGTGTTGTGCACCAGCAGCAGGCCTTCCTGCAGGGGCGCGCCGACGTGGTCGCTGAACTCGACCGGCGCCGCGCCGGTGCCACCCTCGGCGCCGTCGACCACGATGAAGTCGGGCGTGATGCCGGTCTCCTGCATCGCCTTGACGATGGCGAACCACTCCCACGGATGGCCGAGGCAGAACTTGAAGCCCGTGGGCTTGCCGCCCGACAGATCCCGCAGCTTCGCGATGAACTGCATCATTTGCACCGGGGTCGAGAACGCGCCGTGCGATGCAGGCGAGATGCAGTCGACGCCGATCGGCACGCCGCGCGCGGCCGAGATCTCGGCCGTCACCTTGGGCCCCGGCAGCACGCCGCCATGGCCGGGCTTGGCCCCCTGGCTGAGTTTGATCTCGATCATCTTGACCTGCGGATCGCGGGCGTTCGCGGCGAAGCGCTCGTCGTTGAAGCTGCCGTCGTCGTTGCGGCAGCCGAAGTAGCCCGAGCCGATCTCCCAGATCAGGTCGCCGCCGTGCACGCGGTGGTGCTGCGAGATCGAACCCTCCCCGGTGTCGTGCGCGAAGTTGCCGGCCTTCGCGCCCTTGTTGAGCGCAAGGATCGCGTTGGCCGACAGCGAGCCGAAGCTCATCGCCGAGATATTGAAGACGCTTGCGCTGTAGGGCTGCGCGCAACCGGCGCCGATGGTGATGCGGAAGTCGTGGTTCGCGAGCTTGGTGGGCTGCATCGAATGGTTGATCCACTCGTAGCCTGCGATCGTCACGTTCAGCTGCGTGCCGAACGGGCGGTTGTCGGGCTCGCCCTTGGCGCGCTGGTAGACCAGCGAGCGCTGGGCCCGCGAGAACGGCGCCGCCTCGGCATCGCTTTCGATGAAGTACTGCCGCATCTCGGGGCGGATGTACTCGAGCAGGAAGCGCAGGTGCCCGATCACCGGGTAGTTGCGCAGGATGGCGTGGCGCGTCTGGCGCACGTCGTGCACGCCGGTGCCGGTGAGCACGGCGAAGGTCGCGAGGCCGATCCAGCCGCGCCACATCCAGGGCCACAGAAGCACGGTCGCGAGGCTGGCGACAAGGCCGAGCACGCACAGCGCGAAAGCGATGTAGCGGGTCGGGAAAGGCTGGCTGGTCGGTGTAGGAATGGTGTGTCTCCGGGAACCCTGCTGGCATCATAGAGGGCCCTCCGGACGCACCATGACGACCCTGCCAGACACCCCGACCCCCGACACCGACGCGCAAGCGCCCCTTGGCCCCGACGATTTCGACGCGCTCGACAGCGCGCTGGACGCGATGCGCGAGCACGACGAGGAGGTGCCGCAATGGGAGTTCTGCGAAGGCTTCATGGCCGCGCTGGTCTGCACGCGCCGCCCGATCCCGCCCGCCGAGTACTGGCCGGTGCTGCTGGGCGACGGCTTCGTGCCGGCGCAGCAGATGGAATTCGTCTGGCGCTGGAAGCGGCGCTGGGCTGAAACCGAGCAAGGGCTCGATGCCGATGTGCAGTCGCTCGACGACGAGCGCACGTGGCAACCCGAAGTCCTCGACACCCGCGGCGCCATCGCCTCGCTGCCCGAAGCGGAGCGCGCCGACATGGTGGGCGAGGAGATCCCCTCTTTCGCGCAGGTCTGGGCGCTCGGCTTCATGTACGCGGTCGAGAACTGGCCCGAAGACTGGGCTGCGCCGCGCGACAAGGAAGCGGCCGACATGCTGAACGACGCGCTCGACAACATCGTCGCGCTCACCGAAGACGACACCGCCAGGCCCACCGTTTCGATGTTCAGCGAGGACGGCCCGCCCAGCGTGAGCCAGCAGCGCCTGGACGATTTCGGCGCCGCCATCTGGGCGGTGTACGACCTGCGACAGCTCTGGAAGAGCATGGGCCCGCGCCAGGAAACCATCCGCAAGGAAGCCACGCCGGGCCGCAACGACCCCTGCCCCTGCGGCAGCGGGAAGAAATACAAGAAGTGCCACGGCGCGGGCTAGCGCCGCGATCGAACGAAGAACGCTGGCGCTGGCCTTCAGCCGCTCAGCGCCACTGCAGCAACAGGGACCAGGGCTGCCGGCTCATGTGCCGGTCGACGCAGCCCGCGGTGCCGGGCGTGCAACCGCCGGGCCAGTAGCTCGGATCGAGTTGCGATGTACCGGGCGCAAAAGTCAGCCGACGCAGCGTGACCGAATCCAGCACGTTGCCGCCCACGGCATCGAAGCCTGCTGCGTCGCGCGCGACGACCACATCGCAATGCATCGGCAGCGCGCCGCCGCCCGTGCGTCGCGTCGAGAGGATGGCGCCGAGCTTCTCGAAGGTGTCGAGGCCGGCGCCCGCGCCGCGCGCCTGGCACACCAGATCGCCGATGCGCGGCGGCACTTGCCGCAGGTCGCAGGCGCGCAGCGCTGCGGCGGTCGGCTGGCCGGCGGCCTCGTCGCGCCCGGCCTGCCACGCCGCGCCCGCGTAGTCGGCATGCGCTTCCGAGAACACGAACTCGTCGGTGCCGAGTCCCGCTTCGCGCGCGAGCCAGCTGATGAACGCGGCCGACCAGGGCGTGTCGATCGCGGCCACGCGGGCGATAGCGACGTCGACCGCGCGCACCTCGTGCGATGCGAGTCCCTGGTCGGGGCCCACACCCAGTCCCTGAAGGCGGTTGGACGACGCCTGTGCAAGCGCTTCTTTCAACAGCGTGCGATCGGCAGGCCGCAGCGCGCCGAAGCGCACCAGCGACGGCAGGCGGCCGTCGGGCCCGTCCACCGCGCGCCAGTAGCCCATGACGCGCTCCCACGGTGCCGGCGCCCGCGATGCACCGGGCCCGCTGTCGGCCTCCAGGGCACCGGCGACCACGAGCCGGCCTTCGGCGTCCATGGTCTGCCCGCCGAAGGCCGCGTGCTCCTGGCGCGCGGCATGGGCCATCGCCAGGGCGCGCGGCGGCATCTGACGGGTGGCCGTGTCAATGCAGGCCGATGCCGCGATGTCCCCGAGCGCGGTCGAGGCGCCACTGGCCCAAGCGCCGCCGACCGCGAGCAGCAGGGCCGGCAGGACGAGGGTCGGCAGAAGCAAGGCCGCGGCAGCGGTCCGACCGCGCTGCATGTCGCCGGGCGCCCGGAGCGTCAGAAGGTGTGAATGAATCCGGCGTGCCCGAGCAGACCGTCCGGACCCGTCCCATCGAGGCGCAAAGCACAGCCATAGCTCGGGCTATGGCGCGCATTTGCAACGACGAGGGGGCGTGTTCGGGCGGGATGAGCGGGCATGTCGGGTTCTTTCACACCTTCTTAGATCTTGAACGCGCGCTGCACGTCCGGCCGCACGAGGTCGGCGTACTCACGGTGCTTGCGGATGTAGCCGGCGATGAACTGGCAAACCGGAATCACGTGCAACTGGCGCGCACGTGCATCGTCCAGCACGTGCTTCGCGAGCGCGGAACCCACGCCCTTGCCCTCGTTGGCAGGCAAGACCTCGGTGTGCGAGAAGAGGATTGCGTCGGTCAGCAGGTTGTACTCGGCGAAGCCGGCCAGCGTGCCGTCGAGCGCCGCTTCGTAGCGGTGTTGGCCAGGGTTGTCGGTGATGGTGATGGTCATGGATCGGCTCGGTGGGATGGATTGAGAAATGAATGGGCGTTAGCGCGCCAGTTCCTGCACCAGCGTCTGTAGGGCGTGGTGCACGGTGGCAGCCCGCACGGCTGCGCGGTCGCCCTCGAAGCGGCGGCGCTCGGTGCGGATGCGGCCGTCCAACGACCAGCCGAACCAGACGGTGCCGACTGGTTTGTCGGGCGTGCCGCCCGTGGGTCCTGCCACGCCGCTGACGGCGATCGACACCCGCGCCTGCGAGCGCGCGATCGCGCCGGCGGCCATCGCGTGCACCACCGCTTCGCTCACGGCGCCCTGCGAAGCGATCAACGCCGCGTCGACGCCCAACTGTTCGGTCTTGGCCGCGTTCGAATAGGTGACGAAGCCGCGCTCGAACCAGGCGCTCGAGCCGGCGAGCTCGGTGCAGGCGGCGCCGATCAGGCCGCCGGTGCAGCTCTCGGCCGTGGCCAGCATCCAGTGCCGGGCTTGCAGCGCGTCGGCGGCCAGCGCCACCAGGGCGGGAATGTCGTGGTCGGCAATCGACTGGGGCAGGTTCATGGCGTGGGCGGCGGAATCAGAAGCGATGCCAGATGGCGATGACCAGCAGCGTACAGAAAGCCGCGACCAGATCGTCCAGCACGATGCCGGCGCTGCAGGTCCACCAGCGCGGCGTGGCGCCGGGGCGCGGCTTGAAGACGGAGTCAGCCCAGGCCACGGGGCCGGGCTTGGCCGCGTCGAAATAGCGAAACAGGCCGAACGCGACCGCTTGCGCCAGCAAGCCGGCGGGCGTGACGAGCCACAGGACGATCCAGAAGGCGACGACCTCGTCCCACACGATGCAGCCAGGGTCCGTCAGGCCGAGCCCGCGCGCCGTGCGTGCGCAAGCCCACAGCCCGAGCACCAGCGACGCGGCAATGATCCAGCCGATCGTGGCCGGCGCGAGCCATTGCCGCATCGCCACGAAAGCGGCCCAGGCCCACAAGGTGCCGACGGTGCCGGGCGCCATGGGCGACAGGCCCGCGCCGAAGCCCAGCCCGATCAGGTGCGCCGGGTGGGCCAGCATGAAGGCGACATCGGGTCGGCGCGGCGCGGGTGGTCTGCGTGGAGCAGGCGATTCGACAGCGGCGGCAGAAGGAAGCATCGGGCGCGGATTCCGGGGGGCAAAAAAGGGG
>SEGS01000033.1 GCA_004210915.1 Variovorax sp. | reverse complement strand
GGCTACATGCGCGCGCGCTTCGCGCCGCAGGCCGCGCCGTGGCCGGCGCTGGCCGACGACGTGGCGCGGGTGCGCGCCGCGACGCGCTAGCTCTGCTCTGGCGTGGCGCCGGTCGTTTCAGGGCCTGCTGCAGGCGTTCCGGGGCCGTTCAGCAATGTGTCGATCTGCGCACCCTTGAAGGCCCAGATGTCGGCCAGCCATCGGTGGAAGTCCGCGCGGAATTCCGGATCGGCCTCATAGTCGCCGCGACCGAACTCGGCCGGAATCGCGACCTCGCGCGCGCGCAGCACGATGCGCGGCGTGCGACCGCACAGAAAGTCCCAGAAGCTCGGCACACCGTCGGGGTAGACGATGGTCACGTCGATCAGCGACTGGAACTTCTCGCCCATCGCGTGCAGCGCCAGCGCCAGCGCGCCGGCCTTCGGTTTGAGCAGGTGGCGGTAGGGCGACGACTGCGCCTGGTGCTTGGCGGGCGTGAAGCGCGTGCCCTCGGCGAAGTTCATCACGCTGGTCGGCACCCGCGCGAATTTCTCGCAGGCGCGTCGCGTGGTCTCGCGGTCCTGGCTGCGCAGCGCGGGGTTCTTGCGGATCTCGGCCTTGGAGTGCCGCTTCATGAAGGGGAAGTCGAGCGCCCACCACGCCACGCCGATGACCGGCACATAGATCAACTGCTGCTTGAGGAAGAACTTGAGCAGCGGAATGCGGCCGTTCAGGCAATGCTGCAGCACGAAGATGTCGACCCACGACTGGTGGTTGGCATTCACCAGGTACCAGCCGCGGTACGCGAGCCCGTCGATGCCGGCCACGTCCCAGCGCGTGCGCTGCGTGAGCCGCATCCAGCCGCTGTTGCAGGCGATCCAGGCGCTGGCGATGCGGTTGAGCAGTGGATCGAAGCGCGCGCGAACCGCAGGAAACGGCAGCACGAGCTTGATCAGCGACAACGCGAAGAGCAAGGCACACCAGAACAGTGTGTTGACGACCAGCAGCAGGAAGGCGATGACGCCGCGAACGACGGGAGGCAGGAATCCGAGCATGGGCTTGAAGCGCCGCGGGGCGGCAGAGAGAGCGCAAAGGAAGCGATTGTGCGCATGCCCCGCTTCACTCGCGCTATCGTTGTGCCTGGCCGCGCCGAAGCCGGCGCGGCTTCGCTCCCGCCATTCAGAACCGAGACAACCATGCCGCCTTCAAGCCCTTCTCCCGATTTTCTGCCGCACGACGCTGCGCGCGCCCTTCTGGTCGGCCGTCTCTGGCAGCCCGATGTCGGGCCGGTGCTGGTGGCGGTCCACGGCGACCACTTGCACGACCTGTCTCACTTGGCGCCCACGATGAGCGACCTGCTCGAAAGCGATGCTCCGGCCGAGGCCGTGCGCACGGCGTTGCGCGATGGCACCGCACCCCGCCTCGCCGCGCTCGATGCGGTGGTCGCGAACAGCGATGAACCCACGCGCGATGCGGCGCGGCCCTGGCTGCTCGCGCCCTGCGACCTGCAAGCCGTCAAGGCCAGCGGCGTGACCTTCATCGAAAGCTTGCTGGAGCGCGTGATCGAAGAGCAATCACGCGGCGAGGCGTCGAAGGCCGATGCGATCCGCGCAGGCCTGGCCGACGTGCTCGGCGACAACCTCGCGGGCATCGTGCCGGGTTCCTCGGACGCGGCAAAGGTGAAGGAAGTGCTGATCGCGCAAGGCGCCTGGTCGCAGTACCTGGAAGTCGGCATCGGGCCGGACGCGGAGATCTTCACCAAGGCGCCCGTGCTGTCCGCCGTCGGTGCGGGCGCGGACGTCGGCATCCATTCGGGCTCCGTGTGGAACAACCCCGAGCCCGAGGTCGTGCTCGCCGTCAACAGCCGCGGCGACACGGTCGGCGCGGCACTGGGCAACGACGTCAACCTGCGCGACTTCGAGGGCCGCAGCGCGCTGCTGCTCGGCAAGGCCAAGGACAACAACGCCTCGTGCGCGATCGGCCCTTTCATCCGGCTGTTCGACGGCGACTTCGGCATCGACGACGTGCGGCGCATCACCGTGGCGCTGAAGGTCGATGGCCCGGAGGGCTTCGTGCTGGACGGCGCGAGCTCGTTGTCGAAGATCAGCCGCGACCCCCTCGACCTCGTTGGCCAGGCCATCGGTCCGCACCATGCCTACCCCGACGGGCTGATGTTGTTCCTGGGAACGATGTTCGCGCCCACGCAAGACCGGCACGGCCCCGGCCAGGGCTTCACCCACGTCGTTGGCGACCGTGTGACGATTTCGGCGCCGGAACTGGGCGCGCTGGTCAACCGCGTGGTGCATGCGCACCAGGCGCCGCGCTGGACCTTCGGGATCGGCGCCTTGATGCGCAATTTGGCCGGGCGCGGGCTCCTGCGGTCTTCATGACAGAGACCCGGTCATAACGGCATCCGGGGTTTACCCGCGGTTCGGCTTCGGCGCGGCGAAGTTGTCACAGAGCTGAGGTAAGGTACTTTGCCCCCGTCATCAGGGCGCCGCTGTTTGTTGCAGGCGGTTGCTTTTTGACGGGGCTGGTCGTTTCAGTCAAGATGCCCGATGCGGTAGAGTCACCGAAAGGGGAGAAGGTTGTCGCTTAGCAAAATCGATTTGTTGCAGTCGCCTGTCGACGGTCCGCTTCCATGCGGCGAAGACCTAGAGTACGACCCCGACTTCATGGCATTGCAACAGGCGATGCTCGGCAAGCGGGAGCAGCAATTCGGCTCGACCATCATTCCCGCCGAGCTGCCCGACTGGGCCCGCGTGGAACGCATCGCTCTTCAGCTCTTGCAGCGCACGCGCGACCTGCGGGTGCTGGCACCTTTGACCCTTGCCTGGACCGAGAGCCGTGGGTTGCCCGGTTATGTGGATGGCCTCCGCGCCGTCGACGCGGTGCTCGAACGATTCTGGAACGACGTTCATCCCAGGGTCATTGACGACGGTTTCGAGGATCCGCTGCCGCGCATGAATGCGCTGTCTGCCTTTGCGGAGGCCGAAGGCCTTGGTCGCAGCGTGCGCGATGCGCGCCTGCTCGACGACGGTGGCGTGTCGATGACCTTGCGTCAGGTCGAGGCGTTGTTCGATTCAAGCAAGACCGATCAGATCGACTACCCCGGCGGCATCGGCCGTTTGCGTGAGGCCGTGCGCCGGGCGCAAGAGAAGTCAGCGCCGCCGGTACTCGCGCTGCGATCGGCACTCGAACTGCTGCAGCGTATTCGCGAGACATCGGAGCGCGCGCTGGGACAGAGTTGGGCGCCCGACTTTTCGCGGCTCGAACGTTCGTTGCGCACGGCCCTGCAGTTGCTGCCATCCCCGGAAGTGAGCGTTGACACATCCACCGAAAACAATGCGCAAGGGCTTGGTGCGGGCGATGCGACGCAGCTTGCCACGGGGTCGTTGCCACGCAGCGCCGGCGCGGCAAGTGGCGGTGTCGGCCTACGTGCGACAAGCATCAAAGACATTGAAATCGGGAGCCGCGACGACGTGCAGGTGCTGCTCGAGAAAGCGTGCCGGTACCTCGAGCAGGCCGAGCCCAGTCATCCGGCGCCGATGTTGATCCGGCGCGCGCAGCGGCTGATGGGGCTCGACTTCTTCCAGATCATTGAAGAACTGGTTCCCGAAGGGTTGCCAAAGATAGAGGGATTGGCAGGCCGCCAGCCTGGTGGCGCCAGTGATACGTAAAAGAACCGGGCTCCGGGTGGCACGAGTTGTGCACGCCTCGAGAGAAGGGCCCACGTGCATTCAGTTTCAAGAGGAAGCTTATGGCAGATAACCGCGTCAGAAACAGTGGTCAGAAGTTCATCGCGCGCAACCGCGCACCGCGCGTGCAGATCGAGTACGACGTTGAGATCTACGGCAGCGAGCGCAAGATTCAGCTTCCGTTCGTCATGGGCGTGATCGCTGATCTCGCGGGCAAGCAGATGGACCCGCTGCCAGACTTGGCAGAGCGCGAGTTCATGGAGGTGGACATCGACAACTTCGATGACCGCATGAAAGCCATCAAGCCGCGTGTCGCGTTTCAGGTGCCCAACACGCTCACAGGTGACGGCCAGATGAACGTGGACATCACGTTCGAGAACATGAACGACTTCTCGCCAGCCCGCATTGCGAGCCAGGTCGGCGCGCTGCAGCAGCTGCTCGAAGCGCGGACCGAGCTGTCGAACCTGCTGTCGTACATGGACGGAAAGAACGGTGCTGAGCAGTTGATCGCAAAGGCGCTGCAGAACCCCGAGCTTCTCAAGTCGCTCGCATCCGCTCCGAATCCTGCGGTCGCCAAGGCGGTCGAAGCGGCCGGCAATCCTGGCACCCCGGCCGATTGAGCGACACGCAAAGCAAGCTGACAGGATTCCCTCATGAGCACCATGCAAACCAAGCAGTCATCGCGTTCGCAAGCGACCATCGAAGCGTTGGAGCCGAACGAGTTTTCGTCGCTTCTCCAGCGCGAGTTCCGGCCCAAGACAGACCAGGCGCGCGAAGCCGTCGAAAACGCCGTCAAGACCCTGGCCACCCAGGCGCTCGAGAGCACGGTCACCATCTCGAACGACGCCTACAAAACCGTTCAAGGCATCATCACCGAGATTGATCGCAAGCTCTCGGAGCAGATCAACCAGATCCTGCACCACGAAGAATTCCAGCAGCTCGAAGGGGCCTGGCGCGGTCTGCACTATCTTGTCAACAGCACCGAGACCGATGAGCAGCTGAAGATTCGCATGATGTGCGCGTCCAAGCGCGAAGTAGCCCGGTCGCTCAAGCGCCACAAGGGCATCGGCTGGGACCAGAGCCCGCTGTTCAAGAAAATCTACGAGGCTGAATATGGGCAGTTCGGCGGCGAGCCGTTTGGCGCTCTGATCGGCGACTTCCATTTCGACCACAGCCCGCCCGATGTGGAGATGCTCGGCGAGTTGGCAAAGATCGCCGCCGCGGCCCATTGCCCCTTCATTGCTGGCGCATCACCGACCGTGATGCAAATGGACTCGTGGCAGGACTGGCCATGCCGCGCTTCCTGGCCCGCCTGCCGTACGGCGCACGCACCAATCCGGTGGACGAGTTCGAGTTCGAAGAGGAAACCGATTCGGCGGAGCATTCGCGTTACACATGGGCCAACTCGGCCTACGCGATGGGCGTCAACATCAATCGCTCATTCAAGCAGTACGGGTGGTGCACATCGATTCGCGGCGTCGAATCGGGTGGGGCGGTCGAGAACTTACCGACCCACACCTTCCCCACCGACGACGGCGGCGTCGACATGAAGTGCCCGACCGAAATCGCGATCAGCGACCGGCGCGAGGCCGAGCTCGCGAAGAACGGGTTCATGCCGCTGGTGCATCGCAAGAACTCGGATTTCGCCGCCTTCATCGGCGCGCAGTCGCTGCAATCGCCGGCCGAGTATTACGACGCCGACGCAACGGCGAATGCCAACCTGGCCGCGCGGCTGCCGTACCTGTTCGCGTGCTGCCGCTTCGCGCACTACCTCAAGTGCATCGTGCGCGACAAGATCGGTTCGTTCCGCGAACGCGAAGACATGGAGCTTTGGCTCAACGACTGGATCATGAATTACGTGGACGGTAGCCCCGGCACGTCTTCGCAGGAAACCAAAGCCATGAAGCCGCTGGCGGCGGCCGAGGTGCAGGTGGAAGCGATCGAGGACAACCCGGGCTACTACGCTGCGAAGTTTTTCCTCCGGCCGCACTATCAGCTCGAAGGGCTGACAGTGTCGTTGCGGCTGGTTTCGAAGTTGCCGTCCAACAAAAAGGACGGCAGCTAATTCAACTGTGTCCGCTTCGGACACGCATCACTGTGGGAGTTGACTTATGGCAGTAGACATGTTCATGCGCGTCGAAGGCGCGAGCGGCGAATCCAAGGATTCGAATCACAAGGAATGGAGCGATATCAAGTCGTTCTCCTGGGGTGCGACGCAGCCGGGGAACATGGTGAGCGGCGGCGGCGGCGGTGTCGGCAAGGCCAGCTTCAATGACTTGCAGGTGCTGGCGCGCGTCGACAAGGCCGCGCCCTCGGTGCTGAAGAATTGCGCGAGCGGCAAGCACCTGTCCAAGGTCGAGGTGTCGGTTTGCAAGGCCGGCGGCTCGCAGATCGAATACACCCGCGTCACGCTTGAAGAAGTGCTGGTGACTTCGGTGCAGTACACCGCAGAGCAAGGCTCTGACGCGCTGTTCGTGCAGTACGCGTTCCAGGCGGGCAAAGTGAAGCAGCAGTACTGGGAACAGACGGACAAGGGTGGCAAGGGCGCCGAGACGGTGCTGGCTTGGAACATCAAGGAAAACAAGGAAGCTTGATTTTTGGTGTCTTTCGCCCGGGCTGCGCGTGCGGTCCGGGCGCGCGTTTCCCGGCGGCTTCTCGTTGCCGGGCGCACCCGCCGTCCATGGCCGGCGGTTCAGCAGCAACGAGGATTTTTCATGGGTGATGGATTTGCCGTGCTCGGCGGCCGCTCCGTGGCCGAGCACACCGACGAAGTGCAACGGCAGATCCGCGCTCGTCCCCAGGATGCCAGTCTTCGGCTTGCGCTCTGCCACTTTCTGGCGGTGCGTGGCGAATGGCAGCGCGCCGATGATCAACGTCAGCGCGCGATGCAACTCGATCCCAATTTCACGCCGGCAGCCTCCACCTACGCGATGGCGCTGGCCGGTGAACGCCACCGTAGCGAGTTCTGGGCGGGCGGACGGCCTCCGGCCATCCCGGCCGGCCAGGCCGAGTGGGTCGACCAGCTGATTTCCGCTGCCGCCTTGCCGACCGACCAGGCTCTGCAGGCTGCGGCTTTGCGCGACAGTGCCCGCCAGGCGGCGCCCGCAGTGGGCGGCGCCCTCCAGCTCGTGGACCGATCTGACACACGGCCGGACCAAACGGTCGACGACGAGCCCGTCGAGCGCGTCGACTTCGCCTGGTTGTGCGATGGCGACGCCCGCATCGGTGCGGTGCTCGAGCTGTTCACGCCGTCCGGCTACGCTTGGTTGCCGCTGCCCGCGGTGCTTCGGGTCAAGCTGCCGCGGCCGCGGCATCTGGCCGATCTGATCTGGATCGCGGCCGAGATCGAGCTGCGCGATGGACGTGCGCTCAACGGTCTGGTGCCGGTTCGCTACCCCTCGGCGCTCCAGGCGCTCGACGACGCCGCAGCGCTCGGCCGGCGTACCGATTGGGACGCGTTGCCCGGCGATGACCAGTACGCGGGCGTGGGGCAACGCATCCTCACGAGTGATGCCGGCGATCACGCGTTCCTCGACATCCGCACCATCGAATTCGAGACGGCGGAGCGGGCGCCCGCATGAGTGTGCTGGCGGACACCGACGGCGACCAGCAGGAGAGCGTTTCGCGCGACCGGCTGCAGCCGGTGCTGCTCGACCGGCTGACCGACAAGCAACCGCAGAATCGCCAGGAGCGCGCAGGCGCGTTTCTCATGAGCGGCAAGCTGCTGCGCGACTCGGTATTGCGCGACCTGCAGTGGCTGCTCAACACCGTCAATTTCGGCTCGGACCACAGCATCAACGATCTGGCGCGGGCGCGCCGTTCGGTGTTGAACTATGGCGTGCGCGGCTGGGCGGGCGGCCGCATGTCGGAGGTGGATTTCGCGGACGTCGAAGCGGCGATTCGCGGGGCCATCATTGACTTCGAGCCGCGCATCATGAAAGACAGCATCGATGTGCGTTGCGTGACCGACGCCACCGATCTGGAGCACCACAACCTGCTGGCGCTCGAAATTCGCGGCACGCTGTGGTCGGTGCCTTACCCGATCGAGTTCATTCTTCGCTCGGAACTTGACCTCGAGAGCGGGCACATGGTGCTGCGGCCGACCGGGGGCCTCTAGAGCATGGACGCGCGGCTCCTCGACTACTACAACCGCGAGCTCACGTACATGCACGAGCTCGGGGCCGAGTTCGCGCAGCGCTATCCGAAGATCGCGGGCCGCCTGGGGATGCGCGGTATCGAAGTCAGCGACCCGTACGTCGAGCGTCTGCTCGAAGGCTTCAGCTTTCTCACGGCGCGCATTCAGCTCAAGATGGATGCGGAGTTCCCGCGCTTCTCGCAGCGGCTGCTCGAAGTCGTGTACCCCAACTTCCTGGCGCCGTTGCCGGCCATGGGCGTGGTGCAGATCGATGGCAACCTGAACGAGGGCTCGCTGAAGGCCGGCTACGAACTGCCCCGCCACACGATGCTGCGCGGCCGCATGATCAAGGGCGAGCAGACGGCGTGCGAGTTCCGCACCGCCCATGCCGTGACGCTGTGGCCGCTTCGCATCGCCGAAGCGAGCCTGGGTTCGGTGCCTGCGGACATCGCGCAGGCCATGCCGACGGTCGCGCGCACGGCGCGCAGCGCCATCACCATCCGGCTCGAGGCCGTGGGCGGCGCGCGCTTCGCCGACATGCCGCTCGACCGCCTCGAGTTCTTCCTGTCGGGCGCCGAACTGCACGCCTTGAAGCTGCTCGAACTGGCGGTGCATCACGGCATCGGCACGGTGTGCCGTTCGGGCCCCGGCAGCACGGCGCGCATCGTGCCGCTGGGTGACGAAGCGATCCGCCACGAGGGCTTCGACCCCGATCAGGCGCTGCTGCCCTACGACGCGCGGTCGTTCCAGGGCTACCGGCTGCTGCACGAATACTTCGCCTTTCCCGATCGCTTCCTGTTCTTCAGCGTCAATGGTTTGCGCGTCGCTGCCCAGGCGATGAGCGGCAACACGATGGAGATCGTGATCCTGCTCGACAGCGTCGACGGCGACCTGGAGCGCCTCGTCGACGCACAGCATTTCTCGCTGTTCTGTACGCCCGTCATCAACCTGGTTCCGCGCCGCAGCGACCGCATTCCCGTCGGCCCCGGCCAGCACGAACATCACGCCGTGATCGACCGGACGCGGCCGCGCGATTTCGAGATCTTCACGGTAGAGCGGGTCACGGGCCACATGAGCAACGGCGCGGAGGAGCGCGACTTCCGCCCCTTCCTCGGTTCTTTCGCGACCGACGACGGTGACTTCGGCGCTTACTTCTCGCTGCGTCGCGAACCGCGCCTGGTGTCGGACCGCGCACGCGCACAAGGTACGCGTACCAGCTACACCGGCAGCGAGGTGTACGTGTCGCTGGTCGACCAGCACGATGCGCCTTTTCCGCACAGCCTGCGCCACATCACGCTCGATGCGCTGTGCACCAACCGCGATCTGCCGTTGCTGCTGCCGACCGGGCTCGATTCGGACTTCACCTTGCGCGTGTCGGCGCCGGTGCGGGCGATCCGCATCCTGCGCGGCCCGACCCGGCCGTACCCCGCACTGGCCGAAGGCGCGCTGACCTGGCGCCTCATCAGCCACCTCGGCCTCAATTACCTGAGCCTCACCGACGTCGATGCCACGCAGGGCGCTGCTGCGTTGCGCGAGATGCTCGACCTCTACGGCAATCTGGCCGACCCGACGGTGCGCCGCCAGATCCAGGGCGTGCGCTCGATGGCGCTGGCGCCGGTCTTCCGCCGCCTTCCCGAGCCCGGCCCCATCGTGTTCGGGCGCGGCGTCGAGGTCGCGCTCAAGATCGACGAGGTCGCGTTCTCCGGTGCCAGTCCTTACCTGTTCGGCGCCGTGCTCGAGCAATTCTTCAGCCGGCACGTATCGCTCAATGCCTTCACCGAGTTCGCGCTCTCCAGCCTGCAGCGCGGCGAGATCGCGCGCTGGTCGCCGCGCATCGGGAGGCGCCCCGCGGTATGAACATGGAAAGGCGCGAACACGAGGCGCTCGCGGTTGAAGCCGTGACGGAGTCCGAAGCCGCAGCCAGCGTCGCGCCTTCGGTGGCGCCCACGCGTCGACGGGGCATTCCCGAAATCGATCCGGCGCTCTGGCAAGGGCTGGTCGGTCAACCGTTCGAGCATGACCTCTTCATGCTGCTGCGCCGGCTCGATGCGCAAGGCGATCATCCGCTGCTGGGCCGCGCGCCGCGCCCGGTCGACGAGCCGCTGCGTCTCGGGCAGGAGCCATCGATGGCCTTCGCGCCGTCGAATGTGTCGGGCGTCGACATCGACAGCGACGGGCCGCCGCGCATCTCGATCTACGGCTTTGGCCTGTTCGGCCCCAACGGCCCATTGCCGCTGCACCTGACCGAGTACGCGCGCGAGCGCAAGCGCCACCATGCCGACCACACGCTCAGCGCCTTCGCCGACCTGTTTCATCACCGGCTGATCCTGCTGTTCTACCGCGCATGGGCCGACGCCCAGTCGGTCAACAGCCTCGACCGGCCCGACGGCCATCGCTTCGTCGACTACGTGGCCAGCCTGATGAACATGGGCCAGCCGGGCCTGAAGGAACGCGACCGCATCGCCGACCACGCGCGCACCTTCATGGCGGGACATCTGGTGCGGCAAACGCGCAACCCCGAGGGGTTGATCCAGATCCTGCGGCTCTACTTCGATGTGCCCGTGCACGTGCAGGAGTTCGTGAGCGACTGGGTCATGCTCGACGAGCGCCAGATCAGCACGATTGGCCTCATGGGCCGCAACCACCGGCTCGGCAGTGGCGCGACCGTGGGCCTCGCGGTGCGCGATGCGCAGAGCAAGTTCCGGCTGGAATTGGGTCCGCTGTCACAAGAAGAATTCCGCGCCTTCCTGCCCGGCAGCCAGCGCCTCAAGCAAGTCGTCGACTGGGTGCGGCAGTACATCGGCATCGAATTCGCCTGGGAGCTGCGCCTGATCCTCAAGAAACCCGAAGCCCAAGGCATGCGCCTGTGCAGCGACCAGCGGCTGGGCTGGGGCAGCTGGCTGGGCGAACGCCTGTCGGACACCGACGCCGGCGACATGTTGTTCCAGCCCGAGGCCTTGTTTTCCCGTTCTCCCTCGGCCTCCGCGGCCGTGCCTGCTTCCTCTCCATGACCGACATCCGCCGCGTATCCCTTTTCTCCAAGCTCAATCCGGTGCTCTACAAGGCACTGGAAACGGCCACGGCCTTCGCCAAGCTGCGCGGCAACGCTTATGTCGAGCTGGTGCACTGGCTTCACCAGATCCTGCAACTGCAGGACAGCGACATGCTGCGCATCATCAAGCGCGGCGGCCTCAACCTCGACGCCGTCGAGCAGGACCTGCAGCGCGCGCTGGACCGCCTGCCGCATGGCGCCACGTCGATCAGCGACATTTCCGAGCATGTCGACAGCGCGGTGGAGCGCGCGTGGGTGTATGCCAGTCTTCGTTTCGAGGCCGGCACGATCCGCGGCGCCTACCTGCTGGCGGGCCTGATCAAGACGCCGGGCCTTCGGCAGGTGCTGTCGGGCATCTCGCGCGAGTTCGACAAGATCGTGCCCGACGTGCTCATTGCGCAGCTGACCGAATGGACCGAAGGCTCGCCCGAGGACGACTACGACGCAGCGCCCGGCATCGGCAGCGGCCCGCCTGCAGCGGCGCACCAGGGCGACAGCGCCGCGCCGGCCGGTGGCTCCGCGCTGGCCAAGTACGCGAGCGACCTGACTGCGAAGGCGCGCGCCGGCGAGCTCGACCCGGTGTACGGCCGCGACGACGAGATCCGCCAGATCATCGACATCCTGATGCGGCGCCGCCAGAACAACCCGCTGCTCACCGGCGAGGCCGGCGTCGGCAAGACCGCGGTGGTCGAGGGGCTGGCGTCGCGCCTGGCCTCGGGCGACGTGCCGCCTTCGCTCAAGGACGTGTCGCTGTGGGTGCTCGACCCCACGCTGCTGCAGGCTGGCGCCGGCGTGAAGGGCGAGTTCGAGCAACGGCTGCGGCAGGTGATCGACGAAGTCGAGAAGAGCCCCAAGCCCATCGTGCTGTTCGTCGACGAAGTGCACACATTGGTCGGCGCGGGCGGCACGGCGGGTACCGGCGATGCGGCCAACCTGCTCAAGCCCGCGTTGGCACGCGGCCGGCTGCGCACCATCGGCGCGACCACCTGGTCGGAATACAAGAAATACATCGAGAAGGACCCGGCGCTCACGCGTCGCTTCCAGACCATCCAGGTGCATGAGCCCACCGAGCCCAAGGCCGTGATCATGCTGCGCGGTATTTCCGCCGAGCTGGAGAAGCACCATGGCGTGCTGATCCTCGATGCCGCGCTAGAAGCAGCGGTGAGCCTGTCGCACCGCTACATCCCCGCGCGCCAGTTGCCAGACAAGGCGGTGAGCCTGCTGGATACCGCATGCGCGCGCGTGGCGCTGAGCCAGCACGCGCTGCCGGCAGCGCTGGAAGACCTGCAGCGGCGCATCGAGGTGCTGGGCATCGAGTCGGGGATCGCGGGGCGCGAAGCCGCGATCGGCGTGGGCGAACAGCAGCGCGTGGAAGACATCGCGGCCCAGGTCGCTGCGGCGCAGGCCGAGCTGGCCCTGCTGGAGAAGCGCCGTGTGGAAGAGGCCACGCTGGTCGAGCGCATCGTGGCGTTGCGCAAGCAGCTGTCGCCCGCCGCCGTGCCGGTGCAGGCGACGACCGCAGCCGAAGAGGATCTGGACACCGAAGGCGCGGATGAGGCGTCGGCCGAAGTACCGCCGGTGCAAGCTGCCACGCAACCCGCTGCGCCCGAACGCACACCCGAAGAACTCCGCGCCGAGCTCAACGACGCCCAGGACCAGCTCGTGCAGTTGCAGGGCGAATCGCCGCTGATCCTCGCTGCCGTCGATGCGCAGGCCATCGCCACTGTCGTGGCCGACTGGACCGGCATCCCCATCGGCCGCATGGTGCGTGACGACGCGCAGTCGGTGCTGCGGCTCGGCGAGATCCTGTCGGCGCGCGTGGTGGCGCAACCCGACGCCCTCGAGACCATCTCGCGGCGCATCCGCACGGCGCGCGCGCGGCTCGACAACCCCAACAAGCCGGTCGGCGTGTTCCTCTTGTGCGGCCCTTCGGGCGTCGGCAAGACCGAGACTGCGCTCGCGCTGTCGGAGGCGCTGTACGGCGGCGAACAGAACCTCGTGACCATCAACATGAGCGAGTTCCAGGAGTCGCACACCGTCTCCACGCTCAAGGGCGCGCCGCCCGGCTACGTCGGGTACGGCGAAGGCGGCGTGCTGACCGAGGCCGTGCGCCGCCGGCCCTACAGCGTGGTGCTGCTCGACGAGATCGAGAAAGCGCACACTGATGTGCACGAGATCTTCTTCCAGGTCTTCGACAAGGGCTGGATGGAAGACGGCGAAGGCCGGCACATCGACTTTCGCAACACGGTGATCATCATGACGTCGAACGTCGGCACCGACCTGGTGATGCAACTGTGCGAAGAGCCGACCCTGCGACCCGATCCCGAACCGCTGGCCGCCGCGCTACGTGAGCCCTTGCTCAAGGTCTTTGCCCCGGCATTGCTGGGCCGGCTGGTGGTCGTGCCCTACTACCCGTTGCAGGCCGACGCCCTGCATCGCATCATTCGCCTCCAGCTCGACCGCATCGCCGCGCGCCTGGTGTCGAATCACGGCATTACATTGGATTACAACGAAAGCGCCGTCGAGCTGGTGGCGCGCCGCTGTACCGCCATAGAGTCGGGTGGCCGGATGATCGATGCGATCCTCACGCACACCATCCTGCCGCGCCTGAGCGAAGAGGTCATCGGCGCCACGGTCAGTGCGCGCAAGCTCGCTGCTGTACGCTTGAGTGCGTCGGGCGACGATTTCCAGTACGAATTTTCCGAACGTCAAGCGACATAAGGGGAGCACCACATGGCAAGAGTTGTCACTGCGCATACACCGCTGGGTCCGGAGCAGCTGCTGTTCCGTTCGATGCATGGCAGCGAAGGGCTGTCGCAGCTCTTCGAGTTCGAAGTGGACCTGCTGAGCCCGACCACATCGGTCGACATGAAAGCGATGCTCGGGAAGCCGCTGACGCTCGAGGTCAAGACGCTCGACGGTACGCCGCGCTACCTCAACGGCCAAGTCACACGGTTCACGATGATCGGCAGGGAGGGTGCCTCGTCGCGCTACACCGTGTATCGCGCGTCGGTCCGGCCCTGGCTGTGGTACCTCACGCGCACGAGCGACTGCAAGATATTCCAGAACAAGTCGGTGGTCGAGATCATCGAAGAGGTGCTCGGTGACTACGGCTTCGCCTTCGAGAAGAAGCTCAGCGCGTCGTACCGGCAGTGGGACTATTGCGTTCAATACCAGGAGACGGACTTCGCCTTTGTGAGCCGGCTCATGGAGCACGAAGGCATCTACTATTTCTTCAAGCACGACAAGAACCAGCACACGCTGGTGTTGGCCGATGACATGAGCGCGCACGAGACGTTGCCGCAGTACCCGCGCATCAGCTACCTCTCGACCGATCGCGTCGGCGACCCGGGCCGCGAGGCGATCGACCGCTGGGAAGTCACTGAAGAGATCCGTCCCGGCACCTACGTCGTCGATGACTTCGACTTCAAGAAGCCCAAGGCCGACCTGCTCACGACGCGCAGCCAGCCACGCGGCCACGATCATGGCCAGTACGAGATGTACGAATGGATGGGCGGCTTCAGCGACAGCGGGCAGGGAGAGCACTACGCCCGTATCCGGCTCGAGGAGGCGCAGGCGCAGGCCGAGCTGGACATCGGCCACGCGACCGTTCGGGGCATGGCGCCGGGCTACCGCTTCAAGATGCAGAACGCGCCGCGCGAAGAAGACAACCGCGAGTACTTGATCGTCTCGGTGCTCTACAGCCTGCGTGAAGGCGGCTACGCATCGGGCAGCGCGGAAGGCGACTACGGCTTCCAGTTCGGCGTACAGCCGACCTCCTTCGCGTTCCGCGCGCCGCGCGTCACGCGCATCCCGGTCTCCAACGGTCCGCAGACCGCGACCGTCGTCGGCCCGCCCGGCGAGGACATCTGGATCGACAAGTACGGCCGGGTCAAGGTCCAGTTTCGCTGGGACCGTTACGGCAAGCGCAATGAAGACAGTTCATGCTGGGTGCGCGTGTCGAGCGCCTGGGCAGGCTCCAACTTCGGCGCGGTCAACCACCCGCGCGTCGGGCAGGAGGTCATCGTCGACTTCATCGCCGGATGCCTCGACCGGCCCATCATCATCGGCCGCGTCTACAACGCCGACCAGATGCCACCGCTGGAACTGCCAGCCAAGGCGACGGTCAGCGGCTTCATCAGCCGCACGATCAAGGGCGACGGCGAACTGGCCAACCACTTCGTGATCGACGACGACCCGAGCAACGAGTCGATCAAGATCCATGCGCAAAAGGACTTCAGCCTCAACGTCGAGAACAACGAAACGCACACCGTCGACGGCACGCGCGTGACGGTGATCGAGGGCGCGGACACATACACGACCAATACCTCGCTGGACGAGACGGTCAACGGGCCGCACACGCTGACGGTCAACAAGGGTGGGCCGCAGACGATCACGGTCAATGGCGGGGACCAGTTCATCAAGGTCGATGGTGGGAATCAGCAGGTCGATGTGATCGGCAATCAGACGATTCATGTCACGGGCACGCGCAAAGACACTGTGGACAGCGGCGAAGAGCGAATCATCGGCACGTCGCTCAAGGAAGACATTGCCGGCCCGCAGACCACCACAGTGGTCGGCAAGTACACCGAGGAATCCAATGGCAAGGGCGTGACGGTCAACGGCGGCGAGCTTTATTTCGTCGATGGCAGCAGCATGCGGATCATGAGCGGCACGGAGTCCATTGGCTCGGTGGGCGACATGCTCTTGACGACAGGCGGCAAGATGACCGTGCAGAGCGTAGGTGCCGATCTGGATGTCAAGACTACCGCGGGTGACATTCACATCGTGGCCTCGGGCGACGTGGTGCTCGAAGGCAATAACGTGCGGCGGACCAACCGCACGCACGTGATCGACACGGCGCCTTCGCGACATACGGAAACGACTGGCTTGAGCTACTCCATCAACGGGTCGATGGAACTGCACAACGGCACCGCACAGTTCTACAACGATTTTCAGTACAGCCAGAGTTGGGCCAAGGCTGATATCGCAATGGGGACTTTCACGTTGTACGACGCGTCGATTACGGTCGGTGGCTTCACGACGACACAGACCGCATTCCAGATCGCCAATAAGGGGTTCGAACTCTTCGCGGGCTTCAAGCTCTATGCCTGAACGCAGCACGCCTGCCCGACGAAGCAAACCATGGTTGGCGGTGTGATTGAGTGGACCCTGTTGGTCCTCGCCTGTGTGGCCGGCATGTTTATTCTGCAGCGGCTGGTGGCCCGCTGGGTCACGGACGAGTCGAAGACCGACCGGGTGCTCAAGGCCGGCCGGCCGGCTCAGGCGGTTGTGCTGGACACCTATGACACGGGCAACCGCATCAGCGCGATCTACATCCTGACGCGGCTGCGCCTTCGCGTGGAGCCGGCTGAAGCTGAGGCGGCCCCCCAGCCCTTCGATGTCGAACTCACGGTCCCGATCAGCCCGGTGAAGCTTGCCGAATTTGCACCGGGGCGTCGCATCAAGGTGCGCGTTGATCCCGGTACGCGCGAGGTCGCGGTCGACCAACCTCGGCGATGAGGGTGGTTTCATGAAGACGATCAAACCTTTGCGACTCAGCCTGATGAGCCGGCCGTATCGCTGGGAAGGCAAGCACATCCTGGGCGTCTCGGCACTCGGCCTCGTTAGTTTGGCATCTGATCCAAAGCTCTTTTCGGAGCAGGACCTTTGGCAGCTTGTGTCCGAAGAGATCGGGCCGGGCAACACGCTCGATCTCGGCGTACCGAAGAGCACGCCGGAATGGTTGATCAGCGGCTATGGCTACACCGCGCACCAGAAGGACAAAACGATCTGCGCGGTGCAGGCGCGTGTGGGCGGTCAGGCCAAGTCGTTGACGGTGTCGGGTGATCGCTATTGGCTTGCTGGGCGTATGACAGCACCCCAGCCTTTTGAGCGCATGCCGTTGGATTGGGCGCATGCCTTCGGTGGCGCCGAGATTGCCGAGAACCCGTTAGGGATCGGCACTGTCGATGAGCAGATCAACGGCGTGCATACGCGCCGGCTGCCCAACGTGGAAGCACCGGACGCCCGTATGGTGTCGCACGGCCAGCGCATCCGGCCGGCTGGCTTTGGCGGCATTCCGCCAGATTGGCCGCAACGCACTCGAATGCTTGGGAGCGACTACGGGCAGGACTGGCTGGAGCACCGGTTTCCTGGGCTCGCTGCTGATGCAGACTGGCGCTACTTCAACGCGGCAGCGCCGGACCAGCATTGGGTCGGTGCGCATGAAGTTCCGCACGAGGCGGCTTATGAACTGTGGAACATGCATCCCACGCAAGCGGTGTTGCGTGGGACCTTGCCCCCATGGCAGGTGCGTTGTTTCGTCAGTCGGAAAAAGGACGGCAGCGACCTGCAGGAATCCCAAATGCGCATGACGACCGTGTGGATGTTTCCGCATGCCGAACGTGCCGTGCTGATTTGGCAGGGCGCCTTTGCCATTGCACAAGACGATGCGGCGGACGTGCAGCATTTGATGGCAGCGATCGAGCTTCCTGATGCACCACGAACGATGTCGCACTACGAGTCTGTGTTGGGCAAACGGTTGGATCCTGCCCAGGCCGTTCATGCGGTGCGCGACAGCGATCTTGCCCCCAAGTCAATCCTCGGGCCGTGGGTTGCAGGGCACATGTCCGACATGATGGCGCGACCGATGGTGCGCAATGCACGTGCGGGCGAACTTCGTCGCCACGAGGAAAGACGCCGCGAACTCTTGCGCAAAGGCCTTGATCCCGAGCAATATCTGCCGCCGCTACCTGAGATCGGGAAGCTCCCGGAACTGGACGACCTGCCAGAGTACAGCGACCGGTTGCAGGCCCAGATGGACGCGGCGATGAGCCGAGGGGCAGGGGCTGGGGAGGCTGAGGTGGCAGGAATTCGCCCGTTGGCAGCATCCGGTGCCGAAACCCGCCCTCCTTCCGCTTCCGGGCGCTTGCACAACGAATTGGACGCGCTGCGTGCGAGGACGGAAAGATCGAAAACCAGCGTGCAGGGTCATGGCGGTGCATCTGATGGGCAGCGCCTCGATCCTGATCAAACGATCGCCAGGTTGCACGAGAAGCACGAGAGGGAGCTCAATAGCAAATCGATGAGCGTGGAAGAGGTGCGCGAAGCCGAAGCGGCTCACGAGAAAGAGGCCGAGCGCATCCGCCGGGGGCATCGCTACGTGGCGCATCTGCAGGACCCCGCACCTGTGGCTTCGAGCGCCCGTTCGGCCAAACTGCGCCGGCGCCTTGGAGAAGTCGAGCCCGCGCTGCGGCGATTCGCGCGCATGAACCTCGCAGGTGTCAACCTCTCGGGGTTGGATCTGCGCGGCGCCGACTTCTCCAGTGCCAATCTGGAGGATGCAGACCTGCGCGGGGCCCAACTGGACGGCTGCAATTTCTCGAGTGCGGTGCTTGCGCGGGCGCGGATGGCGCAGGCAAGCCTGGTGAATGCGCGTCTGGACCATGCCAACCTGGGTGGCGCGCAGTGCGATGGCACTGACTTCAGTGGTGCCCACCTGTCGCAAGCCACCTGCCAGAAGACGCAGTTTCGAAACTGCCTCTTCGTTGGTGCGCAGTTCGAGAACAACAACCTGCAGGAGAGTGTCTGGCAGCGGTGCGACCTGAGCCGCTCGCGATGGACGCAAGTGACATTTCTGAAGCTCTCGCTTCAACATATGCTGTTCGAGGAAGCGGAATTTCGGCAGGTAGTGTGGATCGAATGCGTTCTCGGCGACATTTCCTTCGTCAAGGCGCGCTTGGCAGGCTCCAGTTTCGTGACAACGGAGGGAGGCAATGGCGTGGATTTTTCCGGTGCGGCGCTCGAGGTATGCAGCTTCGCGCACGGCAGCGCGATGGCGGGGGCCGTGTTCCGTGGCGCCACGTTGAAGCAATGCGGCTTACGGACAACCTGTTTGGACGCGGCGGATTTTCGCGATGCACATTTGCTGAACTGCGACTTGTCAGAGTGCCGGCTGGTTCGCGCGCGGATGGACCGGTTAACGGGAGGGGAGAGCTTGTTCATCCGCGCGGATCTCACAGGTGCATCGTTGCGCAATGCTGACCTCGTCGACACCAATTTTTCCAAAGCCGACTTTCGACTGGCCGATTTGGGTGAGGCCAATCTTTTTCGCGCCGACGTATCACAGGCATGGATCGACAGCTCGACCAATCTGGAAGGCGCCTACACGCATCGCGCAAAAATCTGGCCAGCGCGGAGCCTCGAGGCGAATCAGTGACGCCAGAGAACTTGATGGACAGGATCCACCACGGCATGCCGGTGGCGAACCTGGACCTGCGTGGCGCGGATCTGCGCGGGCTCGATCTGTCGGGTGCGCAGTTGCAGCGCGTGAACTTCAGCGGGGCGATGCTCGCCGGTGCAACGCTGGAGGACAGCCTGATTTCGGCTTGCGTCTTCGCCGGTGCCGATCTCTCGGGCGTTCGGCTCAAGGATTCGCGCTTTACAGACTGCGATCTCTCGCAGGCACGCCTGGTCGAGGCCGTGCTCGTCGACGCCTCGTTCGTACAGACGCGGCTTACGCAGGCCACGCTGGCGGATGCGCATATCGAGCGCGTCGCCTTCTACAGAAGCGAACTGACAGAACTCGATTTGCGCGTCAGCCACTGCGACCGGATGATCATCACTGAGTCGCCGGTCGACCGCATGGATTGCAGCAATATCGTGATGGAGTTCGTGGCGTTCTTTCGAATGGACCTGCGTTCTGTGCGCTGGGCCGGGGTGGGCTGCGAAAGTTCGACGTTCGTGGAGTGCAACCTCGAAGGGGTGCGCTTCGCTGGACAGCAGCTTGTCCGCTGTCAGTTCACCGACAGCCGGATGGACGGCACCGATTTCTCGAACGCTACGCTCACCCAAAGCAACTTCAAGGGGGCCTCACTTCGAAAGAGCAGTTTTGCCAGCGCCGATGCCGCCATGAGCATGTTTCCTGGTGCCGACTTGTCTGCTTCCACGTTCCAGGGCGCGCGGCTCGATCGATCGATCTGGGTTGAAGCGCAACTGGAGGCGGCTGATTTCAGCGGTGCTTTGTTGGAACTTGCAGTGCTGCACCGCGCGCGCTGTACAGGCGCGCGCTTCGCAGGCACCATGCTGCACGACGCGGACTTTTCCTATGCAGATCTGACCCAGTCCGATCTGCGGGGTGCGAAGTTCCTGCGCACGCGCATGCACCATGCAGTTCAGCGCGATGCTCGTTTCTCCAACCGCAGCGGGCTCATCGAAAATGACGCTGAGCTGCACGAAGCTCAGTTGTGGACCGAATCTCACCGCCAACGTCATCAAGATGGCGCTGGCACTTGATCATCAGAGCTCAAAGGGAATTGCCATGAATGTTGTCTCGCTCCACGTGGCTACGAACGAAACCGGACCCATCCAGCTGCTTGGGAAATTGCTCGCCCCGCGGGCAGATGGCCAGTTCGAAGTGGAAGGTGAAAAAGGAGCCACGTGGCTTTGTCGTCGCGCCGCGAGCTGCCTCCTCAGGCCGGAGGTCGGGGATACGGTGCTGCTGTCGGGCCCCGATCGGTTCAGGCTCTTTTTGATCGCCGTTATCGAGCAGGTTGACCCGAGGGCGAGCTGCATCGAGGCATCGGGCGATCTCACACTTTCTTCAATCGGAAAGGGGACTGTGTCGATCCAGAGTGATTCAACTCTCCTGCTTCACGGCGCGCGCACGCTGGAGCTGCGCGCTGAACAGGCGAAATGCACGGTCGACGAGATGCAATTCACTGCGAAATCTGCCGATGCGACGGTCGGGCATTTACGGATCATCGGCAAGATTCTTGAATCGGTGACCGATCGCATCTTTCAGATGACTCGCACGGCCCTCCGGTTGGTCGACGAAGTCGATCAAGTTCGCGCGGGACACCTTGACCATGAAGCGCAAGACACCGTGCGCATCCACGGCCAGCACACGGTTGTGACGGGGAAGGACCTCGTCAAGGTGGACGCCGCGCAGATTCACATGGGTTGACGGCAGCAGCCGAGCCGATTCGCCCCCTCAGACAAATCTGGAGACACCGCATGTTCGCAAATTGCCAGTTGATGGGCATGGACCTCGCATTTCCCGACGTTTGCAAGTCGCCAGTGCCTATACCGTATCCAAATATGGCGCTTGGCCCGATGGCGATTCCCAATGCGTGGAACATCCTTTTGATGGGAATGCCCGCACACAACATGGCGACCACGACACCGATCACGCTCGGTGATCAGCCGGGTGCATTGGGCGGCGTGGTTTCGCAGACATTCATGCAGCAGTCTCGTCATGTCACAGGTGCGTTCACTGTCCTGATGAAAGGAACGCCGACGACTCGGGTGACCAGTCTGACAGTTCAGAACCGCTGCAACATGGTCGGTATGCGCATCGTTCCCAGTCAGTTCAAGGTGCTCGTGCTCGCGCCCTGAGCGATCAGTCGAGTCAGGCTGTGGGGCTTGGCGCCACCACCCCCGCCAGCGTCACCTGCTGCGGAAACCCCACCCAAACCGCCAGCGCCGAAAAGTTGTCGCGCCCGCCGTCGGCCTTGGCTTCCGCAGCGCGGCGAAGGAGGGCGAGCCATTCTTCTGCGCTGTCCGAAAGCTGCAGTGACCGCTCCATCACCTGTTGCGTGATCAGCTGCCACAGGCCGTCGGTGCAGAGCAGAAACGCATCGCCATCGGCCAGGCGCCGGGGAGTCGAGACGCTGGCTTCGACCTTCTCGCGTGCGCCAAGGGCGCGGTAGAGCAAATTGGTTTTCACCAGGCGTTCGCCGCCGTGGGTTTCACTCGCAGCCGCATCGCCCGAGCGCTCTGAAAGGCTGTGGTCTTCGGTACGCTGCATGAGTGCGCCGCGGCGGAACCAGTAGAGGCGGCTGTCGCCCACGTGCGCCCAGCAGGCCTGGCCGGTGTTGCGGTCGACGAACAGCGAGACGATGGTCGCGCTCATCTTGCTTTGCTCGGTGAGCTCTCGTTGCCGGGCGAGGATCGCGTCGTTCGCGCGCCTCACGCACTGCAGGATGTCGTCGGCGGCGACCGACGGTTGCGCGACGAAGGTGTTGAGCGCGGTGTCGACCGCGATGCGTGCGGCCAGCTCGCCGCCTGCGTTGCCGCCGACACCGTCGCTGACCACGAAGCAGGCAGCGTGGTCGTCGAGGTGATAGCCGATTGCATCCTGGTTGCCGCTGCGCTCGCCCACGCACGAGAACTGCGAGGTCGAGAGCGGCACGGCGACGGTGCGGAAGGTGTCACGCACGGCGCGCTTCTTTCAGGCGTTCCATCTCCCGGTCGTACGCTTTCTGGAAAGCACGGCCGAACACGGCCTGGAAGTCGTCTTCGACGGCCGCCGTGGTGTTGGCGTGCAGTTGCTGCAACTGACGCCAGAGCCGCGCCTCGCGCCCGCCGGGCAGCCACTTTTCGCCCATGCCGCCATCGTGGGGTGTGTCGCGGTCGAGCGCGGCGGGGTCGAAGCGCTGAAGCAGCGTGAGCAGTGCGGCACGCATGCCCGCCACCATGCCGAGCTGGTGCGATTGCAGGTCGCCCAGCGCGTCGTTCACCGCAGCTTCCGGCGTCAGGAAGCCGGGCATGCGCGCACCGAACATCTGCATCAGCACGGCGCGGCCGTTGGGCAGGATCTTGAACGGGTTGTTCTCCTCGTCCACGATCATGGTGATCTCGGCCCGCACTTCGCGCTTGAGCAGCGCGCGCGAAGACAGCAGGTCGATCGTGCCGTCGGTAAAGGCGCGCATGAGGCGGCCGAGGTGCCGCATCGATTCAATGTCCACGGCCTGCTGGCCGGCCACATCGGGCACGCCAGCACCTTCGAGGAAGGCGTTGAACAGCGCCTCGGGTGACGGGTCAGCGCCGCCGGGTGCAGCGGCTTCGCGCGACCGCGCCTTGGTAGCGGGTGCGATCCCTGCATCGACCGTCTCCGCCGGCGCTGACTGCGCCGCTGGTGCAGCCGGCGCGCGCATTCCAATCGGCGCGACCTCTGCGGTCTCCGCGATCGCTTGGATCGGCGCAATCGGCTCGAGCTCCGCAATCGGTGCAGTCAACGGTGCAGCGGCTGGCGGCGCCGAAGGAGGAGGGGGCGAAAGGGCGATCGGCGGCGGTGCCGGCACCTCGGCGGCAACCGCTTCCACCTGGGCTTGCGCCACCGGCGCAGGCGCTCTCACCGGCGTGGGCGGCCGAAACTGGCTGGACGTTTCGTGGGCATGGTTCGATTGGCTGCGGCCCGGCAGCGGCGCCACCGCAGGGCCGAGCAGGTCGAGCGCCGGGTGAACGTTGTCCAGCGCTGCGTCGTGGGTCAGCGCAGTGGGGCGCGGGTCGGACAGCGGCGATGGCGCGTCCTTGTCGGCCGCGAAGAAGGCGAGCGGATCGACGCCACGCCGCAGTGCCATGTCGGACAGCCCACCGGCCGCGGTCGGGTTCAACTCGGCCAACGGGTCGACCGGATTCCTGCGCGCCTGCGACGGCAGGCTGAAGGGTTCGTGCGCCAGCGGATCGGGCATGGGCACGGTCACGTTGTCAGCATGGCGCGGCGCGTTGGCCAGAATCGCGTCCCAGTCCGCCGCCGTGGGGATGGCTGTCGACGGTGCGGCGGCGCGGGGCTCGGGCATCGCAGCAGCGGGCGCAGGCGCATGTGGAGGCGCGGCGACCGGGGGCGTGGGAGGCGGCGGTGTTGGCCGCACAGCAGGCGAGGGCGGCGGCGGAGGAGGTGGGGCGGCTATCTGCGCAGCCGCAGGTGGCGGCATGGCGACGGTCGTGCCCGATGCATCTCCCAAAGGCAGCGCACCTGCGCCGAACAAGTCCGAGAAGACGTCGGGCGCCGACGAAGGCAGGCCCGTGTCCAGCGGGCGCGCAGGCGGTTCACGCGTCAAGGGCGGCGGCGGTGTCGACGTCAGCGGCATTGGCGGCGCAGGCGAAGCTGCAAATGCGGGTGCAGGTGCAGGTGCAGTTGCAGTTGCAGTTGCCACCGTCGGCGCGACGGAGGTCTGCGCGCCGCCCACCGCCAGCACATAGCTGCCGATGGTCACGCGGTCACCGTCGACCACCGGCGACTCCTGCTCGTGCCCGAGAAGGCGATCGTTGACGCTGATCGCCAGCACTGCACTCATGTTGTGGAGGATTGCCGTGCCGTTCGCGTCGAAGCGCACCGTGGCTTGCAAGCGGGAGATCTGCCGTTGCTCATCGGGCAGCACGAGGTGGTTGTCAGGGCTGCGCCCGATGGTCCCGCCCGGCGCGGCGAGCAGCGCCCAGAGCCCCGATGTCACCGGCTTGCCGGCCTGTTCGATCACCGTCCAACGCATGGCATCTCCGTGTTCATGTCCGGCCGCGCTTCAGCGGCTCAACGCTTCATCCGCTTGGCCGTTTCGAAAGCGGGTCCCCACACAGGGTGGGTGCGCTCGGCCACGTCCAGGTTGAAGGAGGGGTAGGTGTCGAGCAGCTTGCGGAACTGGGCGCGGCATTCTGGCAGCTGATTGAGCACGCAGTAGCTGAACGCCTCGAGCTTCATCGCGCTGGTGCGCGTGACCGGCTCCGCCGCGTCGAACAGCGAGGCGCCGCCGCGCAGCGTCGAGATCGTGGCCGCATAGTCGCCTTCATCGAAGCTTTTCTGCGCGCGTTCCAGCGTGTTGCGCGCCACTTGCTGGCTCAGGCGCTCGGGTCCCGATGGCGGCGGTGGCGGTGGGGTGGTGCAGCCCGCAACGAGAGCCAGCGACAGCGCCAGCGCAGACAGACGTGACTTCAATCTTCTCTCCTACCCTGCAACAGGCAATGTTTGAAATAGCGTTCTGCCCACGAGCGGCAGGCACTTGCGTGATGCACATCGTGCGTTCACATGACTTCCATAATATAGGCCGCGAACTACTCGGGAGAACCCATGCACCGACGAACATTGCTTCAAGGCGCAATCGCAACATCACCGCTGCTCGCAGGTCTTGGCGGTTGCGCTTCGACCGCGCGATCGCTGCCGACGCCCTACGCGGTATCGATCCGCATCGACGAGGGCGTGAACCCCGACGCACGAGGCAAGGCGGCACCGATCCTGGTGAAGGTCTTCGAGCTCAAGTCGTCGGGCAACTTCGAGACGGCCGACTACTTCGCGTTGCAGGATCGCGATCGCGAAACGCTGATGACCGAACTGGTCAATGCCGACCAGGCCATCATGCGCAGCGGCGAAGAGCGTGTGTTCAAGCGCGAGGCGGGACTCGACTCACGCGCCATCGGAGTGATTGCTGGCTATCGCAAACTCGAAGTGGCGCGCTGGCGCATCGTGTTGCCGCTGAAGGAGCCCAAGCAGACCAACCTGTACAAGGTCTGGCAGTTTTCCCCCGGCGAACAACGGGTGCGGATCGCCATCCGGAAAGATGGCATCGAGTTGCTGCCGAATCGTTGAACGGATGCAGCGACCTGATCAATGCCCCCGGAGCGCGCGGGGCGTTCAAGCAGATGCACCGCAGTGCGCACGAGCAGGCATGGGGCGCCGTGTAGCATCGAGCGCAATTCGATCGGTCGGGAGGCCCTGCATCGTGTATCTCCCGTCGCAATGCGTACCCCAGGAGGTTCTTTGGTGACTGTTCGCAATCCGGGCGCTGGCAAGCAGGGCGCTTCTTCGTCATTGGCGAATCGCGTCGTGTGGTCCGAAGGCATGTACCTTCGGCCGCAGCATTTCCAGCAGCTCGAACGCTACGTCGAGCAGTACATCACCCGCCGCACCGCAGGGCTGCAGGGCGCGTACTGGGGCTGGTTGAATCTGGAGATCGACCGCGATGCCTATGCCCTTGGCCGCGTGTCATTGCTCGGCGGTGCCGGTGTGCTGCCCGACGGCACGCCCTTCTCGTTTGGCGCCGAAGACGCGCCGCTGCCTTACGAAATCCCCAACGACCTGACCGACGAACTGATTGTGCTGGCGCTGCCCTTGCGGCGACCCGGCAGCGAAGAAGTCATCTTCGCGGAAGACCCGGGCTCTGCTGCGCGCTTCGGCGTGGTCGAACGCGAAGTGGCGGACGGCAACGCCGTGGCGCTGGGCCCGGCGGTGCTGCAGCTGGCCTCGCCGCGCTTGCGTCTGGCACGTGCGTCAGCGCTCAGTGCCGATTGGCAGAGCATCGGCGCCGTGCGCGTGATCGAGCGCCGCACCGATCACCGGCTCGTGATCGACGCCAACTACATCCCGCCAGTGCTCGACGCATCGGCGCACGCCCAGCTGCGCAGCATGATCGCGGAGCTGCATGGTCTCTTGAACCAGCGCTCCGAGGCGCTGGCGTCGCGCCTGTCACAGCCGGGCCGCGGCGGCGTCAGCGAAGTCTCCGATTTCCTGCTGCTCGAGCTGGTCAATCGTTACCTCGCCACGACCTGGCACGCGCAGCAGGCGGTGCAAGTGCACCCGGAAGCGCTGTTCACCGACTGGCTCAAGCTGGCCTGCCACCTGGCCACTCACACCTCGCCCACGCGGCGGCCCGTGCTGTGGCCTGTTTATGACCATGACAACCTCAGCGAGAGCATTCGCCCGTTGATGGAAGAACTCCGGCGCTCGCTGTCGGCCGTGCTGGAGCAGAGCGCGATTGCCATCGAGCTGGAAGAGCGCAGCCATGGCGTGCGCGTGGGCCGCATGCCCGATCCGGTCCTGGTGCGCAACGCGGGCTTCGTGCTCGCGGTGCATGCCGACCTGCCGGCCGAAGCGGTGCAGCAGCGGTTTCCGACGCAGGTCAAGATCGGCTCGGTCGAGCGCATCCGCGACCTGGTGCAGCTTCAGCTGCCGGGCGTGACGGTGCGGCCCCTGCCGGTGGCGCCGCGCCAGATTCCGTACCACGCGGGCTACCACTACTTCGAGCTCGACAAGAGCGGCGACATGTGGCGGCAGCTTGAAAAATCGGGTGGCGTGGCCATGCACCTGGCCGGTGACTTCCCGGGCCTGACCCTGGAGTTCTGGGCCATCCGTCCTTGAGGAACACGATGAACGGTGCGAACAACATGGCGGCCGGCGCAGGCGGTTTCGTCCCGCCGAATCCCGGGGGCGGCTTGCTCGGCGAGCCGGGCGTCATGCAGCCGTCTGCACCGCAGGGGCTCGGCGGTCAGTCCGAATCCTTCACGGCCTGGCACGACGCACGCCGGCCGCACGCCGGCGATGTGACGCTGGCGGGGAACAACCCGCTGGTCGCGGCGGCCAATCCCCTGCTCGATCTCATCCCGCAGCTGCGGGCCACCGGCCACCACGATGCGCCTGCGCAATTGCGCGAGCACCTGGTCGACGAAGTGCGCCGTTTCGAAACACGCGCGCAGCAGGCCGGCATCGCACCCGAAGTCATCATCGGCGCCCGCTACTGCCTGTGCACCGCGGTTGACGAAGCCGCGGCGCTCACGCCCTGGGGCGCCAGCACCTGGTCGTCGCAGAGCCTGCTGGTGATGTTCCACAACGAGACCTGGGGCGGCGAGAAGTTCTTCCAGCTGCTGTCGCGGCTGGTGCAAAACCCGCAGCAGCACCTGCACCTCATCGAACTGATTTATTTCTGCCTGGCCATGGGTTTCGAGGGGCGCTTTCGCGTCATCGACAACGGTCGCACGCAGCTCGAGACGCTGAAACAGCGGCTGCTGCAGATCATCCGGCAGACCCGCGGCGAAATCCCCGCACCGCTGTCGCCGCACTGGCAGGACGCCACGGTGCCGGTGCGCCGTGCGCGCAACTGGTTGCCGCTGTGGGCGGTGGCGGCGGTGGCCGGCGTGTTGCTGGTGCTCACCTTCGGCCTGCTCAATTTCAACCTGGCGGGCCGGTCCGACGAGGCGTTCTCTGCAGTGAGCGCGGTGCGCCTGCCGCAGACCCAGCGCCCCGTGGTGGTCGCCGCACCGCAGCCGCGGCTGCAGCGCTTTCTCGAACCGGAAATCCGCGATGGACTGGTGACGGTGCGCGACGAAGCCGACCGCAGCGTGGTGGTGCTGCGCGGCGACGGCCTGTTCGCCTCGGGCTCCGACCGCGTGCTCGATCGCTATGCGCCGGTGCTCAGTCGCGTGGCCGATGCGCTCAACTCGGTCGAAGGCAATGTGCTCATCAGCGGCTTCAGCGATGACCAGCCGATCCGCAGCGTGCGCTTTCCTTCGAACTGGCAGCTGTCCCAGGCACGCGCCGATGCGGTCAAGGACATGATCGCCGCCCGCATCGCACGCCCCGCGCGCCTGCGGGCCGAAGGCCGTGGCGACGCCGAGCCGCTGGTGCCCAACGACTCGGCCGCGAACCGCGCCCGCAACCGGCGCGTGGAGGTCACGTTGCTGGTCGCGCCGAGCGCCGGCGGTGCCGCGGCGCCAGCGGCTGCGCCCGCGTCGCAAGGAGGGGCTCGCTGATGTGGCGCTCCTTCTTCCGCTTCCTGGTCAGCCGTGACCTCTGGGTTTTCTTCGGGCTGCTCGCGCTCGCCTTCCTGATCTGGGTCATCGGCCCGGTCATTGCCGTTGGGCGCTACCGGCCGCTCGAGAGCGAGTTCGTGCGCATCGCGGTCATCGTGCTCATGTTTGCCATCTGGGGCATCCGCGTGCTTTACCGCAAGTGGCGCGAGCGGCGGCTCAATGCGCAGCTGCTCAATCAGTTGCGTGTGCCGTCGAAGAAAGAGAAAGAAGCCAAGCCCGGCGATGCGCCCGAGATCAAGGAGTTGCAGACCGGCTTCAACGACGCGACGGCCATCCTCAAGAACATGCGCTTCGGCCAGGGCGCGGACGGCAAGGCCGCAGGACGCTTTGCGCGCTTCGACCGGCAGTACCTCTACCAGCTGCCCTGGTACATCTTCATCGGCGCACCGGGCTCGGGCAAGACCACCGCGCTGGTGAATTCCGACCTCGACTTCCCGCTGGCCGACCAGCTCGGCAAAGCGGCGGTGCGGGGCATCGGCGGCACGCGCAACTGCGACTGGTGGTTCACCAACGAGGCGGTCCTGATCGACACCGCCGGCCGCTACACCACGCACGAGAGCCACCGCGAAACCGACGAGGGCGAGTGGAAGGGCTTCATCGATCTGCTCAAGAAGTTCCGGCCGCGCCAGCCGATCAACGGCGCGATCCTCACGATCAGCATTGCCGACCTGCCGCTGGCCGACGACGCCCAGCGCGCCCGCCATGCGATGGCGCTGCGCAAGCGGCTGCTCGAGTTGCGCAACGACCTGGGCATCAACTTCCCGGTGTACGTGCTGGTCACCAAGACCGACTTGCTGGCCGGCTTCAACGAGTATTTCGGCTCGCTGAATCGCACCGAGCGCCAGCAGGTCTGGGGCTTCACCTTCCCGATCGCCGACGCGTCCGGCAACGCGGTGCAGACCGACCTGCGCGAAGGCTTCCACCGTGAATACCGGCTGCTGCACCAGCGGCTGGACGAGCGCCTGCCCGAGCTCATGGCGGCCGAGTCCGACCCGATGCGGCGCGCGCAGGCCTACCTGCTGCCGCAGCAGTTCGCCAGCTTCGAAGACATCCTCGGCACTTTTCTGGCCGACGTGTTCAACCCCTCGAAGTTCGAGGCTGCGTCGATGCTGCGCGGCGTCTACTTCACGAGCGGCACGCAGGAAGGCACGGCCTTCGACCGCGTGATGGGCGCGATCAAGCGCTACCTGCAGGTCAACGCGCCACCGGCGCCGCCGCCGGGCCCGGGCAAGAGCTACTTCCTCAAGGAGCTGCTGCAACAGGTGATCTTCCGCGACGCGGGCGTGGCGGGCACCAACCTGCGCTGGTACCGGCGCAAGCGCGCGATCGACATCGCGGGCTACAGCGTGATCGGCGTGCTGCTCGTGGCGCTGCTGGGTGCGTGTGTCAACAGCTGGCGCAACAACAAGGACTACGTGGCCGAGGTCGACAGCAACGCACGCGCGTTCAACCGCGCGGCCGCGCGCGGCGAGCTGCCGACCGTGGTCGACTCGAACGGCGATCTCGCGAGCTCGCTGCTGATCCTCGACGGACTGCGCGACCTCCCGAAGTCGAGCCAGTTCGACATCGGCGATCCGCCGGTGTCGTACCGCTTCGGCCTCTACCAAGGCGACAAGCTGCAGGCCGCCACCGATGGCGTCTACGACCGCGCGCTCGAAACCGTGCTGCTGCCGCAAGCTGCGCAGCGCATCGAGCAGGCACTGCGCGATGCGGGCAAGGACAACGCCGAGTACAGCTACGAGGCGCTCAAGGCCTACCTGATGTTGTACGACGCCGAGCGCTACGACGCCGACTTCCTGCAGGCGTGGCTGCTGACCGACGTGGACCGCAAGGTCGGCGCCGCGCTCACGCGCGAGCAGCGCACCAACCTCGAGACGCACCTGAAGACGCTGTTCGCCGACCGCGTGGTGACCTCACCGTTCGCGAAAGACGACCGCCTCATCACGCAGACCCGCGAGCGCCTCGCGGGCGTGCCGCTGGCGCAGCGCGCTTATGCGCGGCTTCGCACGATCCTGCTGCAGACGAGCCCGCCCAATGCCTTCAGCATCGCGGAGGCGGCCGGTGCCGAGTCGGCGCTGGTGATCAAGCGCGCGAGTGGCAAGCCTCTGACCGACGGCATCCCGACGCTCTTCACCTACCGCGGTTACTGGGACATGTACGACAAGCGCATGGCGCAGACCACGCTGGCGCTCGAGCAGGAAGACCGCTGGGTGCTGCAGATCCGCGCACCGGGCATCACCGACGTCACGTCGCGCGAGTTGCTGCTGCGCGAAGTGCGCCGCCTCTACCTGACCGACTACATCCGCGTCTGGGACGAGTACCTCGCCGATGTGCGCCTGGCCGACAGCCGCTCGCTCCTGCAGAGCATCCAGATGACGCGGGTTCTGTCGACCGGCGAGTCGCCGATGTCGCGCCTGATCCGCGGTGCCGCGCGCGAGACCGACCTGCTGCGCAACCACGACGAAGCCTCGCGCGGCCTGCTCGACCAGGCCCAGAACCGCGTGGCCAGCACGCGCGAGCGCATCGAGCAACTGATCGGCCAGCCCGATGGCAGCCAGCGCCGCAACACCGCACCCGACCGGCCCGAATCGCTGGTCGACAACCACTTCGAGCCGCTGCGCCGGATGGTGACGGCGCCCCGCAACGGCGGGCAGGCGCCGATCGACGCCACCGCGGCGCTGATCAACGAGCTCTACACCTTCCTCACTGCCACCGACACCGCGCTGCGCAGCGGCAACATCCCGCCGTCGAGCGACGCGGTGACCAAGGTGCAGGCCGAGGCCGGCCGCCTGCCGGTGCCCTTCCAGGGGATGCTGAACGACCTGTCGACCACGGCCTCCTCGAAAGCGGCGGCCGTGACGCGGCAGAACATCGGGCAGAACGCGGCCGCGACCATCGGCCAGTTCTGCGGCCGCGCCATCGCAGGGCGGTACCCGTTCGCGCGGGGCGCCAAGGCCGATGTGGCCGCCGGCGATTTCGCCCAGCTGTTCGCGCCCGGCGGGATGATGGACGACTTCTTCCAGAAGAACCTCGCCTCGCAGGTCGAGACCTCGACCAACCCCTGGACCTTCAAGCGCGGCATCGACGGCAGCGCGGCGGGCCGCTCGGCGTACCTCGATTCGTTCCAGAAGGCGCAGGTCATCCGCGACGCGTTCTTCACCGGGATGGCGGGCACGCGCACGCCATCGTTCTCGCTCGACATCCGCCCCGAAGACATGGACGCCGCCATCACGCAGTTCACGCTGGACATCGACGGCCAGACGGTGCGCTACGCCCATGGCCCTCAGGCGCCCAGCAGCGTGAAGTGGCCGGGTCCGCGCAACAGCAACCAGGTGCGGCTGCAGGTGACGACCGCCAACGGCACGCCGGCGGGTGGCATCGTCACCGAGGGTCCGTGGGCATTGCACCGGCTGTTCGACCGGGCGTCGATTTCCGCGGGCCGCACACCGGAATCGTTCCTCGCGACCTTTGACCTGCAGGGCAAGAAAGTGGTGCTGGCCGTGACGGCGAACAGCGTCTACAACCCGTTGCGCCTGGCGCAGGTCAGCGGCTTTTCGTGCCCGGGCAGATCCTGAGATGAGCGCCCTGTCGCCAACCCTCTGGGTGCCCGCCGACGAGCAGATCGGCTGGTACGGCAAGTTGCCCGCGGCCGGTGATTTCCTGTCGCGACGCATGTCGCGCGAACTGCAGGCCTGGTGGGACCGCTGGATGCAGAACGGCCTGGCCAGCTTCAAGCGCTGGCCCGATGCGATGACGCGGCACTTCGCGGTGGCGCCGGTCTGGAACTTCGCGATCCCGGCCACCCACGGCGTCGATGCGGTCCAGTTGGGTTGCATCGCACCCAGCTGCGACCGCGTGGGGCGCTACTACCCCATCTGCGTGACTTTGCAGGTCGCGCTTCGTGATTACCGGCCCTCGGTGCTCGAAGGCGCCGCCGCCTGGTACTGGCAAAGCGGCACGGCGATGCTGCAGGCCATCCGCTACGGCGTGGCGCCCGATGCTTTCGACGGGCAGTTGCTGGCCGCCGGGCGCCAAGGCTTTCGCACCGCGAGCGGCGGCACGGACGACATCCTCTCGATCCTCGGCCCCGCCGCAGACAGCGCGGGCGCCGGCGGCGTCCAGCCGCGACTGGGCTGGCCGGAGCTGCCGCTGTTCTTCGACGCACATGGCAGCACCAGCTACTGGTGGACCAACCAGATCGATGGCTCGCCGCTGCGCACCGCGGCCCACGGCGGCGGCCTCAACACGCCGCTGTTCTCGACATTGTTTTCGCAAGGGCATGTGCCATGGGCATGAACGAGCACGGCGATCCGCACGCCGACGATCCGCAGGAGAAACCCCACCCGTTGGGCCTGGGCCACCGGCTGGCCGAGTTCGAGCTCATGGAGGTGATCGGCGAAGGCGGCTTTGGCATCGTTTACCGGGCCTACGACCATTCGCTGCAGCGCGAAGTGGCGATCAAGGAGTACATGCCGTCGATGCTCGCGCGGCGCGTGGGCGACAACAGCGTGCTGGTGCGCTCGAAGCGGCTCACGGCCACCTTCGACGCGGGCTTGCGCAGCTTCATCAACGAGGCGCGCACGCTGGCGCAGTTCAGCCATCCCGCGCTGGTCCGCGTGCACCGCTTCTGGGAGTCGAACGCCACCGCGTACATGGCGACCGAGCTGTACAAGGGGCGCACGCTGCGCCGCCTGACCGAGGAAGAGCCCGCAAAGATCACCGAACCCTGGCTGCTGCGCATGATCGGCCCGCTGCTCGGCGCACTCGAGACGCTGCATCGCAGCCACTGCTTTCACCGCGACATCGCGCCCGACAACATCTTCGTGCAGCAGGACGACACGGCCGTGCTGCTCGATTTCGGCGCCGCGCGCAAATCCATCGCCGACATGGCCGACGAGGTGGCCGTGATGGTGAAGTCGGGCTATTCGCCGATCGAGCAGTACGCCGACGACAACACGCTGATGCAAGGGCCCTGGACCGATCTGTACGCGCTGGGCGCCGTGCTGTACCGCGCCGTCACCGGAGCGGCCCCGCCCTCGGCGGTGGTGCGCAGCGTGCAGGACGCTTATGTGCCGCTGTCGTCGATGGGGCGCATCGACTTGAGCCAAGCCTTCTGCGCGGCCGTCGATCAGACGCTGGCGGTGCACAGCAAGGACCGCACGCAGACGGTGGCCGCGTTCGCGGCAGCACTCGGCCTGACCAAGATCGGCGACGTCTATGTGAGCCGGCGCAGCGCGTTGCCCGACACGACAGAGGGTGTGCCCGAAGCCTCGCAGCCGTCTGCCGCGCCGGTGGTGCCGGCGCCGCCGTCGGCAGCGCTGCCAGCCGCCGCCGGTGTCGGCCCCGGTGCCGCTGCGGTCGCGCAAAAGTTGCCCGAAACGACGTTGGCCGTGACGGCGCCTGTTTCCGGGGCCGTGCCCGACGAAACTGCCGCCGTGGCGCCAATCCCAGCGCCAGCCCGGGCCGAGCGCCCCTCCGATGCGCAACAGCCGAGGCCCGAGCGCGCACCGCGGACGCCGGCTCCAACGGTCCCGCAGCCAACGGGTCGGAAGAAGAAATCCTGGGCGCCGGAACTGTGGGGCCTGGCGGCGCTGGTGGTGGTCTCGGTGGGCCTCTGGTTTGGGCTGCGCAACGACCCCGCGCCCGAGGCCGTGCCCGTAGCCATCGCGCCGCCGGCCCCGCCGCCTCCGGCACCACCGTTGCAACCTACGCCGGCACCGACCGTGGTCACACCCCCGGTCGAGGCGCCGTCCGCGGCGGCGGCACCTGCGCCCACGGTGGTTGCATCGGCGCCTGCAGGGCCCGCGATCATCACGCCCGACCCGGCGCCACCTCTCGTGGCCAGCGCGCCGCCAACGGCGGCGCCTGCGATAGTCGCTGCCCCTGTGGCGCCTCCCGCCGCAACGACACCGGCCGCACCGGTGACCCCGTCCGCTCCGACCCAGCCCGTGCCCGACATCGTCGAGTTCGAGGACTGGAGCCTCGCGCAGGCCGAGAACACCCGCGAGGGCTACGAGGCCTATCTGCGCCGCCATCGCCGCGGCGCCCATGCGCGGGATGCACGCAACGCCATCGCGCGGCTGGCCGCATTGCAGCCGCCGCCCGTGGTTGCCACGGCCCCTGTCCCGGCCACGCCGCCCGCGCTGGCACCGACTTCACCGACGGCAGCACAGGGCACGGGACGCGTGGCGTTCAACGTGCGGCCCTGGGGGCAGGTGTTCGTGGACGGCGTCGATCGCGGCGTGAGCCCGCCGTTGAAGTCGCTGCCCCTGCGTCCGGGGGTCTACAACATCGAAGTGCGCAACGGCAATCTGCCGGTCCATCGGCAACGCGTGACAGTGCAGGACAGCCGGTCGGTGCCGGTCGTCAGCCACGCTTGCAACGCCCGGCGGTACTGCACGGCTTCGGCGACGTGCGCCACCGCGATCTCGGAAACGTCGGCCAGGTCGGCGATGGTCCGCGCGACCTTCAGCGCGCGGTGCGTCGATCGTGCGCTCCAGCCCAGCTTGGCGGCTGCGCTGTGCATGAACTGCAGCGCGGTCGGCGCGAGGCCGGCGTGGCGGTCGATCTCGCTGCCCTGCAGCGCCTGGTTGGGCTTGCCTTGGCGCGCCATCGCGCGCTCGCGCGCCGCGCCGGCGCGGGCGCGGATGCGCTCGGTGGCCTCGCCGGGCGGCGCGTCGAGCAGTTCCCTGGCGGAGACGCCCGGCACTTCGATGTGCAGGTCGATGCGGTCGAGCAATGGGCCGCTGAGCTTGCCCTGGTAGCGCGCCACCTGATCGGGCGTGCAGCGGCAGGCCTTGAGCGTCGAGCCGAGGTAGCCGCAGGGGCAGGGGTTCATCGCCGCGATCAACTGAAAGCGCGCCGGGAACTCGGCGCGCCGCGCCGCGCGGGCGATGGTGATCGTGCCGGTCTCCAGCGGCTCCCGCAGCGCCTCGAGCGCCGAGCGCGCGAACTCGGGGAACTCGTCAAGAAAGAGCACGCCGTGATGGGCCAGCGAGATCTCGCCGGGCCGCGGCGGCGATCCGCCCGCGGCCGCGATCTCCAGTGCGCGCTTGGCGCCGACATGGCCTTTGACGTCAGCCAGGTCGGGTCCGGGCGCGGCCGCCACGCCGGTGCCTGCGGCCACGCGCGCCCAGCCGTCGTCGCCAGCCTGCGGCCCCGAGGCCAGCGCTGCCGCATCGGCCGGCAGGAACTGGCGCACCACATCGAGCAGGTGCACCGCGCCGTACACCTCGGCGCCCGGCACCAGCGCGGCTTCGCGCGCGCTGTCCATGGGCAGTACCAGCCGCGTGGCGACGCGCCCTACATGCAGGGCCAGCGCCATGGCCAAGGCGCCGCGCACCGGCCGGAGATGGCCCGAGAGTGAAAGCTCCCCGGCGAATTCGTGACCCGCCAGCCGGGCGGTGTCGATCTGGCCGCTGGCGGCCAGGATGCCGAGCGCGATCGGCAGGTCGAGCCGGCCGGAGCCCTTGGGCAGATCGGCCGGCGCCAGGTTGACGGTGATGCGCTTGTTGGTCGGGAATTCGAGCCCGGCGTTCTGGATCGCGGAGCGCACGCGCTCGCGCGCTTCCTTCACCTCGACATCGGCCAGACCGACCAGCGTGAAGCTGGGCAAGCCGTTCGCCAGATGCACTTCGACGGTCACGCTTGCCGCTTCGAGGCCCACCAATGCACGGCTTTGGACCAATGACAGGCTCATTTTTCTTCCTCTCCCTGTTTTGGTGCGCTTGCAAATCAGCGCCCGGTTGTCTCTGCGCCCGCCATCGCGACGCCATATGCAACAGTTCGATAACGATTGCGTGGCCGGTTGCGCCCGCTGCCGGCGCTTCAGGCAAGCCGGCCGAAAAGGCTTTGGCACGCTCCCTGCTTTGACAAGGCTCCTAACCCTTTTCAAAACCCGCAGGAGTTTCCCGATGATGCACCGTAACGCCGCCAAGACCCTGGTTGCACTGCTCGCCACCTTGACGGCGTCGGCTGCCGTCCATGCGCAGACCGCTGAGCCTGCCGCCGCCACGTCGCCGCTGACCGCCAACGTCGCACTGACCACGAACTACAAGTTCCGCGGCCAGGACCAGGATCAGATCGGGAACAACGGCTTCTACAAGACGCGCGCCGCCAAGCCGGCCATTCAAGGTGGTTTCGACTATGCCCATGAGAGCGGCTTCTACGTCGGCAACTGGAACTCCAGCGTCAACTGGCTGGCGGGCAACAGCATCGAGAGCGACCTGTACGGTGGCTACAAATTCAAGGCCGGCGCGGTCGACATGGACTTCGGCGCCATCACGTACATCTACCCGGGCAACCGCCTGGGCAACACCACCGAGCTGTACGGTGCCGCCACGTTCGCGGACGAGGCGATCGGCTCCTTCACGCTGAAGTATTCGCACACGGTCTCCAAGGACTACTTCGGCTACGCCGGCAACGCGGCGGGCTCGGGCCTGAAGGGCCGCAACACCGGCTACCTGAACCTGGCTTACAGCAAGGTGATCGTGCCCAACCTGACGCTGAAGGCCGCTGTCGGCTACACGCGCATGTCCAGCGACATCCGCGGCCTGGGCTACAAGAGCTACGTCGACTACAACGTAGGCGCCACCTACGACTTCGGCGCGGGTCTGACGCTGTCCGGCGCCGTGCAGGGCGCCAACAAGAAGGACAGCTACCGCCTGTCGACTGGCGACGGCGTCGACCTGTTCGGTGACGGCTCCTTCGTCTACGGTGCGACCTCGCAGTCGGTCAACAAGGCGCGCCTGATCCTGACGCTGGCCAAGGCGTTCTGACCTTCACGCACATCCACCTGCAAGACGCGGCCCATGCCGCCGCGCCGCATCGTTTCATTTCAAGGAGAACACAACCATGAAGCTGGTCACAGCCATCATCAAACCCTTCAAGCTCGACGAGGTGCGTGAAGCACTCTCGACCATCGGCGTGCAGGGCATCACCGTGACCGAAGTCAAAGGCTTCGGTCGCCAGAAGGGCCACACCGAGCTGTACCGCGGTGCGGAATACGTCGTCGACTTTCTGCCCAAGGTCAAGATCGAAGCCGCGGTGTCCGACGAGCTGGTCGAACGCGTGATCGAAGCGATCGAAGGCGCTGCCCGCACCGGGAAGATCGGCGACGGCAAGGTCTTTGTCTACAACCTCGAACAGGTCGTTCGCATCCGCACCGGCGAAACCGGGCGCGAAGCCCTCTGATCCCGCAGGCCCGAAAGAAAACGCCATGAAAAAATTCCTCGTTTCCCTTGCGCTCGGCATGAGCCTGCTGACCGCCGGCACCGCGAGCCTGGCCCAGGCCCCCGCGGCCGAAGCACCTGCTGCCACCGCGCCGGCCGCCGCTGAAGCGCCTGCCGCTGCGGCACCGGCCGCGCCCGTCGCTGCTGCAGCGGCTCCTGCAGCCGAAGCGCCCGCCGCCGCGCCGAAAGTCGATTCCGGCGACACCGCCTGGATGCTGACCTCCACGCTGCTTGTCATCCTCATGACCATCCCTGGCCTGGCCCTGTTCTACGGCGGTCTCGGCCGCTCAAAGAACATGCTGTCGGTGCTGATGCAGGTCTTCGTCATCTTCTCGCTGATCAGCATCCTGTGGGCCATCTACGGCTACAGCCTGGCGTTCGCGGGCACAGGCAAGTTCATCGGCGGCTTCGACAAGATCTTCCTGAAAGGCGTGACCCCCGAGACCATCGGCGCGCTCGCGACCATTCCCGAATATGTCTTCGTTGCCTTCCAGGGCACCTTTGCCGCCATCACCGTGGCGCTGATCGTCGGCTCCTTTGCCGAGCGCATGAAGTTCGCGGCCGTGCTGGTGTTCGCCGTGCTGTGGTTCACCTTCAGCTATGTGCCGATGGCGCACATCGTCTGGGGCGGCGGTCTGCTCGCAGCCGATGGCGCACTCGACTTCGCCGGTGGCACCGTGGTGCACATCAACGCCGGTATCGCTGGCCTCGTGGGTGCCTACATGGTCGGCAAGCGCGTGGGCTACGGCAAGGAAGCGTTCACGCCACATTCGCTGACGTTGACGATGGTCGGCGCCTCGTTGCTGTGGGTGGGCTGGTTCGGCTTCAACGCGGGTTCGGCCGGTGCGGCCAATGGCGCAGCCGGCCTGGCCTTCGTCAACACCGTGCTGGCCACCGCGGCCGCCACGCTGTCGTGGATCCTGGGTGAAGCGCTCGGCAAGGGCAAGGCGTCGATGCTCGGCGCTGCATCGGGTGCCGTCGGCGGCCTGGTGGCTGTCACGCCAGCGGCCGGCTTCGTCGGCCCGATGGGCGCGATCGTGCTCGGCCTGCTGGCCGGCATCACCTGCCTGTGGGGCGTCGGTGGCCTGAAGCGCATGCTGGGCGCGGACGACGCGTTCGACGTGTTCGGCGTGCACGGCGTCGGCGGCATTCTGGGTGCCATCCTGACCGGCGTGTTCGCGGCACAGAGCCTGGGCGGCACCGGCGGCCTGACCCCCGACACTTTCTCGATGGGTGCGCAGGTCTGGATTCAGGTCAAGAGCGTGCTGTTCACCATCGTCTGGTCGGGTGTGGTGGCGTTCATCGCCTACAAGATCGCGGACCTGACCGTCGGCTTGCGTGTCACGGAAGAAGAAGAGCGCGAAGGCCTCGACATCTCCTCGCACGGCGAGACCGCTTACCACCGCTGATTTCTCCTCTGGAAGTTCAACCCGCGCGGGCTTTGGCCCCCGCGGGTTTTTTTGCGCCCCGACCTGCCGCTGCACAATGAGCCGCATGTGGACCTCCCTGCCCGACAGCCTCTGTGATCTGGGCGAATCGCCCTTCTGGCACCCGGAAGAGCGCGCGCTCTACTGGCTCGATATTCCCGGCCGCGCCGTGCTGCGCACGCGCGGCGACATCGCGGCGCCGACCATCGAGCGCTGGGCGATGCCCTCCGAGCCGGGCTGCATGGCGCCGGCGCGGCGCGGCGGCCTGGTCATCGCGCTGCGCGACGGCATCTACCGCGCGGGCGAGTGGGGCGGCGCGTTGCGCTTGCTGGTGCCGGCCGAGCACGACACGCGCACCATGCGCTTCAACGACGGCAAGTGCGACGCGCTCGGCCGCTTCTGGGCCGGGACGCTGAACGAGGCCAAGGACGCGCCGAGCGCGGCCTTGTACTGCGTCGACGCGCGCGATGGCCGCGCACCCGTGGCCACGCGCATGGCCGGCGACGCGACGACCGCGAACGGCCTCGCGTTCGCGCCCGACGGCCGCACCGTCTACTGGGCCGACACCGCGGCCCACGTGGTGCGCGCATGGGACTGGGCCAGCGAGGGCAATGTACTGACGCGGCCACGCGTGTTTCATCCATTCGATGCCAAGCCAGCAGGCTGGACATCGGGCGGGTCTGTGCCCTACGCAGGCCGCCCCGACGGCGCCACCGTCGATGCCGAAGGGCACTACTGGGTCGCGATGTTCGAAGGGCAGCAACTGCTGCGCTTTGCGCCGACCGGTGAACAGGTCGCGGCGCTCGCCACGCCGGTGATGTGCCCGACGATGCCGTGCTTCGGCGGCGACGATCTGCGGACGCTGTTCGTCACCAGCGCGCGGCGCGGTCGCCCTGTGGAGGAGCTGGCGCAATGGCCGGCCTCGGGTCAGGTGATCTCGATGCGGGTCGACACGCCCGGCTTGCCAGTCAACTTCTTCGAGGATTGACAGCGTCATCAGAGCCCGGCGCTACCATCGTCCGCATGGACCCCGCCCTGCAACAGATCGTCGAGCGCGTGCGCGCCGCGGCCGCCGATGCCGCTTCCTCACCGTCGCCCCGACGCCTGCGCATCCGCGGCGGCGGCACCAAGGATTTCTATGGCGAGCCGCCAGAGGGCGAAGCCCTCTCGACCGCTGCGCTCACTGGCATCACCAACTACGAGCCGAGCGAACTGTTCGTGACGGTGCGCGCCGGCACGCCGCTGGCCGAACTTGAAACGCTGCTTGCCGGACAGGGCCAATGCCTGCCCTTCGAGCCGCCGCGCTACGCGCCCGGCGCAACGGTCGGCGGCATGGTGGCGGCCGGCTTGAGCGGGCCGTCGCGCGCCAGCGTCGGCGCGGTGCGCGACTATGTGCTGGGGGTCACGCTCGTCAACGGCCGCGGCGATGTGCTCACCTTCGGCGGCCAGGTGATGAAGAACGTCGCAGGCTATGACGTCTCGCGCGTGCTGGCCGGCTCGCTCGGCGTGCTGGGCGTCATCGCCGAAGTCAGCCTGAAGGTGCTGCCCGTGGCGCCCGCGGAAACCACGCTGCGATTCGACTGCAACCAGGCTGACGCGCTGCGCCTGCTCAACGAATGGGGCGGCCGGCCGCTGCCGCTGAACGCCAGTTGCTGGGTCGACGATGCCGGCCGCGCCGTGCTGTACCTGCGACTGCGCGGCGCCGTGGCGGCGGTCGAGGCGGCATGCGGACACCTCGGCGGCGACCGGCTCGACGAACCGCAGGTCGCTGCCGACTGGGACATGTGCCGCGACCAGACGCTTCCGTGGTTCGCGGACCGGGGCAGCGACGAGGACCTGTGGCGCGTCTCCGTGCCGCAAACGGCTCCGGTGCTGGGCCTCGACGGTGCGCCTCTGATCGAATGGCACGGCGGCCAGCGCTGGTACCGCGCGGCACCCGGTCAGGCTGCACGCGTGCGCGCCGCCGCGCGGGCGGCGGGCGGGCACGCGACGCTGTTCAGGGCAGGCGCATCGCTGGGCGTGAAACCAGCGACCGACATCGCAGCCGACGGGGTACCGCGCTTCGACACCCTCAGCGCGCCGCTCGCGCGCATCCACGATGCGCTGCTGCGCGAGTTCGATCCGCATGGCTTGTTCGACAGCGCACGCCTGCACCGTCGCTACCCATTGCCGCGCGCCGCCTAGAAGCCCTTCGCCCCGATCCGCCGCCCGTCAGAACAACAAGAGACACGCCCCGATGCAAACCGAACTCGCTCCCGAATTCCGGGACACCGCCGACGGCCGCGAAGCCGAAGCCATCCTGCGCAAGTGCGTGCACTGCGGTTTCTGCACCGCCACCTGCCCGACCTACCAGCTGCTCGGCGACGAACTCGACGGCCCGCGCGGCCGCATCTACCTGATCAAGCAGGTGCTCGAGGGCCATGCGCCCACGCGCAGCACGCAACTGCACCTGGACCGGTGCCTCACCTGCCGCAACTGCGAAAGCACCTGCCCCAGCGGCGTGCAATACGGCCACCTGGTCGATATCGGCCGCAAGATCGTCGACGAGAAAGTGCCGCGCCCGGCGCTCGAATCGGCCACGCGCTGGCTGCTGAAAGAGGCGCTGCCATCGCCGCTGTTCGGCCCTGCCATGAAGCTCGGGCAAACGGTGCGCGGGCTCTTGCCCGCCGCGCTGAAGGCCAAGGTGCCCGCGAAGCAGGACGCCGGCGCCTGGCCCACGCGAACGCATGCGCGCAAGGTGCTCATGCTGGCCGGTTGCGTGCAGCCGGCAATGATGCCGAACATCAACTCGGCCACCGCGCGTGTGCTCGACGCCGCGGGCATCGAGACCTTCATCGCGAAAGAGGCAGGCTGCTGCGGCGCCGTGAAGTTCCACCTCAACGACCAGGACGGCGGCAAGGCGCAGATGCGCGCCAACATCGATGCGTGGTGGCCGCAGGTCGAGCGCAACGAAGTCGAGGCGATCGTCATGAACGCCTCCGGCTGCGGCGTGACCGTGCGCGAATACGGCCACATCCTGAAGGACGACCCGGCCTACGCGCTCAAAGCCCGGCGCATCAGCGAGCTCACGCGCGACCTGAGTGAACTGCTGCCCGACCTGGTGCCGCTGTTGAAAGACCGGGTCAAAGCGCCGGCTGGTGTGGTCGCCTACCACCCTCCGTGCACCCTGCAACACGGGCAGAAGCTGCGCGGCGGCGTCGAAGTGAACCTGCGCGCGCTAGGCTTCGATGTGCGCGTCGCGATGAACGAAGCACACCTGTGCTGCGGCTCGGCCGGCACCTACTCCGTGCTCCAGCCCGAACTGGCCTACCCGCTGCGCGACCGCAAGCTGGGGCACCTGAACCAGCTGCAACCGACCACCATCGTGTCGGCCAACATCGGCTGCATCACGCACCTGCAGAGCGGCAGCGCGACGCCGGTGAAACACTGGGTCGAACTGCTGGACGCAGCACTCCGAGCCTCCTGAGCCGCGCCAGACGACGGCAGGCGGTGGCAGGCCGCGTTGCTCGCAACCGCCCCTTAACGCATACGGAAGTGTGCTTTTTGAAGCGGTTTCTGCTGTTGAATTGTCGACAAACGTCAATTGCGTGATATCTGCGATGGTCACATAAGTATTCATTAGTTACATTGCGACCCTTCCGCGCGCGCCCCTCAAGACGTGCGCCTGTCCGTCTTTCGAGCAAGGGTCGTCACCGTGAACAAGTCATACCGCAGCATCTGGAACGAGTCGTTGGGCGCGTGGGTCGCCGCATCGGAAATCAGCCGGGCGCGCGGCAAACGCAGCGGTCGCGCGGTGCTGACGGCCGCGGCGTCGGTGCTGCTGGCGGCGGGTTGGTCCGCGGGGGCACACGCTGCCACCTACGAAGACCCGACCACCGGCGCGATCTGCAATGCAACCGGCACGCCGGCCGCTGGCGCGATCGGTGCATGGACCTGTCAGGTGCCCAACGCCAACGGCGGCTACAGCATCCTGACGCGCGTCGACGCGGGCCCCGCAGGAACCCCGACCGCGGTCACGTTGGCCACGCTCGCCGGTCCGACCACCATCGGCGCCGATGCCGTCGCGATCGGCACCAGCGGGGTCGACTACACCCGTGCCACCGGCACCAGCGCCGTCGCCGTCGGCACCAAGGCCTGGGCCGTGGGCGAGTCCGCCGTGGCCATGGGCGACCGGGCGCGCGCCACCGGGAAGGCCTCCGTGGCCCTCGGCTACAAGGCCGAGGCGACAGGCGAATACGCCGCAGCGCTCGGCGCAGGCGCCCAGGCCTTTGGCGACAGCGCCTATGCCATGGGCAACAACGCCCTGGCGCGCCAGTTCGACGTGGCCATCGGCGGCGCCGCCATGACCGGCTCCACCGGTTCCACCCAGACCACGGCCCTCGGCTACCAGGCCGGCGCAGCCTCAACCAATGCCGTCGAATCGACCTTCGTCGGCGTTGCCGCTGGCGCCCAGAGCAGCGGCACCAGCAACGCTTTCGTCGGTTCGCGGGCGGGCGCCCAATCGGCGGGCAACCTGAACGTGGCCAACGGTGCCTTCGCATTGGCGGGCGTCCAGGGCAATGCCAACGTCGCACAAGGCAATGGGGCCGGCGCATTGGTCACGGGTGACCGCAACGTCGCGATCGGCCGACTCGCAGGCTCCAAGGTCACCGTCGACGCCGCCGGCAATCCGGCCGTCCTGACGGGGGCGACCTACAGCGACGCCGTGAACATCGGCAGCCAGACGCAGGCTTTTGCCAACAATGCGGTGGCCGTAGGCACGAGCGCGAAGGCCCGCAAAGCCAGCACCATTGCTATCGGCCAGGACGCTGACGCGGCGCAGGGTATCGGCACCGTGGCGATCGGCAACGGCGCGCGTACAGCTAACCAGTGGACCAGCAACGAGCCGGGCGCCAGCGTCGTCATCGGGAAGAATGCGGCGTCCACGTCCCTGATCGGTTCTAACGTCGCCATTGGCAACGGGGCGCAGACAGGCATCTCCGGTGGTGTGGCCGTGGGGGTGGGCGCCAAGGTGACCAGCGTCTATGGCGATCTCTCGGTCGCGGGCACCACGGGCGGCACTTACTATTTCGGCGGGGTTGCCGTGGGTGTGGGCGCCAATGCCTACAGCGACGGGTCGACGCAGGGCGCGGGCAGCTACACGCCGGTGGCGATCGGCAACGGCGCGAAAGCGCTGTCGGACGGGGCGGTGGCCATCGCGGAAGGCGCCAACGCGACCAACACAGCTGCCGTGGCCATCGGGATCCAGACCAAGGCGACCGGCGGGAGCGCCATCGCCTTGGGGCGCGGCGCACAAGCCACTGGCGAAAAGTCCATCAGCATCGGCACCGGCAACATCGTCAACGGTGCACGCAGCGGCGCCATCGGCGACCCGAGCGTGATCGACGGCGCCGACAGCTACAGCGTGGGCAACAGCAATACGCTGAGTGCCGCCGCCGCCAACACCTTTGTGCTGGGCAACAACGTCAACATCGACGTGGCTAACGCCACGGCGCTGGGCAACGCGACCGACGTGACCGTGGCCGGCGGGGTCGCACTGGGCAGCGAGGCCATCGCCAATCGTGCGGCCGGCGTGGTCGGCTACGACGTGAGCACCGGCACCACAGCAGCGGCAGGCACTGCCATCGCCAACACCGTCGGCACGCTCGGCGCCGTGAGCGTGGGCGCCGCTGGCAAGTACCGCCAGATCACCAACGTGGCCGCCGGCTCGGCCGACACCGACGCGGTGAACGTCGCGCAGCTCAAGGCGGTGCGGGCGGCTGCCGTCGCGGGCGAGACGCATTACTTCAGCGTGCAGTCCAACAACCCCACGGACGGCAACTACGACAACAAGGGCGCGACCGGCGCCGATGCCATTGCCATCGGCAAGGCTGCGACCGCTACGAACATCAACGGCATCGCCATCGGCAACCAGGCCACGTCCGCCAACAACGAAGCCATTGCCATCGGTTTCAAGAGCCAGGCCACCGGCCAAAGCGGGACGGCGCTGGGCTACCAGAGCAACGCTTTTGGCAGCAGCAGCCTTTCGCTGGGGTATGAGAGCGCAGCCAACAACAATGGCACGGCGCTCGGCACGGCCGCCAAGGCCTTGGGTGTGCGAAGCACCGCCCTAGGGACCGACAGCAAGGCGCTGGGGACGAGCAGCGCAGCGCTGGGCGACCAGGCCAAAGCCAACGCGAACAACACCGTGGCGCTGGGCTACCTGGCCCAGGCCAACGAAGTCGGCAGCGTGGCTTTGGGATCGAATTCGATCACCGCTGCAGCCAACGCCACGCCCAGCGTGACGGTGGACGGCAAGACCTACAACTTTGCAGGCACGGCCCCCGCCAGCGTGGTGAGCGTCGGCAGCGTCGGCAGCGAGCGCCAGATCACCAACGTCGCGGCAGGGCGCATCAGCGGCACCAGCACCGACGCCATCAACGGCAGCCAGCTGTACGCCACCAATCAGGCGGTGGACACGCTGGGTGACCAGGCGGTGCGCTACACCGTCAACCCGGACGGCACGGTCAACTACAACAGCGTCACGCTCAACCCGGGCGGTGCGGGCCCCACGACCATCACCAACGTGGCAGCGGGCGTGAACCCCAACGACGCGGTCAACGTGAGCCAGCTGACCAACGTCTCCAACGTCGCGAACAAGGGCTGGAACGTGGCCGCCAACGGTGAGGCGACGGGCGGCAACGTGGCGCCCGGCGGCACGGTGGACTTCAGCAGCAGCGACAACAACATCGCCATCACGCGCACGGGCAGCAACCTGAGCCTGGCGCTGGCCAAGGACGTGGTTCTGAACGCCGGTGGCAGCCTCACGGTCGGCAACACGACCATGAACAACGGCGGCATCACCATCGTCGGCAGCGGCGCGCCGGGCACGACCACCGTCTCACTGACCAACACGGGCCTGAACAACGGCGGCAACACGATCACCAACGTGGCGGCGGGCGTGAATGCGACCGATGGCGTGAACGTGAGCCAGCTGACCACCGCGGTGAGCGGAGCCTCCAACAAATGGATCACGGGCTCGCAGACCACCACCTATGGCGCACCGTCGGCCACGGGGCCGGAAAGTACAGCCGTCGGCTCGAAGTCGTCGGCTTCGGGCGCGAACAGCACGGCAGTCGGCACGGGTGCGGTCGCTTCGGTCGGCAACAGCGTCGCCCTGGGCAACAACAGCACCACCACCGCCGCCACCCCCACGGCGAGCGCGACGATCCGCGGCACGACCTACAACTTTGCGGGCGCCAACCCTGCGGGCGTGGTCAGCGTGGGCAGCGCCGGTGCGGAGCGCCAGATCCAGAGCGTGGCCGCCGGTCAGCTCGGCGCGACCAGCACCGACGCCGTCAACGGCAGCCAGCTGTACGCGACCAACCTGGCGCTCGAGAGCATCAGCGCCGTGGCCGGCGCCGGCATCAACGTCACCACCGCGGCCACGGGCACCGGCATCGCCATCGGCACCAGCGTGGCCAACGTGGGCCCGGGCGGCACGGCCACCTACACGGCGGGCAACAACATGGTGCTGACGCAGAACGGCGCCAACACGACCTTCGCGGTCAACGACAACCCGAACTTCAACAGCGTGACGGTGGGCGGCACGAGCATCACCCAGAACGGCATCAATGCGGGCGGCAACGTGGTCAGCAATGTGGCACCGGGTGTGGCGGGTACTGACGCGGTCAATGTGAACCAGTTGAACAGCGCCTCGGCCGCCAACAACGCGTACACGGACGCACGCGTCAACGGGCTGGGCAACGAGATGCGCGGCATCGCGAAGAATGCTTACGCGGGTGTGGCTGCCGCGATGGCGGTGCAAATGCCGGGCAGCTACGTGCCGGGCAAGACGGTGATGCGCATCGGCGGCGCCGTGTTCAAGGGCGAGAGCGCGGTGGGCGTGAGCTTCCGCCGCACGGCCGAGAACAACGGCTGGAGCCTCACAGGCGGTGTCGGCCTGAGCCGCGCCGGCGCGGCCGTGACGGCCGGTGTCGAGTGGGTTTTCAATTGAACAACGCGCGCAGCAACAGAGCTTTCACCATGACCACAAAGAACCGTTTCTCTGCCGCCCGTTCGGCCTCGCAGGGCCTGCGCCTCACGCTGGCTGCCGTCACTGTCGCGCTGCTCGCAGGCTGCGCCGCCAGCCCGAGCCACACGCTCACGCCCGAAGCCCAGGCCCGCGCCGCGAGCAACCCCTCGGCCGTGCCGGGCCCGGACGATTTCCCGGCGCTCGACACGGCCAAGTGGCCGCAAGGCAGCTTCCCCAGCGTGGAAGCGCTGCGCGCGATGCGCACCGGCATGGGCAAGGACCAGGTGCGCGAGCTCTTGAGCTGGCCGCACTTCAGCGAAGGCCTGTTCGGCGTGCGCGAGTGGAACTACATCTTCCACTTCCGCACCGGCAAGGGCCCCGAGTTCACGACCTGCCAGTACATGGTGCGCTTCAACGGCGATGTGCTGACGAACGGCGTGCACTGGAAAACGGCGGCCTGCGCCGCGCTGATCGAACCGGCCGTCACGCGCTTGGCGGCCCCTGCGACGCTCGCGGCACCGCGCAAGCTGTCGCTGGCTGCCGATGGCCTGTTCCGCTTCGACGGCAGCGCCTGGGCCGATCTGCTGCCCGATGGTCAGCGCCGCGTGGAAGCCCTCGCGACCGAACTGAAAGATCCGTCGGCGCAGGTCAAGGGCATCGTGGTGACCGGTCACACCGACCGCATCGGCAGCGCCAGATACAACGACACGCTGTCGCTGGCGCGCGCCAACACGGTCCGTGACGTGCTGGTGCGCCAGGGCGTCGATGCGAAGTTGATTCGCACCGCGGGCGATGGCCTGCGTCAGCCGGTGGTCACTTGCGAAGGGACGCAAGCCACGCCCGCGCTGGTGAGCTGCCTGCAGCCCAACCGCCGGGTCGACATCGAGGTGTCCGCCGCGCAGTGATCAGCCAGCGGCCAGCGCCGCTTCGATGTCACGCGTGAGCGATGCGGGCGTGTCCAGTGGCGCGTAGCGCTTGAGCACGCTGCCGTCGCGGCCGATCAGGAACTTGGTGAAGTTCCACTTGATCGCCGTGCTGCCGAGCAGGCCCGGCTTTTCCTTCACGAGCCACTGGTACAGCGGTGCCGCGTCGCTGCCGTTGACGTCGATCTTCTCCATCATCGGGAAGCTCACGCCGTAGTTCTTGGTGCAGAACGCGCCGATCTCTTCATTGCTGCCCGGGTCCTGCGCGCCGAACTGGTTCGACGGGAAGCCCAGCACCGCCAGGCCCTGGTCGGCGTACTTCTCGTGCAGCGTTTCCAGGCCGGCGAACTGCGGCGTGAAGCCGCATTTGCTCGCGGTGTTGACGATCAGCAGCACCCGGCCGCGGTAGCGCGAAAGCTTCACGCTCTTGCCGTCGATCTGCCGGGCTTCGAACTCGTAGACGGTGGTCATCGCCAAGCTTTCAGAGGAAAAGGAAGCCCATCATCGCTGCACCTCGATCCCAAGCCAAGCGGCGACAGCCCCGAGGTCAGTGGTGCTTGTCGCTGCGCGCGATCGACAGCAGATGCTCGACTTCTTCGGGGTAGTTGCGCAGGTTGCTTTCGTGCCAGCGCTTGATGATCCACATCACGCCGGCCACGACGCCGCCGAAGGCCGCGATGGCGGTGTAAGCCGACAGGCCCAGGCCGGTGCAGGCGCTGTAGAAGCCGCCCAGCAGCAGGATGCAGGCCTGCTCGTTGAAATTCTGCACGGCGATCGAGCGGCCCGCGCCCATCAGGTTGTGGCCGCGATGCTGAAGCAGCGCATTCATCGGCACGACCAGGAAGCCGCCCAGGCCGCCCATCAGGATCAGGAAAGGCACCGCGATCCACACGTTGTCGATGAAGATCATGCCCATCACCAGCAGGCCCATGCCGATGCCCATCGGGATCACCTTGGTGGCGGTGTCCAGCTTCATGCGCATCGACGCCACCACCGCGCCGACGGCCAGGCCGATGGTGACGACGCCCGTCAGCGCCGAGGCCTGCGTTGTGTTGTAGCCCAGGGCCAGCGAAGCCCACGACAACACGATGTACTTGAGGTTGCCGCCCGCGCCCCAGAACAGCGTGGTGGTGCCCAGCGAGATCTGGCCGAGTTTGTCGCGCCACAGGCGCGAGTTGCAGTTCCAGAAATCGGGCAGCAGCGCGACCAGGTTGCGCGCCAGGCCCTGCGCCGGGTTCGCGCGCAATGGGCGCATCTCGACGCCGGTGTGCGGGATGCGCGTGTTGAACCACGCGGCGATCGCGTAGACCAGAATCAGCACGACGATCGCGGCCTCGGGCGCCGTGTCGATGCCGGGCAGGCCGAAGCCGATGAGGTGGCCCGACAGCGCCTGGCCGACCAGCGCGCCACCGAGCACGATGCCCAGCAGGATCGACGCGATCGTCAGCCCTTCGATCCAGCCGTTGGCCTTGACCAGTTGCGAGGCCGGCAGCAGTTCCGTCAGGATGCCGTACTTGGCCGGCGAGTAGGCCGCTGCACCGAGCCCGACGATCGCATACGCCAGCAGCGGGTGCGCACCGAACAGCATCATCAAACAGCCGACCACCTTGATGGCGTTGCTGATGAACATGACCTTGCCCTTGGGCAGGCAGTCGGCAAAGGCGCCCACCAGCGGCGCCAGCACCACATAGAAGATGGCGAAGATGGGCACCAGCGCGGCCCGTTGCCACTCGGGCGAGCCGCCCGTGCGCATGAGTTCCACAGCCACCACGAAAAGCGCCTGGTCAGCCAGCGACGAAAAGAACTGGGCTGACATGATGGTGTAAAAACCGCGCTTCATCGATCGGCAGGCTGGCCAGTGGGGTCGGCTGGCTATAGTTAAAAAGTGTCGCCCAGCGGGCGGCTGCGCGGTTATAGCATGGGGGTGCGGTGCCAAAATCCGTGTCCGCACCTGCACCCCGTGGGTGTCGGCGCCGCCTCACAAGTTCCCCGCCATGCCCCGTCCAATCCTTGCCACCGTCCATGGCGCCGCGCTGCGCCACAACCTCGAGCGGGTGCGCCGCGCCGCGCTGGATGCGCGCGTCTGGGCTGTCGTCAAGGCCAACGCCTATGGCCACGGCATCGAGCGCGTGTTTGACAGCCTGCGCGCCGCCGACGGCTTCGCGCTGCTCGATCTGGCCGAGGCCGAACGGGTCCGCGCGCTCGGCTGGCGCGGGCCGGTCCTGCTGCTCGAGGGCGTGTTCGAGGCGCGCGACCTGGAGCTCTGTTCGCGCCTCAGCCTCTGGCACACGGTGCACTGCGACGAACAGATCGACATGCTGGCCGCGCACAAGACGCAAGTGCCGCAGCGCGTGTTCCTCAAGATGAATTCGGGCATGAACCGCTTGGGCTTCACGCCCGAGCGCTTCCGCTCGGCCTGGACGCGCCTCAACGCGCTGCCGCAGGTCGAAGAGATTTCGCTGATGACGCATTTCAGTGACGCCGACGGCGCACGAGGCATCGCGCACCAGCTCGAGGTGTTCGAGCGCGTCACGCAAGACCTGCCGGGCGAACGCTCCATCGCCAACAGCGCGGCCACCCTGCGCCACGCGCCGCAGACCCGCGTCGACTGGGTACGGCCCGGCATCGTGTTGTATGGCAGCGCGCCCGACTTTCCCGAGGGCGACGCGGCGCGCTGGCAACTGCAGCCGGCGATGAGCTTGCGCACGCGCCTGATCTCGGTGCAGACGCTGCAGGCCGGCGACACCATCGGCTACGGCTCCAGCTTCACGGCCGAGGGCCCGCTGCACATCGGCGTCGCGGCGGTCGGCTACGCCGATGGCTACCCGCGGCATGCCACCACCGGCACGCCGGTGCTGGTCGATGGCGTGCGCACGCGCATGGTCGGCCGCGTCAGCATGGACATGGTCACGGTCGACCTGACGCCGGTGCAGGCGGCCGGCGTGCAGGCCGGCTTCGGCAGCGAAGTCACGCTGTGGGGCGCCGCCTCGAACGGCACGCTGCTCCCCATCGACGAAGTGGCGCGCGCCGCCGGCACGGTCGGCTACGAGCTGATGTGCGCGGTCGCGCCGCGCGTGCCCTTTGCGCTGGACGGGGACGAGGCTGCCGCATGAAAGTCCTGTCGAACTGGCGCTCGGTGCGCCTCTGGGAGACCGAGCTGGAGCGCGACCTGCACCAGCGTCACAGCCTGCGCACGCACGGCCTGCTGATCGGCACCTTCACCTTGCTGCTGATGTGGGGCGTGTCCGCGCTGCAGATGTGGCTGGGCGTCGATTCGCTCGCCGTGCGTTACGCCGTCACCCTCGGTGCGGGCTATGCCGGTTACCTGGTCGCGCTGCGCTGGTGGGCGCAATGGCTGGTGAAGCGTGAGAACGACAACGACCTCGACATTCCCGACATCGACCTCGTCCGCACGCCGGAACCGCGCGGGGCGGAGTCCGGCGGCGGTGGCGACTTCGGCGGCGGGGGTGCGTCGGGTGACTTCGAAGGCGCGGCGGTCGACGCGTCCACCGCGAGTGCCGCCGAGGGCGTGGGCGACCTGGCCAGCGCCCTGGAAGCCGCTGGCAGCGCCGACGAGGGCGCGATCATCGTGGTGCCGGTGGTGGCCGTCTTCCTGATCGGCGTCGCCATCGTCACGGGTGCGGGCTCGCTGGCCCTGCTGTACTTCGGCTGGGACGCGTTGCTGGCGGTGGCCGTCGAGGTCGCGTTCTCCTACGCGTCCGCGCGCGCGGCCATGCGTGTGGCGCGCGAAGGCTGGCTGTCGGCGGCGGTGCGCTTGACCTGGAAGCCGCTGCTCGGTGCGCTGGCGTGCGCTGTGGCGCTGGGTGCGACGCTCGACCACTTCATGCCGCAAGTGAATTCGTTGCCCGAGGCCGTGCGCGTGCTGCGCGGCGCGTGAGCGCGCCTGCGCTCAGGGCGTCGACAAGGTCCGCAGCAACAGCGGCGTCAGCGCATGCATGTCGCCCAGCGGCGGGCCGCGCGGCGTGAGGCCTTCGACGAAGCCGGCCTGCTTAAAGCGCGCGAGCAGCGCGGCGTCGTCGCTGATCAGGTGCACCGGCACGTCCCACGTCGCGCCGGCACCGCTCACACCCGCGAAGGCCTGGTGGTCGCCGATGACGATGGTGAAGAGCCGCGGCGGCGCTCGCTCGCGCAGGTAGGCACCGAGCCATTCCCAGGTCGAGGCGATCGCGTGCACATAGCCGGGCACGGGATCGCGCCAGGACGCGGGCTCGTCCAGCGCATGCGCGTGTTCTTCGGGCGTGTAGGGCGTCGGGCCAGTGAGCCGGGTCCAGTCGGCCATGAAGGGCGCGACCGGTCGGAAGGGCGCATGGCTGGCCACGGTGGGAAACACCACGAAGCGCGGCAGGCGCGCGGTGGCCGGCGCGGCCAGCTCCTGCGCGTGCAGCAGCGCCATGGCCGCCTGGTCGGGCACGCGCCACGGTCCGAAGGCCGGGCCGGCGTAGCCCATGTTCGTCGCATCGACATAGCGGTCGAAGCCGAAGAAGCGGCCTTCGGGCCACGGCCGCTGCAGGCCCGGCATCCAGCTCACCGTGCGGTAGCCGCGGGCGCCGAACTGGCGCGGGAGCGAAGGTCGTTCCGTGCTCAGCAGCACGTCGTAGTCGAGCGGGTCACGCGTATCGACGCCGCTGAGCAGCGCGCCGTGCGCGAGCCAAGAGCCGCCCGCGAAGGTCGGCGACCGCACGCGGGCCGACACCACGTGCCGGCCGCTGGCGGCGATCGCTTCGGCGAGCCGGGCGCGCGGTGCGGCGAGTGCGTGCGTCTGCACCGGATCGTCGAGCGTGCTCACGCCGTAGGACTCGGCGAACAAGAGCAGCACATCGGCGCCGCGCAGCGCCGCCAGGTCGGCATCGAAGGACGGGCTCGGCGTCAAGCGCGACTCGGTGCCGTCGGCGCGCAGCTGCGCCACCACCAGCCGGGCCTGGCGTGCCATCACCGGCGCCACCGGCTCGGCGAAGAAGCGACCGGTGTCCGGGCCGCCGGCACCGTGCAGCGCCAGCGCGGCCAGCGCGGCGGCCACGGCCAACAGCGCGCTGCCGCGTAGCGCGCCATGCGCCAATCCTTGCCGGAGCGCACGCCAGCTCCACAACGCGAGCAGATACAGCGCGACGATCGCCGCAGCAACGAGCAGCACGCCCCCGGCAATCTGCCATGCCGGCACGCCGTTCATCGCCAGCACCTCGCCCAGATGGCGGCCGTCCCAGTACAGGTTCAGCGAGCGGCCGAACATCGCGGCCGATGTGACCTCGATGGCGCGCACCGCCACCAGCATCGCGGTCAAGGCCGCGAGTGCGTGCAAGGTGCGGCCGGGCAGGCGGCCTCGCCAGGCGATCCAGCCGGCGACGCCGGCCATGGCCAGGCACAGTTCCGGCGCCAGGCGCGCGCTGAATTCGGGCCACGGTGTCGGTCCGGGATTGACGAAGCTGAGCAGCGTGTTGAGGAGCCACAGCGGCAGGCCCACGCGCAGCAGGCCCGAATGCAGCAGGCGCCACGACGCCTGCATGCCGGGCGTCACTTGCGGATGGCCTCGAACTCGATGATCAGCGCCACGTCGTCGCCGACCCAGCCGTTGCCCACGCCGTAGTTCATGCCGTGGCCGCTGCGCTTGAAGCTGCCGCGCGCCGAGACGCCCATCACATACGAGGACTTCGCGATGGGCGAGGGCCCGCTCTTGTTCCAGGTGGCCTGCAGCGTCAGCGGCTGCTTGCGGCCCAGCAGATCGAGCGTGCCGGCGATCTCGAAGCTGCGCTCGCCGGTGCGCTTGCCGCCGGGCGCGGTGAAGGTCATGCGCGGGAATTCCGACGCGTTGAGGAAGTCGGCGCTCTTCAAATGCTGGTCGCGCTTGGCGTGGTTGCTGAACACGCTCTGCGTGTCGATCTCGATGCGCACCTCGCCCAGCGTGCCGGTCGCTTCGTCGAAGCTGTAGCTGCCTCGCGCGGCGCGGAACATGCCCAGCACCTTGGCGTAGCCGATGTGATCGACCAGGAAGCCCACGCTCAGGTGCTCGGGATCGAGCTCGTAGCGCGCGGCTTGCGCGGCCGCGGGGAGCGAAGCGACGGCCATGCAGCTGCAAAGGCCCAGGCCGACGGCGACGCGCATCCAGGGTGCGAAAGAGCGGTTCATGCAGAGGCCTCCTGGACCTGTTGCCGGCGGCGTGCCAGCCAGACGATGTCGACAGCGAACGAATACGCCAGGGCGAGCAAGCCGGCCCCCGCGATGGCACGGGCCAGCCACGGGTCGATGATGGGCCCGAGGCACACGATCAGGCTCACGATCTGCACCACGCACACGACCTTGCGGCGCGTGCTCGGAAACAGCGGCTGCGCCAGCCACGGCCACACAGCGGCCGCTGCGACAAACGCATAGCGCATGGCGCCGGCGGCGAGCACCCAGGCGCCGGCCTGGTCGAGCTGCAACACGAGCACGCTCAGCACCGCGATCAGCAGCGCATCGGTTTCCATGTCGAAGCGGGCACCGAACGCACTGGCTTCGCCGCGACGGCGCGCAATCGGCCCGTCGGCGGCATCGAGCAGGGCGGCCACGGTGGCGATCACCACCGCCGCCCAGGCCACGGGCGCATCGCCGGCGATGGCTTCGCCCGCACCCGCGGCCAGCAGCGCGATGAGCGAGAGCCGGAACAGCGTGAGGGTGTTGGCCGCGCCGAAACGGCGCAGCGGTGCATGCGCCGGCAACCCGCGCCACATGAAGGCCGCCGCGATGCCGAACACGGCCAGCGCCTTCGGCACGAACCCCATGCTCAGGCCGGCGGTCATCGTGCTCAGCGCTGCCATCGCCACCAGCAGCAGCGCCATGCACGCCAGCGCGCGCGCGGTATCGCGCCGCAGCGCTGCATCGGCCTGCACGCGCCCGGGGCGGGATGCGGCGGATGAAAGCGGTGGGGGAGGGGACAAAGGCATCGTCATAAGATCGGCCGGAGCAGCATGCCAGTAAATCATCTCCCCGTCGCCCCCGTTGACTTGCACACGTGCAAGGCCTGCTGGACCGAGGCGCCCGGCCGCGCCGCGATCCGCACCGAGGCGCTGCGCGCGCCGACCGAGGGCGAAGTGCGGGTGCGCACCCTGCACAGCGCCGTGAGTCGCGGCACCGAGGGGCTCGTGTTCCGCGGCGAGGTGCCTCCGAGCGAGTACGCGCGCATGCGGGCGCCGTTCCAGTCGGGCGACTTTCCCGGGCCGGTGAAGTACGGCTATGCCAGCGTCGGCGTGGTCGAGGCAGGGCCCGCCGCGCTGCAGGGCCGCACCGTGTTGTGCCTCTACCCGCACCAGACGCGCTATGTAGTGCCCGCCGAAGCCGTTCGCGTTGTGCCAGATAGCGTGCCGGCGTCGCGCGCGGTGCTGGCCGCCAACATGGAAACGGCCGTCAATGCGCTGTGGGACGCTGCGCCGCGCGTGGGCGACCGCATTGCGGTTGTTGGCGGCGGTGTCGTGGGCTTGCTGGTCGCGTGGCTGGCCTCGCGCATCGCGGGGTGTTCGGTCGAGCTGGTCGATCTCCGCGCCGAGCGCGCCGCTGTCGCGGCACGGCTCGGCGTGCGCTTCGCGTCGCCGGAGGCCGCGTCACGCGACGCCGATCTGGTGGTGCACGCCAGCGGCCATCCGGCCGGACTCGTCACCGCGTTGGGCCTGGCCGCGTTCGAGGCCACCGTGATCGAGCTGAGCTGGTACGGCCAGCGCGCCGTGGCCTTGCCGTTGGGCGAGGCCTTCCATGCGCGCCGGCTCACGCTGCGCAGTTCGCAGGTCGGCCATGTCGCGACCGCGCAGCGCAGCCGCTGGACGCACGACCGCCGCATGGCCCTTGCGTTGTCGCTGCTGGCCGAGCCTGCGCTCGATGCACTGATCACCGACCATGCGCCCTTCGACGAGCTGCCGGCCGTGTTGGCGCGGCTCGCGTCCGGCGTGCCCGACGTGCTGTGCCAGCGCATCGACTATTCCTGATTCCCTCTTTCCGAAAGCACCCATGTACACCGTCAACGTTCGCGACCATTTCATGATCGCCCACAGCTTCCGCGGCGAGGCCTTCGGCCCGGCGCAGCGCCTGCATGGCGCCACCTACGTGGTCGATGCCGAGTTCCGCCGCGGCTCGCTCGACCCCGACGGCATGGTGGTCGACATCGCCCGCGCTACCGAGGTGCTGCGCCGCGTGCTTGGCGAGCTGAACCTGCGCAACCTCGACGACGACCCGGCCTTCGCGGGCCAGAACACCACGACCGAGTTCATGGCGCGCGTGGTGTTCGACCGCATCGCCGCCGCGGCCGCCGCCGGCGAGCTCGGCGCGCATGCGAGCGGGCTCGACAGCCTGCGCGTGCGGCTGCACGAGTCGCACGTGGCCTGGGCCGCGTACGAAGGGTCGCTGCCGGCGCCTTCGACAGCCGGCGCGCGCTGAGCCGGCGCTGCGCATGCGCCCGCCCCGGCACTGCATCTTTCTGGCCCCCGGCGACTGGCAGAGCGCCACCGGCGGCTACATCTACGACCGCCACATCGTCCGCGGCCTGCGCGCAGCGGGCTGGACCGTCACGCTGCGTTCGCCGGGCGACATGTTCCCCTTGCCTGACGACGCTGCGCGCGCACACGCCGGCGAGGTGATCGCCGCGCTGCCCGATGGCGCGCTGGTGGTGGCCGACGGGCTGGCCTTCGGCGCGCTGCCCGATCAGATCGCGCAGCACGCGCATCGACTGCGCTGGGTCGCACTGGTGCACCACCCGTTGTCCTTCGAATCGGGTCTGTCGCCGTACCAAAAAACCGCCCTGTTCAACAGCGAGCGCCGCGCGCTCGCGCACGCGCGGCATGTCATCGTCACCAGCCCGTCGACCGCGCGCGCAGTGGCCGATTTCGACGTGCCGGCCGCGCGCATCACCGTGGTCGAACCGGGCACTGACGCAGCGCCGCGCGCGCACGGTGGCGGCGCCGTCGCAAGCGCGGGCGAAGGCGCGCTGTGCCTCTTGTGCGTCGCGACCATCACAGCGCGCAAGGGGCACGCCGTGCTGCTTGATGCACTGGCTGGCTTGCAGCATCGACCGTGGCAGCTGCATTGCGCGGGCAGTCTCACGCGCGATGTGGAGACTGTGGCCGCGGTGCGCGATGCGGCGGCGCGCCACGGCATCGCCGACCGCGTGGTGTGGCACGGCGAGGTCGATGCCGCGCGCCTTGAGACGCTCTACGCCGACGCCGACCTGTTCGTGCTGCCATCCTTTCACGAGGGCTACGGCATGGCGCTGGCCGAAGCGCTGGCGCGCGGGCTGCCTGTGATCAGCAGCGCCGCCGGTGCGATCGTCGACACCGTGCCGGCCGACGCCGGTCTGCTGGTGCCGCCGGGCGATGTGACTGCGGTGCGTGCCGCGCTGCAAGCCGTGATGGATTCGCCGGCGCAGCGCGCCTCGCTCGCGGCAGGTGCGCGCGCCGCGGCGTTGCGCTTGCCGACCTGGCCCATGGCCTGCGCCTGCTTTGCTGACGTGCTCGAGACCGTCGCCGAAGGCACGTTGCAATGACCGGCTTTAGCACCGACTGGCTGGCGCTGCGCGAGCCCTTCGACCAAGCGGCGCGCGCGGCGCCGATCGACCCGGCATTCTTCGCCGCCCTGAAAGCCCGCGTTCTCGACGGCGGCGCGCTCGCGATCGTCGACTTGGGGTGCGGCACCGGCGCCAACCTGCGCGAGATCGCGCCGCGCCTCGGTGGTCGGCAGCACTGGCGGCTGGTCGACCACGACGCACGCGTGCTCGCCGCGCTGCCCGATGCGCTCGCGCCCTGGGCCGCGGCACGCGGGCTGCAGCTGCGCGTCGACGCCGGTCAGCCGCCGGTCATCGATGGCCCTGACGGTCTGCACGTCGAAGTCACACCGCATCAGGCCGACCTGGTCGGTGCGCTGAGCGCGCTGCCGCTGGCGGGCGCGCACCTGGTCACGGCCTCCGCGCTGCTCGACCTCGTGTCGGCGCCATGGCTCGACGCGCTGTTGCAGCGCTGCCAGGCGGAGGACTCGGCCGTCTGGTGGGCCCTGAACGTCGACGACCGCATCGACTGGTCGCCGGGCGACGCGGAAGACGCGCGAATCCACGCGCTGTTCCGCGCCCACCAGCAGCACGACAAGGGCTTCGGCCCCGCGCTCGGCGGCGCCGCGACCGCGCACGCGACCCAGCGCCTGGCCCATCCGGACTGGCGCGTGCAGACCGTGCAGACCGACTGGCAGATCGACGCGCACCGCGGCGCAGCCGAGGCAGCCATGCTGTACGCGATGATCGACGGCATTGGTGCCGCGGCGTCAGAACAAGCACCAGACGAGGCCGAAGCCGTCGCGCAATGGCAGCAGCGCAAACGGGCGCAGATCGGGGGCTTGCAACTGCGGGTGGGGCACAGCGATGTGCTGGGGTGGAGCGGCCCGTCGCGTCTGAGACGGCGCGCAGCAGGCTAGAAGCGCAGCGAGCCCAGCCGCTCAACGATCAGGTCGTGCAGCGTCTGCGCCGCCACCGACAGGCTGCCCTCGCGTCGCTGCACCAGGTAGATGGTGCGCGTCAGGCCGGCCACGGGCAGAGGGCGCGTCACGAGCGTGTCGCGCTTGAAATGAAAGAGCGTGAGCGCGGGCACCACGCTGATGCCGACACCGGCTTCGACAAGGCCCATCACCGTGGCCAGATGCTCCACCTCGAACACGGTGTTCAGGCGCAACGGGTGAAGGGCCACGTCGAGCGACTGCCGCACGCTGGTGTTGCGCGACATCTGGATGAAGGGCCAGGGCGCGAGTTGCTTCGCGCTGAGTCGATGCACATGGGCGAGCGGATGGTCTGCGCGGCACACCAGATGGAAGCGGTCGCTGCACAGCTTGCGACCGCGCAGGTCGCCCGATGCCGCCCGCCCGGCATCGCTGGCCGCAAGCACGAAGTCGGCCTGGTGGTTCCGCAGCTGCGCGAGGCAGGCATCGGACAACGCATCGTGCAGCTCCACCGAGATGCCTGGCCAGGCGTGCATGAACTCGGCCAGGATTGCAGGCAACCAGCCCGCGGCCAGCGAGGGCAGGGCCGCGATGCTCACGCGGCCCTTGCGTCGTTCGATGTGGTCCGACAGATCGCCGATCACGCCTTGCATGTCGTCAAGCAGTCGGCGGGCAGCGCCGTCGAACAGGCGTCCTTCGGGGGTCAGCTGCACACTGCGGGTGTCCCGGTCGAACAGCCGCGTGCCCATCGCATCTTCCAGCGTCCGGATCAATGCGCTGAAGGCTGGTTGAGAGAGGTGGCAGCTTTGTGCCGCGCGTGTGAAGTTGCGCTGGTCTGCCAGTGCGACGAAGGCGCGCAGCTGGCGCGCAGAAAGATCGGGCGTGGCCATTGATCCGGTGTTTGGATGAATTAATCTGAACTTTCGATTTTACGGATGATGAGCGTCTGGCTACATTCGCGCCACACAAGAGACAAAGAACCGATGACATCCGACACCCGAGTGCCGCCGTTGCTGGTCGGTTGCGCCGCCGGCTTTTCCGGTGACCGCACCGATGCTTCGGGCCCCGTGGTCGACACGCTCATCGCGCGGCTGGCCGCGGGCCCTGCCGGGCAACGCGCGTTCCTCATCTTCGAGACGCTGGCCGAACGCACGCTCGCGCTGGCCCAGCTGCGCCGGCGCGCCGACCCGGACGCCGGCTATGAACCCTTGCTGGACGACATGCTGCGACCCGTGCTCGCTCGCTGTCTTGCGCACGGCATCCGCATCGTGAGCAACTTCGGCGCGGCGAACCCGCGCGCCGCGGCGCGGCACATTGCCCGCATGGCGCGCGAGCTCGGCGCGCCGACGCCGCGAATTGCCGTGGTGGAAGGCGACGACCTTTCCTCGATGACACAGCAGGATCTGCTGCGCAGCCGGCTCGGCGCCTCGATGGACGGGCTGCGCATCGTCAGCGCCAACGCGTACATCGGCGCCGAACCCATCGCCGCGGCACTGGATGCCGGTGCGCAGATCGTCGTGTGCGGTCGCGTGGCCGACCCGTCGCTCACGGTCGGGCCCGCCCTGTCGCACTTCGGATGGGCAGCCGATGACTGGGACAAGCTCGGGCGCGCGACCATGGCAGGCCATCTTCTGGAGTGCGGCGCGCAGGTGTGCGGCGGCTACTTCGCCGACCCCGGTTTCAAGGAAGTGCCGGGCCTAGCCAATGTGGGCTTTCCGATCGCCGAGATCGATGCGGACGGCCATTGCACCATCAGCAAATCCAGCGGCACGGGCGGCCTGGTGACCGAGGCCACCGTCAAGGAACAGCTGCTCTACGAAGTGCACGACCCGGCGGCTTACCTGACGCCGGACGTGATCGCCGACATCGGCGAAGCGGAGGTGCAAAGCGCTGGGCCCGATCGCGTGGCGCTGCGTGGCGTGCGCGGCCATGCGCGGCCGACGCACTACAAGGTCAACGTCTGCTACGAAGGCGGCTGGCTCGCAGAAGGCGAGATCTCGTACGCCGGTCCGCGCGCCGAGGCCCGGGCCCGGCTGGCAGCCGATGTGCTGCGGGCACGGCTGCCCGACCTTGCCTTGCGCGTGGACCTGATCGGGGCCTTCAGCATCCTGGGCGACGACGCGGGCCGTGCACTGGCCGCTGTGCCGGACGGCGGCTCGCGCGACGTGCGCCTGCGCGTCGCGGCCGCCCACGCCGACCGGGCGACGGCAGAGCGGCTCGGCCGCGAGGTGATGGCCCTCTATACCTGCGGTCCGGCCGGTGGTGGCGGCGTTCGCAGCACGCTCACCGCGCGGCTCAACACGATCTCTTGTCTGCTGCCGCGCGAGGCCGTGCCGGTGCGATTCGAGCTGGTGGAGGCGCTATGAGCACCCGCGTTCCGCTGTATCGCGCGGCGCACGGCCGCACGGGCGACAAGGGCGACCGCTCCAACATCAGCGTGATCGCCTGGGATCCGGCGCTCTGGCCCTTGTTGGTCGAACAGGTCACGCCCGAGGCGGTCGCGGCGCAGTTCCGGCACCGCGCGCCGAGCGATGTGCAACGCTTCCTGCTGCCGAAGCTGCACGCGATGAACTTCGTGCTCGACGCCGTGCTCGACGGCGGCGTCAACGACGCATTGAACCTCGACACGCACGGCAAGTCGCTGTCGTTCCTGTTGCTCGACTTGCAGATCCTCGTGCCCGCCGCCCTGCAGCACCTGCTGGTCGGCCCTTCATTCAACCCTGACCCTCTGGAGACAAAACCATGAACCTGTTCCACCCCTTCGCTGTTGTCGCCGCCGGCCTCGTCCTGGCCGGGACCGTCCACGCACAGGGCTTTCCCGAGAAGCCGATCACCTTCGTGGTGCCGTTCGCAGCCGGCACCGCGACCGACCAGATCGCCCGCGCGCTGGGCAATGGCGTGACGGCCGAAAGCAAGCAGTCCGTGGTCATCGACAACAAGGCGGGCGCGAGCGGTTTCATCGCATCGCAGTTCGTGGCCAAGGCCCCGGCCGACGGCTATACCGTGCTGATCACCACCAACACGACGCACGCTGCCAACGAGCACCTCTACAAGAAGTTGCCGTACGACCCGGTGAAGGATTTCGCGCCCATCACGGGCCTGGGCAAGGGCGGTCAGATCATGGTGGTAAGCCCGACCTTCCCGGCCAAGACCGTGGCGGAATTCATCGCGCTGGCGAAGAAGGAGCCGGGCAAGTACAGCTTCGGCAGTGGCAGCTCGTCCAGCCGCATGGCCGGCGAACTGCTGCAGCAGATGGCCGACATCAAGCTGCTGCATGTGCCCTACAAGAGCAACACGCTGGCCGTGACCGATCTGCTGGGCGGCCAGATCAACATGATGATCACCGACACGGCCACGGGCTTGCCGCAGGTCAAGGCCGGCAAGCTGCGCGCGTTGGGCATGTCGAGCGCCAGGCGCTCGCCGCTGGCGCCAGACGTGCCGACCATCGCCGAAGCGGGTGTGAAGGGCTATTCGATGGGCTACTGGTTCGCCGCCTACGCGCCGGCGAACACACCGCCCGCCGTGGTGAAGCGCCTGAACGAATTGCTGGTCAAGGCCGCGAAGAGCGATGCCGCAAAGACGGCGTTCTACGAACCGACCGGCACCGAAGTGTTCACGACCACCCCGGACGAGATGGCGAAGTTCCAGACGGGCGAGTCGCAGAAGTGGGGCCAGATCGTGAAGGCCGCCGGCATCGAGGCCGAGTAGGCGATCCACGGCCGGCGCCGATGAGCGCGCAGCCGGCCGGCACGGTCAATCGATGGCCGGGCCGCCCACGTCACCTTCCGGATGCCGCAGGATCCACGCCCGCGCTTTCTCGGCGATGGCGCGACGCACGGCGTCTTCATCCATGTCGTCACGGAAGATCGAAAGGCGGCATCTGACGATGCCGTCTTTCGAAAGAACGCCGACGCACTGCGCGGCCGACCCCTCCCGATGCGGCTCGAATGCCAGTGACCATTTTTGTGGCGCCGGTGGCGAGGCGGTCTTACCAGGATAGAGACGCATCGCGTGGATCCCGGGCTAGCCCCTTCATCGAATTGCGATGACTCACGGCGAGCCCGGAGATGGAGGGTCGTGAGGAGCAACTGCCTGCGGAGGGTTGCGACGTGCTTCGTCTGCGGCCGCGTGCAGGCTGTTGGCCGTTCGGGTGGCTGCGTCGGCGGTCATGGTCACGGCCACACCATCGGGCCCATCGAGCACCACGACACCTTCGACAGCGGTGGCGATCCCGGCGTCTGTGCGGGGTTGAATTGCAGTGTCCCGGTCGTTCATGAAAAGCTCCGATTCACGCCACCGCCCGGGCTGCCAGGCGCGGATTGAGGTACAGGTATCCAGGCTCGAACAAGGCAATTTCTGCCAGCCCGGCCAGGTTGAGGATCTCGACATGCGAGGAACGAAATTGGCACAGGCCCATCTCGCGCAGGTTGCGCAGAACACGGCTGACATGGACGTTCGTCAGGCTGCAGACTTCGCCGATATCCGACTGCGTCATCGGCAGGGCAAAGCTATTTCCATCCGACAACCCGACCGCCAGAAGCCGCGCATTCACCTCGCAAAGAAAATGCGCGACGCGCTGCAGCGCCGAAAGACTGGAGAGGCGGTAGATCCACTGCCGATGCTGGGCAGCGTCCAGCATGGTGATGAACCAGAGACGTCTGGCCAGATCGATGTCATCGCACACGACTTTCTCGAGATCGTCGTGTGTGAAAACGCAGACAGTCACATCCGTCAATGCGCCGACATCGTGATCAAGCCGTTTCAACGGGAACGCGTGAAGGTCGACGAAATCTCCCGGCACGTGCACCCCGACGAGGTGCCGCTTGCCATCGGGTGCGTCGACGTGCCGCGTCATGAAACCATCGACCAGCAAGAGGCTGATGTTGATCGGCACGCCCTGGCGCACCGCAATCTGCCCGGCCCGAAACGTTTGCACGCCGGAAATCGCCGCTTCGAGCCGGCGCCGTTCGGCATCCGCGAGTTCGGTCGTGCGGTTGAGGAGAACGGCGCTGGTTTGCATGGCATCAAGGTCGTGCAGCGTGAGGCAAAACGCGCGTTGCCGCATTAACCCAAGTTAAGTTCGGCTGTGAATTTTGCCGGTGCCCTGCAGAAGGATGGCGTCCTACAAACGCGCCGGAATACTTACAAACGCGGATTCGGCACCGCCTCTGCCCGCAGATCCATGTCCCACAGCACATCCTGGCCCAGCGTGAAGGTGCGCGCGGGCGGGCGCAGCGCATCGCGCATGGCGGTGGCCGGGCGCACGCTCAGGCCACGCTGGCCGTCGCCGATGACGACCGGCGCCACGATCAGATGGAGGCGGTCGAGGCAACCCTGGCGCACGAACTCCGACACGGTGACGCCGCCGCCCTCCACGAACAACCGGCGCAAGCCGCGTGCGTGCAGCGCCTTCACCACGTCGGGCAGCGCCAGGCAGAAGGCCTGCGTGTGGCGCGGCACGGCGACGACGCGCGCGGCGCCGAAGCGTGCCTCGGCCTCGGCGCGCCGGTCTTCGTTGCACACGAGCAGCGTCGGCGCCTGATCGTCATGAAAGACGCGCGCAGTGGCCGGCACGCGCAGCGAAGGGTCGAGCACCACGCGCGTGGCGTTGGGCCCGGTCACGCGGCGCGTGGTGAGTTGGGGGTTGTCGAGTGCAGCCGTGCCCGCGCCGACGATGACCGCATCGCACAGCGCGCGCAGCCGGTGCACGTGCACCAGGCCTTCGGGACCGTTGACGAAGCACGAGTCGCCGCTGTGCGTGGCGATGCAGCCGTCCAGGCTCTGGCCCAACTGGCCGACGGTCCAGCCGGCGTCTACCTCATGGCGGTCGAGCAGCGGCTTGAGCAACTCGAACAAGGTGCAGGCGTCGGCGTTCCAACCGGGTGGCAGCGCATAGCCGCCCGCCGGTGACCAGGCCAGCGGGAGTTCAGGCCCGGCCGGCGGCCACCCCTGGCGGTGGCGTTCGGCGATGGCCAGGCACAGCGGCCACAGGGCGGCGGCATCGCGCGGCGCAAGCGGGCCGGGAGTCACTGCGCTCAGCGATGCCGAAGCGGGGGCGGAAAGCGGGTTGGTGAGGGCGCTCAGACGACGAACTCCGGTGAAGACCTGCCGCCCGCATCCGGGCCGGAATCCGCATCGGGTTGGCTGCAGATGCGGCGCATGCTAGCAGCGCCTACCAGCGTGGCGTGTAGTACGGATCCTCTTGTGCGGCGCCGGGCGCGGGCGCAGGTGCGTCGACGGCACGCACGGTGAGCGCCACCCCGCCCACGGCCAGCAAGGCCGCGACCGCGGCGCGCCACAGCGGCGACGCCCAGGCCGGCGCGGCCGGGTGCCACCACGTCATCAGCGGGCCGACCGCAAACACCAGCGCAAGCAGCGCCAACGCCGTATGCGGCGCCTGCGTCAGGCGCGCCGTGGCGTGCGCGAGCGCCAGCCAGGTCAGCACCGCCACCACGCGGCCGGCCGCACCGAAGGCAATGCGCGGCTGCGGCCAGAGCCACAGCGCGATGCCCGCCGTTGCGACCGCGCCACCCAGCGCCAGCTCAAAGAGGAGCAGCGAGGCGGCCGTCATCGCCACGGCCGCCAGGCCGAAGCCGGCCACGGCCAGCAGCGCGGGCGCATCGGCGTTGTCGTCGCGCGCATGCAGCACCGCGGCGAGGGCGGCGGCACCGATGACCCAGGTCAGCGCGCCCGCGGGCAGCGAAGCGACGCCCAGGGCCGCGAGCGCCAGCGCCCAGGCCGCGCTGGCAACGATCCACTGCAACCAACGAGACGCGCGCACCGCTTCCAGCAGCAGGGCCAGCAGCGTTGCAGCGATCACGACCCAGGGCAGCTTCTCCGTCAGCGAACCCGGACGCGGCTGCCAGCCGACGACCGCCAGCGCTGCGGCGAGCAGCGCCACGCCCAGGCCCGCGCCGGCCCAGCGCGATCCTGCGGTGAAGCGCAACACACCGGTGGCGACGAGCGCGAGCACCAGCGGCAGCAGCACGCTGCGCACGAGCGGGTGGTGAAAGTCCATGGCGGCCCCGGCGGTGGCGAGGCGGCCATTCCAGCACGCCGGGCCGGTGGCGTAAAGCGCGGCCGTTGCCCCGAGGCGGCCGCTGGGCTGCCGTCAGTCCGGGTAAAGACCCAGGCCGCGTGCCTGCAGGCGCGCGAGGCCGAGCAGCGTGTCGGTGAAGGGCGTCGGCACGCCGGTCAGTTCGCCCAGTTCGCGCACGGCGGTCACCAGCGCATCGAGCTCGACCGCGCGGCCTGCCTCCACGTCCTGCAGCATCGACGTCTTGAAGGCGCCGAGCTTGCGCGTGACAGCGTGGCGGTCTTCGGGGCTTTGTTCGATCGCGATGCCGATGCGCGCGCCGATGGCCTTGGCCTCGAGCATCACCGCCGAGATGAAGCCGCGCACCAGGTCGTCACCCATGATGAGGTCGGTGGTGGCGCCGGTCAGCGCACTGATCGGGTTCACCGTCATGTTGCCCCACAGCTTGAACCAGACGTCCTTCTGGATCTGTGGCGACAGCGTGGTGTCGATGCCGGCACGCACCAGCAGCGCATGCAGCGCCTGCACGCGCGGCGTCGCTTCGCCCGAGGGCTCGCCGATGATCAGTCCGTTGCCGAAGTGGTGCCGCACCACGCCCGGCGCGTCGAGCGAGCAGCTGACATGCACCACGCCGCCGATCACATGGCGCTCGGGAATCGCCGCCGCGATGGCGCCGGTGGGGTCGACCGCGGCGAGCCGCTTGCCGGTTTGCGCACCGCCGAAGCCGCCTTGCAGGAACCACCATGGCACGCCGTTCATGGCGACCAGCACCATCGTGTCGCGGCCCAGCAGCGGCGCGATGTGTTCGGCCACGCCGGCCAGCGCTGGCGCCTTCACCGCGACGATGACCAGGTCCTGCACGCCCAGCGCCGCGGGATCGGCCACCGCGTTCACCGGCGCGCGCGTGCGGATGTCGCCGCGCATCAGGGAAAGGCCGTCGCGCTGCAGCGCCTCCAGCGTGGCGCCGCGCGCCACCACGTTCAGGCGCTCGCCGGCTTGCGCCAGCGCCACGCCGATCCAGCCGCCGATGGCGCCGGCGCCGTAAATGCAGATCTTCATGGAGTCAGTTCTTGTAGCTGGCGTCGAGCCGGTCGACCTGGCGCACCAGCGCGTTGAAAACGTCCTGCCCCGCGCCATGCGCCGGGCTGAACTGCAGCGCATCGCGCGTGCAGCGGGCAGCGATCTCTTCGCTCACGGGGATCGCGCGGCCCATCGAAAAGGTGGCCATCTGGATTTCGCAGGCGCGCTGCAGCGTCCAGAGAATGGCGAAGGTTTGCGGCAGCGTGTGGCCCCAGGCCAGGAGCCCGTGGTTGCGCAGGATCACGGCGTTGCGGCTGCCGATGCTCTGCAGCAGGCGCGGTCCTTCGTCGGCATGGATCGTGATGCCCTCGAAGTCGTGGTACGCCACCATGCCGTGCAGCTGTGCGGTGTAGAAGTTGGTCTGTTGCAGCCCGCCTTCGAGGCAGGCCACCGCCACGCCGGCCGTGGTGTGGGTGTGCATCACGCAGTGCGCGCCGGCCAGCCCGTTGTGGATGGCGGCATGCACCGTGAAGCCGGCCGGGTTGACCGGGTGCGCCGAACCGTCGAGCACGCGGCCCTGTGCGTCGATCTTCACCAGGTTGCTGGCCGTGACCTCGCTGTAGTGCAGTCCGAACGGGTTGATGAGGAACTGCGCGGCGCTGTTGCCGCCGTTGCCACCATCGCCACCATCGTTCGCCGCGCCGCCCGTCACGCCCTCGGGCAGGCGCACCGTGATGTGGTTGTAGATCATCTCCGTCCACCCCAGCATCGCGAAGATGCGGTAGCAGGCCGCGAGCTGAACGCGCGCTGCGCGCTCGTCGGGGTGGATGGAGGTATTCAAGTCATCAGCCCTCTGCGGTGAAGCCGACCTTTTTCACGATCGGGCCCCACTTGGCGGTGTCCTTCTTGATCAGGTCGGCCAGCTCGGCGGGCGAGGAGGACATCGCTTCCAGCCCGAAGCCCGCCAACCCGTCGATCACGTCCTGCGACGCCAGCGCGGTGCGCACATGGCCGTTGAGGCGGGCGACCAGTTCGGCCGGTGCCTTGGCGGGCAGGAAGAAGGCAAACCATTCGCTGTGCGCCATGTCGGGCATGCCTTGCTCGACCAGCGTCGGGACCTGTGGCGCGAAGCGGTTGCGCTTGCTGCCCGAGACGCTGAGGATGCGGATCTTGCCGCTGGGCAGATGCTGCGTGAGGTCGCCGATCGGGCCCGACACCGCCGAAATGTTCCCGCCCAGCAGGTCCAACATGGCCGGCTGCGTGCCGCGGTAGGCCGCGTGCTTGAGTTCCACGTTGCCATGCTGGCCGATCAGCGCGCCGATGAAGTGCGGCGTCGAGCCAGCCGCCGGGGAACCGAAGTTTGCGCCGGCGGGGTTGGCCTTGGCCCAGGCCAGGAACTCGGCGATGTTGGTCACGCTGGCGGGCACCGACGGGCCGACCGCGAAGCCGAAGTCGAACACGCAGCCCAGCGACAGTGGCGTGAGGTCGGCCTGCGGGTCGTACGGCAGCTTCTTGTAGATGTGCGGATAGATCGTGAGCATCGACGTCGGCGTCTGCAGGATCGCGCTGCCGTCGGCCGGCCGGCCCTTGACGTAGCCGATGGCGATCTGGCCGCCCGCGCCGGTGCGGTTCTCGACCACGGCCGCCTTGGCGAACGCCGGCGAGAGCTTCTGCGCCAGGCGGCGGCAGATGGTGTCGGAGGTGCCGCCGGCCGCGAAGCCGGTGACGACGGTGGTGGTCTCGATCGGTGCGGCGGCCTGCGCGAAGGCCTGCTGGCCGATGCTGGCGAGCAGGGCCGAGGCGCCGGTGGTCTGCAGCAGGTGGCGACGGGTGAAGTTCATGGAAGTCTCCAGGATGGAAAGTGGTGATTCAACAGGTCACGGCGTCTTGCAGGGCCCGGCGCACGGTGATGCCGTATTTTTCCAGCAGGGGGCCGGTTGGTACCCCCGCGTTTACGCCACGTTCGTTCAACTTCATCACTATTTTTCGGCTTTGCGGCGGCAGTCCGCGTCGCTGTCCGCGCCGCCTCACCGGTAGCGCGCCAGCAGCTGCCGCGCCGCCGACGCCAGCAGCATCGTGTCGACGCCCACCGCGACGAACAGCGCGCCCGCGTCCAGCCATTTGCGTGCCTGCTCCTCGGTCGTCGCCAGGATGCCCGGCGCCTTGCCTGCCCGCAGGATGCGCGCGATGCCGTCGGCGATCACGGCCTGCACCTCGGGGTGGTTCGACTGGCCGACGAAGCCCATCGACGCCGACAGGTCGGCCGGGCCAATGAACACGCCATCGACGCCGGGCGTCGCCGCGATGGCGTCGAGGTTCTTCATCGCCTCCACCGTCTCGGCCTGGACCAGCAGGCAGGTCTGCGCGTTGGCCTCGTGCAGGTAGTTCGGGTAGGCCTGCCACCGCGAGGCGCGCGCCAGCGCACTGCCCATGCCGCGGATGCCTTCGGGCGGGTAGCGCATGGCCTGCACCAGCCGACCAGGCGCTGGCGATGCCCTGCAGCTGCGCCAGCACCGAGCGCACGTCGTTGGGCGCATGTTCGCCATCGACCAGCAGCCAGTCGTAGCCGGTGCCGGCCAGCAGCTCGGCCGCGTAGCCGTCGGCCAGCCCGACCCAGAGGCCGATCTGTGCATGGCCGGCCTGCAGGGCCTGCTTGAAAGTATTGACGGGTGTGTGCATGGGAACCTCAGACAAAACGGAAGGCGATGGCGCCGAGCGGGCCGTAGTCGGCATGGAACACATCACCGGCCACGGCCGCGGTGGGGCGCGTGAACGAGCCGGCCAGCACGACTTCGCCGGCCTCCAGCCGCTCGCCCCAGGGCGCGAGTTTGTTGGCCAGCCAGGCGACGCCGGTGGCCGGATGGTTGAGCACCGCGGCGGCCACGCCCGACTCCTCGATCACCGCGTTCTTGTAGAGCAGCGCGCCGACCCACCGCAGGTCGACCGCGTCCGGCTTCACGGGCCGGCCGCCCAGCACCACGCCCGCATTGGCCGCGTTGTCGGCGATGGTGTCGAACACCTTGCGCGGTGCGCGCGTGTCGCGGTCGAACTGCTCGATGCGCGCGTCAATGATCTCGATGGCCGGCACCACGTAGTCGGTGGCGGCCAGCACATCGGTGATCGTCACGTTCGGGCCCTGCAGCGCGCGGCCAAGCACGAAGGCCAGTTCGACCTCGACCCGCGGCGCGATGAATCGGGCGAACGGAATGTCGCCCTGCTCGAAGAACATGTCGTCGAGCAGCGTGCCGTAGTCGGGCTCGGTGATCTGGCTCGACACCTGCATGGCGCGCGATGTGAGACCGATCTTGTGGCCTTTGATGACACGGCCCGCAGCGATCTTGCTGCGCACCCATTCGCGCGAGACCGCATAGCCGTCCTCAATGGTCATCTGCGGGAAACGCTGCGAGAAATGCCGCACCTGCACGCGCGAGCGCTCGCTCTCGTGCAGTTCGGCGGCCAGTTGCCGGATGACGTCGGGGGTCAGCATGGAAGGAGTCTCAGGGCTTGTTGAAGAGCGGATGCAGGTTGCTGTGCTTGCCGTCGAACACCTGTCCGGGGCTCTCGTCGATCTGCAGCGTGATGCCGATGTGGCGGGTGTCGAAGACGGGCGCGAAGTGCTGCTTCGCCGCTGCGAGCAGCGCATCGCCGATGCGCTGGTGCACCGCGGCGCTGCGGCCCGCGCCCATGCGCAGGTTGAGGTAGACGAAAGCATGGTCGCCGCTGCCGTCGGCCACCGCGAAGTGCACGGCCGGGTAGGCCAGCACACGGGTGCCGCCGGTGGGGAACACTTGCTTGTCCGCGTCGTCGCGCTGGTCCAGCATGCTGTCGGCGAGCGTGCGGCACAGCGCGGACATGTCGGTCTCTGCTTCGATGCTCGGGGTGTAGAGGATCACGAGGTGCGGCATGGCGCGGCTCACTCCACCGACATCGTGGCGGCCGTGCAGCTCACCGCGAAGATCGGAATGGCTTGCATGTGCAGGATCTCGCCCTTGCCGCGCGCTGCGGCGGCCACGGTGAGGAAGGTCCGGACCTCGAAGCCGCCCTGGCCCGCTTCGCGGTAGGTGGCCTCGTCGCCGTAAGCCTCTGGCGACAGCAGGGCATCGCGATCATTGGCGCACCAGCGGTCCATGAAGGCGGCGTCCCAGGCTTCGTTGACCTTGCCCGAATCGGGCGTCGCCGGCCAGTGCGAGAGGCCGCCCGTGCCCACCAGCGCGATGCGCTCTGGCGCCGCATCGCAGGCGCAGCGCAGCGCTTCGCCGAACGCCCATGCGCGGTGCAGCGGCGTGAGCGGCGGTCCCTGGCAATTGATGTTGACGGGGATGACCGGCAGGTCGTACTGCGGCGTGAGGAAGTGCAGCGGCACCATGATCCCGTGGTCGAACTTCCACTCTTCCGCATACGCCACGTCGACCGTCTGCATCACCTCGCGGATCAGCCGCTGCGACAGCGCTGCGTCGCCGGGAATCCTCGTCTTTTCGATGCCCAGCCACTTCGGGTCTTCGATCGGCCCCTCGTAGCTGTCGGCCATGCCGATCGCATAGGCCGGCATGTTGTTCATGAAGAAGTTGGCGAAGTGCTCGGCCGCGATCACGATCAGCGCGTCGGGCTTCGTCGCGCGCATCGCTGCACCGAAGCGATGGAACTGCGCATGGACCGCGTCCTTGACCGTCGGGTCGGCCAGGTGCGCGCGGCCGGTGATGCCCGGGGCGTGGCTGCAGACGCCGGCAAAAACCAGACTCATACGCCAGCCACCTTGTCTTCGGTCGAAGTCGTCATCGCATAGATCCCGGCGCGCACCGGTCCGTACTTGCGCACGCCTTCGCGCATTGCTTCCAGGTAGTCGGCCCAGGCGATGCCCAGCAGCGGCGCGAAGTGCATCAACAGCTGGCCGTTGCAGCCCAGCACATAGAGCTTGCCGATGTCGCCGGCGTCGATGGCCTCGCGTTCCTCGCCCGTCAGGTCGCAGGTGTCGAGCACGGCCGCGCGCGCCGCGCCGCCTTCCTTGTAGCGGCGTTGCACCTCGGTGTCGCGGTTCAGTGCAAACAGGAATTTCTGCATCGCGTACAGGCTCATGGGGCGGCGCCTCGTGCTCAACCTTCGGTCGTGATGCCGCCTTTGCGGATCACTTCGGCGTACTTTGCGATCTCGCTGCGGATGAACGCGGCGAACTGCTCGGGCGTACCCGACAGTGACGCGATGCCGCCTTTCTCGAAGGCCTCGGCGACCGTCGGGCTCGCCAGCGCCTTGTTGACTTCGGCGTTCATGCGGGCGACCACCGCATCGGGCGTGGCGGCCGGTGCGAGCAGGCCGTTCCAGGAGTTTGATTCGATCGGCACGCCCTGCTCGGTCAGCGTCGGCACGTCGGGCGCATAGCGCGACCGTCGCGCCGTGGCCATGCCCAGCGCGACCAGCTTGCCGCTCTGGATGTGCCCGCGGAACTCCGGCCAGTTGCCGAACATGACGGTGACCTGCCCGCCGAGCAGATCGGCCAGCGCCGGACCCTGGCCCTTGTACGGCACGTGCACCAGGTCGATGCCCATCTGCTGCTTGAGCAGCTCGCCGGAGAGATGTGCCGAGGTGCCGTTGCCGAACGACGCATAGCTGAGCGATGCCGGTTTGCTGCGCGCCAGGCTGCGCAGGTCGGCCACCGTCTTCAGGCCGCTGCCCGGGTGCGTGGCCAGCACATGCTCCGACATGCCCATGAGTGCGACCGGGCGCAGGTCCATCAGCGTGTCGTAGGGCAACTTCCGCACGAGCGTCTGGTTGGCGGTGAAGCTGTTGGCGACCGTGACGAAGCTGCTGCCATCGACCGGTCCCTTGGCCACCATGTCGACCCCGATCACTGTGCCCGCGCCCGGCTTGTTCTCGACCAGCACGGGCTGACCCAGCGTCTTGCCCAGCTCGAAACCGACCAGCCGCGTGACGAAATCGGTGGTGCCGCCGGGCGTGAAGGGCACCACCAGGCGCACGGGCTTGGCGGGCCAGCCGGCTTGCGCGTGGGCCTGGATCGGTGTCAGAGCAGGCCATGCGATCAGGGACGCCGCAGCTTGTAGCAGCCGGCGGCGCTGGAGGATTTCGTTCATGTGCGTGTCTCGCTGTGGTTGTCGTGACTGGCGTGGCGCTGGACGGCTGCCGGCGTTTCACACGCCCCAGTGCGGAATGTGGTGCGACCCCATCGACACCGCGATGTTCTTCGGTTCGCAGAAGACCTCGTAGCTCCAGGTGCCGCCTTCGCGGCCCGTGCCCGACGCCTTGGTGCCTCCGAAGGGCTGGCGCAGGTCGCGCACGTTCTGGCTGTTGACGAAGCACATGCCGGCCTCGACCGCGGCGGCCACGCGGTGCGCGCGACCGATGTTCTCGGTCCACACGTAGCTCGAGAGGCCGTAGGCGATGTCGTTGGCCAGCCGGATCGCGTCGGCCTCGTCGTCGAACGGAATCAGGCAGGCGACCGGGCCGAAGATCTCTTCCTGCGCGATGCGCATGCGGTTGTCGACGTCGGCAAACACCGTGGGCAGCACGAAGTTGCCGCGCTTCACGCGGTCGGGCAAGGCCGGCGTGTCGAGCCCGCCACACAGCAGCGTCGCGCCTTCCTTCGGGCCCAGCTCGATGTAGCTGCGCACCTTGGCCAGGTGCGCCTGCGAGATCATCGGGCCGACGATGGTGGCCTCGTCGAGCGGATCGCCGACGGTGATGCGTCTGGCGCGCTCGGCGAACTTCGCCGCGAAGTCGGCATAGATCGACTTCTGCACGAGGATGCGCGAGCCCGCGGTGCAGCGCTCGCCGTTGTTGCTGAAGATCATGAACACGGCGGCGTCGAGCGCGCGATCGAGGTCGGCATCGTCGAAGATCACGAAAGGGCTCTTGCCGCCGAGCTCCATGCTGAATTTCTTGAGGCCTGCGCTCTTGACGATGCGGTTGCCGGTGGCGGTCGATCCGGTGAAGGAGATCGCGCGCACGTCCGGATGCGCCACCAGCGGCTCACCAGCCTCCTTGCCGTAGCCGTGCACGAGGTTCAGCACGCCAGGCGGAATGCCGGCTTCGAGCGCGAGCGCACCCAGGCGCGCGGCCGTGAGCGGCGAGAGTTCGCTCATCTTCAGCACGGCGGTGTTGCCGAAAGCCAGGCAGGGCGCGACCTTCCACGTCGCCGTCATGAAGGGCACGTTCCACGGGCTGATGAGCGCGCAGACGCCGACCGGGTGGAACAGCGTGTAGTTCAGGTGCGTTGGTGTGGGGTACGTGTGGCCGTCGACCCGCGTGCACATCTCCGCGAAGTAGTGGAAGTTGTCCGCCGCGCGCGGCACCAGCTGCTTGCCCGTCTGCGAGATGGTCTGGCCGCAATCGTTGGTCTCGGTCTGCGCGATCTCGGGCACGTGCTTCGCAATCAGGTCGCCGAGCTTGCGCATGAGCTTCGCGCGCTCGGTCGCGGGCAGGCCGGCCCACTTCGGGAACGCGGCCTTTGCCGCGGCCACGGCCGCATGCACCTCGGCCTCGCCACCCGAAGCGACCTCGGCCAGCACCTCCTGCGTGGCGGGATTGACGGTCTCGAAGTAGTTGGTGCCTGCGACCGACTGCCCGTTGATCAGGTGATCGACTCTCATGGATGCGGATGTCCTTCGATGGTGTTGACGAGCGCGCCGATGCCCTCGATCTCGGTCACGACCACGTCGCCGGGCTGGCAATCGACGACGCCGTCCGGCGTGCCCGTGAGGATCAGGTCGCCGGGTTGCAGCGTCATGAAGCGGCTGAAATATTCGACGAGGAAGGGCGCGTCGAAGATCATGTCGCGCGTGCTGCCCGACTGGGTGACCTTGCCGTTCACCGTGGTCTGCAACGCCAGGTTCATCGGGTCGACGATGTCCTTCGCATCGACCACCCAGGGGCCGATCGGCGTGCAGGTGTCGCGGTTCTTCACGCGCAGGTTGGGGCGGTACCAGTTCTCGAGGTAGTCGCGGATCGCGTAGTCGTTGGCGACCGTGTAGCCGCCGATGAAGTCGTACGCATCATCGCGCCGGACCTTCTTCGCCGTCTTGCCGATCACGATGACGAGCTCGCATTCGTAGTGCATGAACTGCACGCCGGCCGGGCGGTGCGTGCGCTGCCGGTGGCCGGTCAGCGTGCGTTCGCCCTTCACGAAGACAAGGGGTTCCTCGGGCGCCTTGAAGGCCAGCTCCTTCGCATGGTCGGCGTAGTTGAGGCCGAGCGCGAGGATGGTGCGCGGGCGCGGTGTAGGTGCGAAGGGTGGCAGCCAGTCGACCGCATCGAAGGCGGCAGTGCGGCCATCGGCCAGCAGCAGCTGCCCGTCGCGCTCGGCGGCGTCATGCGCCGCACCTTCGAAGACGACGCGGGCGTGTTTCATGTCTGCCCCCACGCTCGGCACTTCGTGTCCTCGCTGCCCCCCGAGGGGGCGCGAGCTTGCTTGGGGCGGCCCGGCGCGGCGCTCATGCGGCGGCCTCCTGAACCAGCGTGTTGATCAGCGTCTCGAAGCCCGGCGAGGAGATCTCGATACGGTCGCCAGCGCGCGCCAGCGGTCGGCCTGCGTCGCAACCGAGCATCAGCACGTCGCCATGCCCGAGGGTCATGAAGGCGCCGACATCGGTGAGCAGTTGAGACGCGTCGCGCACGAGCGCGGCGAAGTCGACCGACTGCCTCAGTGCGCCGTTGATGCGCACCTCGAGCCGGAAGGCGGCCGGATCGGCCACGGTCTGCGCATCGCGTGTGGCCGGTCCGATGCCGAGCACGCCGTCGACGCACTTGAACTTCACGGGTGGGCGGAAGAAGCTCGCATGCGGGATGGACAGGTCGTTCATCAATACGAAGCCCTCGATGTCGTTGTCGGCGCCGATCACCATCGCGATCGTGGCGCCGACTTCGAGCTCGGGCACGCCGGCCGGCATCGTGATCGCGCTGCCGTGCGGGCTCCAGGTGTTGGCCGTCTTCACGTACAGCACCGGCGCTTTCGGCGGTGCCTGGTAAGGCGGCTGGTGCATTTGCGCGGCCATCGCGTCAAGCTCGGCGCGGAAATTGAGCAGCACGCCATAGACGGTGCCGCGCGGCAGGAAGGCGCTCATGACGGTTGCTCCAGGGCGATCAGTTCGTCGAGCAGCGTGTAGAGCTGCGCCAGCTTGGCCTTGCCCAGCGACTGCTCCATCCAGAGGTAGTGCGCCTCGATGCCGGAAGACAGCCGCCGCACCAGCTTGCGGCCCTGCGCCGTCGCTTCGACCACCGTGCGGCGCTGGTCCGCAGGGTCGCGCGTGCGCTGGATCAGCCCGTCGCGCTCCATGCGCGCGAGCACGCCGGTCAGACTCGGGCCGAGGATGAACGCCTCGCGCGCCACCCGCCCGGTTTCGACGGCGCCATGTTCGCCGAGCACCCGCAGCACGCGCCATTGCTGGTCGCTCAGTGCGTGCTCGCGCAGGCCGGGCCGCGTGTGCGCCATCACGGCCTCGCGCGCCTGCAGCAACAGGCGCGGGAGATTGCGGTGGGTGAAGGGTGTGCTCAATAGGTGGCTCAAAGTATTTAATATATTAAATGAATCGCTGGCCTGCCCGCCTCGGGATAACCCGTGCAGCGGGATCGGCCGGATCAATCGATGGTGGTGCCGGAGGCGCGCACCACCTTCCCCCACCGCGCCGTTTCGCTCTGGATGTAGGCGGACAGCTCTGCGGGCGAACTGGCGCCGGGCTCGAACCCGTCGCGCTCCAGGCGGCTGCGCAGGTCGGGCTGCGCGATGATCTTTCCGATCTCGACGCTGTAGCGCTCGATGAGCGCCGCCGGTGTGCCCGCAGGAGCGACAACGCTCTGCCATGCGACGGCCTCGAAGCCCTCCGCACCGGCGATCCCGGTCTCGGCCACCGCGGGCACTTCCGGCACCACCGATTGCCGTTTGCGCGAAGTGACCGCGAGCGCGCGCAACTTGCCGCTTCGCACGTGTTGGAGCGCAGGCGCGATGTCGGTGAACATGACCTGCAACTGCCCACCAAGCAGGTCGGCAAGGGCGAGCGCACTGCCCCGATACGGCACATGCGTGAGGTTGACACCCGCCGTGGACTTGAACATCTCGGCGCCCAGATGCTGCGGACTGCCATTGCCGGCCGAGCCGTAGCTCATGCTCTCCGGCTTGCCCTTCGCCAGCGTGACCAACTCGGCCAGCGATCGGGCGGGGACCGACGGATGGACGACGACCATGAGTGGCACGGCCCCGATCATGCTTACCGGCGCGAAATCCCGGGCCGGGTCATAGGACAGCTTCTTGTAGAGCCAGGGGTTGATGGCAAGCGTCGTGCTGGTGGCGATCAGCAAGCTGGTGCCATCCGGTGTCGCGCGTGCCACTTGGCTGGCGCCGATGGCGGTGCCAGCCCCGGGCTTGTTCTCGACAATGACCGTGCGGCCCAGCGCGCTTCCCATCTGCTGGGCGATCAGACGGCCCAGCATATCGGTCGTTCCGCCCGGCGCATAGGGAACGACGATGGTGATGGGCCGGTCTTCCTGCGCAAGCACGGCCTCGGGACCTGCGGCGCAGGTCGCCGCGGACAACATGGCAAGGCGGTGCAGCAAATGACGTCGATTCATGAAGTCTCCTTGGAGGGTTTATTGCGGGTGCGATGCGGCGCCACGGAGCCGATCGATCAGGGCCACCGGGTCGTCCGGCAGCGCGTCGCCTCGCCAGGCGACGTGCTGGTCGGGCCTGGACAGAACGAGCGCCCGGTCGTAGACGTCGCCCGCCTCATCGGAGGACAGGTCGAGCACCGTCAGCGGGACACCACGGCGGGCCGCCGCTGCGACGAGCGGGCTGACGTCGATCGACGGGTCTGTCCGCAACAGCGCGTAGCCCGGTCCCAGCGCGTCGTACAGCGAGCGGCCGTCGGCCAGCCAGACATGGGGCGTTCGGCAGCCGGGGACTGTTGAGGGCGTGAAGTTGGCCATCGAATAGCCGGGTGCGGACGCTCCGTCGTACGCAATGATGGGCGAGGCATCGTAGAAGTAGCCGAAGTTCAGCCCGCCGCAGCAGTACTGCTGAACGTTGAGGTCGTACAGGGCCTGGCCCGTCGCGGCGCGCACGGCGTCGCCCTGCGGACCGAGCGCCTCGATGTCGGCCGGCACGCCTTCGCGCTGGCGTTGCAGCGCCAGCGCATGGTTCATTGCGAATTTCGATACCTGCTCGGTGATCGGCTGTCGTTCCGCCTCGTAGGCATCGAGCGCGACCGGCCCCGCCCAGCCCTGGAGCCGCGCGGCGAGAAGCCATGAGAGATTCATCGCGTCGGCAATGCCGGCGTTCATGCCGTACCCGGCCATCGGAATCCAGAGATGCGATGCGTCTCCGCAGATGAAGACCCGGCGGTCGCGGAACCGGTCTGCCACCAGCCGCCGCCCGACCCAGTCCTCTCTGGAGATGACTTCGTATTCGAAGTCCGGGCCGACGCCGAGAATCTGCCGGATGGCCCAGTCCCTGTCGACGGACTCGAAGTCGGTTTCGTCCGCGTGCAGGTAGTTGTGGAGAAGCCAGGTCTCGCGGCCGTCGATCGCATAGACGTTGCCGCAACGCCGCGGGTTGAGCGCAAACGTGGCCCATGCCGGTGGGTGCTGCAGCAGGCCAAGCAATGCCGGCGCGCGGAAATAGGTGGACTGCACGCGTCCGACGACATCGGTCCCGTGCAATTGGGCTCCGATGCTCTTGCGAACCATCGAGCGCCCGCCGTCGCAACCGATCAGGTATTCGCACCGAACGTGGACCGCCCGGCCGTTGTCGAGGTCGGTCGCTTCTACCGAGACGCCGTCGTCGTCCTGATTCACCGCGTCGACGCGCAGGCGGTTCCGGATTCGCAGGCCGGGCGTGCTCTCGGCGTGCGAGAACAGCACGGGCTCCAGAAAGATCTGGTTGATCCGGTGCGGCGGTTCCGCGGTCGGCCAGTCGGTGTCGGGGCCGCCTGTGGTGGTGTAGCGATCGCGCCGTGCGGGGATCGGGATGCGAGAGAGCTCCGTGCCCGTCACCGTGGTGCGGTAGGCCACGTCGTTCGCGTAGTCGTCCGGAAGGCCGCTGTCCCTCAAGCGGGAAGCGACGCCCAGGCGCCGGAAGATCTCCATGGAGCGCGCCGCGACGTGATTGCACTTCACATTCGGTGGCTCGCCACGGTGGCGAATCTCGGCAACGAGTACGTCGATGCCACGCTGGGCAAGGTCCATCGCCAGCGTGAGCCCGACCGGGCCGGCGCCGACCACCAGCACGCGTGCCTCCAGGCGTTCTTCATTCATCTGATATCCATGTCTCCGTGATGTCGGGACCATTAGAGGACGATGCGCGCCTGGAATAAAGTGAAGATTCAATGCCGATTCATAAAAAACCGTTATCACTCAATGGCGTGCCCTCTGTTCGTCAACTGCGGGCTTTTGTTGCCGTCTATCACAGTGGGCAGTTGTCGAGCGCCGCAGCTCAGCTTGCGCTGACGCAGCCCGCGATCAGCGTGCTGCTGCGCGAACTCGAGCAACGGCTGGGCGTTCGCCTTTTCGATCGCACAACGCGGTCGTTGCGCCGCACCGAGGCTGCGGAGCAGGCGATCGTGCATGCCGAGCGCGTGCTCGACGAACTCGGCATGCTGGGGACCCACATGGGCGACATGGCGTCCGGGCAGCATGGGCGCGTGCGTATCGCCGCGACCTCCACGATCGCCCAGACCATGATGCCGCGCGCCATGGTGCAGTTTCTGGAGACACACCCGGATGTGCAGGTGACCATCGACGATTGCGCGCCGGGACAGTTCGTCGAACGCATACAGAGCGGCCATGTTCACTTCGGCGTCGGCACCCTGGACGGCAAGGTGGCGGGCCTCGAGGAGCGTGTGTTCGTGCGTGATCACCTGAGCGTCGTTCTGGATCGCGCAGCATCGTTGGCCGGATCGACGCAGGTTTCCTGGAAGCGGCTCGCAGAACACCCGTTGATCACGGTCAAGCCGGGCTACGGGGTACGCGGCAGCATCGATCGTGCGGCGATCGAGGCCGGCGTCGAGTTGCGCATCGCGCACGAGGTGACGCTGCTTGGCACTGCGCTTGCGATGACGGCAAGCGGTTTGGGCGTGTCGGTTCTTCCCGCATCGATCCTGACGCACGCCAGCTATCCAGGCCTGGTGGCGCGCCGCCTCGTGCGACCGACGGTGGTGCGAAACATTGCCGTGGTGATGCGGCGCGGCGTCTCGTTGTCGCCTGCGGCGGATGCCTTCGCGACCATGCTGGCCACGCAGTTTGCCTCGCAGCGGCAGCACGCAGGGTGACACCTACACTCCCCCGATGGCAAAGGAAAAATCCACTTACGTTTGCAGCGAATGCGGCGGCACCAGCCCGCGGTGGCTGGGCAAATGCCCCGCGTGCGGCGCCTGGAATTCGTTGATCGAACAGGTGGCGGGGCCTGCGAGCGGCCTGGCAAACAACCGCTTCGGCACGCAGTTCGCCTCGCTGGCAGGCGCCTCGGAGCTGGCGACGCTGTCGGAGATCGAGGCGTCGGACGTGGCACGCACGCCGACCGGCCTGGATGAGCTTGACCGCGTGCTCGGTGGCGGCATCGTGTCGGGCGGCGTCACGCTGATCGGCGGCGATCCGGGCATCGGCAAGTCGACGCTGCTGCTGCAGGCGGTCGATGCGTTGCAACGCGCCGGGCAGAACGCGCTGTATGTGACGGGCGAGGAAAGCGGCGCGCAGGTCGCGCTGCGTTCGCGGCGGCTCGGGCTCGACCATTCGCAGGTGCAGGTGCTGGCCGAGATCCAGCTGGAAAAGATCATCGCGACGCTCGATGCAACGCGGCCCGCCATCGCGGTGATCGATTCGATCCAGACCGTGTACTCCGACCAACTCACCTCGGCGCCTGGTTCGGTGGCGCAGGTGCGCGAATGCGCGGCGCACCTCACGCGCTTCGCCAAGACCAGTGGCTCGGCGGTGGTGCTGGTGGGCCATGTGACCAAAGAGGGCGCGCTGGCCGGGCCCCGCGTGCTCGAGCACATGGTCGACACCGTGCTGTACTTCGAGGGCGATACGCATTCGAGCTTTCGGCTGGTGCGCGCGATCAAGAACCGCTTTGGCGCCGTCAACGAGATCGGTGTGTTCGCGATGACCGAGCGCGGCCTCAAGGGCGTGGCGAACCCAAGCGCCATCTTTCTGAGCCAGCATGCCGAGCCGGTGCCCGGCAGCGTGGTGCTGGTCACACTCGAAGGCACGCGGCCGATGCTGGTCGAGATCCAGGCGCTGGTCGACAGCGGCGGCCCGAGCCCGCGGCGCCTGTCCGTCGGACTCGATAGAGATCGCCTTGCCATGTTGCTGGCCGTGCTGCACCGCCACGCCGGCGTGGCCTGCATGGACCAGGACGTGTTCGTCAACGCGGTGGGCGGCGTGCGCATCAGTGAACCTGCAGCCGACCTCGCGGTGATGCTCGCGATCACCTCCAGCTTGCGCGGCAAGCCCCTGCCGAAGGGCTTCATCGCGTTCGGCGAAGTGGGGCTCGCGGGCGAAGTGCGGCCTGCGCCGCGTGGGCAGGAGCGCCTGAAGGAAGCCGCCAAGCTCGGTTTCAGCGTGGCGGTCGTGCCGAAGGCCAATGCGCCGAAGAAGCCCATCGAGGGGCTGACGATCCATGCGGTGGAGCGCGTCGAAGAGGCGATGGAAGCGGTCCGCCGGCTGCAGTGAGCAGCCCTTCGCAGGGGTCACTTTCTATAATGCCCGGTCCCGCTCCACGCGTGCCCGTCGCGGCCCACCGGATCGGGCGCGTTTGCCGTTGATCGGCCCACGCGATCCATCCTGCAGCCATCCGCGGCTGCGGGCCTGAGTTCCGACGCGCCTGCGTCGGCCCTGCGCCCCTTTTGGCGCAGGCGGCCGAAAACATCATCGGCCATGTCATCGAGGGAGAGTTCATGCAACTGCTTGCATCCGCGGGGCTGATTGCCGCCGTCGTCATCTGGGGGCTGGTGTCCCCCGCCACTTTAGACAGCGTGTTCAGCACGGCGCTGGTCCACATCACGCGCAACTTCGGCTGGTTCTACCTCTGGCTGGTGCTCGGGCTGGTGGTGCTGGCTTTCTTCCTGGCGATGAGCCGCTTTGGCGATCTCAAGCTTGGCGACGAGGACGACGAACCCGAGTTTTCCATCGGTGCCTGGTTCTCGATGCTCTTCGCCGCAGGCATGGGCATCGGGCTCGTCTTCTGGGGCGTGGCCGAGCCGATCTCTCATTACGGCGCGCCGCCGCCCGGCATCACACCGGGCACACCGGAAGCCGCGACCGCGGCCATGCGCTACGCGTTTTTCCATTGGGGGCTGCACCCGTGGGCCATCTACGGCATCGTGGGTCTGGCCATCGCTTTTTTCAGCTTCCGGCGCAAGGCACTGCCGCTCGTGAGCTCGGCCACCGAAGCCCTGCCATGGCGCTTCGTCCAGCGGCTCTCTCCTGCGTTCAACGTGCTGGCCGTGGTCGCGACGGCGTTCGGCGTGGCGGCATCACTCGGCATGGGCGCGACACAGATCAACAGCGGCTTGCAGGCGGCCTTTGGTCTGCCGGTCACGCCTTGGGTCCAGTCGGCCATCATCGTGGTGACGACAGCCCTGTTCATCGGCTCCGCAGTGACCGGTGTCGAACGCGGCGTGAAATGGCTGTCGATCGGCAACCTGTGGCTGGCCGGCCTGCTGGCGCTCACGGTGTTTCTCTTCGGCCCCACGATCGCGATCGTGCAAACGCTGACCAACACGCTGGGCGCTTACCTGTCCGACTTCGTGCGAATGAGTTTGCGCATGTCGCCTTTCCGTACCGATTCGTGGGTGGGTGACTGGACCATCTTCTACTGGGCCTGGTGGCTTGCCTGGTCGCCGTTCGTGGGCATGTTCATCGCGCGTGTCTCTCGCGGGCGCACGATTCGTCAGTTCATCCTGGGCACGGTGCTCGCGCCCACGCTGGTCGGGTTCGTCTGGTTCGCCGTGTTTGGCGGCGCGGCGCTCAATTTCGAGATCTTCGGCGGTGTGCCACTGGTCGAAGCCGCCAAGGCCAACGTTTCGAGCACGATGTTCGTGATGTTCAATGCCATGCCCTGGGGCGGCCTGATGTCGGTCGTGGCCACGATGCTGGTGTTCGTCTTCTTCGTGACCTCGGGCGATTCGGCCACCCTGGTTCTGGGCACCATGAGCACGGGCGGCGATCCGAATCCGCCGGCGCGCGTCAAGGTGATATGGGGTGTGCTGGTTGCCGCCATCGCGCTGAGCCTGCTGCTGGCCGGGGGGTTGAAGGCCATCCAGACGGCGACGATCGTGTTCGCGCTTCCCTTCGCAGGGGTCCTGCTGCTGATGGCGATCTCGGTGACCTGGGGGATCCGTGACGACTGGAACGCCGAGCAGCAGCGCGAACGCGCCTTGCGCCGCAAGGTGCGCGCGCTGGTCAAGGACTGATCCCGCGCGCACCTCGCGCGGACTTCAGCCGCCGACGTGCATCGTGAAGGACGGGCCGTTGTTCAGCATGCAACTGCCCGTGCCCAGCGTGCTCGAGTTCATCGTGTAGCGGCAACTGAGCATGCCGCCGCGCGTGCCGCTGGCATTGGCCACGCCACTGCGCTGGCTGTTGCCCGCGACACGCGTCGCCTCACCCTGAAATTGTTCGCCGCCGATCACTGCGTTGAAATAGCCGCGCCCGTTCAGGTCGTTGGTCACCGTGCCGACGATCGTGCCGTAGGCGGTGGCCTCGGCATTGGACGGATAGAGCCGCGCGGTGAAGGTCTGGGACACGGGGGCTGCTGGCATCACCGCGACGGGCCCATGCTGCACCTGCGGCGGCGGCGTGTGCAGTGGCACGACGTAGCAGCCGCTGAGGGCGGCCGCAGCAAGCGCAGCGACGGCCGAAAGACGAACGAGAGAAAGAGGACGCGAAGACAAGTGCTTCATACATTCACCGGTGACCCGGGCAGATGCCCGTGCGGCGAAATGTGCGCGCGGCAACGTGCAGCGCACGCGCGTTTTCGCGCGCGGTAGCAACGCGCGCACCCGGTGGTAGCGGCTGTGGCTACCCGGGCGCGGCGACAATGTCCGCCATGAATTTCCAGAAGCTCATGGTCCCGCTCGGTGGACTGATCCTGCTCGCGGTGGGCTACAACAACTACGGATGGCCAGGCGTGGCGGTGGTGAGTGGGGGCATCGTGATGTTCCTGCTGCTGCACTTCACGCGCACGATGCAGGTGCTGCAGCGGGCCGCCGACCGGCCGGTCGGCCATGTCGCCAGCGCGGTGATGCTCAACGCCAAGCTCAAGCCGAAGATGACGCTGCTGCACGTGGTGGCGATGACGCGTTCGCTCGGCGAGTTGCGCTCGGTCAAGGACGCGCAGCCCGAGGTCTACCGCTGGACTGACGCCGGCGAATCCTGGGTGGAGGGAGAGTTCGTCGATGGCAAGTTGCGCAGCTGGCAGCTGACCCGGCCCGAAGTCGCGGCGGATCCGGTCATGCTGGCCGCTCCCGCGATGCAAAGCACGCCCGCCGACGAAGGGCCGCGCTGACCCTGCGTCGGCGTGTGCGAAATCAGATCACCAGTTCGCGTTCGACTTCCTGCACCTTGCGGCGAGACATCGCCAGGTTCGACTTGGTCTTGTCCAGCACGAGGTAGATGAACAGGCCTTCCTTGGTCGCGATAGGCCGCAGGATGTGGTACTGGCGGCCCAGGGTGATGAGGATGTCCTCGATCGCATCGTTCAGGCCCAGAGCCTTCATCGTCTTGAGCTTGGCCCGCACCACTTCCGTGTTGCCTGCGGCGGCCACTTCGAGGTCCACGCCCGAGCCGAGCTGGCCCAGGATCATTCCGCTGCCAGAGTCGACCAGTGCGGCGCACATGGCACCGTCGATCGTCAGCAAGTCTTCCATCGATTGTTTGACATTCGCCATTTCGTATTCCTTCCTTCTGCGCCAGGTTGAAAGCAGCGGCTGCCGCGGCGACAGAACCGCAGACGCTGCATGTCGGTGTGCTCAGCCCGTGGGGCGGCGACGGCGCCGGCTTGGGCGCGTGGTCATGCGCTTTCCAGTGCGCGCGCGGTCTGCCGTGCGAAGTAGAGGATCTGGCCCATCACGGCCTCGCTGCCCGTCACGATGCTGAGCACCAGCGTCACGTCGGCGCGGCGGGCCTGCATCATCACGATGTGGCCCCCGGCGGCCTGGATGACCACGTTGTTCGTCTCGCCGATGCGGCTTTCTTCTCCAGCGATCGCGGCCAGCGCGGCCATCGAACTCGCCATCGCCGACAAGCGCGCGAGGTCGGCGTCGTTGCGGATGCACGAGGCCACCTCGAAGCCGTCCTCGGTCGATACCAGGCAGGCCTTCACGTGACCGATCTCCTTCATGATCAGGTCGACCGCGCCCTGCGAGATCAGCTGGAGGTGAGGGGTGGTCGGGTTCACGAGAGGCAGTTCTCCGTACGCGTTTCGAGTTGAATCAACAGCAGGTCCAGCAGTTGGGCCACCTGCGCCGGATCGCGCACGTCGATCGGCAGCACCGGGCAGAGCACACCGTGGGTCAGCAGGCGCGTGGCGAACTGCTCGAGGTTCGGCGTGGGATGCGTGTCGAGCCGGCCGACCGCGACCACGCAGGCCGCCTCGTCGATCAGCGCGCGGAAGCCTCCGATGTAGACATCGAGATCGGCCAGCGGGTCGGCGCGGCTGTTGTCGATGAGGATCACGAGGCCGAGCGCGCCGCGCGCCAGGATCTTCCACATGAAGTCGAAGCGTTGCTGACCCGGCGTGCCGTACAGGCGCAGCTTCTCGCCGTTGTCGAGCGTGAGCTCGCCGTAGTCCAGGCCCGCGGTGGTGGTGGCCTTGAGCACCGTGGCATCGGTGTTGCGTACATCGGTGCGGACCGGCGCCACCTCGCTGATCGCGCCGATCGCGGTGGTCTTGCCGGCGCCGGCGGTGCCGGTGAACAGGATCTTGTGTTCGCTCATGCGCGCGCCGTCGGCAGGAGACCGAGGCGATGCCGGATCCGGGTGAACAGGCCGGCGCGCGAAGGCGCCTCTGGCGCACGTGACGCGGCGGCCAGCGCCGCAGGCGCCGTGTCCGGCGTCGCGGCGCTGCCGGCAACGGGAACCAGCATGCCGGCTTCGCGCAATGCCGCGAAGAAGGCAGCACACACATCGGACGGCAGTCCGGCACGCTGTTGTAGCCGGTCCCGTGTGAACGGGCCCGCGACCATCAGGGCTGCCAGCTTCAGGCGCTCGGCGGAGTCCAGAAGCTCCTGCGGTGGCCAGCGCAGCAAGCGCATCGGAGGATCGATGTCGCGCTGCGCCTGAATGTGTTCGGCACCCAGAAGGTTCAGTTCCGCTTCCAGCGCATCGGCCCGGAGGGGAAACGCAAGGCAATGCGGCCGCTGTTGCGGTGCGGCGCTGAGCGTGAGCTTGAGCGGGCTCTCGGCCCGCGCGGGATGGTCAGCGCCCTCGCCGATCACGCGCAGGTCGGGCGCTACCGGTTGGTAGACCCAGTGCTGCACGGTGCGGTGGTCGAGCAACCGGACGATCGATTTGAAGAGAAATTCTTCGCGGCCCGACATGCCTTCCAACGCGAACCCCAAAGTCGGTCGGGGGGCCGTGGCGGTCGAATGGAAGTCGGTCATCAGCGCGTCCTGAAAGCAAATTGACAATTGCAATGTAATGTTTCAAAACGAAACGGTACATGCAGCTTGTGCATTTCTTCACGCAGAAAATCCCAATCTTCGTGGGGCTAAATCCTTAGTTCTCGCCCCGGTGTGGTTTGAAAACGCCAAAGAGAACCTTCGGTCTACCTCGGCTGCACGCCGTCAGAACGGCGCGTCTTCGACCTCGGCGTCGACGGGGCGTTCGTCCGGTGCGGCCGATGAGTCCGCCGCGGCGGCGAACGCCATCTCGCCGCCCAGCGCGTCCCACAGTTCCGGCAGCAACTGCCCGAGTTCACCGGTCGCGATCGCGGCATCGGCGTCGAAGTTGTCTTCCTTCGAGCCGGTCGACGATCCCTTGTCGAGCGTGCCTTCGAGGAAGGCAATCTTGCGGATCTGCATCGTGTCGGTCAGCTCGAAGGACACGCGGTCGCTCCAGGTCATGGCCAGCCGCGTCGGCCGCTTGCCGTCGGCGATGTGCTGACGCACCTCTTCGATGTCGAGCGGGTGCTTGGCGTAGCGCACCACCGACTTCGATTCGTCGCTGGCCTTGAGCTCGCATTCACGGTCGATCGTGAAGCCGGCGGGCGGCTCCTGGCTCGCCAGCCAGCCCGACATCGCGGTGGCCGGCTCGATCTGCGTGTTGAAGGCCGACACGCCGAAGCCGTCGAGTGCCTTCACCAGGCTGGTGACGACCTCGTCGGCGCGCGCCGCGTTGGAACTGTTGACGACCAGCCGCCGCTCGGCGGGATCGATCCACACCGCGACGCGGGCATGCCGCGTGAACGCCAGCGGCAGCAACTCGTGCGTGATGTCTTCCTTGAGATCTTTCTTCTCCTTCTTGCCGGGCTTGCGGCCGGTGGTGGCCTCGATCTGCGCGCAGCGTTCGTCGAGCTTGCGGCGCACGACCGAGGCCGGCAGCGCCTTGCTTTCGATCATGAATTCGAGCAGCCACTGGCCGTCGATGGATTCGACCAGCGGGCCATGTTCCTGGCCGCGCGGCTCGGTCCAGCCGGATGATTTTTCCTGCGAGGGGCTGCAGGGCACGAAGCGCAGCTGGCCCAATCCCTCTTCGGCCTCGGTCAGCGTTTGCGACCACGATGGTTCGATGCGATAGACGATGACGTTCTTGAATACGGACACTGAAACCCTTTGATCACTGGTTGGCACAACCGGCCATTGTCGGCGCCGGGCGCTCGGCCGGCCGCGCGACCCCGCCGTAAAATCGCAAGCTTTTGCGACTTCCCCCGGCCCAAAGGAAACAAAAATGAGCGCGCAGCCCCCCGCATTGGACGACCGTGACGGCAAGATATGGATGGACGGCGAACTCGTCGAATGGCGCGACGCTAAGATCCATGTGCTGAGCCACACGCTGCACTACGGCTGCGGCGCCTTCGAAGGTGTGCGTGCCTACAAGACGGCGGACGGCGGCACATCGATCTTCCGCCTGGCCGAGCACACCGAACGCCTTTTCAACAGCGCCAAGATCCTGCGCATGAAGATCCCCTTCACGCAGGAACAGCTGAACGACGCGCAGAGGCAGGTCGTGCGCGAGAACAAGCTCGAAAGCTGCTACCTGCGCCCCCTGGTGTGGATCGGGTCCGAGAAGCTGGGCGTCAGCCCCAAAGGCAACAAGATCCACGCGATGGTGGCGGCCTGGTCCTGGGGCGCCTACCTGGGCGAAGAAGGCCTCAAGCGCGGCATCCGCGTGAAGACCTCCAGCTACACGCGCCACCACGTCAACATCACGATGACGCAAGCCAAGGCCGTGAGCAACTACACCAACTCGATCCTCGCCAACATGGAAGCGCTCGACGACGGCTACGACGAAGCGCTGCTGCTCGACGCCAGCGGTTTCGTCAGCGAAGGCGCGGGCGAGAACGTGTTCGTCGTCAAGGGCGGCGTGGTCTACACGCCAGATCTGTCGGCCGGCGCGCTCAACGGCATCACGCGCAACACCATCCTGCACATCTGCAAGGACCTTGGCATCGAGCTTGTGCAAAAGCGCATCACGCGCGACGAGGTCTACGTGGCGGACGAGGCCTTCTTCACCGGCACGGCTGCCGAAGTGACGCCGATCCGTGAACTCGACCGCATCGAGATCGGCAACCGCGGCGACGGCGGCTCGCGCGGCCCCGTGACCGAGAAGATCCAGAGCGCGTTCTTCGATATCGTGAACGGCAAGAATCCCAAGTACGCCCACTGGCTCACGAAAGTCTGACCATGAGCTCCTCCTCCCGCACACCGAGCCCCCTCGTCGATCAGGTGAAGTCGGCCGACCGCCGCTCGCTGGTCGAGCTTGCCGCCGCTGATTTGAACGACCAGGGCGGCGTGTTCTGCCCCAGCCCGAAGGCCGACATGAAGATCTGGAACACCCACCCCAAGGTGTACCTGGACGTCGCGCGCACGGGCGAAGCCAAGTGCCCGTACTGCGGCACCGTCTACCGGCTCAAGGCCGGGGAGACGGTGGGGCACCGGCACTGAGCGGCCCGGGCTCCGCCGCACGGCGCGGCCACAGGTCGCGCCAGGGCGCATCGGGCGTCAGCACCAGGCGCAGATAGACCATCGCGATCCACAGGATGCTCAGGCCGATCTGGGCGTCGCGCAGCGCCGAGTTGGCGCTGGTGGCAATGAGCAGGATCAGCATCGCTGCAAAGCCGTAGCGGCCGGCAAGGTCGTCGCGTCGCCAGCATTGCCAGAGGCCGACCAGCAGGATCGCGAGCAGCGCCAGCGCGCCGGGCACGCCCGCCTGTGCGCCCATCCAGAGGAAGTCGTTGTGCGGCATGTTGTAGTCGGCCAGCAGCTGCGGGCCGCGCAGGTGCCATTGCTCGGTCCAGCCGCCGATGCCCCAGCCGGCGAGCGGCTGGTCGATGACCATGCGGGCCGTGTCGCGGTACATGTAGTAGCGCACCACCCAGCTGCCTTCCGACACCGCGCCACCTTGCGCCGCAGCGATCTCCTGCACGCCCAGTGCAAATTTCTGCTGCACGCCCGGTGATTGCCAGATGCCCGCGGCCAGCACGGCGCCACCCAGCAGCAGGGCGAGCGCCAGCGCCTTCCACTGCCGACGCCACTGGTGCAGGCACGCGGCCGGAATCACGATCAGCAAGCCCAGCAGCGAAGTGCGCGACGGCAGGCTGAAGGTGATGATGGCCATCACGCCGAGCACGACGCCGAGGGCCGGCATGATCTGCCACGGCCGCCGTGTGCCGGTTTGCGACAAGGCGTAGATGGCCGCGGTGGCGGCCAAGCATGTTGAACAGCGCCATCGCCAGGAAGGCGCGCAAGGCCCACAGCGCTTCGTCGCGCGTGAGCGCCATCGCCATCAGCACCGTGGCCGCGATGCGCAGGCCGTGCACCAGGTTCGAGGGCGTCTGCGGGTAGTGAGGCCGCAAGGCCAGCACCACCAGCGTCCACACCACGTAAGCGACAACCGGCCACCACAGCGGGCTCGCGCGCAGGCGGGTCGCGCGCTCGCGCAGATCGCCGGCAGCCAGCAAGGTGACGAGCAACAGCACCGCTGCGAGGTAGTTGACGCCGACCGGCATGAACACCACCGCCCCCCAGAACGCGGCCGCGGGGCGGACGATGAACGATCTCTTCATAGCCCGGGGATTCTAGGTGCGGCCCTGCAGGCCGCACGGGCGCCCGGAGCGTGGGTCAGCGGGGCAGGCGGATCACGAAGCTTGCACCGCCGCCGGGGCGCGCTTCGCATCGCACACCGCCGCCGTGGCGCTCGGCGATCGATTTCACCAGCGCCAGCCCGAGGCCCACGCCGCCATGCCGTTCGCTGGCGCCCGGCAGGCGATAGAAGGGCTCGAAGATGCGATCGCGCAACGCTTCCGGCACGCCCGGACCGCGGTCGCTCACGCGCACCGTCGCACTGCCATCGGGCCCGCTGCCGAGCTCGACGCTGATCTCGCCCGCGCCATAGCGACGCGCGTTCTCCAGCAGGTTCCGGATCGCGCGCCGCAGCAGCCGCGAGACGCCCGGTACGGTCAGCGCGGCGCTGTCGGTGCCTTCGGCCAGGTCGAGCTCGGCACCGACCTGCGCGCATTCCTCGGCCGCCAGACCCATCAGGTCGACCGACTCGATGGTGCCCATGTCGGCCTCGCTGGCGTCGAGCCGGCTGGCCAGCAGGATCTCGTCGATCAGTTGGTCGAGCTCACCGATGTTGCGCGCGATCTCCTCGCGGGCGCCGGGACTCGGACGGTCGCCCATCAATTCAAGCCCCATGCGGATGCGGGTGAGCGGCGAGCGCAGCTCGTGCGAGGCGTTCGCCAGCAAGGACTTGTGCGAGCGCACCAGCTGCTCGATGCGGGCTGCCGCGGCGTTGAAGCGGTTCGACAGGTCGCCCACCTCGTCCTCGCCATCTTGTTCGACGCGCACCGACAGGTCGCCCTCGCCCCAGCGCTGCACGCCGCGCTGCAGTGCCTCCAGCCGCCGCGTGAGCTGACGCACGATCGGATAGACGCCCAGCGCCACGGCCACGCCCACCAGCGCGATCATCCAGCCGAGTCCGAAAGGCGTGCGCCACGGCGCCATGCCGCTATAGGCCTGCCGGTCGCGCGGCGCCACGCGCAAGGACATCGATCGGCCGTCGCCCAGCGTCACGTCGAATTCGAGCCCCTGGCCGGGCACGCGCAGCGCTTTGCCCGAGCCGACAGCGCGGCCGCCATCGTCGAGAACGACCACGTCCCGCGGCACGGCCGACAGGCGCTCGCGCTCGTTCTCGGCCGCGACGCGGACGATCCAGTTGGCGGTCAGGGTGAGGATGAAGACGCCGGCCACCACCGCCAGCCAGATGCGGACGTACAGGTGGCGCCGGTACAGGCCGAACATCAGTCCTGCTGCTTGGCAAACACGTAGCCGACGCCGCGCACGGTCAGGATGCGCTTGGGGTTCTTGGCGTCGACTTCGATGCCGGCGCGGATGCGGCCCATGTGCACGTCGATGGAGCGGTCGAAAGCTTCGAGCTCGCGACCGCGCACGGCTTCCATGATCTGGTCGCGCGTGAGCACGCGACCGGCACGCTCTGCCATCGCGACCAACAGGTCGAACTGGTACGAGGTGAGGTCCGCCAACGCGCCGCCGACAGTCACCGTGCGCGCGTTGCGGTCGATCTCCAGCGTGCCGAAACGCATGACCTCGGCGCTGGGCTTGTCGGCGGCGCTTTCACCGCGGCGACGCAGCACGGCGCGGATGCGCGCGAGCAGCTCCCGCGGCTCGAAAGGCTTTGGCAGATAGTCGTCGGCGCCGATCTCCAGGCCAATGATCCGGTCCATCGGGTCGCCCTTGGCCGTGAGCATCAACACCGAGACCTTCGACAGCGCGCCAGGCAGCGCCCGGATGCGGCGGCACACGTCCAGCCCGTCGGTGTCGGGCAGCATCAGATCAAGGATGACGAGGTCTGGTGCGCGCTCCTGCAGCTGCGCCAGCCCGCTCGCGCCGTCGCCGGCGTGGACGAAGCCGAAACCCGACTGCGTCAGGTACTCGCCGACCATCTGCGCCAGGCGGGCGTCGTCTTCGATCATCAGGAGTTGGGGGGTGCTCATGGAAGGGATCGTCGCCGGTGGGTGGCAAGGCGGATTGAACGCCTCGTAAAGTTGACGTAAACGCCGCGCGCCACAACGCAGTCGCGCGGCGGGCGCTCAGTGCTGCAGCGCCTCGAAAAGCAGCGTGCCCTGGGCCGCAGCCGCTGGCGCCGTCGTCATCTTCTGGTCGACCAGTGCGCGCAGCAACATGCCCTCGGGTTCGGGCCGGTGCGCCTCGGAGCGGTCGTAGATTTCCGTCGCCAGGCGGCGCAGCAGGTCGGTCCCGTCGCGCAGGCGCTGGCGGAAGGCCGCATCGTCGAGCGTGTCGTAGAGGCTGCTGTTGAGATCGACGAACCAGGGCAATCCTGCGTGGTCGAGCATCACCGCCGGGTTGCGCTTGGTGGTGCGCTCCGACCAGGCGCGCAGGAAGTTCTGCATCGCAATGTTGAGCTTCTGGCAGTGCTGCAGTTCTTCTTTCACGCTGCCGAGCATGGCCAGATCGGTGAGCCGGTTGTGGAAAAAGATCTGCGCCAGCACGGCCCAGTAGTAGGTGTAGTCCCAGATCACCTTGACCGGCAGCACCTCGGGGTCGCCGAAGATCGGGTACTGGTCCTGGTACAGCGCCAGCGTGCTCTCGTAGAACGAGTGGTAGAGCTGGTCATAGAGCTGGGCGCGTGCCTCGATCGACTCGCCGGCGCGGTCGTGTGCGATCAGGTCGGTGATGTAGCAGTTGCTCATCGCGATGAAGTCGCTGCCCGGCGAATAGAAGGGGTCGAGGAACAGGCCCGCATCGCCGGTCAGCGCCCAGCGCTGGCCCGAGAACACCTGCTTGCAGCCGTGCGAGAAGTGGCGCAGGAACAGGAAGTCCTGCAGCAGATGCCGCTTGCCATCGAGCTTGTCGAACACCGAAGGCTGCCACTTCTGGAGCCAGTCCATCGCCTTCTCGAAGGTGTTGTAGGTCTCCAGCGGATGCAGCTTGGGGTCGGCCACGATGCCCACCGAATGCGAGCCAGATGCCAGCGGGATCAGCCAGGTCCAGTAGCCGGTGCCACACATGTGGTTGGTCGAGAGCCAGCGCGACTGTGGATTGCAAAGCGCGCGCCAGTCCTTGTTGTCGACCCACTGGTCGACATCGATGTGCTCGCCGATGCGGAACCACGCGGCGTTGACATCGTGCGCGTTGGCCTCGGCCAGGCCGAGCTTGCGCTTGATGAGGCCCGCGCGGCCGCAGGCATCGACAATCCAGCGCGCTTCGGCGGTGTGGGTGGCTTCGCCTTGCGTCCAGGTCACGCGATGCAGCGGCTGGCTGTCGCGCACGCCACTGCTCCCGCCGGCGTTGGCGGCGTCGCCAGCCAGGTCGATCTGCCGGACCATGGCGTCGTCCACGACGCTGGCGCCGAGGCGCACCGCTTCTTCCGCGAGAAAGTTCTCGAAGATGCCGCGGTCGATCTGGTAACTCGGCACGCGGAGGAAGCGGCGGGCGCCGATCTCGGTCACCTGGTCCAAATCCCGTTTGCCTTCGCTGTTGAAGAAGCGGAAGCCGAACTTGCGCAGCTGCTTGGTCTGCATGTGCTCCTTCAGCCCGAGCACCGTGTCGAAGTAATGCGCGCCGATCTCCACGGACGATTCGCCGACCTTGTGCGCCGCGTGCGGCACCGGATGCGCGCGCCGCTCGATCACCAGCACATCGATGTCATCGAAGCGCTGCCGCAACTGGATGGCGAGCGTCAGGCCGGCAAGCCCGCCGCCCATGATGATGACGTCGTGTTTTCTGGCGACAGGGTCCATGGCGTTCAGGGCTTGTTCAGCCGCAGCTCGAGTGAGAGAGAAGGGGAGAGGGGCAAGGCCAGCGTCGCGGCTTCGCCGCGTGCCAGCGCTTCATAGAGCGGCAGGGCGTCGGCCATGGCATTGGCAGTCAACGTCTGCGAGACCGGCGCCTGCAGCGCAGGCGGCGTGCTGGCGCCCGGCACGAGCGACGCATCGAACGCGGCCACGGTCCTTGCGCTGCGCGCCGGCGCGATCACCATCGCCACCGCCAGCAGCCCGCGGCTGGTCGTGACCGAGGCCAGTGCACCCACGGCAGGAATGTCGTAGCCCACCAGCAGCACCGGCGTCTGGTCGGCGGCGCACTGCGTCGCGGCCTCGAGCAGACCGGCCGCAAAGCTGGTCTTGTAGGCAGCGATGGAGTTGCTGGCCGCCATGCAGCCGGTGCCGATGGTCCAGTAGCCCACGGCCGCGTTGTGCACCGAGTTGTGGAATTTGGTCGGCGAGAGCTGTGTCGGGTGCGTGGCCAGCGTGCTGCACATGTAGTCGTTGATCGACAGGTCACCATGCGCCGAGACGAACACGCACGGCAGATCCGCGGCCGCACGGCCCGCGCTGGCGACCGCCGCGGCGGCCACCTCGAGCGCCAGCGCCACGGTGTCGGGCGCGCGGCGGCGCTCGGCGGGCGCCAGCACCTGCGGCGCCGGGCGCTTGGCCGGTGGATCAACCGCCTCGCCTTCGCCCCGGAACGCGGCGCGCGCCACGTCCCAGCCGGGCAGGTTGGGCGACCAGAAGGCAGGGCCTTCGATGTAGAGCGTGGGCATGGCTACGGGCGCTGCCGGAGGCGTTGGCGCGGTCATCGCGGCGGTCATGCGGCCGACCCCTTCGCGAACACCAGCGAGCAGTTGTTGCCGCCGAAGCCGAAGGAGTTGGACAGCGCGTACTGCACCTCGCCGTGCGCGGGCGCCAGCTGGATCTGCGGGCCGAAGCTGGCATCGAGCTGCGTCGTGTTCACCGTGCCCGGCTTCAGGCCGCGCTCCACGGCCAGGAGGCTGATCACCGCTTCCACGATGCCCGCCGCGCCCAGCGTGTGGCCGGTGAAGCCCTTGGTCGAGCTCGCATGGGTGCGCTCAGGGAAACGGCGCGCCACCAGTGCGCCCTCGACCTCGTCGTTCTTCATGCTGGCCGTGCCGTGCATGTTGATGTAGTCGATGGCCTCGGGCGCCACACCGGCGCGCGCCAGCGCGTCGTCGAGCGCGCGCTCGGCGCCCAGGCCTTCGGGATGCGGCGTCGACATGTGGTGCGCATCGCTGGCCTCGCCGTAGCCGCGCAATTCGAGCGCACCGCGGCCGCGCTCGAGCAGCGCGAAGCCCGCGGCCTCGCCCAGGCTGATGCCGCCGCGGGTTGCGTCGAAAGGCTTGCACGGCTCGGGCGACACCAGCTCCAGCGAGTTGAAGCCGAACAGCACGCTGCCGCACAGGGTATCGACGCCGCCGACCACGGCTGCGTCGACCAGACCGAGGCGGATCAGGCGCTCCGCCGAGGCGAAGACCTTGGCGCTCGACGAGCAGGCGGTCGAAATCGTTTCGCTAGGGCCTTCAAGACCCAAGGCCTGCTGCACGAACATGCCGAGCGAATGTGGCGTGTGCAGGCGCGGGCGCTGCTGTGCGGGCGGGAAGTTGCCGTCGGCGTCGAGCTGGGTGTACGCCAGTTCGGTCTCGCCGATGCTCGAAGTGGACGTGCCCAGAATCAGGGCGATGCGCGCCGGCCCGTAGGCGGCACGGGCTGCGGCCACCGCTTCCATGAAGCCGTCGGCTTGCAGCCCCAGCCAGGCCAGCCGGTTGTTGCGGCAATCCCAGCCTTCCAGCGCCTCGGGCAAGCGCATCTCTTCCAGCCCCTCGACCCGGCCGATCCATGTTGGCAGCGGTGCGTCGCCGAAATCGTTGACGCGCAGGCCGCTGCGGGATTGTTCGAGCGCCGAGACGAGGGCGGCTTTGCCGGCGCCGACGGCGGAGGTGGCGGTGAACGCGCTGACCTGGAGGGGAGGAATGCGTGAAGGCACGGTGGGCGGATTCAGGTGGGACGGTGCAGGTCGCCGGGCGACCATTGGAAGCGAAAGCCTACCAGTTGGCGCGTGCGCGGCGCGTCAGTCATTTCCTGCTCGAACGCGCGGCCAGCGCGACCAGCAGCAGCACGGGAACGCCCAGCAGGGCGGTCGCGGTGAAGAAGGTCGGGTAGTCGAACGCATCCACGAATGCGCCTGAATAGCCGGCGATGAACTTGGGCAGCAACAGCATCAGCGAGCTGAACAGCGCGTACTGCGTGGCCGAGTAGCTCACGTTGGTCAGGCTCGACAGGTAGGCGATGAACGCCGCCGACGCAATGCCGCCAGCCAGGTTGTCGGCCGACACGACCAGCACCAGCGCCGAAAGGTCGTGCCCGCGCGAGGCCAGCCAGGCGAACAGCAGGTTGCTGGCGGCGCTGAGCACGGCGCCGAGCATCAGCACGCGCATCACGCCCAGCCGCATCGACAGCACGCCACCGACGAAGGCGCCGACCAGCGTCATCACCACGCCGTAGACCTTGCTGACCGTGGCGACCTCGTCCTTGGTGAAGCCCATGTCCACATAGAACGGGTTGGCCATGATCCCCATCACCACGTCGCTGATGCGGTAGACCGCGATCAGCGAGAGGATCAGCACCGCTTGCCAGCGGTAGCGGCGGATGAAGTCGGCGAAGGGCTCGATCAGCACGCTCTGCAGCCACTCGGCCATGTTCTTCGGCCGGGGCAGTTCGCGCCGTTGCGGCTCGGGCGACAGCAGCACCGTGATCACGCCTACCGCCATGGATGCGGCCATCACCAGGTACGCCGTCTTCCAGGCGCCGTTCTGGTAGCCGGCGGTGGCGGCCTCGGCCACCGACATTTCGGCCCAGGCCGCGATCCACAGCACGCCGGCGCCGGCCCAGATCATTGCGAGGCGGTAGCCGGTCTGGTAGGCGGCGGCCAGCGCGGCCTGCTTGCGCGTCTCGGCCGATTCGATGCGGAAGGCGTCGAGTGCGATGTCTTGCGTGGCCGAGCCGAAGGCCACCAGCAGCGCGCACCAGATCAGTGGCGGCAGCCCGGCGCGCGGGTCGGTGAAGGCCATGCCGACGATGCCGGTGATCACGATCAGCTGCGCCAGCAGCAGCCAGCCGCGCCGCCGGCCGAGCAGCGTGGTCAGCGGCGGGATCGGCAGCCGATCCACCAGCGGCGCCCACACCCACTTGAAGCCGTAGGCCAGCCCGACCCAGCTGAGGTACCCGATGGTCGTGCGGTCGATGCCCGCCTCGCGCAGCCGGAAACTCAGCGTGCCCAGCACCAGCAGCAGCGGCAGGCCGGCCGAGAAGCCCAGCGCCAGCATGCGCCAGGTGGCGGGCTCCAGATAGACCTTGAGCGTGTCGCGCCAGGGCACGGCGGAAGTGGCGCTTTCGGCAGACGGGGCGGACGGGACGGACATGGGCCGCGATTGTCCATGAGCGCCGCCAGCCGGTGATTTGTTCTTATGATCCGCGCCCATGTGCACCCTCTGCGAACGCCGCTCCCCGCCCGCCACCGGCCCCTGGCAAGCCCGCCGCGCCTTCCTGCTCGCGGCCGCCGGCACCGCGCTGGCGGGCCCGGCGCTCGCGCAGGTCGAGGTCGGCAAGCCGTCGATGGCGCGCACCATCGTGCCCGTGGCCGACATCGAGCAAGCCGGCACGCAGCAGTACAGCCAGATGCTTGCGCAGGCCAGGGCCAAGGGCGCGCTGGCGGGTGACGGCAACGCGCAGTTGCAGCGCTTGCGCGCGATCGCACAGCGGCTGGTGCCCTTCGCGGCGCCGTGGAACGAGCGCGCGCGCGAGTGGAAGTGGGAGGTCAACCTGATCGGCAGCAAGCAGGTCAACGCCTTCTGCCTGCCGGGCGGCAAGATCGCCTTCTACACCGGCATCCTCGACCAGCTGAAACTCAGCGAGGACGAGGTGGCGATGGTGATGGGCCACGAGATGGCGCACGCGCTGCGCGAACATGCGCGGGCGCGCCTGGCCAAGAACGTCGGCACTGGCGCGGCGCTGCAAATCGGCGCGGCCATGTTGGGGCTGGGGCAGGCCGGCGACCTGGCCGCGCGCGGCGCCACACAGCTCATCACGCTCAAGTTCAGCCGCAACGACGAGACCGACGCCGACCTGGTGGGTCTCGACCTTGCGGCGCGGGCGGGCTTCGACCCGAAGGCGTCGGTGTCACTGTGGAAGAAGATGGCCACGGCGTCGAAGAGCCAGGGCGGTTTGAGCTTTCTCTCGACCCACCCGAGCGGCACCGACCGCATCCGCATCCTCGAAGCGAACCTGCCGAAGGTCGAGCGGCTGTACCGGGCAGCGAAGCGGGGTTGAGGCGAGGAGGAGAGGCCCGCCTAGCGCAGGTTCGCGGGGCCATGCTCAGGCCGGAGCTACCGCGCGAACAGTTTTGCGAGCAGTTCGCGAAGCCAGCGATGCAGCGGGTTGTTGTGCGTGCGGTCGTGCCACATCAACACGACGTTGAGAGCCTCCAGCGGCAACGGGGGCTGGAAGATGCGCACGGGTGCCATGTCGGTGAAACGCTGCACCAGACGCTCGGGCAGCGTTGCAATCAGGTCGGTCTTGGCGATCACGAACGGCACGCCGAGGAAGGTGGGCTTGGACAGCACGATGCGTCGTTTCATGTTGACGTTGGCCAGCGCGTCGTCGACCAGTGCGTTGTACATCGTGGCACCCTCCCCGGGCTCGATGGCCACGTGCCCGAACTCGCAGAATTTTTCGAGCGACAGCGGTCGCTCGAACATCGGATGGGCGCTGCGCGCTACGCCCACGAGCCGGTCCGCGAACAGCGGGCGTGTACGGATGTTCTCGGGCGGGGTGGGGAAGTACGACAAGGCGAGGTCGATGTCTCCCCGGCTCATGATCTCACCCAGACGGCGGGGGTTGGGGTTGATCAAGCGCAGTGAGACGCCGGGCGCTTCCCGCTCGAGCGCAGCCATCAGCGTGGGCATCACGATGAAGTCGATGTAGTCGACCACGATCATCGTGATGACCTGGTTGGCATGCGCCGGGTCGAAGGGCGCCTGTTCGTGCATCAGCAAGTCGACACTGCTTAGGACCTGTTCCACCTGCGGAATGAGATCGCGCGCCCTCACGGTGGGAATGAGCGCATTGCCGGACTTGATCAGCAGCGGATCGTTGAACATCACGCGCAGCTTGGCCAAGGCCAGGCTCATCGACGATTGACTGATGTCCAGCAGATTGGCCGCGCGGGTCACGTGGCACTCGCGCATGAGCGCGTCAAAAGCCACAAGCAGGTTCAGGTCGGCGTCACGCAATCGCACGGGGTCTCCTCGTCTCGAGGCCCTCGTCGACCCCTTTGGTTGCGACTTGATTGTGCCCATCGATACACCGATAACGGCTATCGACCTGGCCAATTGCCCTTCGGGCATCCGCGGCCTCTAATTTGTTCTCGTACAAGCGGGCACGAGACAAGCAAGTGACCCGCGTTCAGTCGCCGCGCAGCGTGCGTCGCGCGCCGATACTTTTTCCACGACACCCGAGGAGCCAGCCATGGGAAAAATCCCGACCATCCGAGTCACCCGCGAAGAGATGCGCAAGCGCGTCGCGCTGTTCAGTGAGCTCAAAGGCTCCGACGGCGGCCTGCCCGACAGTCGCTATCCGAGCGCCGTTCGCACCTTGTACAACGTGATCGGCTTTCAGCCACCGGAGGGGGACAAGGACAAGCATTCGCCTGTTGGTTCGAAGTCTGCCGAGAACGCGGCCATCAAGATCAACGAAGGCTTCAATATGGGCATGTGCGAAACGTCGCCGGGCAAGGGCCCGATGATGCACAACCACGACACGAACGAGACTTTCATGCCGCTGAGCGGTCGCTGGCGCTGCTCGTGGGAAGTCGATGGCAAGGAGGAGGCCTTCGAACTCGGGCCGCGGGACGTGATCTCGTTCCCTCCAGGGGTGCAGCGACGCTTTGAAAACATCACCTTCGAAGAGCCCGACACGACCCATTGGCTTCTGTTTGTGATCGGGGGCAACGCGCCGCAGGCCGAATTCTCGCCCGAGGCCATGGACGAACTGCGAAGCAAGGGCTATGTCGATGCTGACGGCAAGTTCTGAGCCTTCGATGCGGACGCTTCTGGCACGGCTCGAAGCGCGCTACCCATGGCAATCGCTGGTGGTCGATGGCCATGAGTGGCGATGGCTGGACACGGGTGGACCGGATCCCGCCACCGTCCTGCTGCCAGGCTCCGTGGGCGACAGCGCGATGTTCGTGCGAACGCTGTTGGCGCTGGGCGACCGGCAACGGCTGGTCGCCGTGACCTATCCCGCACTTGCCGATCCGACCGGGCTGGCGCGCGGTCTGGCGCAGGTGGCGAGCCACCTGGCATTGGCGCCTCATCGTGTCGTGAGCTCGTCGTTCTCTGCCTACTGGGCGCAGTTCTATGCGCTGCACTACCCGGCGAACCTGACCGCGCTGGTACTGGGCAACGGCTTCGTGGACGGGACGGACCTGGCCGCCAACCCGATGTTTGACCAGGCCTTCGTGGAAAGCATCAGCGCGCAAGAACTGCATGCAGAGTGGCTCAAGCGCGTGCGCGCTGCGCCGGCCGCGCCACTGCAGGAGCTTCAGGAGGTGATGCTGGCCGAGCGCCAGAGCCCAATGAATCTGCAAGCGCGTTTCCTCGGGGTGGTACGGTCCAGGCCCTGCCCACCGCTGCCGCTGCCGGACACCGCCATCACTGTGCTCGACTGCGACGATGACCCTTTGATTCCCCCGAGTGTTCGCGAGCGGCTGCGAAGGCAATACCCCGGGGCTCGGCATGTGAGCATGCCCACCGGCGGACATTACCCGCATGTGCTCAACCCCTCGGCCTACGAGGCCCTGCTGGCCGAGCCAAACCCATAACGATTCCAGACGGAGACAAACGATGAAAGCCAGAAACCTAACGATCCTTGCCGTACTCGGCGCGGCGGCCATGGCGGCGCATGCCGACAGCTTTACGCTGCGCATGGGCGGCGGCCATCCGACAGGGCTGACCTATGTGGGTGTTTACGACACGTACTTCGCGGCCGAGGTCACCAAACGGGTCAAGGAAAAGACGGGGCACAACGTCCGTTTCATCAAGGCTTGGGGCGGCAGCGTTGCCAAGGTCGATGGCGTGATCGAGGCAGTGCAGAAGGGCACGCTGGACATCGGGTTGTCGCCCATCGGCTTCGAGCAGTCGCGTGCCGGGCTCCTCAACTACAGCGCCTACGTGCCTTTCACCTCGCCGGACCCCGTGTTGCAGCAGAAGGTCTCCAATCGCATGATCAAGGAGGTGCCGGCACTTCAGGCCAGCATGAAGCCCTACAACAGCTACGTGATCGGTGCGATGACCTCCGAGGCGTACGGCGTCACGACCAAGTTCGACTGGAACACCATCGCCGAGCTCAAGGGCAAGCGCATCGCGCTCGCTGGCACCAACGCGCCGTTGTTCATCCCGCTGGGCGCGGCGCCCGTCACCCTTGGCATCGGCGAGCACTACCAGGCCCTGCAAAACGGGCTGGCTGACGGCAGCCTGTTCTATATCTCGGGCTTGGAAGCGTTCAAGCTGCAGGAAGTGGCCAAGGTCTTCAACAAGACCGGATTTGGCTCGCTGAGCACCCTCGTGGCGTTCATGAATCTGGACACGCGCGCCAAACTGCCCAAGGACGTCGTGGTCATCATCGATCAGGTGGCCGAGGAATCCGCGATGCGGGTGGCCGAGATCAGCAAGAAGCGTGACATGGAGGTCGAGGCGCGCGCCACGGCCGCGGGCGTGAAGGTCAATACCTTGCCCGACGTTGAGAAGAAGCGCTGGGCCGAACTGCTCAAGGATCTGCCCGGCAAAGCCGCCAAGGAACTGGATGGCAAGGGGCAACCTGCGACGGAGGTCCTCAAGACCTACGTGCGCTTCATGAAGGAAGCCGGCTACACATTCCCAATTGACTATCCGCTGTGAGCGGCACGACGACGCGGTGGCCCTTCCGGTGCCCCAACGCTCGATCGGGTCATGGTTGATCTGGCTCTTTGCCATCGCGTGCCTGCCGCCGCTGGGGCTCAATGTGATGGTGCCGCTGGACGCTGCACTGCGCGAAGGGCTTCAGCTTTCGCCGTTTCAGGCGCAAGCCGCGTTGGCGCTCTACGTGCTGGGGCTCGCTGCTGGGCAGCCGCTGGCCGGCATCGGTGCCGACCGGTGGGGGCGCCGTGGCACGCTGGCTTGGGGGCTGGCGCTTGCTCTGTGTGGCAGCATGGTGGCCGCGATGTCCACCGGCGCGGCAGCCCTGTTGCTCGGGCGACTGGTCACCGGATTGGGCTTGAGCGTGGCGCTGGTCGTACCGCGCACCACGCTGCGAGACCTGTGCGGTGGGCGCTCCCTGCAGCGCGGCATGGCGATCATCTCTCTGGCGTTCGCGCTGATGCCTGCCATCGGACCGATTCTGGGCTGGTGGCTGCTGACGTGGGGCGGCAGCTGGCGTGTCGCGTTGGGCGTGGTACCCGCGCTGGTTGCGTTGGTGGGGCTTGTCGCGATCACGCGCCACAAGGAGACGCGCCCCGCAGAGACCGCCGCACCCGGCTGGGAGGTCCTGGGCGTCATCTGGCGGCTGCGAACACAGCGCTGCGTGGCACTCGGCTTCGCTGCGATCAGCTCTGTCTTCTTCCTGTTGATTGCGCAAGGCCCGTCGGCGCTGCGAGATTCGACCGGGATGGATGGGCAGGGCATTGCGTGGGTACTCGGCGGCACCTACCTGGGCTTTTTGGCGGGCAGTGCATGGGTGGCCGGCCGCGCCCGGCGCACCAGTGGGCTGGCGCAATGCGTCAGGGGCGGCGCTTTGGCGGGCCTTGGTGCGTTGGTGATTGCTTCGTGCGTCTGGTGGCCCACACCTTCGACCTGGGTGGTCGGCATGCTGCTTTACGCCACGGGTCACGGCATGGTGTTTCCGGCGGCGCTCGGCGTGGTTATGCAAGCTGTGCCTTCGCAGGCGGGCATGGCGTCGGCCCTCGTGGGCATGCTGCAGATGGGCGCAGGCGCGGTCGTCGCGGGTTGCGCGGCACTGCTGCCCGGGACGTCGACAGAGCGCACCGCTGCCGTGGCGGTGCTGATGGTAGGAGCCGGCATCGTGACCCTGTTGGCCGCCGGCGCAGGCCCGGCAGCCGGGAACGATGAAGATTTGCAGGGCGCGTGACGTTATGGAAGAGAACTCGATGAAGTTATGGATCGACCGGGCGCTGCTCGGATTGCACGTACTGGGCGCCTGCGTCCTGATCGTGCTGACCGCGGTGATCTGCTACGACGTAGCTGGCCGCATCCTCTGGAACAGGCCTTTTGCGGGCACCTCGGAATTGGCGGGCGTCGGCCTGGTGCTGCTGACCTTCATGCAGGCTCCCTACGTGATCCGCCAGCGCAAGCTGTTGCGGGTGACGTTTTTCCTCGACCTGCTGCCGCCCGCCGCAAGAAGCCAACTGAATGCGTTGACTTATCTGCTCGGCGGCGCTTTTTTCATCGCCATGGTGATCGCCTCCTGGGAGCCGGCCCTGGCGGGATGGAACACGGGTGAGTTCTTCGGCAACGACGCCTTCCGCATCCCCGCCTGGCCGCTGCGTTTCGGAACCCTGGTGCTCTGGGTGATTGCCGCCATGGTGTGCATTGGCTTCGTGGCCGACGGCGTGCGGGGCCGACTCGGCGCCAAGGAAGAAGAGCAATCGCCGGAACAGGAGCCAGACCATGTCGTTTGAAATGTGGAGCGGCCTCATCGCGCTGCTCGTACTCGTCATCGTCGGCGTACCTATCGTCTTCGCATTCGCAGCTTCCGCCGCTCTCGGCCTGTATTTCGCGCTGGGTGGTGTAGAGCCCATGATCAACCTGCTGCAGCAATCTGCGCTGTCGGGAATCAAGGAATACAACTTCATCGTGATTCCCTGTTTCACCGTGATGGGCATGCTCATTGCGCATTGCGGTGCGGCAAGCGACCTTTTCAATGTCGTCAATCGCGGGCTGCGCGGTGTGCCGGGCCGGCTTGCCGTAGCCACCGTCGGAGGCAATGCGGTCTTCGCCGCCGTGACAGGCGTGGGCGTCGCCGCCGCAGCTGCTTTCAGTCACGTGGCCTATCCGGCGATGCGTGACGCCGGCTACAGCCGCAGCTTCGCCACAGGCAGCATCGCGGGAAGCTCGGTGCTGGGCCTGCTGATCCCGCCATCGGTTTTCATGATCGTGTGGGCCATCCTGACCGAGCAGTCGGTGGGCAAGTTGTTTGCTGCCGGCGTGTTCCCCGGCCTACTGCTCGCCCTGCTCTATGCGGTGTACTGCATGGTCTACGCCAAGCTCAGGCCGTCTTGCGCCCCTGAAGTCCCGCGCGAACAACGCGTTGACCTTACGCGGAGCCAGTTGGGTGGATCGCTCGGTGTCGCAATGCTGATTGCAATCACCCTGGGCGGCATCTGGTTCGGGTATTTCACGCCCACCGAGGGCAGCGCCATTGGTCTGGTCGGCGCGGCGATTCTGGCCTGGGCCAAAGGCATGCGACTGCGTGGGCTCTTCGGTGCCTTCGTGGAATCCGGGCGAACTGTCACCCCCATCATGCTTTTACTGCTGACGGCCACCATCTACAGCAAACTGATTGCGCTCAACGGCATCCCGCAGGAGGTGCAGGCGATGCTGGAATCCATGGGCCTGGGCCTGGGCGGGACACTGCTGTTCATGGTCGTCGTGTGGTTCTTTCTGGGCGCGATGATCGACAGCATCTCCATCATGCTGCTGACCGTCCCGATCTTCTGGCCGGTTGCCATGGCGTTGGGCATCGATCCGATCGTCTTTGCGCTGATCGGCATCCTGGTCATCGAAGCCGGTGTGCTCACGCCGCCTTTCGGCATAGGCGTTTTTGTTGTCAAGGCCGCCATTCCGGACCGCAACATCAGGGTCAGCGAAATCTTTGCGGGCTCGGTTCCGTACTGGGGCCTGATCCTCTTTCTCGCGTGGCTGATCTACATGTGGCCCGCACTGGCCACGTGGCTGCCTTCGCAGATCTAGGAAGCGCTGGCGCGCGCGGCGTGGTGCGACGGCCGCACCGGTTTACAGGGTGAAGTCGTAGTCCACCGTGATCGGCGCGTGGTCGCTGAACTTGATCGTCTTGTAGATGGACTCGTGCCGCGCCAGCGCGGCGAGCGCGGGCGTGGCCAGGTGGTAGTCGAGCCGCCAGCCCACGTTCTTGGCGTAGGCCTGGCCGCGGTTGCTCCACCACGTGTAGCAGGCGTCGGTGGTGTCGGGCTGCAGGTGACGGTACACGTCGACCAGGCCCGCGCCCTCGGCGCCGGCATCGAGCAGGCGCGTCATCCAGGCGCGCTCTTCGGGCAGGAAGCCGCTGTTCTTCTGGTTGCCCTTCCAGTTCTTGAGGTCGGCTTGCTTGTGTGCGATGTTGATGTCGCCGCAGAGGATGAACTCACGCGTCTTCTTCAGCGCGGCGAGATAGGGCATGAAGCCCGCGAGGAAACGGAACTTGGCGGCCTGCCGCTCCTCCCCCGAACTGCCGCTCGGAAAGTAGCAACTGATGATCGACAGCTTGCGCCGCGGCGTGTCGAAGCGCAGCTCGAGGTAGCGGCCTTCGGCGTCGAACTCGGCATCGCCCCAGCCGACCACCACGTCGCTGGGCGCGTGGCGGGTGTAGATGGCGGTGCCGGCATAGCCTTTCTTCTCGGCGAAGTGGAAGTGGCCCTTGAGCCCGGCCATCTCTTCGAAGCGGCCCGCGACGTCGCTCGCCTGGACGCGGATTTCCTGCATGCAAATACAATCCGGCGCCAGTTCGGCCACCCAGTTGGCCACCCCTTTGGTGGTTGCCGAACGCAGGCCATTGAGGTTGAGGCTGGTCAGTTTGAACACGAGGATTTCCCGATGGCTGAAGTGAAAAAGGGTGAGGGCGCGCTGGCGCAGGACTTCGTGCAGTTCGCCATCGAATCCGGCGTGTTGCGCTTTGGCGAGTTCAAGACCAAGGCCGGCCGCCTGAGCCCGTATTTCTTCAATGCTGGCCTGTTCGACGATGGCGCCAAGATGCTGCGGCTCGCGGAATTCTATGCAGAGCGGCTGCTCGCCAGCGGACTCGAATTCGACATGATCTTCGGCCCCGCGTACAAGGGCATTCCGCTTGGCGCGACCGTGGCGGCCGAACTGGCGCGGCGCGGCCGCAACGTGCCCTTTGCCTACAACCGCAAGGAGGCCAAGGACCATGGCGAAGGCGGCACGCTGGTCGGCGCGCCGCTCAAGGGGCGCGTGCTGATCGTCGACGACGTGATGTCGGCCGGAACCGCCGTGCGCGAGTCGATCGCCGCCATCCGCGCGGCCGGCGCCACGCCGCACGCGGTGGCCATTGCGCTCGATCGCCAGGAAAAGGCCACCGAGAACGGCGCGGACGTCGACCACAGCGCTGTGCAATATGTCCGCAATCAGCTCGGGCTGGAAGTGATTGCCATCGCAAACCTCGATGACTTGCTACATTACCTTTCGAGTCGGGCCGACGGTGCGCTCGACGTTCATCGAGAGGGAGTTCTCGCGTACCGGGCGCGCTACGGCGCGAACTGATGCGACCTTGAAGGGCAGACAGCGGTGCACAAGCAAACATTCTTCGTGGCGGTGTGGCTCCTGGCCAACCTGGTCCCGGTGCATGCGCAGCCTGCCGGGGCCGCCGCTTCCATCTACACCTGCACCGACGCCCGCGGCCGCACCATCACGGCCGACCGTCCCATCCCCGACTGCATCGATCGCGAGCAGCGCCTGCTCGGCCCGAGCGGCACCACGCAGCGCCGCATCGAGCCGACGTACACCGCACGGGAGCTGGCCGAACGCGAGGAGCGCGACCGGCAAGCCCAGCTTCTGGCGCTGCGCGAGCGGGAAGAGCGCCGTCGCGAGCGTGCCCTGCTGGTGCGCTACCCCAACGCCAAGGCGCACGACCGCGAGCGCACCGAGGCGCTGGTGCAGATCGACGCGGTGATCCACGCGGCGCAAAAGCGCCTGTCCGAACTCACCGAAGAGCGCAAGAAGGTCGACGACGAACTCGAGTTCTACAAGAACGACGTGAGCAAGGCGCCCGCTTCGGTGCGCCGCAAGATCGACGACAACACGCAAAGCGTGGCGGTGCAGAACCGTTTCATCGGCGAGCAGCAGGACGAGAAACGGCGCGTCAACGCGCGCTTCGATGAGGAGCGCGCGCGCCTGAAGCCGCTGTGGGCTGCGTCAGCGCCCTGAACTCGTAACCATCGCGCCCCGAGGCCGCGATGGCAGTGCTCAACCCAGCTTCGCCTTCAGCAGCGCATTGACCTGCGCCGGGTTCGCCTTGCCGGCACTCGCCTTCATCACCTGGCCGACCAGCGCATTGAAGGCTTTGTCCTTGCCTGCGCGGTACTCGGCGATGTTCTTCTCGTTCTTGGCGAGCACCTCGCCGATGATCGTGTCGAGTGCGCCGGTGTCGTTCATTTGCTTGAGATTCTTCGTCTCGATGATGCCGTCAATGAACGCCGCCAGATCGTCGAACTGCTCTTCGATCCGAATGCACATTTCCTGAAATGCTGTCTTCGCTCCAGAGTGCGAAATCGTGCCGTCGGAGATGCGACGGATCAGTGTTCCCAAAGCGGTAGGCACAGGTATCGCGACATCGTCAATGCCGACTTCGAGTCGATTGGCAAGTGCCGCGACTTCGCCAAGGACCCAGTTCGCCGCAAGCTTAGGGGCGCCACTTGTGCTTGCAGCAGCATCGAAATAGGTGGCGATTGCCGTGCTTTGCGTGAGCTGCGCCGCGTCGTAGGCCGAGAGCCCGTGCGTCGTCACATAGCGCTCGGCCATCGCGCGCGGCAGCTCGGGCATCTGCGCCTTCACTCGGTCGATCCAGTCTTGCGCGATCACCAGCGGCGGCAGGTCGGGGTCGGGGAAGTAGCGGTAATCGGCCGCGTCTTCCTTGGTGCGCATCGCACGCGTCTCGCCGGTGTCGGGGTCGAACAGCACCGTGGCCTGCTGGATCGCGCGGCCGTCTTCGATCTCCTCGATCTGCCAGCGGATCTCGTAGTCGATCGCCTGCTGCATGAACTTGAAGCTGTTCAGGTTCTTGATCTCGCGCCGCGTGCCCAGCTTGTGGCCGGGCTTGCGCACCGACACGTTGGCGTCGCAGCGAAAGCTCCCTTCCTGCATGTTGCCGTCGCAGATGCCGATCCAGGTGACGATCTTGTGCAGCTCGCGCGCGTACGCCACAGCCTCGGCGGTCGAACGCATGTCGGGCTCGGTCACGATCTCGAGCAGCGGCGTGCCGGCGCGGTTGAGGTCGATGCCGCTCTGGCCGATGAAGTCTTCGTGCAGCGACTTGCCGGCGTCTTCTTCGAGGTGCGCGCGCACGAGGCGCACGGACTTCTGCTCTTCGCCGAGGAAGAACGACACGGTGCCGCCCTGCACGACGGGAATCTCGAACTGGCTGATCTGGTAGCCCTTGGGCAGGTCGGGGTAGAAATAGTTCTTGCGCGCGAAGACGCTGCGCGGCGCGATGGTCGAGCCGAGCGCCAGGCCCAGCTTGATCGCGCGTTCGACCGCGCCCTTGTTCATCACCGGCAAGGTGCCAGGCAAGGCGAGGTCGACCGCGCAGGCTTGCGTGTTGGGCTCGGCACCGAACGCCGTGGAGGCACGGCTGAAGATCTTGCTTGCGGTGGAGAGCTGCGCATGCGTCTCGAAGCCGATGATGACTTCATAGCCCCGCACCAGCGGGCCGGTCGGACGGCCTTCCTGCATCTGCTCGAACGTGCTGACTTGTTGTGTAAGGGTTTCGCTCATCTCAGAAGCCCTCCGGCGTGCGTGTGTGCCAGTCGGTGGCCTGCTGGAAGCGGTGCGCCGCGTTGAGCAGCTTCGCTTCACCGAAGTAGTTGCCGATCAATTGCAGGCCCACGGGCATGCCGCTGTCGAAGCCTGCGGGAACGCTCATGCCGGGCAGGCCGGCGAGTGATGCGGGCAGCGTGAAGATGTCGGCCAGGTAGTCGGCGACGGGGTCGTCACCGTGCTCGCCGATCTTCCAGGCGACCGTCGGTGCCACGGGTCCGGCGATCACGTCGCAGTCCTTGAAGGCGTTCTGGAAGTCGTCGGCGATCATGCGCCGCACCTTCTGCGCCTGCAGGTAGTACGCGTCGTAATAGCCGTGGCTCAGCACGTAGGTGCCGATCATGATGCGGCGCTTCACTTCGTCGCCGAAGCCTTCTTCGCGCGTCTTCGCGTACATGTCCGCCAGGTCCTTGTACTGCTTCGCACGATGGCCGAACTTGACGCCGTCGAAGCGGCTCAGGTTGCTCGATGCTTCGGCTGCGGCCAGGATGTAGTAGACCGGGATCGACAGTTCGGTGCGCGGCAGCGTGACGGCCACGCGCCTGGCGCCGAGCTTTTCGTATTCGGCGAGCGAGGCCTCGATGGCGGCGCGCACGCCGGGAGCCACGCCGTCACCCAGAAACTCCTTCGGCACGCCGATGCGCAGGCCGTCGAGGGAGCCGTTCAGGTCGCGCGAGAAGTCCTCGGCCGGCCGATCGATGGAGGTGGAATCGCGGTCCAGGTCGGGCCCGCAGATCGCCGAAAGCAACAGCGCGCAGTCTTCTGCCGACCGCGCCATCGGACCGGCCTGGTCGAGGCTGGAAGCGAAGGCCACCATGCCGTAGCGAGACGCGCGGCCGTAGGTCGGCTTGATGCCCGTCACACCGCAAAACGATGCGGGCTGGCGGATCGAGCCCCCGGTGTCGGTGCCGGTCGCCGCGGGTGCGAGGCGCGCAGCCACGACCGCGGCGCTGGCGCCGGACGAACCGCCCGGAATGCGCTCGCGGTTCCACGGGTTGCGTACCGGCACGGCGTGGTCGAAACCGACGGCGGAAACGGCGACGTTCTCGTTGGCCGAGCCCATCGCGAACTCGTCGCAGCTGAGCTTGCCGAGCGTCACGGTGCCGGCGTCGGCCAGCTTGCGCACGACGGTGGCGTCGAAGGGCGAGCGGTAGCCGGCCAGGATTTTCGAGCCAGCGGTGGTCGGGAAGTCAGTGGTGACGAAGATGTCCTTGTGCGCTATCGGCACGCCGGCGAGCGGCGTGGCGTTGCCTGCGGCCAGCTTCGCGTCGGCGGCCCGCGCCTGGGCCAGCGTGACGTCCGCATCGACTGCCACGAAGCTGCCGAGCGCCTCGTGCGCCTTCATGCGCGAGAGAAAGTGTTCGGCAGTCTCGACGGCCGACACTTCGCGGGCGGCCAGGGCGCGGGCCAGTTCGGCCACGCTTTTCTGGTGCAACTCGCTCATTCGATCACCTTCGGCACCAGGAACAGGCCGCGTTCGACGGCGGGCGCGCTGCGCTGGTTGGCCTCGCGCTGATTCGGCTCGCTCGCCACATCGTCGCGCAGGCGCAGTGACAGGTCTTCGGTGGCCACGGGATGGGCCAGGGGTTCGACGCCGGCGGTGTCGACGGCGCGCATCCGCTCGACCAGATTGAAAAAGCCGTTGATCTGGCCAAGCATGCGCTCGCTCTCGTCGGGTGCCAGTTGCAGCCGCGCCAGACTGGCGATGCGTGCGATGTCGGAAGCGGAAAGTGACATGGAAAAAACGGGGATGACGCCGCAGTTAAACGCACTCCCGGCAGGGGCGCGGACGCGGCAAACAGAGGGGATTCGGGTATTATCCCGCCTTTGCCGCAACCCCCGCGAACGCGTCGGCATTTGCGTCAAAAACGATCAATCCACCCCGTCAAACGACCCAAAAAGAAGGGCGACGGTCCGCCGATGCGCTGACCGTGCCCCAGAGGATTCCACACATGTTCGGAGCTTTCCGTCGGTATTTTTCGACCGACCTCGCGATCGACCTCGGCACCGCCAACACCCTGATCTTTGCCCGCGGCAAGGGCATCGTGCTGGACGAACCTTCGGTTGTCGCGATTCGCCACGAAGGCGGTCCCCACGGCAAGAAGGTGATCCAGGCCGTCGGCCGCGAAGCCAAGGCGATGCTCGGCAAGGTGCCTGGCAACATCGAGGCGATCCGCCCGATGAAGGATGGGGTGATCGCCGACTTCGTGATCACCGAGCAGATGATCAAGCAGTTCATCAAGATGGTGCACCCGCGCTCGATGCTCACGCCGAGCCCGCGCATCATCATCTGCGTGCCCTGCGGTTCGACCCAGGTCGAGCGTCGCGCCATCAAGGACGCGGCCGAAGCGGCGGGCGCGACATCGGTCTACCTCATTGAAGAACCCATGGCGGCGGCGATCGGCGCCGGCCTGCCGGTGTCGGAAGCGTCGGGCTCGATGGTGGTCGACATTGGCGGCGGCACCACCGAAGTGGGCGTGATCTCGCTGGGCGGCATGGTCTACAAGGGCAGCGTGCGCGTGGGCGGCGACCGCTTCGATGAGGCCATCATCAATTACATCCGCCGCAACTACGGCATGCTGATCGGCGAGCCGACGGCCGAAGTCATCAAGAAGAACATCGGCTCGGCCTTCCCGGGGTCCGAAGTCAAGGAAATGGAAGTGCGCGGGCGCAACCTCTCCGAAGGGGTGCCGCGCAGCTTCACGATCAGCAGCAACGAAGTGCTGGAAGCCCTGACCGACCCGCTCAACAACATCGTTTCGGCCGTCAAGAACGCGCTGGAGCAGACGCCGCCTGAACTCGGCGCCGACATTGCCGAGCGCGGAATGATGCTCACGGGCGGCGGCGCCCTGTTGCGCGACCTCGATCGCCTGCTGGCCGAAGAAACCGGTCTGCCGGTGCTGGTGGCCGAGGAGCCGCTCACCTGCGTTGTGCGCGGTTGCGGCATTGCGCTGGAACGCATGGACCGGCTGGGCAGCATCTTCACGAGCGATTGAATCTCGGATAGCCTCGTCGAGCCGGCCCGCGCTTGCAAGGGTCGGCTTTTTGTCATCTGACGCAGCGTCTTTTTCCTGAACCATGCCCCTCGGCACGCTCGACCGCTCCGCGCCACCCCTGTTCAACCAGGGGCCGTCGGCGCTGAGCAAGCTGGCCCTGTTCAGCGCGCTCGCGCTGTTCCTGATGGTGGCCGACGCACGCTTCCATCTCATCAAGCCCTTGCGCACCGCCGTCGGCGCGGTGCTTTATCCCGTGCAGTGGCTGGCGCTCAAGCCGGTGCAATTGATGATGGGCGGCGGGCAGTATCTCGAGGACTTGAAGACCGCGCAATCCAACGAAGCCGAAGCGCGCAAGTCGCTCGCGCTGCAGGCGCAGCGCGCCAGCCAGGCCGACACGCTGCTGCTGGAGAACGCCCGCCTGCGCGCCTTGCTCGCGTTGCGCGAGGCCACCGTCACACCCAGCCGCGCGGCCGAAGTGTTGTACGACGCTGCCGACCCCTACACGCGCAAGATCGTGATCGACCAGGGCATGACGCATGGCATCGCGCCCGGCTCGCCCGTGATCGACGAGAACGGCGTATTGGGGCAAGTGACGCAGGTGCAGCCGTTCACGAGCGAGATCACGCTGGTGATCGACCGGAGCCTGTCGGTGCCGGTGCAGAACGCCCGCACCGGCGCGCGCAGCCTGGCCTTCGGTGACACCTCGGCACATGGCAGCGGCATGGAACTGCGTTTCATGGCCGCCAACACCGATGTGCAGGAGGGTGATCTGCTGGCCACCAGCGGCGTCGATGGCGTGTACCCGGCGGGCCTGCCGGTGGCCCGCGTGACCCGCATCGAACGCCGCGCCGATTCCGGTTTTGCGCGCATTCACGGCATGCCGTTCGCCCGCGTGACCGCGGCGCGCTATGTGCTGGTGCTGACGCCGACCGGCCGCCTCCCCGACAACCAGCCCGATGCCGCCGCTGCTGCCGCCGCGACTGCCGTGCCGGCCGCCCGGAACCGCCGCGCCGATGCCGCAGAAGCCCGCGCCGATGCGCGCGCCGAGCGCCGGAGCGCGCGCCAGACACCGGGCCAACCATCAGGCCAACCATCAGGCCAACCATCAGGCCAACCCGCGGGGCGCACGCCATGATCATGCGACCTGGCCAACAGCAGCTGCTGCTGCCCGTGAACCCGCTGTTCATGTGGGGCAGCCTGGTCGCGGCCATGCTGGCGAACATGATTCCCTTCGGGCGCGCCGCCTGGACGCCCGATCTGCTCGCGCTTGCCATCGTGTTCTGGGGCGTGCACCAGCCCACGCGCGTCGGCATCGGCGCGGCTTTCGTGTTCGGCCTCTTCATGGACGTCCACCAGTCGGCCATGCTCGGCCAGCATGCGCTGTCGTACACCACGCTGGGCTACTTCGCGATCACCATCCACCGGCGGCTGCTCTGGTACCCGGTGGCGTCGCAAGCGTTTCAGTTGCTGCCGCTGTTTGCGCTATCGCACCTGATCGAACTGGGCATCCGCATGATCGGTGGCGGCGTGTTTCCGGGCTGGAACCTGCTGCTCGCGCCATTGATCGAAGCGGCGCTCTGGCCGCTCGCGAGCGTGTTGCTGCTGGCGCCGCAGCGGCGCACGCCCGAGCCCGACGAGAACCGCCCCCTGTGATGCAGGGCTTCCATTTGCCATGGCGATCCCGCGCACCTAAGCTCGCCCTCCGATGACCGAAATCCGCAACGTCGCCGCCGATCTCGCGCGCTTCAAGCGCCGCGTCATCGTCATCGGGCTGGTGGTCCTGTTCGCTTTCGGGCTGTTGGCTGCACGGCTGGTCTACCTGCAGGTGATCCGCCACGACGACCTCGCCGAGCAGGCCGAGAGCAACCGCACGGCGATCGTGCCCGTGGTGCCGAACCGCGGCCTGATCCTGGACCGCAACGGCGTGGTGCTTGCGTCCAACTATTCGGCCTACACGCTGGAGATCACGCCGTCGAAGTCGGGCGACGTCGAGACCACCATCGACGGGCTGGCCGAGGTGATCGACATCACGCCGCGCGACCGCCGCCGCTTCAAGCGCCTGCGCGAGGACTCGCGCAGTTTCGACTCCGTGCCGATCCGCACGCGCCTTTCGGACGAGGAAGTCGCGCGCTTTGCGGCGCAGCACTACCGCTTCCCGGGCGTCGAAATCAAGGCGCGGCTGTTTCGCAGCTACCCGCACGGCGAGACGGCGGCGCACGTGATCGGCTACATCGGCCGCATCAACCAGCGCGAGAAGACCGCGATGGAGGACTGGGACGAAGAGGAGCAGGCCAACTACAAGGGCACCGACTACATCGGCAAGCTCGGCATCGAGCAGAGCTACGAGAAGACGCTGCACGGGCAGACCGGTGTCGAGCAGATGGAGACTTCGGCCGGTGGCCGCGCCGTGCGGCGGCTCGCCAGCCATCCCGCGACGCCGGGCAACACGGTGATGCTGTCGCTCGACATCAAGCTGCAGAAGTTGGTGGAAGACATGTTCGGCGAACGCCGTGGCGCGCTGGTCGCCATCGACCCGAAGACCGGCGAGGTGCTGGCCTTCGTCAGCAAGCCGACCTTCGATCCGAACCTGTTCGTCGAAGGCATCGACACGGAAAGCTGGCAGGCGCTGAGCGAGTCGCTCGACAAGCCGCTGCTCAACCGGGCGCTGCGCGGCACCTATCCGCCGGGCTCGACCTACAAGCCCTTCATGGCGCTGGCGGCCCTCGAAACCGGCAAGCGCGCGGCGGGCGTGGTGGTCAACGACCCCGGCTCCTACACCTTCGGCGGCCACACCTTTCGCAGCCACGAAGGCGGGCTGGGCGGCGTCGACATGCACCGCGCGATCCAGCATTCGAGCAACACCTACTTCTATTCGCTGGCCAACGAGATGGGCGTGGACATGATCCACGACTTCATGAAGCCGCTGACCTTCGGCCAGGCCACCGGCATCGACCTGGGCGGCGAGCTGCGCGGCACCCTGCCCAGCACCGAGTGGAAGCGCAACGCCTACAAGCGTCCCGAACAGAAACGCTGGTACGCGGGCGAGACCATCTCGCTGGGCATCGGCCAGGGCTACAACAACTTCACGATGCTGCAGCTGGCCTCGGCCACCGCCACACTGGCGAACGCGGGCGTCAAGTTCAAGCCGCACCTGGTGCTCTCGATCAAGGACACCGTCACCGGCGAGGTGGTCGACAAGGTGCAGCCGCCCGCCGAAGACCTGGGCTATGCGCGCAAACACATCGACGTCGTGCGCAACGCGCTGGTCGCGGTCACACAGGGCGGCACGGGCACCCGCGTGTTCGCCGGTTCGGGCTATGTGTCGGCTGGGAAGACCGGCACCGCCCAGGCCGTGAGCCTGGGCCGCAACGTCCGCTACAACGCAAAGGCGCTGGAGGAGCACCAGCGCGACCACTCGCTCTACATGTCCTACGCGCCCGCCGCCGATCCGACGATCGCCGTGGCGGTGATTGTCGAAAACGCCGGCTTCGGCGCGGCCCATGCGGCCCCCATCGTGCGCCGGGTGTTCGACTACTGGATCTCCGGCCTTTACCCGAACGAGGCCGACATGGCGGCGGTGAAGCTGGGCAAGGCTGGTGCGCCGATCGGCAAGCCGCTGCGGGCGCAGGAGGTGGCGCTGCCAGCGACCCCCGCCGCGCCCGCGCCCTGAGCCCGAGCTGGATCGTTGGGCGAGAGCCCTGACGGCGCCTCAGCGCAGGAAAGCGTCGTAGGCAGTCTTCAAGATCAGCGCGCTCACCACGAAGATGAACACCCAGCGCACGAAGCCGGCCCCGTGCTTCAGCGCCACGCGGGTGCCCAGCAAGCTGCCCGCCACATTGGCCACCGCCATTACCAGCCCGTAGTGCCACCAGACGTGGCCTTTGGCGGCCAGCAGCAGCAGCGCGGCAGCATTGGTCATCGTGTTGATGAGCTTGGCCGAGGCCGAGGCGTTGAGGAAGTCGTAGCCTAGCCAGCGCACGAACAAAAAGACCAGGAAGCTGCCGGTGCCGGGGCCGAAGAAGCCGTCGTAGACGCCGATCCCGAAGCCCACGGTGGCGGCGGCCATCGTCTCGGCGCGGCCGGTGAAACGCGGCGCATGGTGGCGGCCCATGTCCTTGCGCGCCAGGGTGTAGATCAGCACCGCCAGCAGGATGACAGGCAGCGCTTGCCGCAGGAAGTCGCCGGGAAACACCGTTACGCCCCAGGCCCCGGCCATCGAGCCGGCGAAGCCCAGCAACGCCGCCGGCCACAGCGCGCCCCAGCGCATCTGCACCCGCTGGCTGAACTGGGCCGCCGATGCGGCTGTGCCCCAGATCGATGCGCTTTTGTTGGTGCCCAGCAGCGTCGCGGGCGGCGCGCCGGGAAAAACGGCGAACAGCACCGGCACCAGGATCAGGCCGCCGCCCCCCACGATCGCATCGACGAACCCCGCGAGCAGCGATGCGCCCGTCAGCAACAGCATTTCCATGGCGGCGATTGTCGCCGCGGCCCGCGCGCGGTGGGCGTGGCTGGCTGCCGAGGCGGGGCCCCACAAAGAAAAAGGCGCCGACCAGCGGCGCCTTGTGAGTAGGGGTCGGCTCTCGAACGGAGCCTTGCGTGTTCTTTTTCTGGTCTGAAGGGTTGTCTCCTCGGACCCTCGGCTGTACGGGCGAGCCCGTTTGCGAGTGCCGCGACTTTAGGCGGCGCACCGACGGAGTGCATCGGGGGATACCCGGCGTTCGCGTCGCGGACGGAACAGCGCGCCCGGGCGCCGGGCTAGGTTGGCGGAGGCTCTGCGCCAGCCGGTGGCAAGGGCAATTTCAGTTTGAGGCCCTCGTGGCTCGCAACGAAGCCCAACTGTTCGTAGAAGCGGATCGCGTCGGGTCGGGCCTTGTCCGATGTCAGCTGGACCAGGTGGCAGCCGCGCGCCTGCGCGCGCGCAATCGCCCACTCGAACAGCGCCCGCCCGAGGCCGCCAGAGCGCCGGTCGGCTGCCACCCGGACGCCCTCGATCAGCGCGCGCCAGCTGCCGCGGTAGGTGATGGAGGGGATGAACGTCAATTGCAGCACGCCGACGACCCGGTCGTCGGCTTCTGCCACGACCAGTTCGTTGTGGGGGTCGCGCTCGATGGCGTCGAACGCGGCGCCATAACCAGGCGCCAGTGGTTCGCCCGGCGACTCGCGCTGCGCGCCCAGCGGATCGTCCGCCAGCAGGCCCACGATGGCCGGCAGGTCGGCGCGCCGCGCGGGACGGAAGTGAACGGCAGCGGCGGCGTCCATGGCGGCAGCCTCAGACGCCCTGCGCGCTGGTCTGGGCGCTGCGCGCTTCCTCGCGGATCCACGCGGCCGCCTTCTCCGCCATCATCAGCGTCGGGCTGTTGGTGTTGCCGCTGGTGATGGTGGGCATCGCGCCCGCATCGACCACGCGCAGCCCCGCGATCAGGCCGCCGCGGCCGTCGCGCACGCGCAGGCGCGAATCCAGCACCGCCATCGGGTCGCTGTCTGCGCCCATCTTGGTCGTCCCGACGGGGTGGAAGATGGTGGTGGCGATGTCGCCGGCCAGGCGCGCCAGATCCTCGTCGCTCTGGTACTGCACGCCGGGCTTCCATTCCTCGGGTTGGTACTTCGCCAGCGCGGGCTGACCAGCGATGCGGCGCGTCACCCGCAGCGAATCGGCCGCGACCTTGCGGTCTTCTTCGGTGCTCAGGTAGTTGGGCGCGATGGCCGGCGCATCCTGGTAGCGGTTGCTCTTGATGCGCACCGTGCCGCGGCTCGTCGGGTTGAGGTTGCACACGCTCGCGGTGAACGCCGGAAAGCTGTGCAGCGGCTCGCCGAAGGCATCGAGCGAGAGCGGCTGCACGTGGTATTCGAGGTTGGGGTGCGCGTGCTCGGCCGAGCTGCGCGTGAAAGCCCCCAGCTGCGACGGCGCCATGCTCATCGGCCCGCTGCGCCTGGTCAGGTACTCCCAGCCGATCTTCGCCTTGCCCAAGCTGGTGGAGGCCAGCACGTTGAGCGTCGGCGCGCCATTGATCTTGTAGACCGCGCGGATCTGCAGATGGTCCTGCAGGTTGGCCCCGACGCCGGGCAGATCGGCCGCCACCTCGATGCCGTGCTGGTGCAGCAGTTCGCCCGGTCCGATGCCCGACAGCTGCAGGATCTGCGGCGAGCCGATGCTGCCGCCGCACAGCACCACCTGCTCGGTGGCGTGCGCCGTCACCATCTCGTGGCCGTCCCACACCTGCACCCCGGTGCAGCGCTGCGTGCCGTCGGGTTGCGTCTCGACGATCAGCTTCGTCACATGGGCGTTGACCCACATCTCGAAGTTGGGCCGGCCGTAGCAGGTTGGCCGCAGGAACGCCTTGGCGGTGTTCCATCGCCATCCGTTCTTCTGGTTGACCTGGAAGTAACCCACGCCCTCGTTGTCGCCGCGGTTGAAGTCGGTCGTGTGCGGAATGCCGGCTTCCTGCGCGGCCAGCGCGAAGGCGTCGAGGATGTCCCAGCGCAGCCGCTGCTTCTCGACGCGCCATTCGCCGCCGTGCCCGTGGTAGGCGCTGAAGTTGGCGTCGCGCTGCGCGGCCTGCGCGTCGTCGCCGATGTAGTGGTCCTCGTGCTGCTTGAAGGCCGGCAGCACCTCGCTCCAGCGCCAGGCATCGTCGCCCGTGAGTTGCGCCCACTGGTCGTAGTCGCGCGCCTGGCCGCGCATGTAGATCATCCCGTTGATGCTGGACGACCCGCCCAGCGTCTTGCCGCGCGGGTAGCGCAGGCTGCGGCCATTGAGGCCCGCGTCGGGCTCGGTGTTGTAGAGCCAGTCGGTGCGCGCATTGCCGATGCAGTGCAGGTAGCCGACCGGAATGTGGATCCAGTGGTAGTCGTCCTTGCGGCCGGCCTCGATCAAGAGCGTGCGCTTTTGCGACTGGCGCGAGAGCCGGTTGCACATCAGTGCGCCGGCGGTGCCGCCGCCGATGACGATGTAGTCGAAAGTGGTGTCGCTCAACGCGTTGTCTCCAGAAGGGAAAAAAGCCCGGGCCGGTGTGTCCGGGCCTCGGGCTTGGCAGTTTAGGGCGCGATCCCTTCCGGAATGCTTACTTGGCTGTGGGCATGACGAACTCGGCGCCCTTGCCGATGCTCTCGGGCCAGCGCTGCATGATCGATTTCTGCTTCGTGTAAAAGCGCACGCCTTCCTCGCCGTAGGCGTGCATGTCGCCGAAGAGCGAGCGCTTCCATCCGCCGAAGCCGTGCCAAGCCATTGGCACCGGGATCGGCACGTTGATGCCGACCATGCCGACCTGGATGCGCCGCGAGAACTCGCGCGCCACGTTGCCATCGCGCGTGAAGCAGGAAACACCGTTGCCGAACTCGTGGTCGTTGATCAGGTCGACCGCTTCCTTCAAATCGTGCACGCGCACGCAGCCGAGCACCGGGCCGAAGATCTCTTCCTTGTAGATGCGCATGGCGGGAGTGACATGGTCGAACAGCGTGCCGCCCATCCAGAAGCCGTTCGCCGTGTCGGTGCCGTTGTCCTTGCCCGCCGTCGTCGCGTCGAAGCCGCGGCCGTCGACCAGCAGCTTCGCGCCTTCCTGTTCGCCCAGCGCGATGTAGCCGGTGATGCGTTCGTGCGCGGCCTTCGTCACGATCGGCCCCATCTCGGCCGCGAGGTTCTCGCCGTCCAGCACCTTGAGCGTCTTCGTGCGCTCGATGAGCTTCGGCAGCAGCTTGTCGGCCACATCGCCCACCAACACCGCCACGCTGATCGCCATGCAGCGCTCGCCGGCCGAGCCGTAGCCCGCGCCGATCAGCGCATCGACCGCCTGGTCGATGTCGGCATCGGGCATCACCACCATGTGGTTCTTCGCGCCGCCCAGCGCCTGCACGCGCTTGCCGTGGCGCGCACCGGTCTCGTAGATGTAGTTGGCAATCGGCGTGGAGCCGACGAAGCTCACGGCCTTCACGTCGGGATGCTCCAGCAGCGCATCGACCGCGACCTTGTCGCCCTGGACGACGTTGAACACGCCATCGGGCAGGCCCGCTTCCTTCAACAGCTCGGCCATGCGCAGCGACGCGCTCGGGTCGGTCGGGCTGGGCTTCAGGATGAAGCAGTTGCCCGCGGCGATGGCGACCGGGAACATCCACATCGGCACCATCACGGGAAAGTTGAAGGGCGTGATGCCTGCGACCACGCCCAGCGGCTGGCGCAGCGTCCAGTTGTCGATGCCGGTGCTCACCTGGTCGGTGAAGTCGCCCTTGAGCAGCTGGGGAATGCCGCAGGCGAATTCGACGATGTCGATGCCGCGCGAGACTTCGCCCTGCGCATCGGTGAAGACCTTGCCGTGCTCGGCCGTGATCAGGTGGGCGAGCTCGTCCTTGTGCAGGTTGAGCAGCTCGAGAAACTTGAACATCACCCGCGCACGGCGGATCGGCGGGGTGTCGGCCCAGGCCGGGAAGGCCGCCTGCGCGGCAGCCACGGCCGCATCGACATCCGCGCCGTCGGCCAGCGCCACGTGGCCGGTGACTGCACCGGTGGCGGGATTCGTGACCTCCTGGGTGCGGCTGGACGACGGTGCTGCAACGCGGCCGCCGATGAAGTGATGGATGGGCTTGGCGGGGCGGGTCATCGGGTTCTCCTGCGTGCTCGCTGCGGGCGTGCGTGTGGCGGACTGAAAACAGCGATTGTGGCAAACCGGCGCAAACCCCTGTGGCCGGGCAGTACAGGCGCATTCGGCCTACGCTGCGCAGCGCCTGCAAGCGGGTATTCCGCGCGGGAACCCACGGTTAGGATGCTGCGTTGTTCGCCTTCCACTGCCCTCTGAATCGCGCACCGCGCCGCCATGCCCCAACCGCCTTCGCCGCCTGACAACGTGTCGCCTGCCGACAGCACGCTGCCGTCGCTGACGATGCGCGACGAGGCCGGGCGCGAATGGACCGCGCTGACCGGCCGCTGGACCGCGCTGGCGCTGTCACAACCATCGACCTGGGACGCAGTGTCCACCGCGCTCCGGCAGGTGCCGCACCGCGACGATCGCGCCTGGGATCTTCGCGCCGTCGATCAGCTCGATCACATCGGCGCGCAGCTGCTCTGGAACCACTGGGGCCGCGCCTGGCCCGCGCAGATCGAGCTGGACCCGCCGCACAAAGCCGTGCTCGAGCATGTCGCCGAGTTCACGGTCGACATGCCCGTCGAGCCGCCGCCGACACTGGGTGAGCGCTTCAAGGCCTTCTCGCACCGGGGGCCGCGCGCGCTGATCGTTCCGCGCGATTTCATCGGGCTGATCGGACAACTGATACTGGATGTGGGCCGGCTGATCCGCGCGCCGCACCGCGCACCGTGGCGCGACTTTTCGGGGCACCTCTATCAATTCGGCGCCACCGCCTTGCCGATCACGGCGTTGGTCGGCCTGCTGATCGGCGTGGTGCTCGCGTACCTCACGTCGCAGCAGTTGCGCCAGTACGGCGCGGAGACCTTCATCGTCAACATCCTCGGCCTGTCGCTGGTGCGCGAGCTCGGCCCGGTGCTCGCGGCCGTGCTGATCGCAGGCCGCTCCGGCTCGGCGATCACCGCGCAGATCGGCGTGATGCGCGTGACCGACGAGCTCGATGCGATGCGCGTGATGGGCATCCCGCACGGCTACCGGCTCGTGATGCCGCGCGTGCTGGCACTGGCCATCGCGATGCCGCTGATCAGCCTGTGGACGTCGATGGCGGCGCTGGCCGGCGGCATGCTCGCGGCCGATGCGGCGCTCGACATCTCGCCCGCTTACTTCCTTTCGGCGCTGCCACGCGCGGTGCCGTTGTCGAACCTGGTGCTGGCCACCGCCAAGTCCGCGGTGTTCGGCATCCTGATCGCGCTGGTGGGCTGCTACTTTGGCATGAAGGTCAAGCCCAACACCGAGAGCCTGGGCAAGGGCACGACCTCGTCGGTGGTCACGTCGATCACCATCGTGATCCTGGTCGATGCGCTGTTCGCGGTGCTGTTCCGCGGCGTGGGGTTCCGATGAGCAGCAGCGAACGCAACGTGGTGGAGATCCGCAAGCTCTGGACCGTCTTCGGCAAGGGCGACGAAGAGCAGGTCGTGCATCGCGACCTCGACCTCACGGTCCGCCAGGGCGAGGTGCTGTCGCTGGTCGGTGGCTCGGGCTCGGGCAAGACGGTGCTGCTGCGCCAGATCCTCGGTCTGCAGAAACCGACGAAGGGCGAGGTCGAGGTGCTGGGTCAGGCGCCGGGCGAACTCAGCGCCTCGGGCGCGGCCCACGTGGGCATGCTGTTCCAGCATGGCGCGCTGTTCTCCGCGTTCAGCGTGCTGGAGAACATCGCCTTCCCGCTGCGCGAACTGCAGTTGCTGCCCGACGCGCTGATCCGCGATGCCGCGCTGGTCAAGCTGCAGATGGTGGGGCTCGGCCCGCAGCACGCGAACAAGAGCCCGTCGGACCTGTCGGGCGGCATGATCAAGCGCGTGGCGCTGGCGCGCGCGCTGATCATGGACCCGCCGCTGCTGCTGCTCGACGAGCCCACGGCCGGGCTCGACCCTGAAGCGTCGGACAGTTTCTGCGACTTGTTGCGCGGCCTGCACAGCGAGCTCGGGCTCACGGTGGTGATGGTCACGCACGACCTCGACACGCTGCTCGACCTGAGCACCCGGATCGCGGTGCTGGCCGACCAGAAGGTGATCGTCAACGGCACCGCGCGCGAGGTCATCGCCTTCGACCACCCCTTCATCCAAACCTACTTCCTTGGCGGCCGCGGCAAGCGCGCCATGGAAGCCTTGCACGACGAGAGGTAGACCGCATGGAAAACAAATCACACGCCATGGCCGCCGGGGCCTTCGTGCTCGGGCTGCTCGCGGTGCTCATCGGCATCATCGTGTGGATGACGCGCGACGACACGGTGCGCAACATCTACGAGCTGTCCACGCGCGATGCCGTCAGCGGGCTGCAACCGCAAGCGGTGGTGCGTTACCGCGGCATCGCGGTGGGACGCGTGACTTCGATCGATTTCGATCCGACGACCAAGGGCAATGTGCGGGTGCGCATCTCGGTCGACGAGCGCGTGCCGCTCACGCAGTCGAGCTTCGCGACGCTCAGCTACCAGGGCGTGACGGGCCTGGCCTTCATCGCGCTCGACGACGAGGGCGGCTCGCAGGTCGCCCTCGCGCCCAACAACGATGCGCCGCCGCGCATCCCGCTCAAGCCCTCGGTGCTCGCGCAATTGCAGGACCGCGGCGAAGCGATCATCAATCAGGTCGAAGAGGTCACGAAGCGCGTCAACACGGTGATGGGCGATGCCAACCAGAAGCGCATTGCGGACGCGCTCGAGAACATCGCGCAGGCCGCGGCCAGCGCGAACCAGTTGACGCGCTCGCTCGACGACACGGTCAAGAAGGGGCTCAACCCGACACTGGCTGCCTTGCCGCCGCTGGTCGCGCGCACCAGCGACACCATGGCCTCGCTGAAGACGGCGGCCGGCGACGTCTCGCGCACTGCCAACAACTTCAACAGCACGGTGAGTCGGCTCAATGCGCCGGATGGGCCGCTCGATGGTCTGGCCGACGGCACGAAGGCGCTGTCGCAGGCGGTCGACTCCTTCAACTCCGCCACCTTGCCGCGCGTGAACCGCGTGGCGGACGACACCTCGCGGGCCGTGCGCCGGCTGGGCCGCGCGGCCGATGGCATCAACGACAACCCGCAATCGCTGCTGTTCGGTGACGGCGGCGTGGCCGCAGGGCCGGGCGAGCCCGGCTTCAGCGCGCCGGCCGCGCGCGCAGAACGCCCATGAAGGGGAAGACCATGACCGTTTCCAGAAGAACTTTTGCCGGCGCCGCAGGTGCATTGGCCGCCGCGCTGCTCGTTGCGGGCTGCGGCGCCTTGCCCGACAAGCCGGTGCGCGCCACGCTGTACGACTTCGGCCCGGGCCCGCTGACCAGCACGCCCGCGCCCGCTACGGCCGCTGCACTGCCGCCCATCACGCTGGCCGAGATCGAGAGCAATCCGCGGCTCGACAGCACGCAGCTGCTCTACCGCCTGGGCTACGCCGACGACAACGCGCTGCGTCCCTACGGCCAATCGCGCTGGAGCATGGCGCCCGCGCAGTTGCTGCGGCAGCGCTTGCGCGATGTGCTGGCGACGCGCCGCACCGTGCTGAGCCCGGAAGAAAGTGCCACGCTGGCACGCACGGCCGGCCGCGTGCCCGACACCCTGCGCATCTCGCTCGAAGAGTTCAGCCACTACTTCGACGGGCCCGCCTCCAGCACGGGGCTGGTGCGCCTGCGCGCGACCTTGTCGCGCAGCACGCCGGGTGGCGACCAGGTGCTGGGCCAGAAGCTCGTCACGGTGCAGCGCCCGGCCGCCAGCGCCGACGCGCCCGGCGGCGTCAAGGCACTGGCCGCGGCCAGCGATGCGGCTGTGGCCGAACTCGTGCAGTGGGTCGACCAGACGCGTTGATACTGCTCTTTTCACGTCAACTCCAACGGAGACTTCCCATGAACGCCACCCGCCTGATCGGCATCGTCCTCATCGTCGCCGGCATCGCCGGGCTGGGCCTCGGCGGCTTCAGCTTCACCAGGGAAACCCATCAGGCCAAGCTGGGGCCGCTGGAGTTGTCGGTGAAGGAAAAAGAAACCGTCAACTTCCCGGTGTGGGCCGGGGTTGCCGCCATCGTGGCCGGTGCGGCGCTGCTGGTGTTCGGGGGACGGAAAGGGTAGTGGGCTGACGGCCGGAAGCCGTCCCCAGCGCAAGCGAGCGGACGGGCGCCAGCCCTCACTTGGGGGTCGACCCGCGCTCCAGGCGAGCAGCGCCCAGCCGCTGTGACACGCTGGCGGCCGCGCCCTTGAGTGCGCGGGCGATGGCCCCGTCCCATGCCGTGTCGAAGATGCCCGCGGGGCCGATCGCCGTGAGCGACAGAACGATGTCGCCGCTCGCATCGAACACCGGCGCCGCCATGGCGTTGACGCCCGGCACGATCTCGCCCTCGGAGCGGCTCAGGCCGTGGCGGCGGACTTCCTCCAGTTGCGGCTCGAAGCCCTTCCAGGACGGGGGCGGTACGGGCAGCGGCATGCCGGTGCGCGCGGTGCGGTCGCGCTGCTTGTGGCGCGTGCGCTCGTCTTCCAGCATTTGTCGGACCGTCGCTTCTTCCAGGTAAGCGCCAAACAGCCGTCCCGAAGCCGTGTTGGTGAGCGAGAACACTGTGCCGTGCCGCATGTTCACGTGGACCGGCGAGGGCGATTCGGCCAACCGCACGATGGTCGCGCCGCGGTCGCCCCAAACGGCGATGGCCACGGTCTGGCCGGTCTGCTGCGCGAGCTCGGCGATCAGCGGCGTGGCGATCTGGATCGGGTCGGCTTGCTGGAGGCCGATCAACCCCAATTGCAGGGCGAGCGGTCCGAGCAGATAGTGGCCGCTGGCGCGGTCCTGCTCGATCAGCCCGAGCCGCCCGAAGCTGACCATGTACGGGTGCGCCTTGGCCGGCGCCATGTCGGCCTCCCGCGCGAGGTCTTTCAGCGCCATCGGGCGGCCGTGGTGAACCAGTGCGCGCAGCAGCTGGCCACCCACCTCGATGCTCTGGATGCCGCGCTGGGCGCGCTCGTTGTCCGCAGTGGCCATGGCCTGCCTGAAGTTCGTTGATGGAGAAGGGATTAGACATGAACTGATTCGCTCGGTACACTGCCACCAATTCGTTCAGGGCGAATCGATTTGCTTTAGACGAACAACGAACATTCCCAACCGCAGGAGACACCGCCATGAGCGCGCCAGCCAAGAAATTCGCCAGCCAGGCCGACCTCGAAGAAAAGAAGGTCACCTTCAGCCAGATCTCCGAACACGCCTGGGCCTACACGGCCGAGGGCGACCCCAACACGGGCATCATCATTGGCGACAACGCCGTGCTCGTGGCCGACACCCAGGCCACCCCCGCCATGGCCGCCGACGTCATCCGCCGCATCCGTGAAGTCACCGACAAACCCATCCAGTACGTCGTCCTGACCCACTACCACGCCGTGCGCGTGCTGGGCGCGAGCGCTTACCAACCTCAACAGATCATCGCCAGCCAGGACACCTGGGACCTCATCGTCGAGCGCGGCGAGCAAGACAAGGCCAGCGAAATCGGCCGCTTCCCGCGCCTCTTCGCCGGCGTCGAAACCGTCCCCCCGGGCATGACCTGGCCCACCATGACCTTCACCGGCAAGATGACCCTGTGGCTGGGCAAGCTCGAAGTGCAGCTGCTGCAGGTCGGTCGCGGCCACACCAAGGGCGACACCATCGTCTGGCTGCCCGGCGAGCAGGCCCTGCTCTCGGGTGACCTGGTCGAATTCGGCGCCACCCCGTACGCGGGCGATGCCTACTTCAAGGACTG
>SEGS01000032.1 GCA_004210915.1 Variovorax sp. | reverse complement strand
ACTTTCGTCGAGGAGTTGGCTTGCGTGCGCTGTGGGCGGGGTGAATGCGGGAAAGCCCTTGATTATAGCCAGCCGGTCGCTCAGTTTCCCGCCTGTGCAGCGCTCGCGTGGAGACAAATTGCCGCGGCCGCCGCGACGTTCAGCGACTCCTCGCCCCCCGGCTGCGCGATCCGGATCCGGTGCGACGCCCTCGCCTCCAGTTCGGCCGAGACGCCCTGCCCCTCATGACCCATCAGCCAGGCGCAGGGATGCGGCAGCGCCGCTTGGTGCAGCCACTCGCCCTGGTGCGAACTCGTGGCGATCAGCGGCAGCGCCAGGCCGTCGAGCGCGTCGAGTGCGACGCCTTCGATGAGCCGCAGCCCGAAATGCGCGCCCATGCCAGCACGCAGCACCTTGGGCGCCCACAGCGCTGCGGTACCTTTGAGCGCAACCACTTGCGTGAACCCGAAGGCCGAAGCGCTGCGCAGAATGGAACCGACGTTGCCTGCGTCCTGCAGGCGGTCGAGCACGACGGTCGACGCATTCGGCAGCAATGCGGGCTGCTCGGGGAGGTCGAGCACGAAGCCCATCGGCGCCGGGGACTCCAGGCCGCTCACCCCGGCCAGCAGCGCGTCGTCAATCACTATCGTTTTGATAGCGCACTGCGCCCATTCCGCGGGCGCCGCAGGCCAAAAAGACCTGGAAAACACGGCGATGGCCGGACGCACGCCACGGGCCAGCGCCGCACGGCACAGGTGGTCGCCTTCCAGCCAGAGCCGCCCCAGCTTGCGATAGGCGCCCGGATCCTGCGCGAGCCTGCGCAGGTCTTTCAGCAGCGGGTTGTCCCGCGAGGTGACGTGCTGAACTTCGACAGTCACGAGGTGCTCTGCAGTTCAATGACCACGCTCGGCGGCAAGGCAGCCAGGTCCATGCGCTCGAATGCGGCGGCCACCGGGCTGAACGATCGCCGGTGGTGCACGCAGGCCCCATGGCGCTGCAGCGCCTCCATGTGCTCGCGCGTGCCATAACCCTTGTGCCTGGCAAAACCGTAGTGCGGAAACTCGGCGTCCAACTGCTCGCACAGCTTGTCTCGATGCACCTTGGCGAGGATCGAAGCGGCCGAGATCGCCTTCACGCGCGCATCGCCCTTGATGATCGCTTCAGCCAGCACGTCGAGCGTGGGCAGCCGGTTGCCGTCGACCAGCACCTTGGCGGGCCTCAGGCGCAGGCCATCGACCGCACGGCGCATCGCGATCATGGTGGCCTGCAGGATGTTGTGGGTGTCGATTTCCTCGACCGTGGCGTGGGCGACCGAACAGCACAGCGCGCGCGCCAGGATCTGGTCGTTGAGCCGCTCGCGCTGCAGCGCGGTCAGCGTCTTGGAATCGGCCAGTCCGCGGATCGGGCGTGTGTCGTCGAGGATGACCGCGGCCGCCACGACGGGCCCGGCCAGCGGGCCCCGGCCAGCCTCGTCCACGCCCGCGAGCAGGCCGGGAGCATCCCACACCAGCGGGGCCTGTTCAGCCTTCAAGAACCTTTTGGATTGCATCGGCGCAAAGTGTCGGTGTATCGCGGCGCAATTGCGCATGCATCTCGGAAAATCGCTGCTCGAGTGCGCGAATTTTCTCGGGCGCGGCCAGCCAGGCCAAGGTGGCTTCGGCCAGGGCTTCGGGTGTCGCGGCTTCTTGCAGCAGCTCAGGCACTACAAAGTCGCCACACAAAATGTTTGGCAATCCCACCCACGGCTGAAGTTGCTGCCGTTGCATCAGGTGCCATGACACGCGATTCATGTTGTAGGCAATCACCATCGGCCGCTTGAACAAGGCGGCCTCCAGCGTGGCGGTGCCGCTGGCGATCAACGTGATGTCGCAAGCCGCGAGTGAAGCGTGCGACTGCCCGTCGAGCAAAGTGATCTTGCCGGTCATCCCGCTGACTTGCAGCAGCGCTTCCACTTCCGCCCGCAGGCCCGGCAGGATCGGCGCGATGAACTGGATCGCCGGATCGGTCTCCAGCATGCGTGCAGCCGCGGCAAAGAAGCGCGAGGCCAGATAGCGCACCTCGGACCGGCGGCTGCCAGGAAGGATGGCAACGACCGGCTGGTCCGGCGCCAGGCCCAGCAAGGCACGGGCCGCCGCGCGGTCCGGGCGCATCGGTATCACGTTCGCCAGTGGATGGCCAACATAGCTCGCCTCCACGCCCTGCTCGGCCAGCAATGCTGGTTCGAACGGAAAGATGCACAGCACGTGATCGGCTGCTGCGCGGATCTTCTCGATCCGGTCGGCCCGCCAAGCCCAGATCGAAGGACAGACGAAGTGCACCGTCTTCATGCCACGGCCGCGCAGGGCCGATTCCAGATCGAGGTTGAAGTCGGGTGCATCGACGCCGATGAACAACTCCGGCCACTCGCGCAGCAACCGCGCCTTCAGTTGGCGACGGATGCCCGCGATCTCGGCGTAGTGACGCAGCACCTCGATGTAGCCGCGCACAGCCAGCTTTTCCTGCGGCCACCATGTCTGGAAACCATGTGCCTGCATGCGCGGCCCGCCGATACCAACGGTCGCGAGGTCGGGCCAGCGGGCCGTGAGGCCCTCCAGCAGCAAGCCGGCCAGCAGATCGCCGGACGGCTCTCCGGCCACCATCGCGAAGCGGCGTGCACCGGCCTCTGCAGTCATGCTGGACGGGTCAGCGCGCAATGCCACTGACCGAGGCACCGAGGAAGCGGTCCATCAGCGCGACGTCGCTTGCGGCTTCCGGCACCTCCACCGCCAGGCCCGCGATCGATGCGCGCGCATCGTCGAAGGTCTTGCCCTGCCGGTAGAGCAACTTGTGCATCTCACGGATCGCCGCGAGGCGGGCGGCTGAAAAATCACGCCGCTTCAGCCCGACGAGGTTGACGCCTCGCACGGTCAGCGGATTGCCGTCGACCACCATGAAGGGCGGCACGTCCTTGCCCACATGCGCTGCAAAACCGACCATCGCGTGTGCGCCGATCCGCATGCGCTGGAGCACACCCGTGAGACCGCCGATGGTCGCCCAGTCGCCCACGTGCACATGGCCTGCGAGTGTGGCGTTGTTGGCCATCGTGATCTGGTTGCCCAGTTGGCAATCGTGCGCCAGATGCACGTACGCCATGATCCAGTTGTCGTCGCCGATGCGGGTGACGCCTGCATCCTGCGCCGTGCCGAGGTTGAAGGTACAGAACTCACGCACAACATTGCGATCGCCGATGACGAGCTCGGTTGGTTCGCCCGCGTATTTCTTGTCCTGCGGCACCGCGCCCAGCGAACAGAACTGGAAGATCCGGTTGTCGGCGCCGATGGTGGTTCGTCCTTCGATCACGCAGTGCGCGCCGATCGTGGTGCCCGCGGCAACGCGCACGTGCGGGCCGATCACCGCATAGGGGCCGACCGCTACGGAATCATCGAGTTGAGCCTGAGGATCGACGACCGCCGTCGAGTGAACCTGCGTCATGCCGGTGCCAGCGTCTCGGCTCAGTTGATCTGGCGCATCGCGCACATCAGCGTCGCTTCGCAGGCGAGTTCGGTGCCGACCAGCGCACGACCGGTGAACTTGGAGATGCCGGCCTTCATGCGGTCGATCGTGACTTCGAGCGTCAGTTGATCGCCCGGCTCGACCGGGCGCTTGAAGCGCGCGCCATCGATCGCAGCGAAGTAATAAACGGTGTTGTCGTCGGGCACGATGTCCAGCGAGTGAAACGACAGCAACGCAGCGGCCTGTGCCATCGCCTCAAGCATGAGCACGCCCGGCATCACGGGCCGGTGCGGAAAGTGCCCGTTGAAGAAAGGCTCGTTCATCGTCACGTTCTTCAATGCCGTGATGCGCTTGCCCTTCTCCATGTCCAGCACGCGATCGACCAGCAAAAAGGGATAGCGGTGCGGCAGCAGCTTGAGAATTTGATGGATGTCGAGCGTCGTCATGGTGTTTTGTCCTGCATCGCGGTGATTGCGTGCGCCTTTTCCAGCGCCTTGAGCCGTTCGCGCAAACTGTGCAGTTGCTTCAGTGTGGCCGCGTTTTTTTCCCAGGCGGCATTGTCGTCGATGGGGAACATGCCGGTGTACTGCCCGGGCTTGAGAATCGAGCGCGTGACCACGCTGGCCGCAGAGATGTGAACGCCGTCGGCCAGCGTGAGATGGCCCAGAACAATGGCGCCGCCCCCGACCGTGCAATGCGCGCCGATGACCGCGCTGCCCGCGACACCGGCACAGCCCGCCATGGCCGTGTGCTTGCCGATGCGCACGTTGTGGCCGATCTGGATGAGGTTGTCGAGCTTGACGCCATCTTCGATCACGGTGTCGTCCAGTGCCCCGCGGTCGATGCAGGTGTTGGCGCCGATCTCCACGTCGTCGCCGATGCGGACTGCTCCGAGCTGCTCAATCTTGACCCAGGCACCCTCGTGCGGCGCCAGGCCGAAGCCATCGGCACCGATCACCACACCGGGATGCAGCAAGCACCGGGCGCCGACCGTGCAGTCTTCGCTGACTGTCACGCGGGACTTGAGCACCGTCCCGGCGCCGATGCGGGCGCCGCGCTCGACCACGCAAAGCGCGCCGATCCGGGCGGTTGGATCCACATGGGCATCCGCATCGACCACTGCACTCGGATGAATTTGAACTTCATCCGCGCGCGCATGGTGCGACTTCCACAGCTGTGTCAGCCGAGCGAAATAGAGATAGGGATCGGCAGCCAGGATGAACGGGCCCCGTGCCGCCGCTTCATCCCGCATTGCCGCCGAAACGATGACGCACGCAGCCTTCGATGCAGCCAGTTCCTTGCGGTACTTGGGATGGCTGAGAAAGCTCAGTGCGTCGGCTGCGGCCGTTTGCAGCGGCGCAAGGCGTTCGATCAGCAGGTTCGCATCGCCCTGGAGCTCGCCTCCGAGGGCGTCGACGATGGCGCCAAGCCGCAATGCCACCCGATGCGGCCTACTTGCCGCCTGCAGCCGGAGCCGCGTTGAGCGCCTTGATCACCTTCTCGGTGATGTCGTGCTTCGGGTTGATGTAGATCGCTTCCTGCAGGATGGCGTCGTACTTCTCGGCTTCCGCCACCTGCTTCACGACGCGGTTGGCGCGCTCGTACACCTGTTGCAGTTCTTCGTTCTTTCGCGCGTTCAGGTCTTCCTGAAATTCACGGCGGCGGCGCTGGAATTCGCGGTCCTGATCGACCAACGCCCGTTGACGCGCGGTTCGCTGCACCTCGGAAAGCGTCGGCGCTTCGCGCTCGAACTTTTCTGAAGCGACCTTCAACGCCTCGCCGAGTGCGGCGACATCCTTTTCCCGACGGAGAAATTCGGATTCCAACTTCGCTTGGGCGGCCTTTGCGGGCTGCGCTTCGCGCAACACGCGATCGGGGTTCACAAACCCAATCCGGAATGTCTCTTGTGCCTGCACGGGCGCAGACAAGCACAGCACCGCTGGAACGAGAAGGGCGCCGGCGACGCGGAGCAAATGGTTCATTAGAAAGACGTTCCGATCTGGAATTGGACGCGTTGAATTCTATCTTTCTCGATGCCGTTGAGCAGGTCTTCCTTCTGCGAGCGAATCGGGAAAGCGTAGGCCAATCGCAAGGGACCAAGTGGCGAGATCCAGCTGATGCCCAGGCCGACGGAGGCACGAAGACGCTGTTGCGCTTTCCATTGCAGATCCGTCATGGTGGCGCTGCGCTCGCCGAACACGTTGCCAACGTCGAAGAAGCCATAGAGCCGCAGCGTGCGGTCGTTGCCTGCGCCAGGGAACGGCGTGCTCAATTCCGCATTGAAGATCGCCTTCTTAGCCCCGCCGAGCGCCGCCAGGGTCGCCGTGTCCTTGGGTCCGAGCGTGTTCTGCTCGAAACCGCGGATTGAGCCGAGACCACCGGCGTAGAAGTTCTTGAAGATCGGGAAGGTATTGCTGCCGATGGCCCGGCCGTAGCCGAGTTCGCCGTTGATCGCCAATGTGTACTGCTTCGACAACGGGAAGTACTGCTGGTACTGGTACGAAGTCTTGAGGTACTTCATGTCGCCGCCGACTCCCAATTCGAGGCTCGCGCGCTGGACGCGGCCGCGGGTTGGCACCAGCGCGCTGTCCCGGTTGTCGCGCGACCAGGACACGGTCAGCGGCACGCCCCAAACGGAATCATTCGCGCAATCCAGAACGCCGAAGTCACCCGGCGTGCAGCCAAAGTAGTTCAGATAGGCCTGCGGCAAGCCGTAGTAGAACGTGCCATTGAACTGGAATGGGAAGTTGGTCGCAGGCTTGAAGCGATATTGTTCGACGCCCGCGCCGAAGAAGACGGTGTCCACCTCGCTGAACGGTACGCCGAAGCGGATCGCGCCGCCTTCCGACACCAGGGCGTAGTCGCCGTCGCGGGTGTTGTATGGGCGGGTCGTGCGGTGGTACAGATCGAAGGAGCGGGAGATCCCGTCCTTCGTGAAATACGGGTCGGTGGTGGTGAGCGAAATCGTGCGGTAGAACTTGCTGGTGTTGACCTGCAGGCCCAGGAAATTGCCCGAACCGAACACGTTCTCCTGCGTGATGCCGAAGGTCAGCGACACCTTCTCGGCGCTGGAGAAACCAGCGCCAAGCTGCAAGCTGCCCGTCGGCTTTTCCGCCACGTTCACAGTGACATCGACCTGGTCAGGCGATCCGGGAACCTCCTGCGTATCGACGCTGACTTCGGTGAAGAAGCCCAGCCGGTCCACGCGGTCACGCGACAGCTTGATTTTGTCGCCGTCGTACCAAGAAGCCTCGTACTGACGGAACTCACGGCGGATGACTTCGTCGCGCGTCCGGCTGTTGCCGCCCACCACGACCCGGCGCACGTACACCCGCCTCGACGGCTCGGCCTGCAAGGTCAGCGTCACGCGGTTGTTGACGCGGTCGATCTCGGGCTCGGCCTTCACGCGCGCGAACGCATAGCCGAAGCTGCCAAAGTAGTCGGTGAACGCCTTGGTGGTCTCGGTGACCTGTTCACCGTTGTACGGCTCACCCGGCTTGATGGTGACGAGCGACTTGAACTCGTCGTCGCGGCCCAGATAATTGCCGTCCAGCTTGACGCCGGCGACCACGAACTTTTCGCCCTCGGTGATGTTGACCGTGACGGCGAGATCCTGGCGGTCCGGCGAAATGGCGACCTGCGTGGAATCGATGCGGAACTCGAGATACCCGCGCGTGATGTAGTAAGAACGCAGCGTCTCCAGGTCGGCATTGAGCTTGGCGCGCGAATACTGATTGGATTTGGTGTACCAGCTCATGAAGCCACCGCTGTCCTGATCGAACAGGCTGAGCAATGTGGATTCGCTGAACGCCTTGTTGCCCACCAGCCGGACCTCGCGGATTCGCGCCGAATCCCCTTCGGTCACGGTGAACGTCAGGTTCACGCGATTGCGCTCGATCGGCGTGACGGTGGTCACGATCTGCGCGTTGTAGAGGCTGCGGCTCACGTACTGGCGCTTGAGCTCCTGCTCTGCACGGTCCGCGAGCGCCTTGTCGTAGGGGCGTCCGTCCGCGAGTCCAATGTCGCGCAGCGCCTTCTGCAACGCCGCCTTCTCGAACTCCTTGGTGCCGACGAAATCGACGTCGGCCACGGTCGGACGTTCCTCCACGATCACGACAAGCACATTGCCGCTCACATCGAGCCGCACATCCTTGAACAGGCCCAGATCGAACAGGGCACGGATCGCGGCGGAACCGCGCTCGTCGTTGTAGGTGTCTCCCACCCGCAGTGGGAGCGACGCGAAGATGGTGCCCGGCTCGACACGCTGCAGGCCTTCGACCCGGATGTCGCGCACTGTGAAAGGCTCGATGGCCCAGGCAGCTGTAGCCGCCAAGGCGCTGGCGACCACCGCGGCCACGCTACGCAGGCGAAAGCGAGTGAAGTTTGTGTTCATCTGTGAAATTGAGCTGGCACGGAAAGGGCCGGCAGAAGGTTAACCAAAGAGCCGCGTGACATCGTTGAAGAGTGCAATCGACATCATGACCAGCAGCAGCGCCACACCGCCGCGCTGAAGCCGTTCCATCCAGGCGTCGGAGACGCTTTTGCCGGTCAGGGCCTCCCAAAGATAATACATCAGGTGCCCCCCATCGAGGACCGGCAGCGGCATCAGATTGAGCACTCCCAGGCTCACGCTGATGAGCGCCAGGAACACGAGATATTGGGTCAGACCGAGGCTGGCCGACTTGCCCGCATAGTCCGCGATCGTCAGCGGCCCGCTGAGATTCTTGAGCGAGGCTTCGCCAATGACCATCTTGCCCATCATGCGGACGGTGAGCGCAGACACTTCCCACGTCCGCACGACACCGCGCCAGAGGCCGTCGATCGGGCCATGCCGAACGGTCGTCATCTCGGGTGCCGCACCGACATAGGCGCCAATGCGCGCCACCTTGGCGCCGCCATCTTCCCGGACTTCAGGGACGACTTCCAGTGTCAGCCGGCCGCCGTCGCGCTGGATCGTCCAAGGCAGCACCTGCGCGCGGTCTCCTTCAACCAGCGCGCGGATCAACTCGCGCAGTTGCTGGCCGTCGACCATCGACTTCTCGCCGATCGCCAGCACCAGATCGCCTTCGCGCAAACCGGAGCGCTCTGCGGCACTGCCGGCCATGACCTCGCCGATCTCCGGACGCGTCAGCGGTGCCAGCACACCGATCTTGCGGAACATCTGAGGATCCGCATCGCTGGCCTGCATGCGACTGAGCGGAAGAACGAGCGTGCGCGACGGCGCGCTGCCCTGCGCTGCCACCTCGACCGTCAGGTCGCGACTGTCCAGGGCGCCGCGCGTCATGCGCCAGCGCAGATCCTCGAACGACTGGACGGGTGTCAGATCCCCATCGAATCCCGCGCGCGCGATCTGCTCGCCGCCGCGCAATCCTGCGTCGGCGGCCAGCGAGCCGACCACCGGCTGGGCCAGACGGGCCACGGGCTCCTGAACCCCGATCCAGTTGACGGCTGCGTATAAAAAGATCGCCAGCAGCAGATTGGCGATCGGCCCTGCCGCCACGATGGCGGCGCGAGAACGCAGAGGCTGCGTGTTGAACGCCCGTGCCCTCTCTTCCGGCGCCACCGGGCCTTCCCGTTCGTCGAGCATCTTCACGTACCCGCCCAGCGGGAAAGCGCCTATGACGAACTCGGTTTGCTGACCCGGGTGCTGGAGGCGAGGCTGCCAGCGGTAGAGCGTCTTGCCGAATCCCACGGAGAAGCGCAAAACCTTGACGCCGCAGGCGACCGCCACGCGGTAGTGGCCGTACTCATGCACCGCGATCAAGACGCCGAGTGCGACGATAAAGGCAACGACTGTGAGCATCCAATTCCCCTGAAATGCGGCACGTCAGGCCGCAAAACGCAGCACAGACGCATTGGCCGCAGCACGCGCCTCGGCATCGAGCGCCACCAGATCGGCCAGCGACGCAAGCTTGGAGGGTGCAACAGCCTCCAAAGTTTCCAGATTGACGGCATGGATTCGATCGAAGCGCAGCCGCCGATCGAGGAAGGCCTCGACCGCGATTTCGTTGGCGGCATTGAGGACCGCGGTGGTCCCCGGCGCAGCGCGCAAGCTCTGCCAGGCGAGTTCAAGACCCGGGAAGAGTGCAGGGTCGGGCGCGTCGAAAGTCAGAGCGCCCATCTGCCGGAAGTCGAGCCGGCCGGCGCCGCTCTCGATCCGCTCGGGCCAGGCCAGGCCAACCGCAATGGGCACCCGCATGTCGGGCGTGCCAAGCTGCGCGATAACCGACGCATCGGTGAACTGCACCATCGAATGCACCACGCTCTGCGGATGGATCACGACCTCGATCTGTCCGGGCTCCACCTGGAACAGGTGGCAGGCCTCGATCACCTCGAGCGCCTTGTTCATCATGGTTGCGGAGTCGACCGAGATCTTGCGCCCCATCACCCAGTTCGGATGCGCGCAGGCCTGATCGGGCGTCACGCTGCCCAGAGTGAGGGGATCACGTGTTCGAAACGGACCGCCCGACGCCGTCAGGATGATCTTGTCGATCCGACGGGCCCAGGTTGCAGGGTCTTCAGGCAGCGACTGGAAGATGGCCGAATGCTCGCTGTCGATCGGCAGCAAAGTGGCGCCGCCCTCGCGCACGGTGCGCATGAACAGTTCGCCACCAACCACCAGCGCTTCCTTGTTGGCCAGCAGCAAGCGCTTGCCGGCGCGCGCCGCGGCGAGGCAAGGCGCCAAGCCTGCGGCACCGACGATGGCCGCCATCACGGCGTGGACGTCGTCGTGCGACGCAATGGTCTCCAGCGCATCGGGTCCGGCCAACACGCGGGTGGCAAGGCCGCTCTGCCGCATCCTTTCGTCGAGCAGCTTCGCGTGGTCCGCGCTTGCCATGACGGCGAAACGCGGCGCAAATTGCGCGCACTGGGCCAGCAATTCGTCGACCTTGGTCGAAGCAGACAGGGCGAAGACCTCGAAACGATCTGGATGCCGCGCAATCACGTCGAGGGTGCTGACGCCGACCGACCCGGTCGAGCCCAGCACCGTGACGCGCTGTTTCCCGGCAGTGCTCACAGTGAAGCCAGCATCATGGCGATCGGCAGTGCCGGCAACAGCGCATCGACACGGTCGAGCACGCCGCCATGACCGGGCAGCAGATGGCTGCTGTCCTTGGCGCCGGCGCTGCGCTTGACCAAAGACTCCACCAGATCGCCCACCACGCTCATTGCAGCCAGGAACACGGCGCCGAGCAACAGCAACCACCACCCGCGGTCGGCCAGCCGGCTGTAGAGACTCGCCACCGTGGCTTCCGCGCTGCGATCCGCCCAGACCCAGACCAACGCCAGAAGCACCACACCTGCCATGCCGCCCCAGACGCCCTCCCAGCTCTTGCCGGGACTGATGGCCGGCGCCAGTTTGTTGCGCGTGAACCGCAGGCCGAACGCGCGGCCGGCGAAATAGGCGAACACGTCGGCGACCCACACCAGCATCAGGATCGACAGCAGGAAATTGATGCCCACCATGCGCGCCTGGACCGCCGCGAGCCATGCGACCCACAACGCCAGCAGGCCGCCCACCAAGCGCAGGCCCCGCGGAACCTTGGGCCAGCCTGGCACAGCCACCCGCAGCAATGCGGCGCCGCCCAGGACCCAGGCGGCGCTGGCAAGGACCCAGACGAACATCAACGGTTGGTTCAGCAAGCCCAGCCACCAGGACAAGCCACACAGGGCGACCATCTCGACACCGAGGAAGAGTGAAACCCGCGGACCGCAATGGTTCAGCCGGCCCCACTCCCACGCGGCAGCGCCAATCAACACCAGCATGACGCAGGCGAACGGCACATGCGAAGGGTAGAAGAGCGCCGGCAGCAGAATCGCCAGAAGGACGAGCGCCGTGATGATGCGTTGCTTGAGCATGCGCGCTATGCCGATAGTCGGTTGGGTTCTTCGCCACCCGCGGCCACCTGCGCCGAGGTTTTTCCGTAGCGACGCTCGCGCTGCTGGAAAGCGCCGATGGCTTCGTCGAGGGCAGCCTCGTCGAAGTCGGGCCAGAGCTTGTCGCTGAAGAAGAGCTCGGCGTAAGCGCTCTGCCACAACAGGAAATTTGAAAGCCGCTGTTCGCCGCCGGTGCGGATGAACAGGTCGGGGTCACCCACGTGGCTCAGCGCCGTCGCGCGGTCGATGTTGGCTTCTGTCAGCGGCTCGCCGCGCGCGGCGACGATGGCGGCCGCGCGTGCGATGTCCCAGCGACCGCCGTAGTTGAAGCACACATTGAAAACGAGCCGCGTGTTGTGCGCCGTTGCCGCTTCGGCCTGAACGAGGCCTGCCGTCATCTTTTCAGACAGGCCGCCGCGCTCTCCGATGAAATGCAGGCGGACGCCGTCGTCGCGCAGCCGCGGGACTTCGCGCCCGAGCGCGCCGACCATTAATTCCATCAGGCCCGAGACCTCCTCCACCGGCCGGTTCCAGTTCTCGGAGGAAAACGCGAACACCGTGAGCACGCCCACGCCGCGGTCAGCACAGGCCTTGACGCAGCGACGCAGCGACTCGACGCCCTGCTTGTGACCCGCCACACGTGGCAGGAAGCGCCGCGTCGCCCAACGGCCATTGCCATCCATGACGATCGCAATGTGGTGGGGCATCACAGGCGGCTTTGCCATATCAGACGGCCATGATCTCCGCTTCCTTGGCCGCAATCAGGCGGTCGACGTCGGCGATGTGCCGGTCGGTGACCTTCTGGATCTCTGCCTCGGCGCGCTTCTGGTCGTCTTCGGACGCCAGCTTGTCCTTTACCAGCTTCTTGACCGACTCGTTGGCGTCACGACGCAGGTTGCGGATCGCGATCTTGGCGGCTTCGCCCTCGTTGCGGACCAGCTTGGTCATTTCGCGGCGGCGCTCTTCGCTCATGGCGGGCAGCGGCACACGGATCAGGTCGCCCATCGACGCGGGATTCAGGCCGAGGTCACTTTCGCGGATGGCCTTCTCGATCTTGGCGCCCATCCCCTTTTCCCAGGGTTGGACGCTGATGGTGCGCGAGTCGAGTACCGACACGTTGGCCACCTGGGACAGCGGCACTTGCGAGCCGTAATAGTCGACGTGAATCGAATCCAGCAGAGCCGAATTGGCGCGGCCCGTGCGGATCTTGGTCAGGTTGCTCTGGAACGCGGCGAGGGACTGGCCCATCTTCACGTCCGTCGCGCTTCGAATGTCTGCAATGGTCATCTCAAATACTCCTCAAGCGTGCACCAGCGTGCCTTCGTCCTCGCCCAGCACGACGCGTTTGAGCGCGCCATTCTTGAAGATCGAAAACACCTTGATCGGCAATTTCTGGTCACGGCACAGCGCGAACGCGGTAGCGTCCATGATGCCGAGGTTCTGCGCAATGGCTTCATCGAAGGTCAGCGATGCGTAGCGCGTGGCGGTCGGATCCTTCTTCGGATCGGCGGTGTAGACCCCGTCGACCTTGGTCGCTTTCAGCACCAACTCTGCCCCGATCTCGGCACCGCGCAGCGCCGCAGCGGTGTCGGTGGTGAAAAACGGGTTGCCGGTGCCAGCCGCGAAGACCACCACCTTGCCTTCTTCGAGGTACTGCAGCGCCTTGGGCCGGACGTAAGGCTCGACCACCTGCTCGATGGCGATGGCCGACATCACGCGCGCCACCAGGCCCTGCTTGTTCATCGCGTCCGCCAGCGCCAGCGAGTTCATCACCGTGGCCAGCATGCCCATGTAGTCGGCGGTCGCGCGGTCCATGCCGACCGAGCCGCCCGCTACACCGCGGAAGATGTTGCCGCCGCCAATGACGACAGCCACCTCCACGCCCATGTTCACCACCTCGGCGATCTCCTGCACCATCCGCACGATGGTCGCGCGGTTGATGCCGAAGGCGTCGTCACCCATCAGCGCCTCTCCCGACAGCTTCAACAAGATGCGCTTGTGGGCTGGGCGGGGTTCGGACATGGGCGATTTCCTTGTGGATGAGAGCGGTGGCGAGTGTAGAGCGGGAATTACGCTGCCGCCTTGGCAGCGGCAACTTGCGCGGCCACTTCGGCGGCGAAGTCGTCGACCTTCTTCTCGATGCCTTCGCCGACCACATAAAGGGTGAAACCCTTGATGTTGGTATCGGCAGCCTTGAGCATCGCTTCGACAGTCTGCTTGTCGTTCTTCACGAAAGCCTGGTTGTGCAGCGAGACTTCCTTCAGGTACTTCTGCACGCCGCCTTCGATGCGCTTGGCCACGATGTCCGCAGGCTGCGCCTTCTTGCCTTCGGCTTCCGCGGCCTTGCGGTCTTCCTCGGCCTTGCCGGCGGCCACAGCGCGTTCTTTTTCGATCAGTTCGGCAGGCACGTCGGCGGCCGAGATGGCGACCGGCTTCATCGCGGCGATGTGCATCGCGACGTCCTTGGCCGAGGTGTCGTCGCCTTCGAACTCGACCATCACGCCGATGCGCGTGCCGTGCAGGTACGAAGCCAGCTTGCCGTTGCCGGCGAAATGCTTGAAGCGACGGAAGCTCATGTTCTCGCCGATCTTGCCGATCAGGCCCTTGCGCACGTCTTCCAGCGTCGGGCCGAAGCCGTCCTGCTCGTACGGGAGGGCGCCGAGCGCGACGATGTCCGCCGGATTGTTTTTCGCGATCAGCATGGCAGCCGCATTGGCCAGCGCCAGGAAGCTGTCGTTCTTGGTGACGAAGTCGGTTTCGCAGTTGATCTCGATCATGCCGCCGACATCGCCGTCGACGAATGCGGTGACAACGCCTTCGGCCGTGATGCGGCCCGACGCCTTGCCGGCCTTGTTGCCGAGCTTGATGCGCAGCAACTCTTCGGCTTTTTCCATGTTGCCTTCGGCCTCGGTCAGGGCCTTCTTGCATTCCATCATGGGTGCGTCGGTCTTCGCGCGAAGTTCGCCGACCATGCTTGCGGTGATTGCAGCCATTGTTCTATCTCCGTGAATCAAAAATCAGGTTAAAAAAAAGGGGCCACAAGCCCCTTCTTCAGGCGCGCGAGAGCACCCGTTCAGGCCGAAGCGCCTTCTTCGACTTCGACGAATTCGTCGCCACCGGCCTCGGCCACCGCCTTGACCACGTCGTTGCCGGCGTTGTTGCGGCCTTCGATGATCGCGTCGGCGATGCCGCGGGCATACAGCGTGACGGCCTTCGACGAGTCGTCGTTGCCTGGGATCACGTAGTCGATGCCTTCAGGCGAGTGGTTCGAATCAACCACGCCGATCAGCGGAATGCCAAGCTTCTTGGCTTCGGCCACGGCGATCTTGTGGAAGCCCACGTCGATCACGAAGATGGCGTCGGGCAGCGCGACCATGTCCTGGATGCCGCCGATGTCTTTTTCGAGCTTGGCGATTTCGCGCGAGAAGGTCAGTTGTTCCTTCTTGCTCAGGCTGTCAAGGCCGACTTCCTGTTGCGCCTTCATTTCCTTCAGACGCTTGATCGAGGTCTTGACGGTCTTGAAGTTGGTCAACATGCCGCCGAGCCAGCGGGTGTCGACGAAGGGCACGCCGGCGCGGCGGGCTTCTTCAGCCACGATCTCGCGGGCCTGGCGCTTCGTGCCGACCATCAGGATCGTGCCGCGGTTGGCGGTGAGCTGCTTCGCGTACTTGGCCGCGTCCTGGAACATCGGCAGCGACTTTTCCAGGTTGATGATGTGGATCTTGTTGCGGTGACCGAAGATGAACGGAGCCATCTTGGGGTTCCAGAAGCGGGTCTGGTGACCGAAGTGGACACCGGCTTCCAGCATTTCGCGCATGGTGACGGACATTGAAGTTACTCCAAAGGTTGGGTCTAAAATCCAGCCCGTTTTGAGCCCCGATTTCGAACCTTGTCGAGAGGGCGCAACACCTTGAGTGGGCTGGTTTGCGGATGCGTTTCACTCGGCAGCACCAAAGGCTGGTGCACGGTCGGCGAAACCCAAAGAGTATAGCACGGCCACCCTCGTTTTCCCTTGCCTCGCGCCCCGCGCACCTGCCTGAGCCCCTGCCGGGCGCGGGTCCTCCTACCCAGCCACCGAGCCGCCAATGAACGACCTTCACGCCATCCGCCGCGCCCTGCTCGCCGGCCAGACCCATGCACGCGCCGAGGTGGAACGCGCAATCGCTGCAGCCGAATCCGCGGCCTGCGCGCACGTGTTCACCCGCCCGCAATTCGACGAGGCGCGCCAGGCGGCCGCCGCCGCACCCCCGAACAGCCGCCTCGGCGGCCTCGCCTTCTCGGTGAAAGACCTGTTCGACATCGCGGGCCAGCCGACACCTGCCGGCTCGGTTGTCCTGGCCCATACCCCCGCCGCCAGGGCCGACGCCACTGCAGTCGCCCGCCTGCGCGCGGCTGGCGGGGCGCTGATCGGCCGCACCAACATGACCGAGTTCGCCTTCTCCGGCGTCGGCGTCAACCCGCACCACGGAACCCCGGCGAATGCAAGCGATGCCGCCACGCCGCGCGTGCCGGGCGGCTCCTCGTCCGGCGCGGCGATCTCGGTCGCAACCGGTGCCGCCGCCATCGGCCTGGGATCGGACACCGGCGGCTCGATCCGCATCCCCGCTGCCTTGAACGGCATCGTCGGTTTCAAGAGCACCGCGCGGCTGGTGCCAGCCGATGGCGCGCTGCCGCTCTCGACCACGCTCGACACGGTGTGCGCGATGACGCGCACGGTGCGCGACGCCGTCACCGCACACGAAATCCTCGCGGCCCGCACCGTGACCGCCGGCAACGCGCCGCTTCCGGCGTATCGTCTGGCCGTCGTGAAGAACGTGTTCCTCGACGGCATGGAGCCGGCCGTGGCCACGGCCTTCGAACGAACGCTGAGAACGCTGCGCGCGGCCGGCGCCCGCATTGAAGAGATCGACCTGCCCGAACTGGCCGAGCTCGCCACCATCAACGCCACCGGCGGTTTCTCCGCCGCCGAGGCCTACGCCTGGCACCGCCTCCTGCTCGAGCGCAGCGGGGCCGGCTACGACCCGCGCGTGGCGCAGCGCATCCTCAAGGGCGCCGCGATGAAGGCCCACGAGTACATCGACCTGGTGAACGCGCGCCGCGACTGGATCACCCGCGTCGAACGCCGGCTCGCGCCCTTCGACGGGCTGCTTTCGCCGACCGTGCCGATCGTCGCACCGCCCATCGCCAGCGTCGCCCCGGGCGCCGAGCGCGACGACGAATTCTTCCGCGTCAATGCGCTGCTGCTGCGCAACCCGTCGATCGTCAACATGCTCGATGGTTGCGCGCTCTCCCTTCCCTGCCACGCACCGGGCGAACTGCCGGTGGGCCTGATGATCTGGCACGGCGCGCTGCGCGATGACGGGGTGCTTGCGATCTCGCTGCAGATCGAACGCACGCTGCAAGATTCATAGCGCCCGGCGTTTGCAGTGACGCGAATGTGGGCGCCCTGCCGCCAGCGCTTGCGGGTTCTGGCCGAGGTGGCGCCATTGCAACGCTGCGTCAAATAGCCGCGAACGCGTCAGGAAAGCGGCGGACCGCTCGTCTATCCTCGACGCTCTGGCGCCGCCCTGCTGCGCCCTCTTTCTGACTCTCCGAATCCAATGAAAATCGCGATCGTCGGCGCCGGCATCATCGGCGTCACCACCGCTTGGGAGCTGGCGGCCGACGGCCACGAAGTGAGCGTGTTCGAGCGCCGTGGCGCCGCCGCCGAAGAATCCAGCTTCGCCAACGCCGGCGTGGTCGCGCCTGGCTACGTCACGCCTTGGGCCGCGCCGGGCATGCGCGGCAAGGTGCTGCGCTCGTTGCTGTCGAAGCACGGCGCCATCAAGGTGCGCTGGCCGCTGGCGGCGCGCGACATCGGCTTCATGGCGCGCTGGCAAAAAGCCTGCAAGCTCGAGACGTACCTGGCCAACCGCACGCGCATGCAGCGCCTGGCCTTCTACAGCCGCCAACGGCTGCACGAGATCGTCGAAGCGCGCGAGATGGTCTATGAACGCAGCGACGGCTACCTCGTGCTGCTGCGCTCCAAACGCGAGCAGAAGCTGGTGCAGCCTGGCCTCGACGTGCTACGCGCGGCCGGCACGGTGTTCCGCGAAATCAACGCCGACGAGGCGCGCCTGGTCGAGCCGGCGCTCAGCGCGGACACGTCGCTCGCATGCGCGATTCACCTGCCCGAAGACGAAGTCGGCAACTGCCGACAGTTCGCGCTGCTGCTCAAGTGGGAGGCCGAGGCGCTCGGTGCCCAGTTCCACTTCAACTGCGACCTCGCACCGCTCACCCGCGCCGCGCCCACCTCGCTGCAACTGGCCGGCGGCTCCGACGCGGTGCGCTACGACGCTGTCGTCATGTGCGCCGGCCTCGACTCCGCCAAGCTGCTGCGCCCGCTGGGTCTGCGCATCCCGCTCGCGCCCGTCCACGGCCACTCGGTCAGCGCCAACATCCGCGAACCGCTCAACGCGCCGCGCAGCGCGGTGATGGACGAACGCTTCAAGGTGGCGATCACGCGGCTGGGCCTGCGCGTGCGCGTGGCTGGAAGCGCGGAGATCGGCGGCGCGCCCGATCAACTCAACCCTGCCGCGCTGCAGACGCTCTACAAGGTGCTGCACGACTGGTTTCCCGGCGCGGCCACGCTGCAGTCCGGCGTGCAGCAATGGAAAGGCGCGCGCCCGATGCTGCCCGACGGCCCGCCGGTGCTCGGCGCCAGCGGCATTCCCGGCGTGTGGCTGAACCTCGGCCATGGCTCCAGCGGCTGGGCGCTGTCGTGTGGCAGCGCGCGCGTGCTGGCCGACCTCATCGGCGCGCGCGATCCCGGTGTCGACCTCGAAGGCCTGGGCGTCGAGAGGCTGACGCTCGGACATTGAGGGCGCGGAGCCGACGTTGCACACTGGCCGCCTGATGCAACGCCTCACGCCCCACACCCAACTCGATCTTTTCGACGTTGCGGCCACGCGCCGCATCGAACAGGCGCTGGCCGCCACCCTCCCCCCTCACACATTGATGCAACGCGCCGGCCTCGCGGTCGCGCGGCTGGCCATGGCGATCGCGCCCAATGCCCGGCGCGTGTGGATCGCCTGCGGGCCCGGCAACAACGGCGGCGACGGCTTCGAGGCAGCGGCGCAGTTGCAGCAACGCGGTTGGGCGCCGCTCGTGACCTTCTGCGGCGATGAAACGCGGCTGCCGCCCGACGCGCGCGCGTCGCTGCAACGTGCGCGCGACGCGGGTGTGATGCTCGCCGCCGAGCCGCCGGCGCGGTGCGATCTCGCCATCGACGCGCTGCTTGGCATCGGCGCCACGCGCGCGCCCGAGGGTGTGATGGCCGCCTGGCTTCAACACATGCGCAACGCCGCGGCAGCGGTGCTGTGCATCGATGTGCCGTCGGGCTTGAATGCGGACACCGGCATCCAGGCGATGGATTTCATCGCGCCGCGCGCAGCCGGTGGCGCCTTGTTCTGCTTGAGCTTGCTGACCGCGAAACCGGGCCTGTTCACAGCACAGGGCCGCGATGCCGCAGGCGAGGTCTGGTTCGACGACCTCGGCGCCGATGCGCGCCACGAGCGCCCGGTCGCGCGACTGGCCGGCGCAGCGCTTTTGGGGTCCCGCGCGCACGGTTCGCACAAGGGCAGCTACGGCGACGTGATGGTCATCGGCGGCGCCCACGGCATGGCCGGCGCAGCACTGCTTGCGGGCTCCGCCGCCTTGCATGCGGGCGCCGGCCGCGTCTTTGTCGGCCTGCTCGACGCCAGCGCCGCGACCGTCGATGCGGCCCAGCCCGAACTGATGCTGCGCGATGCCGCGTCGCTCGACTTCGCCAAAGCGACCGTTGTGTGCGGGTGCGGCGGCGGTGATGCGGTGCGGGCCCTGCTGCCACGCGTGATGGCGACGGCGGCGGCACTCGTGCTCGACGCCGATGCGCTCAACGCGATCGCGGTCGACATCGCGCTCCAGCAGCAACTCGAAGCCCGTGTGCGTCGCGGTCGACCGACCGTGCTCACGCCGCATCCGCTGGAAGCCGCGCGCTGTCTGGGCGTGTCGACAACGGAAGTTCAGGCGAACCGCCTCGCGGCTGCAAGCGCGTTGGCTGCGCGTTTTGGCGTCGTCGTGCTGAAGGGGTCTGGCACTGTGGTTGCCCAGGCCCGTGCCACGCCCGTGATCAACCTCACCGGCAACGCGCGCCTCGCCACAGCGGGAACCGGGGACGTGCTCGCCGGCATGGTCGGCGCCGCTTTGGCGTCAGGCCGCTCGGCGTTCGACGCGGCGCGCGAGGCGGTGTGGCGGCACGGCGCTCTGGCCGACGGCTGGCCGGAGCGCGTGCCGCTCACCGCCAGGGATCTGGCACGCGGACGGAGCCCCTGAGCCGGGACCGCGCTGTAGTCCCCTGAAAATCAGCCGCGTCCGACGAACGGCATCTTGGTTGCCATGATCGTGTGGAACAGCACGTTGGCGTCCAGTGGCAGATTGGCCATGTAGAGCACGGAGCGGCCGACGATGTCGACGTCGATCACCGGTTCGATCGCGATCTCGCCGTTGGCCTGCGGCACGCCCTGCGCCATGCGCCCGCCCATCGCCGTCATCGCGTTGCCAACGTCGATCTGGCCGACCGCGATGTCGTACTTGCGCCCGTCCAGCGAGGCCGTCTTCGTCAGCCCTTCCACGGCGTGCTTCGTCGCGGTGTAAGCCATCGAATTCGGACGCGGCGCGGTGGCCGAGATCGAGCCGTTGTTGATGATGCGGCCGCCGCGCGGCGTCTGCGCCTTCATCGTGCGGAAGGCCTGCTGGATCACATAGAACATGCCGTTCAGGTTGATGTCGACAACGCCCTTCCACTGCGCTGGCGTCCAGTCTTCGAAAGGCCCGGGCGGGTTGCCGGTGCCGGCGTTGTTGAACACCAGGTCTACCCGGCCAAATCGCTCGACCGCAGTCGCGAACAGGGCCTGAACCGAGTCCGGATTGACGACGTCGGTCGGCACGCCGAGCACGCGCGCACCGGCGCCCGATTCGTCCGCCACCTGCTCCAGCGGCTCCGGTCGGCGACCGGCAAGCACCACCTGCCATCCATCTGCCAGCAGCGCCAGCGCTGCGGATTTGCCAATGCCGGTGCCGGCGCCGGTGACGATGGCGGTGCGGGCCGCCTTGTTGTCTGTGCTCATGGTCTCTTTCTTTCGATGATTTCGTTGCTTTCAGGGGCGGCGCGGTTTGCGCCCCTTCATCTTGTTGGTCGCATTCTTCACGGCCGACTTGAAGGCCTGCATCGCCGTTTGGGGTGCGGGTGCGGGCAGCGGCTCCACCGTTGCCCGCGGTGTGTGCGATGCAGGCGGTTCGGCATGGCGAGGGGAGGACTCGTCCCGACGGCTGCTGCCCCTCCCGCCCCGCTCGGCCTTGCCGCGCTTGGCCGACGCCTTGAGCGGCACGCCGCTCGATACCGCGCCCTTATCCTTCATTGCCCGGGTCGCCAAGTCCTCACCTTCGCGCACGAGACGGAAGTCGATCTTGCGGCCGTCGAGGTCGACGCGGCTCACCTGCACGCGAACCCGCGAGCCGATCGCGTAGCGGATGCCGGTTCGCTCGCCGCGCAGCTCTTGCCGCATCTCGTCGAACTTGAAGTACTCGCCGCCCAGCTCGGTGATGTGCACCAGGCCCTCGACATACATCGCGTCGAGCGTGACGAAGATGCCGAAGGTCGTGGCCGAACTGACCACGCCGCCGTATTCCTCGCCGAGGTGCTCGCGCATGTACTTGCACTTGAGCCAGGCCTCCACGTCGCGGCTGGCTTCGTCGGCGCGGCGCTCGTTGGCGCTGCAGTGCAGGCCCGCGGCTTCCCATGCTTGCGTTTCCTTGGTGGGGGCGACCGTGGCTTTGGCGGGCTTGTTGGTCGGCGCCTTGACACGCGATGCGAGCCGCTTGGCCAGCTTCGCATGCGCCTCCCCCGGCGTGGGCAGGATCGGCAGCGTGTACTTGCTCTTGGTGAGGATCGCCTTGATCACGCGGTGCACCAGCAAGTCCGGGTAGCGCCGGATCGGGCTTGTGAAGTGCGTGTAGGCCTCGTAGGCGAGGCCGAAGTGCCCGCTGTTGATCGGCGTGTAGATCGCCTGGCTCATCGAGCGCAGCAGCATCGTGTGGATCTGCTGCGAGTCGGGACGCTCCTTGGTCGCTTCGGCGATCGCCTGGAACTCGCCCGGCTTTGGATCGTCGGTGATCGTGAGGCCCACGCCCATCGCTTTCAGGTAGCCGCGCAGGACTTCCTTCTTTTCGGTAGTCGGGCCTTCGTGCACGCGGAACAGGCCCGGGTGCTTGCTGCCAGCAATGAAATCGGCGCTGCAGACGTTGGCCGCGAGCATCGCTTCTTCGATGATCTTGTGCGCCTCGTTGCGCGTGCGCGGCACGATCTTCTCGATGCGGCCCGCATCGTCGCAGACGATCTGCGTTTCGGTGGTTTCGAAGTCGACCGCGCCGCGCTTGGCGCGCTGTTTGAGCAGGGCCTTGTAGACGTCCGACAGGTTGAGCAAGTCCTTCACGCGGTCCTTGCGCTTGGCCGCTTCAGGCCCGCGCGTGTTGCCGAGGATGGCAGCCACTTCGGTGTACGTGAAGCGCGCGTGGCTGAACATCACGGCCGGGTAGAACTGGTAGGCGTAGACCTCGCCATCGGCCGCGACGAGCATGTCGCACACCATGCAGAGGCGCTCGACTTCGGGGTTCAGCGAGCACAAGCCATTCGACAGTTTCTCGGGCAACATCGGGATGACGCGGCGCGGGAAGTAGACGCTGGTTGCGCGGTCGTAGGCATCGATGTCGATCGGCGAACCGGTCTGCACATAGGCGCTGACGTCCGCAATCGCGACCAGCAGGCGCCAGCCCTTGCCGCGGCCGACCTTGGCAGGCTCGCAGTACACCGCGTCGTCGAAGTCGCGCGCGTCTTCGCCGTCGATGGTGACGAGCGGCACGTCGGTAAGGTCGATGCGGCCCTTCTTGTCCTGCGGGCGCACCTTGTCGGGCAGCGCCTTCGCCTCGGCAAGGCCGGCTTCCGAAAACTCGTGCGGCACGCCGTACTTGCGCACCGCGATCTCGATCTCCATGCCCGGGTCGTCGATCTCGCCCAGCACTTCCTTCACGCGGCCAACCGGCTGCCCGAAGAGCGCAGGCGGCTCGGTCAACTGGACCACGACGACCTGGCCCACTTTGGCAGGACCGGTCGCGCCCTTCGGGATCAGGACGTCCTGACCATAGCGCTTGTCTTCAGGGGCGACGAGCCAAATGCCGCCTTCATGCAGCAGACGGCCGATGATCGGCTGCTCGGGGCGTTCGACGATCTCGACGACACGCCCCTCGGGACGGCCACGCCGGTCTTGCCGCACGACGCGCGCCTTGACGCGGTCCTTGTGCAGCACGGCGCGCATCTCGTTGGGGGGCAGAAAAATGTCGACTTCGCCATCGTCGCGCTGCACGTAGCCATGTCCGTCGCGATGTCCTTGAACCGTTCCTTCAATTTCGTCCAGCAAGCCGCTGGGGGTGCCATTATTTTTGATATGATCTCCTTCTTTCCTGAAATTCAAAACATCACTGCTTCGGCAGGTATGTGGGCCCAGATGGCGGAATTGGTAGACGCACTAGTTTCAGGTACTAGCGAGTAACATCGTGGAGGTTCGAGTCCTCTTCTGGGCACCAAGTTTAAGTAAGAACCCTTCGGGATTCTGCAAAGCAAGCCACCGTATTCCGGTGGCTTTTTTGTTGCCTGTTCGGTTTGCAATCGGCGCAACTTCAAACAGGTACAGCGATGAGGTCATGTCCCTCGGCGCCGACAATGCGGGCCTTGGTGAACTCACCGACTTTCAGCGTCTTGCTGATTTTTTCGGGTGGCAGCAGGCGCACCGTGCCATCGATCTCCGGAGCGTCTGCGTAAGTGCGCCCCACCCCGCCCTTGCGGCCCAGGCCCGGGGCCGAATCGACCAACACCTGCATGGTGGCACCGATGCGCCGCCGCAGCTTGGCGATCGAGACTGCCTCGGCCACTTCCATGAAACGCGCGCGGCGCGCCTCGCGCTCCTCCATCGGCAGCATGCCGGGAATGTCGTTGGCCGTGGCGCCTTCGACCGAACTGTAGGCAAAGCACCCTGCGCGGTCGATCTCGGCTTCGCGGATGAAATCGAGCAGGTGCTCGAACTCTTCTTCGGTCTCGCCGGGGAAACCAGCGATGAAAGTACTGCGGATCACCAGTTCGGGACACACCTCGCGCCAGCGCGCGATGCGTTCGAGATTTTTCTCGCCGCTAGCGGGCCGCTTCATGCGCTTGAGCACATCGGGGTGGCTGTGCTGCAGTGGCACATCAAGGTAGGGCAACACCTGGCCGCTCGCCATCAACGGGATCACCTCATCCACGCTCGGGTAGGGGTACACGTAATGCAGACGAACCCAGGCGCCGTAGGGCTCGGCGATCTCGCCCAGCGTGCGCACCAGTTCGAGCATGCGGGTCTTGATCGGCGTCCCGTCCCAGAACCCGGTGCGGTACTTCACATCCACGCCGTAGGCAGAGGTGTCCTGGCTGATCACCAGCAGTTCTTTCACGCCGCCCTCGAACAGCGCCTTGGCTTCTTTCAGCACATCGCCGATCGGCCGCGACACCAGATCGCCGCGCATGGAGGGGATGATGCAGAAGGTGCAGCGGTGGTTGCAGCCTTCGCTGATCTTCAAGTATGCGTAGTGCTTCGGCGTGAGCTTGATGCCCATCGCCGGCACGAGGTCGACAAAGGGGTCGTGCGGCTTCGGCAGGTTGGCGTGGACCGCATCCATCACTTCCTGCGTGGCATGCGGTCCGGTCACGGCCAACACGCTGGGGTGCATCTGGCGCACCAGATTGCCACCGGCGTCGCCGCTCTTGGCGCCGAGGCAACCGGTCACGATCACGCGCCCGTTGGCCGCCAACGCTTCACCGATGGTATCGAGGCTTTCGCGCACGGCATCGTCGATGAAGCCGCAGGTGTTCACGATGACGAGATCGGCGCCTTCGAAGGTCTTCGAGGTCTGGTAGCCCTCGGCGCTCAGCTGGGTCAGGATCAGTTCGGAATCGGTAAGGGCCTTCGGGCAGCCCAGGCTCACGAAGCCGACCTTGGGAATGGCCGCCGTGACACTTTTTTCGGGGGAGAGAACTTCGCTCATATCCCCGTATTGTCCCAGCTATCGCGGGACGTACTGTGCTCAGGGACGCTTGAGGCCAAACGCGCCCAGGACCTGCTCGGTATTCTTTTGCATCTGCTCCTGCATTTGCAGAAACGCGTTCTTGGATTGTTCAGCGTAATTGCCCATCAAACCCTGGAGCATCGGCGATTGCAGCGTCATGAAGCGTGACCACATCTCTGGTGTCATGCCCTCCGCCTTGTCGGCCAATTGCGCCTGGACTTCGGTCATGGCCTGGATGTTTTTTTCCAGATAGGGGCCCATGTAGCTTTGCATCGCCTGGCCATAGAAACGAATGATGCTGGCCAGCACCTGTTCGGTGAACATCGGTGCGCCGCCGGCCTCTTCCTCAAGAATGATCTGCAGAAGGATGCTGCGTGTCAGGTCATCGCCGCTTTTGGCATCGCGCACCACGAAAGGCGCGCTGCGCATCACGAGTTGCTTAACTTCCGTCAGCGTAATGTAGGTGGAGGTTTCCGTGTCGTAGAGCCTTCGGTTCGGGTACTTCTTGATCACGCGTTGTACCGGCTTGGCACCGGACTTCTTGCTCTGCACTGCGGACTCCTTCACATGGACGACGATGCCGTTCGCCCGATTCTAGGGAGCCGTTTTGTTGCGCCGCGACAAGGTTTACCCTGCCCGTCCTCGGCCCTCAATCGGGCGAACTCGCGTATTCAGCGCCGCAGACCTTGCACAGCGCAGAGCCGGGCCGCGTCTCTGAAGGATCGCGGAAATGCAGAGGGCTTTTGACTCCATTGAACACCCAGCAACGCGGGCAATGCTCATGCCCTGCCGTGGGCAGATAGGCACGGGCGCGTTGCTCGGCGCGATCGCGCGTCACGGGAGAACCTTGCCGAACAGTCCGCGCGACGTCTTCCGCAGCCATCGTGCCTGCCCGGCCGTTGGCGCGATCGTTCAGACCGTAAACAACGCGAGCAAACTCCAGCGGCGCCTGCCGGAGCAGGGCAGCGAGACGCAACTCATCGAGTGCGGGATCGCTGACCGTGGCTGGCGAATTCATCTGTATCGGGGATGGGATGTTGAGCGAGCAAGGTAACACAGTTGCTCACGATTTCAACTCGGCAAAAAACTGACCCTACGCCGGATTAAAGCCTACGCCAATGGCACGGATGATGCCGACAGATGCCAAAACCGGTCAGTAAGTGGGAAAGTTTGAAGCGGCATGAAGTGCCGGATTTTCCCGTGATGCTGTAGGTGGTCTGTCTACAGAGAAGAAATTGGTAGGCGCGATTGGACTCGAACCAACGACCCCCACCATGTCAAGGTGGTGCTCTAACCAGCTGAGCTACGCGCCTAAGGATGCATTCGAGACCACGAGTATAGCAGGAGAAACGCCCTTTCAGCGCCGACGCGCCGACCGCACGCCCGACACACCGGCCACGACGTTCAGAACCTGCGTCAAGCGAGCCGCATCCGTGATCTCGACCGTAAAAGTCATCCACGCCGTGCCCTTCACGGACTGCGTCTGCACACCAATGACATTCATTTTTTCGCGTGTCAGTACTTCTGAAATATCACGCAGCAGGCCCTGTCGGTCCGACGCCTCCACGGCGACATCGACCGCGTACACGGCGTTCTCTTCGGGCCGCGACGCGCCCCACTCCACTTCAATCACGCGTTCGCTATCGCGGCTCGCCATCATGCGGTAGTTGCTGCAGTCGGACCGGTGGATGCTGACGCCGTGTCCACGCGTGACGAAGCCGCGAATCGCATCCGGCGGGGCCGGCTTGCAGCACTTGGCCAGCTGGGTCATGAGCGACGACACACCTACCACCAGCACGCCGCCCTTGGCGCTCTTCTCGCTGCCGCGCGACTTGCGGATCAGCGCGCCGTCGTCGGCGTCCGGCGGTGGCTCCGGAGGCCTCAGCAAGGTCTCGATGTTGCGCAACGAGAACTCGTCCTTGCCAACGACCTCGAACAGGCTATCGGCCGACTTAAAGCCCAACTGCGATGCCAGGTCGTCGAGCTTGACGGAGGTCTTGCCCTCGCGTTGCAGCACCTTCTCGACCGCTTCTCGCCCGCGCGCCATGGTCTCGTGGGTGATCTGTGCGTTGAACCACGCCCTGACCTTCGCACGCGCCCGGTGGCTCGCCAAGTACCCGAGTTCGGCGTTGAGCCAGTCGCGCGACGGACCGCCTTCCTTGGCAGCAATGATTTCGACGGTCTGCCCGTTCGCCAATGGCGTGTTGAGCGGCACCATCGCGCCATCGACGCGCGCGCCTCGGCAACGGTGGCCCAGCGTGGTATGTACGGTGTATGCAAAGTCCACCGCCGTCGCCCCCTGGGGCAGTTCGACGATCGCCGCGTCGGGCGTGAGCACATAGATGCGGTCGTCGAACAACCCCCTGCCCTGCTCGCCGTCCGAAAGGTCGCGCTCCCACGCCAACAGCTGACGCAAGACTGCGATCTTCGCGTCGTATTCGCCGCTGGCCCACACGCCCGCATAGCCTTTGTGGCCGGCTTCCTTGTAGGCCCAATGCGCGGCCACACCGTGCTCGGCGTGGTCGTGCATCTGCCCGGTGCGAATCTGGATTTCGACCGGTTTGCCGAGACCGCCCTCGTTGCGCTCCCGCACGACGGTGTGCAAAGACTGGTAGCCGTTCGGCTTCGGGCGGGCGATGTAGTCGTCGAACTCGGCATCGAGTGGCTCGAAGCGCGCGTGCACCCAGGCCAGCGCCGCGTAGCAGTCCTTGACGTCGTCCACCACCACGCGCAGCGCGAGGATGTCGAACACCTGTTCGAAATCAAGCGACTTGCCGCGCATCTTCTTGACTATGCTGTAGATGTTCTTGGGCCGCCCCTGCACGGCAGCGCGAATGCCCTGGCCGAGCAACTCGGACTCCAGTTGCGATCTCAGGTGCTCGATGTGGCTCTCGCGCTCGATGCGCTTCTCGTCAAGCAGGCGGGCGATGAGCTTGTAAGTGTCTGGCTCGAGGAACCGGAAAGAAAGATCCTCCAGCTCCCACTTCACCTGCCAGATTCCGAGCCGGTTCGCCAACGGCGCAAACACCTGCAGCGACTCGCGCGCGACGCTTTCAGACGCAGGCTGCTTGCTGGCTGCGGCGTGCCGCAGGGTCTGCAGGCGCGAGGCGAGGCGCAGCATCACCACGCGAAGGTCGCGCGAAAACGCGAGCAGCATCTTGCGCACGTTCTCGGTTTGCGCGCCCGCGCCCTCGCTCAAGTGCACGCCCGCGGTGACCGAGCGGGCCTGCTTCTGAACGTGCACCAGCTTCGTTGTTTCCACGGCGAGCGCTGCAAAGTTGTCGCCGAAGACTTTGGCGATCACCTCCTGCGGCCGATTCAGATGCTGGCACGAATACACCAGGTAGCTGGCCGCCTGCATGGCCTCCGAGCCACCCATGGCGGCGACAATGGTCGCGACCGCATCGGCATGGTCGAGCGTGTTCTCCCCTGTGTCCAGCGTCTCGTCGGCGATCAGCGGCTCCGCAAAAGCGCGGGCCCGGGCGAGCATGTTCTCCATCACCGGCGCACTGTCGGCGGTCGCAGCCGACAGCGCATGGTCGGCCACAGCAGTGCTTGCCGAAGCCACGTTCTGCAATGAAGAAGAATCGCGTTTCACTCAATCCACCAGAAAGGCAGCGACGACGTCGGACTGCGCGGGAGAGACAAAGGTCGGCGCGTGCCCCACGCCATCGAACTCGACCAACCGCGCTTTCGGCCCACGCTGCGTCATCGCCAGGGCGGTCTGCCGCGACAACAGATCGGACTGCGCACCGCGTGTGACCAGCGTCTCCGCGCCGATCGCGTCGTAGAGACTCCACATGACAGCTTCACCGGCCTGCGCAAGCTCTGGCGTGATGGCGCGCAGCGGCACGGCAATGGCCGGGTCATAGTGCAGAACCCACGCTAGGGCACTCGCATCACCCGCCTTGACCATCGCTTCCGATCCCGCCGAGCCATCCGCGCTGCGCTGCGCTGCAGGCACCACCATGTGGCGGGACAACGCCAACCACTCGTCAGGCGTGTGCGGGCCGAAGGTGTTCGAGATTTGCCAAAGCGCATCGGCGGCCTGCTGCACGTTCGCATACTGCGCTTGCTGCCCGACGTAGCGCCCGATCCGTTGCAATGCCGCGGCCTCGATGGTCGGACCGACGTCATTGATCACCAGGCGACGTACCGGCCGAGGCAGCGGCAGTTCCTTGTGCCCGGCCAGGACCATGCCGATCAGTCCACCCATGCTGGTGCCAATGCAATCCAGCGTCTCGATCGCGTGTTCGTGATGGAGTCGGCCGAGCAAGGCCACCATGTCGGCGGCGTACAGAGGCACCTGATAGCCGGCAGGGTTGCGCAGCCAATCGCTTTGACCGCGGCCTGCCACATCGGGGCACACCACGCGCAATTGGCCACCAGCGCGCGCGACCAGCACCTGCGCCAGCGCATCGAAATCCCGCCCCTGCCGCGTGAGCCCGTGCATGCAAAGAACCACATGCGCGCTGGCCGGGTCGCCCCACTGCCAGTACGCCATTCGACGGCCACCGGCAGCATCCTCACAAAGGACGTGATGCAGCGCAGGTTGGGTCATGTGAAGCGTGAAAAATGATGCTGATAATGGTCTCGTTGCATCCTAATTCATCCGGAGATTGATCATCATGCTCAAAGGCAAAACCGCCCTCGTCACGGGGTCCACCAGTGGCATCGGCCTCGGCATCGCCAAGGCGCTCGCCCAGCAGGGCGCGAACATCGTCCTGAACGGGTTCGGCGATGCCACTACGCCGCAGACAGAGGTGGCGGCACTCGGCGTGAAGGTCGAGTACCACGGCGCGGACATGAGCAAGCCTGCAGAAATCGAAGACATGATGAAGTTCGCGGCATCGAAGTTCGGCCGCGTCGACATCCTTGTCAACAACGCCGGCATCCAGCACGTCGCCCAGGTCGAGGACTTTCCGGTGGAGCGATGGGACGCAGTGATTGCGATCAATCTCACCAGCGCCTTCCACACCACCCGCCTGGCCATCCCCGCAATGCGTGAAGCCAACTGGGGCCGCATCGTCAACATTGCATCCGCGCATGGGCTGGTCGCGTCCGCGCAGAAGTCGGCGTATGTGGCGGCCAAGCACGGGATCGTCGGGCTGACCAAGTCGGTCGCGCTCGAAACCGCCCGCACCGGTGTGACCTGCAACGCCATTTGCCCCGGCTGGGTGCTGACGCCCCTGGTGCAAAAGCAGATCGATGACCGCGCCGCGCGCGACGGCATCACCGTCACACAAGCGCAGAACGAACTGCTCGGCGAGAAGCAGCCTTCACTGCAGTTCACCACCGTCGACCAGTTGGGCGGGCTGGCAACTTTCCTCTGTTCGCCCGCGGCCGACCAAGTGCGTGGCGTCGCGTGGGCGATGGATGGCGGCTGGACCGCGCAGTAAGCGGCTCTTTCTACGGTTCTCCTACTTCAGCTGCACCGAGCCAGATACCTGAACGACAACGCTGGTCTTGCCGGCTTCGACAGGCACCGGCGAGTCTGACGAGAAGGACTTGGCCTGCGCCGCCATCATCCGCGGCTGAATCGGGCCGCCCTGGTTGGCGTTGACCGAAACTTCGCGCAAGGTGTAGCCGCTGAATCCAAAGCCCTTGGCCAATTCGTCGGCTTTCTGTTTGAAGGCATTGATGGCCAGGGTTTGCGCTTCGGTTTCCACCTTGGCGCGCTGCTCGCGGCTCAGCGCAAAGCCGATGTTGCCCACGCTCAAGGTGGTGATCCGCCCCGCCGTCTGGGTGATGCGTGGGAAATCCTTGCCTTCGAGGACCAGCTCTGTCGATCCCTGCCAGCCATTGATCTTGCCTTCGCGGGTGTAGCGTGGCGACAGGCTGAAGTTGCCCGTGCGCACGTCCAGCTGGCCGACCTGCGCGTTCTTGCGCGCCTCGGCCAGCGCGGCATCGAGCGCGGTCTTGAGCTGCGACTGCACCGCCGCAGCGTCCGTGCCATCGCGCGTCGTCACGAGCGTCATGCTCAACATGTCCTGCTGCACTTCCACCGTGCCGCTGGCAGACAACTGCAGCACGTTCTGCGGCACCTGCGCGGGACCGTTCTGGGAAAAGGCAGAGGTCGCGCAGGCCAGAACGGCACACGCGGCGAGCAGTTTCATAGCGTTCAAGAGACAGGTTCCAAACATTAAAAAAAGGAAAAAGCGCCCGGGAAGCGCCGGCCGATCAGGGCCGTTGGCTGCGCGGACCGAACAGGGTCCGGATGCCCGAGGCGGAGGCCGGCGCGATGCGCTCGGCTGGCTGCGATTCTGCCGACTCCACGATCACCTCGGCCCGGTGCAGCCGCTGCCCCCGCACCTGCTCGCGCAGTTCTGCCAGTTCCGCGGCCGTCAGGCGACGGCCAGCCGCCGCCTCTTCGCGTCGAACCTCGTCGCGTCGCGCAGCGCGATGGGCGTCGACGGCATCGCGGAGTTGGTGGCGACGGCTGTCGCTTACCGTGACGATGAAGCCACCCTGCGCTGCACTCACCGGGGCTGCCATCGGCGGGGACAGCAGCACGGCCGACAACGGTAGAACGAAAGTCTTCAAGCAATAGTGCATGGCAATAACGACTTTGCCACCGCTCTGCGAAGCGAATCTGACTGGAAAGCGAGCGTCCGCAAGTTTTGTAACTTAGTGAAAAGCACCCGGGAAAGCGCCTCCTTCCCCCGCCAACCCCTTCAGAATCGGCCCTGTTACAAATTCACCGTTGTAGAAATGAATCAAACCCCAGCCCGCACCGACAAGATCGTCATCGTCGACGACGACGCCCGAATCCGCGACCTGCTGCGTCGCTATCTCACACAAGAGGGTTTCGAGGTCATCGTTGCGGAAGACGGCAAGGCACTCAGCCGGATCCTGCTGCGCGACACCGTCGACCTGATCGTGCTCGATCTGATGATGCCCGGGGAAGATGGCCTGTCCGTGTGCCGGCGACTGCGCGCGGCCAACGACCGCACGCCGATCATCATGCTCACCGCCAAAGGCGAGGACGTGGACCGCATCGTCGGCCTGGAAGTCGGCGCCGACGACTATCTGGGCAAGCCCTTCAACCCTCGCGAGCTGCTCGCCCGCGTGCACGCCGTGCTGCGGCGCCGACCGCCCATGGAAGCACCGGGCGCACCTTCGACGGACAACGAAACCGTCAACTTCGGCCCCTTCAGTTTCGACCTGGGTTCGCGCACGCTGAAGAAGGATGGCGAGGAGCTGTCGCTGACCACCGGCGAGTTCGCCATGCTCAAGGCGCTGGTCCGCCATCCGCGGCAGCCGCTGTCCCGTGAAAAACTGGCGCAGTTGGCACGCGGCCGCGAGTTCGAACCTTTTGACCGAAGCCTCGACGTCCAGATCTCGCGCCTGCGCAAGCTGGTCGAGTCGGATGCCGCCGCGCCGCGCTACATCCAGACGGTGTGGGGCGTCGGCTACGTCTTCGTGCCGGACGGCGCGGCCTGACGCAGGCCGCGGTGGCAACCGGCCCCCAATCGACGCAGCCCAGCCCGTTCGACGGCGCGCAGGTCACGATGCCAAGCCCCCTCGAGGGCTTGGGTCTGCCGAAGCGACGCCGAGGTTTCAACCTCGGCTTCAGCCTTTTCTGGCGCACCTTCTTCCTGCTGGCGTTGCTGCTGATCAGCTGCACCGTGGCGTGGCTGCAGACTTTCCGTGCCCTTGAGTACGAGCCGCGCGCGATTCAGACCGCACACCAGATCGCGTCGCTCGTGAACCTCACGCGCGCCGCGCTGGTGTATTCCGACGCGATCACCCGCGTCTCGCTGATCAAGACGCTAGCCGACCAGGAAGGCGTGCGCATCCTGCCGCGCGAGCCCAACGACCGTTTCGAGCCCTACACCAGCGGCACGCTGGACGAGCGCGTCACCGAAGAGCTGATCGATCAGCTCGGCGAAGGCACCACGGTCGCCAGCCGCGTCAACGACGAATACGGCCTCTGGATCGGCTTCACGATCGAGAGCGACGCCTACTGGTTGCTGCTAGACCCCACGCGTTTCAGCCGCGTCGGTGGCCGCACCTGGCTGGTCTGGCTCATCACGGCGATGGCGCTCTCGCTGGCCGGCGCTGCGCTGATGACGCGCCTGATCAACCGGCCGCTCAAGCAACTGTCGCGGGCCACGCTGCAGGTGCGCGAGGGCGAGTACGAGGCGCATCGGCTCGATGAGAACGCCCGCACCAGCGAGATCCGCGCGGTCAACGTGGGTTTCAACCGCATGGCCGATCAGCTTGCCAAGATCGAACAGGACCGCGCCATCATGCTGGCCGGCATTTCGCACGACCTGCGCACGCCGCTCGCACGCTTGCGCCTCGAAACCGAAATGAGCGTGGCCGACGAAGACGCGCGCGACCACATGGCCGCCGACATCCAGCAGCTGGATTCGATCATCGACAAGTTCCTCGACTACGCGCGCCCCGACCACGTCGACTTCCGGCCCGTGCTGCTGCGCGATGTGATCGATGCCTGTACCTACGCTGTGAAAGACCACGACGACATGGTGATCAAGGTCGAGGTGCCTGACGACCTGCAGGTGATGGCCGACGAGGTCGAGTTGCAGCGCGTGATCTCGAACCTGGTGGAGAACGCGCGGCGCTACGGCAAGACGCCGGCCACGGGCGTGGCCGACGTCACGATCCAGGCGCAGGCCAGCAACGATGCGGTGCTGATCAAGGTGCGCGACCACGGCGCCGGCGTGGCGCCGGCCATGCTCTCGCAGCTCACCAAGCCGTTCTTCCGGGGCGATGTCGCCCGCACCTCGGCCGCGGGCGCCGGGCTGGGTCTGTCGATCGTCGCGAAAAACATCGAGCGCATGGGCGGCACGTTTGCGCTCACGAGCACGCCGGGCCGTGGCCTCGCGGCGCACATTCGCATGCCAAGGGCGGCGGCCGCCAAGGCGACGGGCGCGTCAGCCAAGTAGCCGGCGCCGCGATCGCTTGAAGGCGAATCGGTGTCAGCGGTGCAGCAGCACCGCGGCCCGCGCTTCCATCGCACGGCCCTCGCCCACCGGCCCGAGCTTTTCGGCGGTCTTGGCCTTCACGTTGACCTGATCCAGCGCGATGCCGAGGGTTTCGGCAATGCGCGCACACATCGCCGGAATGTGCGGCGCGAGCTTCGGTGCCTGCGCGATCACCGTGCTGTCGACGTTGCCGATCGCCCACCCTTCAGCGCCCACGCGGCGCGCGGCTTCGGCCAGCAGCACGGCCGAATTGGCACCGCGAAACTGCGCGTCGGTGTCGGGGAAGTGGCGACCGATGTCGCCCAGCCCGGCCGCACCCAGAAGCGCGTCGGTGATCGCATGCAGCAGCACGTCGGCGTCCGAATGGCCGAGCAGGCCGGTGGTGTGCGGCACTTCGATGCCGCCGAGGATCAGCTTGCGGCCGGCGACGAGTTGGTGCACGTCCCAGCCCTCGCCGATGCGGATGGTGAAAGCGCTCATTGGGTGTGACTCCGGCGGGCGAGGAGCACGGCTTCGGCCAGTGCGAAATCCTCGGGGAAAGTGACTTTGAAGTTCTGCGCGCTGCCCGCGACCAGCAGCGGCGCGAGGCCGATCGCCTCGATCGCCCCGGCCTCGTCGGTGACCGTGTCGCCGCTTCGCTCGAGCGCATCGAGCAGCATCCCGATGCGGAACATCTGTGGCGTCTGCGCGAGCCACTTGTCGGCACGCGTGAGCGTCGAGGCAACCCGACTGTCCGGTGAGGCGGATTTGAGCGTGTCGGCCAGCCGGTGCGCGAGCAGGCCGCCGACGGCGTCGTGCTCGCAGGCGGCAATCAGCGCCTCGATCTGCGAGGGCGTGACGAGGCAGCGCGCCGCGTCGTGCACCAGCACCCAGTCGTGCGCGCCGGCGCCCTTGTCGCGCAGCGCGTGAAGGCCGTTGCGCACGGTGGCGGCGCGCGTCGGGCCGCCGACGGCCAGCAAGTGCTCGCCCGCCGCCGGAAAGCCCGGCAGCACCGCTGACACGTTCTTGTCATCGGGCGACACGGCCAGTGCGATGCCGGCGAAACGGCCGTTGAGCGCGCGGAACGCGTCGATCGTGTGCGCCACCATCGGCTGTCCTGCGATCGGCTGGTATTGCTTGGGCAGCACGCCACCCGCACGGTGGCCAGCACCCGCAGCGGGGATCAGCACATGGAAACGGGAAGACGGCATGGTGGTGGAAGAAGGTGAAGTGGCGCGCGCAGCGGCCAGCAGCAAAAGGGCCGTCATTCTAGAATTGCCCGTCTTGCACACCCCTCGCCAGCCGGCGCGGGGTGTTCTGCATTGTTGACGCACCCATGGACCTCCCCCATCTCACGGCGGGCAAGCGTTTCACGCTGCCGCGCCCTCCCCTGTCGGCCGACGCGCTGCTGCTCGCGCAACTCGCCACGCGCGAGAAAGGCGCAGGCCGCGCCACGGCGGTGTTCACCGCCGATGCGAACGACGCGCAACGGCTGATCGACGAGATTGCCTTCTTTGCGCCGGACTTGCGCTGCGCCCTGTTCCCGGACTGGGAAACGCTGCCTTACGACAGCTTCTCGCCGCACCAGGATTTGATCAGCGAGCGGCTCGCGACGCTCTGGCGCATCAGCCAGAAAGAGGCCGACGTGGTGCTGGTGCCAGCGACCACCGCGCTTTACCGGCTTGCGCCGCCCGCGTTCCTCGCGGGCTACACCTTCCACTTCAAGACGAAGCAGAAGCTGCAGGAATCGAAGCTCAAGGCGCAACTCACGCTCGCCGGTTACAGCCATGTGACGCAGGTCGTGAGCCCCGGCGAATACGCGGTGCGCGGCGGGTTGATCGACCTCTTCCCGATGGGGTCGCCCGTGCCTTTCCGTGTCGACCTGTTCGACGACGAGATCGACTCGATCCGCACCTTCGACCCCGACACGCAGCGCAGCCTCTACCCCGTGCCCGAGGTGCGCCTGCTGCCGGGCCGCGAGTTCCCGATGGACGACGACGCGCGCGGTCGCTTTCGCAGCCGCTGGCGCGAACTGCTCGAGGGCGACCCGACCAAGAGCCGCATCTACAAGGACATGGGCAACGGCGTGGCGACCGCCGGCATCGAGTACTACCTGCCGCTGTTCTTCGAGGAAACGGCCACGGTGTTCGACTACCTCGGCGACGAGGCGACGGTGGTGCTGCACGGCGACCTCGAACCCGCCTTCCAGCACTTCTGGCAGGACACGGGCGAGCGCTACCGGCTGGTGCGCGGAGATCCCGAGCGGCCCGCGCTGCCGCCCGAAACGCTGTTTCTCACCGCCGAGCAGTTCTACACACGGGCCAAGCCGCTGGCGCAGCTCGCCGTTCGCGGCGACGTGGCCACCGACACGCCCTATGCCGAGTTCGACACGCTGCCGCCGTTCGCGGTCGTGCGCGGGGCCGACGACCCGCTGACCGGCCTGAAGGCGCACATCCGCGCCACGCCGCACCGCGTGCTGGTCATCGCCGAAAGCGACGGACGGCGCGAGAGCCTGCTCGATTTCTTGCGCGCCAGCGGCGTGAGCCCGCCGGCCTTCGATTCGCTGGCCGAGTTCGAAGCGTCGGCCGACGAGAAGATCGGCATCGCGACCGCCGCGCTCGCAGCCGGCTTTGCCTGGCGCGAGCGCGCCATCGACTTCGTTACCGAGACCGAGCTTTTCGCGACCGCGCCGACCACGCGCCGGCGCAACAAGAAGCAGGAACAGGTCAGCGACGTCGAAGCGCTGATCAAGGACCTGTCCGAACTCAACGTCGGCGACCCTGTCGTGCACAGCGGGCACGGCATCGGGCGCTACCGCGGGCTGATCCACATGGATTTGGGCCAGGGCCAGGACGCCGATGGCCAGCCGCTCTTGCAGGAAATGCTGCACCTGGAGTACGCCGACAAAGCGACGCTCTATGTGCCGGTGAGCCAGCTGCACCTCATCAGCCGCTACACCGGCGTGAGCGCGGACGAGGCGCCGCTGCACCGCCTCGGCTCGGGGCAGTGGGAGAAGGCCAAGCGGCGCGCGGCCGAGCAGGTGCGCGATTCGGCCGCCGAGCTGCTCAACATCTACGCGCGCCGCGCCGCGCGCGAAGGCCACGCCTTCCGGTATTCGCCGGCCGACTACGAGATGTTCGCGAACGACTTCGGCTTCACGGAAACCGCCGATCAGAAGGCCGCGATCCACGCGGTGATCCAGGACATGATCTCGCCGCAACCGATGGACCGCCTGGTCTGCGGCGACGTGGGGTTCGGCAAGACCGAGGTGGCGCTGCGGGCCGCCTTCATCGCGATCACCGGCGGCAAGCAGGTGGCGTTTCTCGCGCCGACCACGCTGCTGGCCGAGCAGCACTACCAGACGCTGGTCGACCGCTTCGCCAAGTGGCCGGTGAAGGTGGCCGAGGTGTCGCGATTCCGCTCGAGCAAGGAAGTCACGGCCGCGCTCAAGGGCCTGGCCGACGGCGGCGTCGACATCGTCGTGGGCACGCACAAGCTGCTGAGTGAATCGACCAAGTTCGCCAACCTGGGCCTGCTCATCATCGACGAGGAGCACCGCTTCGGCGTTCGTCACAAGGAGCAGATGAAGGCACTGCGCGCCGAGGTCGATGTGCTCACGCTCACCGCCACGCCGATCCCGCGCACGCTGGGCATGGCGCTCGAAGGCCTGCGCGACCTGAGCGTGATCGCCACCGCGCCGCAGCGGCGCCTGGCGATCAAGACCTTTGTACGCAACGAGGGCACGGGCGTGATCCGCGAGGCCGTGCTGCGCGAGCTGAAGCGCGGCGGCCAGGTCTATTTCCTGCACAACGAGGTCGAGACCATCGAGAACCGCCGCCAGAAGCTGGAAGAAATATTGCCCGAAGCGCGCATCGCCGTGGCGCACGGCCAGATGCCCGAACGCGAACTCGAGCGCGTGATGCGCGACTTCGTGGCGCAGCGCTACAACCTGCTTCTGTGCTCGACCATCATCGAGACCGGCATCGACGTGCCGACCGCCAACACCATCGTGATGAGCCGCGCCGACAAATTCGGCCTCGCGCA
>SEGS01000031.1 GCA_004210915.1 Variovorax sp. | reverse complement strand
GCCTCAAGACGTTTCGGCGAACAGTTCGCGGCCGATCAGCATGCGGCGGATTTCGCTCGTGCCGGCGCCGATTTCGTAGAGCTTGGCGTCGCGCCACAGCCGCTCGACCGGGAAGTCCTTCGTGTAGCCCACGCCGCCCAGCGCCTGGATCGCCTCGCCGGCCATCCACGTCGCCTTCTCGGCCGAGTAGAGGATGGCGCCGGCCGCGTCCTTGCGGAAGGTGCGTGCGTGGTCGTTGCGGTCGCAGGCCTTGCCCACCGCGTAGACGTAGGCGCGCGTGGCTTGCCAGGTGCTGTACATGTCGGCCAGCTTGCCCTGCATCAGCTGGAACTCGCCGATGCTCTGGCCGAACTGCTTGCGTTCGTGGATGAAGGGCAGCACCGCGTCCATGCTCGCGGCCATGATGCCGAGCGGGCCGCCCGACAGCACCGCGCGCTCGTAGTCCAGGCCGCTCATCAGCACCTTGGCGCCCATGCCTTCGCCGCCCAGCACGTTTTCTTCGGGCACCTCGCAGTTGTCGAAGAACAGCGGGTAGGTGTTGCTGCCGCGCATGCCCAGCTTGTCGAGCTTGGTGCCGGCGGAAAAGCCCTTGAAGCCCTTCTCGACAATGAAGGCCGTCATGCCGCGCGCGCCCATCTCGGGCTCGCTCTTGCCGTAGATGACCAGCGTATCGGCGTCGCCACCGTTGGTGATCCACATCTTGCCGCCATTGAGGACGTAGTAGCCGTCCTTCTTCTCGGCCTTGAGCTTCATGCTGACCACGTCGGAGCCGGCGTTGGGCTCGCTCATCGCCAGCGCGCCGACGTGCTCGCCGCTCACCAGCTTGGGCAGGTACTTGGCCTTTTGCGCGTCGGTGCCGTTGCGGTGGATCTGGTTCACGCACAGGTTGGAATGCGCGCCGTACGACAGTCCCACCGACGCCGAGCCGCGCGAGACCTCTTCCATGGCCACGATGTGCGCGAGGTAACCGAGCTCGGTGCCGCCGTATTCCTCCTTCACCGTCATGCCGTGCAGGCCCAGTTCGCCGAGCTTGGCCCAGAGGTCGTGCGGGAACAGGTTGTCGCGGTCGATCTCGGCCGCGCGCGGGGTGATTTCCGCGGCGACGAAGGCCTGGATGGCGTCGCGCAGCGAATCGATGGTGTCGCCCAAGTCGAAGTTCAGGCCGGGATCGTGCATGGGGTTTGTCTCCTCTGAGGGGTTCGGGGCACGCCACGCCGACCTGGAGGCCGGCGCGCGCGAACCCGCAGCTTACGCCCGAGTGCGCCGCAATTGGCGCCACAATGGTTGCAAATCGCGCCACGCGCCCGAACGTTCACGATGTCGTCGCCCTCCTTTCTCACCCCTGCCCGCGCGGCCACGCCCATGGCCTTCGTGCGAGCCATCGTGCACGGCTATGCGCGTTACGGCGCCGACCCCGCCGAGGCACTGCGCGAGGCACAGATCGCGCCGCGCGACCTGGCACGGGCCGGAGCGCGCGTGACAGCGGCCCAGTTCGAAGCGCTCAACGCGCACGCGATGCAGGAGCTCGACGACGAGGCGCTCGGCTGGTTCAGCCGCAAGCTCCCCTGGGGCAGCTACGGCCTGCTGTGCCGCGCGTCGCTGGGCGCGCCCGACCTGGGTGTCGCGATCAAGCGCTGGTGCCGACACCATCGGCTGCTGACCGACGACATCCTGCTCGACCTGCAGGTGGCCGGCGGCGTGGCGACGGTGAGCATCACCGAGCAGCGCGCGCTGGACCCCGCCCTGCGCGGCTTATGCGCTGATGTTCACCGCCGACGTGCGCTTCGATACCGAACGCACGCGTTTCAGCTTCGACGAGCGCTATCTCGCCTTGCCGCTGCAGCGCGACGAACGCGCACTGCGCACGATGCTCAGGCGAGCCTTGCCGCTCACCGTGCTGCAGTACCGCCGCGATCGCCTGCTCGGCCAGCGCGTGCGCGAACTGCTGCGCACGCACGCCGAGCAAACTGGCAACGCCGACGCGCTGGCCGGCCTGCTGAATGTGTCGAGCCGCACGCTGCACCGGCAGCTGAAAGAGGAAGGCACGTCGCTGCAGGCGCTGAAGGACGAGGTGCGGCGCGCGCAGGCGCTCGAGCAGCTGCAGCGCACCACCAAGCCGATCAAGCAGATCGCGCTGGCGGTGGGCTTTCGCAACGAGAAAAGTTTTTCGCGCGCGTTCCGCCACTGGACGGGCACGACGCCGGGCGCCTACCGCCGCGGCGAACGCTGACGGTCAGCGGCCGCGCACCATCGCCAGCACCTTGCCGGCGTCCAGCGTGCGGGCCTTCTCCTGGATGGCCGGCAGGTAGGTCGTCTGCAGGTTCTTGCCTTCCTGCGTGACCTGCGCGTAGGCGTCCTTCAGCGTCTGCGTCGAGAGCTTGCGCCCGCCGGCGTAGTAGCGCTTGGCGACATGGCCGAGCGCGTAGGTGCTCGCGAAGCTCATACCCGAACTCACGGCCTGGTTGCCCACGCCGCGCAGCAGCCCGCCGCCCATCTTGCCGAGCAAACCGCCCAACAGCTTGCGGCCGGCCTGCTCGAGGTACTGCGAGGTCAGGCCCACGCCCAGCGTCGCGATGAAGTCCTTGATGTGGCCGCTGTCGAGCTCGAAGCCATGGGCCTTGCCGATGCGGTACACCAGCTTCATCTGCAGTGGAATGATGGCCATGGTCGAGAGCGTCTCGGGCAGCAGTTCGAGCGCGCCGTTGACGATGGCGGCGTTGAGGATCGCCTTGTCCAGCTCCGCTTCGTCGACCGACGAGGCAACGCCCGCCACAGGTGCAGCGGGCGGCGGCGGTACGACGATCGCCGTGGTCGCGGCCGCGCCCGCGATCGCGCCCACACCGGCGTCCAGCGGCGCGGCCGCCATCGACTCGGCAGCGCCGGAGAAGGCCGCGGCCGCGGCCGCATCGAGACCCAGCGCCACACGCGCTTCTTCGAGGAAGCGGCGCTCGGGGTCAGACTGCACGCCGTCGGCATCGCACACGCACACCGCCATCTCGTACGCCAGCTGCTTCGATTCCGCGCTTGCGAGCTCGCCCGCGACCGACGCGAGCGACACCCGCTTCATCAGCACATCCTGATACACCGACGGCAGGTGCAAGCCTTCGTCGCCGGTCAGGCCTTCGGCAATGCGCTTGATCTCCGCGCGCTCGCGCTCATGCTTGTCACCATCGACAAACGAGGCCAGCAGGCTCAGGGTCACGATGGCCTTGGTTTCGGAAGGGGTCAAAGTCAGGCTCCAGTTATTTGGGACAGGGTTGGTTCGAGGCGGCAGCACAAAGGTTCCGCGCGCCCGGGCGGGCGCGCGATGCGCAGGGATGATCGAAGCTGCACGCGCGAGCGTAGCGCTTCGGGGGCAGGCTCATCGGAGGCACCGCAGGCGGGTCGATCAGCCCGCTGCTTCAGGCAGGCGCTGCAGGCCGCCGATCCGTGATCCGAAGATCAGCAGCGCCTGCACCGCGAAACCTGCCAACGCGAGCCACAGGCAGGCGGCCTCGCCCCAATGCGCACCCACCAGGCCGCCCAACGCCGCGCCCACGGGGCGCGCGCCGGTATTCACCGTGAGGAACAGTGCCCCGACACGCCCAAGCATCGCGCCGGGCGTGACGCTCTGGCGCAGCGTGGTCGAAGTGATCGTCCATACCATCGGACCGGCCCCGAACAGAAAAAACGCCAGTCCCGCCAACACCCCGCTGGGAATGAACAGCGTGGCGACCATGGTCGCGGCGGCAAGCACAGACACCAATGGCCCGAGTTGGATCGCACGGCCGAAAGGCATGGCGCGCACGATGCGCGGCGCCAACAGTGCGCCCACCCCCATGCCCGCACCAAAAGCGCCGAGCGTGCCGCCGACCAGGTCGGCACCGAGCCCCAGCACGCGCACTGCGTAGGGCACATAGGCGGCCTGCAGCACGAACCATGAAATGTTCCAGGCCACGGCTGTGAGCAGGATGGGGCGCAACATCGCATCGCGCCAGACGAACAGCGCCCCGTCCTGCACCTCGCGCAGCGGATGGCGCGGCGCGCGCGCGGGCCGTGCGGGCTCGACCAACAGCATCAGCCATGCCATGGCGGCGATCGACAGCACCGCCGCCAGCACGAACGCCGACGATGCACCGGCCCACGCCACCAGCGCACCGCCCAGTGCAGGCCCGGCGGTGAAAGCCGCGCTGCGCGCCAGTTCGAGGCGCCCGTTGGCGCGCGCCAAGGCGTCGCGCGACACCAGGGCGGGCACCAACGCCGGCGCCCCGACGCTGAAAGCCACGGTCCCCGCAGCGCCGAGAAAACCCAGCAGCGCGAGGCCTTCGATCGTCAACCAGTTCAGCAACAAGCAACCGAGCAAAGCCAGCAACGACAGCGCACGCAGCGCTTCGCCCGCCACCATGAGCCGCCTGCGCGGCTGCCGGTCTGCCATCCAGCCCAGCGGAAGCGAGAACAGCAAAAAAGGCAATGTCTGGAACGCCGCCAGCAACCCGATGTCTCCCGGACCGGCATCGAGCAGCAACACCGCGACCAGCGGCATCGCGGCCAAGCTCAGTTGCTCTGCCGACTGCGCGGCAAGGTTGGCAGCGGTCAACGCGGCGAAGGACCGCGGGAGGGGAGGATTTGTCATGCACCGATGGTCCGCGCCGGCGATCTGCCTTGGCTGGCCGGATCCGGACATGCGAATGTTCTTCGCCGCGCGGCCCGGGTCATCGCCGCCAGAACGTCAGCGTGCCGCCGTTCGTACCAGGCGTGCGGCCTCTTCGGCCCGCGCATCGTCGACCTCGCGCAGCACCGCGCCGACATCGACCGCCCCGGCCTTGCGCTGGAAGGTGCCTGTCAACGGCGTTTCAACCGACAGCGCGCCGTGCTCGTACAGGCTCCAGATCTCTTCGCCATAGCGGGTGGGCAGCAGGTCGGGCGCGAACTGGCCGAAGAAGTTGCGCAGGTTGTCGACATCACGCAGCAGCATCCGTTTGGCGTGGTTGTTGCCGGCGGCGTCGACGGCCTGCGGCAGGTCGATGATGACCGGGCCGTCTTCGGCCAGCAGCACGTTGAATTCCGACAGGTCGCCGTGGACCACGCCCGCGCAGAGCATGCGCACGACTTCCTTGAGCAGGGTGGCGTGGTGGCGGCGGGCGTCCCCGGGCGCGAACACCACATCGTTCAGCCGCGGCGCGGCGTCGCCCTCGGCGTCGGTCACCAGTTCCATCAGCAGCACGCCATCGCAGAAGTTGTAGGGCTCGGGCACGCGCACGCCGGCGGCGGCGAGGCGGTAGAGCGCATCCACCTCGGCGCTCTGCCACGCGGCCTCGGTGGCCTGCCGGCCAAACTTGCTGCCCTTGGCCATGGCGCGCTGCAGCCGGGTGTTCTTGACCTTGCGGTTCTCGGTGTAGTCGACCGCCTGACGGAAGCTGCGCTGGGTCGCCTCCTTGTAGATCTTGGCGCAGCGGGTGTCATCGCCGCATCGCACGACGTAGACCATCGCCTCCTTGCCGCTCATCAGCTGGCGCACCACGCTGTCGATCAGCCCTTCGTCGATGAGGGACTGGAGGCGGGCGGGTGCTTTCATCGCGTCATTCTGCGCCGGTGCCGGCCAGCTGCGCGAGGGCGTCGGCGACGGTCTGCACGCTGGTCGGCCGCACCACGCGCGCGACCTCGCGGCCATCGCGCAGGAACACCAGCGTCGGCCACAGCTTGACGCCGAACGAGCGGCCGAGCGGGCGTCCGCTGCCGTCCTCGACCTTGATGTGCCGCACCGCAGGATGCGCCGCCAGCGCTTCGTTCACCTTCGGTGCGGCGCCGTTGCAGTGGCCGCACCAGTTGGTGCCGAAGTCGAGCACGGCCGCGCCGGTGAGCGCGTCGATCTCGGCGCGTGCGGGTTGTTCGGTGGCGTAGGCAGAAGGCGCGGTCATTGCAGATCTCTCTTTCTTCGGAATCGGGTCACGGAACAGCCGGCCATTGCACCAGAAATGCCCGCAAGGCGCGCTCGTGGGGTCGCTCGCGGCAGAATCGGTTTCCGCTTTTCTGCCAGAGGATTTCCATGCCCGATCTGTCCGCCTTTCCCATCACCCGCAAATGGCCGGCACAGCACCCGGACCGCATCCAGCTGTACTCGCTGCCCACGCCCAACGGCGTCAAGGCGTCTATCATGCTGGAGGAGACCGGTCTCGCCTACGAGCCGCACCTGGTGAGCTTCGAGACGCAGGACCAGATGTCGCCGGAATTCCTGTCGCTCAACCCGAACAACAAGATCCCCGCGATCCTCGACCCGAACGGGCCGGGCGGGCAACCGCTGGCGCTGTTCGAATCGGGCGCGATCCTGATCTACCTGGCCGACAAGGCCGGCCGCTTTCTGCCTGCCGATGCCGCGGGCCGCTACGAAGCGATCCAGTGGTTGATGTTCCAGATGGGCGGCATCGGGCCGATGTTCGGCCAGCTCGGCTTCTTCCACAAGTTCGCCGGCAAGGAGTACGAAGACAAGCGCCCGCGCGATCGCTACGTGGCCGAATCGAAGCGGCTGCTGGGCGTGCTCGAGCAGCGTCTGGCCGATCGCGCGTGGATCGCGGGCAACGACTACTCCATCGCCGACATCGCGATCTTCCCGTGGGTGCGCAACCTGGTCGGTTTCTACGAAGCCCGCGAGCTGGTCGGCTTCGACAGCTTCCCGAACGTGGCCCGCGTGCTCGCGGCTTTCGTCGAACGCCCTGCGGTGATCAAGGGCCTCGGGATTCCGGCGAGAGGCTGAGCGCGGCGGGCTGCCGCATCGCCACGCCCCGGGATCGAATCACGCGGGCTGCGTCGCGGGGCGCCAAGCGGCCAACAGCCCGGGAAGCTGTTCCATGTTGGTGAAGATCTGCGCCACACCGACCGCGCGCAGGGCCTCGGCGCCACTGTGGCCCATCTCCGCCGGGCTGTAGCCGAACACGGTGGCGCCCGCCGCCACACCCGCCGTCGCGCCGGTGACGGTGTCTTCCACCACGGCGCACCGCGCAGGATCGACGCCCAGCGCCGCGGCGGCGGCCAGGTACACATCGGGCGCGGGCTTGGAAAGCGGCATTTCGTGGCCGCTGAAGATGCGTCCATCGAACGCGTCGAACAGGCCAATCTTCTGCAACTGCAGCTCGACCTTGCGCCGGTCCGCACCCGAAGCGCAGGCGATGCGCCCGTCGAGTGCGGCATGCAGCGCGCGCGCTGCGGCGGAGGCCCCGCGGATCTCGACCAGGTCGCGTTCCAGGATCAGGTTGCGCCGCGCCCAGAAGTTCTGGAGCCATTCGTCGGTCACGGGCAGGCCGGTCTTCGCCTCGATCAGCGCGCGCTCGTCCTTCACGGCCTTGCCGACGAAGAGGCGCATGCACTCGGCCGGCGTGAGCGTCCAGCCGCGTTCTTCGAGCATGTCGCGCAGCACGCCGTTGGTGATGGGTTCGGAGTCGACCAGCACGCCGTCGCAGTCGAACAGCACGGCGTCAAAAGGAATGGAAAGGGTCATGAGGGCGATCGTAGCAACCGCCCCCGGTCGTCTATGCGCCTTCGGCCCGGATCGGTATGTAGATCTCGCCGCCACCCGCCTTGAACTGCGCCGACCTGGCGCTCATGCCGTCCGCCCTCGCCGCGGCTTCGTCGAGCCCGCGCTGCGCCGCGTACTCGCGCACTTCCTGCGTGATCTTCATCGAGCAGAACTTGGGGCCGCACATCGAACAGAAGTGCGCCACCTTGCTCGAGTCTTTCGGCAGGGTTTCGTCATGAAACTCGCGCGCCGTGTCGGGGTCCAGGCCCAGGTTGAACTGGTCCTGCCAGCGGAATTCGAAGCGCGCCTTGCTCAACGCATCGTCGCGCGAGCGCGCTCCAGGGTGCCCCTTGGCCACGTCGGCCGCATGCGCGGCGATCTTGTAGGCAATGATTCCCTGCTTCACGTCGTCGCGGTCGGGCAGGCCCAGGTGCTCCTTGGGCGTCACGTAGCAAAGCATCGCGGTGCCGGCCCAGCCGATCATCGCGGCGCCGATGGCGCTGGAGATGTGGTCGTAGCCCGGCGCGATGTCGATGGTCAGCGGGCCGAGCGTGTAGAACGGCGCTTCGTGGCAGTGCTTCAACTGCTCGTCCATGTTGGCCTGGATCATGTGCATCGGCACATGGCCCGGGCCTTCGATCATGGTCTGCACATCGTGCTTCCACGCCACTTGCGTGAGCTCGCCCAGCGTGCGCAACTCGGCGAACTGCGCTTCGTCGTTGGCGTCGGCGCTCGAGCCGGGCCGCAGGCCGTCGCCGAGCGAGAAGCTCACGTCGTAGGCCTTCATGATGTCGCAGATGTCCTCGAAGCGTTCGTAGAGAAAGCTCTCCTTGTGGTGCGCGATGCACCACTTGGCCATGATCGAGCCGCCGCGCGAGACGATGCCCGTCATGCGGTCGGCCGTGAGGTGGATGAAGGGCAGCCGCACGCCCGCGTGGATGGTGAAGTAGTCGATGCCCTGCTCGGCCTGTTCGATCAGCGTGTCGCGGAAGATCTCCCAGGTCAGGTCTTCCGCCACGCCGCCCACCTTCTCGAGCGCCTGGTAAATCGGCACGGTGCCGATGGGCACAGGGCTGTTGCGCACGATCCAGTCGCGCGTGGTGTGGATGTTCTTGCCGGTCGAGAGGTCCATCACGTTGTCGGCGCCCCAGCGGATCGCCCACACCAGCTTTTCGACTTCTTCCTCGATGCTCGACGTGACGGCCGAGTTGCCGATGTTGGCGTTGATCTTCACCTTGAAGTTGCGGCCGATGACCATCGGCTCGACTTCGGGATGGTTGATGTTGGCCGGAATGATGGCGCGGCCACGGGCCACCTCGTCGCGCACGAACTCGGGCGTGATGATGCGCGGAATGCTGGCACCCATCGGGTTGCCGGCGACGCGTTTCGCACGCTCCTCGTTGGCGAGGTATTCGGCCATCCACTCGCGCTTGCCGTTCTCGCGCAGCGCCACGTATTCCATCTCGGGCGTGACGATGCCGCGGCGCGCGTAGTGCATCTGCGTGACGTTGGCACCGGCTCTGGCGCGGCGCGGCGTGCGCTGCAGCGCGGAGGCGCCGGCGCGCAGCTCCGCGAGACGCTGGGCGTCGTGGTCGTGCGCGTGCTTGAGGCCCTCATCGAGCGCCTGGTGCGAGCGGCCTTCATAGCTTTCGGTGTCGCCGCGCTCGTCGATCCATGCATCGCGCACGCCGGGCAGTCCGCGGCGCACGTCGATGTCGACCCTGGCATCGGTGTACGGGCCCGAGGTGTCGTAGAGCGAGACCGTCTCGCCGTTGGTCAGCAACACGTCGCGCACCGGCACGTTCAGGTCGGGGCGGCTGCCCGGAATCAGGCACTTGTGGGAGGCGGGAAACGGCTCGCGGGTGAGCGAAAGCAGCGAGGTGAACTTGTCGGGGGCATTCATGCAGGGCACTCCTTGTTGAGGGAAAGGGTGCTCCGCAATCGCTCGGTGGACTTCGGCAAGCCCGTCACGAAAGGGGAAGTGACGGACCGAAGTCAGGGAGTGCAGCTCTTCTTACGCCGGTATGACCCGGATCAAGTTCGCGGGTCGGCAGCTTTGCCATCTCAGCACACCACACGCGTGCACCCCGGAGCGGTTGGCATTGTGCGGGGCCAACGCCCTGCAAGTCAACCTTGCGGCAGGCGGTCGCCGTCGACGTAGAACCAGCGCGACCTGTCTTCGCCCGACGCCGTGGCGTCAGCCTCGGCATTCCCCTCGCGCACGAAACGGCTGCGTTCGTGCAGGCGTGTGGCCACGCCCGAGGTGTCGCGTTGCCGGGCGACGAACTCGACCTCGGCGTGGTCGGCATCGAGCACCGAGCGCGAGCGCACATCGAGCCCCAGCCACTTCACGCCCGCATCGAAGCTCACCTGCGACGGCCGCCGCTGCGGCGCCCAGGTGGCGAGCAGGTAGTCGGCGCGCTCGAGCACGAAGGCCGTGTAGCGCGAGCGCATCAGCGACTCGGCATCGGGCGCCGGCGTGTCCTCGAAATGGTCCAGATAGCGCCCGCAGCACAGCGCGTAGGCAATCGGCTTGTCGCGACGGTCGGAGCGGCCGCAGGGGCAGGCGCCAGTGGGGGACGGGATGGCACTCATGAGGGGGTCTATTGGAACACCACCGCGCGACCGCTCACCAGCGGCCCCGCGCGCGCCGCCAGCGCTCGGCTTCCTCGTCTTCGACCTCGCGGTAGCGGGCCGGGCTGTCGCCGCCCGGCAGGGCGTTGTTGGCGAGCAGCCGGGCGCGCAGCGGGCCGGCCAGGGCTTCGGCGCTGGCGGCATGCAGCGCCTGCACCACGGCGGGCGGCGTGCCGGGCGGCGCCAGCAGCGACTGGTAGTCGTAGACCGCGAAGCCCGCCAGCGCCGTGTCGACCTGCTGGAGCAATGGCGGCACCGGCGCGGGCGCCAGGCGCTCGAGCCCGGGCCGCGCCTCGGCGGCATCGCTGGTCACGCCCAGCGCGCGGAACTCGTTGATGCGGATGCTGCCGCGCGCCGCATGCAGCGACCCGAAGAGCATGTCGATGCGGCCTTCGGCCACCGCTTCGGCGTCGGCCGTGAAACCGGTGGCGGGCATGCGCAACAGCCATGTGCGCGTCATCACCTTGAACAACTCGCTCGCCAGATGGGTGGTGGTGCCATCGACCCCGGTCGCGATGCTGAGCCGGCCCGGGTGCGCTCGCAGATGGCGCAGCAGGTCTTGCGCCGTGCGGATGCCGAGCGAATCGGCGCGGCGCGGGCTCATCAGCAGGACCATCGGCTCGCGCGCCACCAGCGTCACGGGAACCAGGCTGTCCAGCAGGCGGTTTTCGTCATCGACGTCGAGCGTGCCGCGGCGCGGCAGCCGCACCTGCGCGAGCAAGAGCGTGCGGCCGTCGGGCACCGACGCGGCGAATCTCCGGATCGCTTGCACCGGCCCCACGCCTTCGCTGTGCGACACGCGGACGGGCCGGCCGAGCACCTGCTGCAACGCCGGCGCCAGCGACTCGGCAAAAAAGCTGGTGCGGCCACCGGCGCCGAAGGGCACGACCAGTTGCAAGGCATCGTCGGATGCCGCGCGCGCCAGTCCGGCGGCCGCGGCGACACACGCTGCCGCGCCCTGCAAGAGTTGGCGGCGGCGCGGCGGATGACGGCGCGGTGCGGTCGCCCGCTCAGCCACGGGCGACCCGCTCGGCTATCCAGGCCTGGAACTGGCGCTCTGCCTGCAGCCGGAATTCGTTGCGCGCCTGGTTGCACGCCGCATGCGCGAGTCGGCGATGCGCCTGCTTGCGCACACTGCCCAGCGTGGCGTCGTTCAGGTGCTCGATGGTCGCTGACTGCGGTCGGCCGAAGGGCTCTAAAAAGTCCATCGGCAGGCCGCACCAGTGGCACAGCGGGCCGAAGGTCGCGCGCAGGGCCTTGACGCTCACGCCAGCGCGCGCTGGATCAGCAGCTTCTGGATGTCCGAGGTGCCTTCGTAGATCTGGCAGACCCGCACATCGCGGTAGATGCGCTCCAGAGGAAAGTCGTTGACGTAGCCGTAGCCACCGAGTGTCTGGATGGCCGCGCTGCAGACCTTCTCGGCCATTTCGCTGGCAAAGAGCTTGGCCATCGCGGCCTCCTTCAGGCAAGGCCGCCCCGCGTCGCGCAGGGCTGCGGCGTGCCAGATCAACTGGCGCGCGGCTTCGAGTTGCGTGGCGCATTCAGCCAGGCGGAAGCCGACCGCCTGCTGGTTGAAGATGGTGCCGCCGAACGCTTGCCTTTCCTTGGCATAGGCCAGCGCCACGTCGAACGCGCTGCGCGCCATGCCGACGCTCTGCGCGGCAATGCCGATGCGCCCGCCTTCGAGCGCGCCCAACGCGATCTTGTAGCCCTCGCCTTCCTGGCCGATCAGGTTCTCGGCCGGGATGCGGCAGGCGTCGAAGTTGATCTGCGCGGTGTCGCTGGAATGCTGGCCGAGCTTTTCCTCGAGGCGCGCCACGTTGTAGCCGGGCGCGTCGGTCGGCACGAGGAAGGCGCTCATGCCCTTCTTGCCGGCGGCCTTGTCGGTCATCGCGATGACGACAGCCACGTGGCCGTTCTTGCCGCTGGTGATGAACTGCTTGACGCCGTCGATCACGTAACCGTCAGCCGTCTTCTTCGCTGTGGTGCGCAGGCTCGACGCATCGCTGCCGGCCTGCGGCTCGGTGAGGCAAAAGGCGCCGAGCATCTGCCCCTGCGCGAGCGCCTGCAGCCACTGCTTCTTCTGCTGCGCGTTGCCGTAGCGCATGAGGATCGCGTTGACGGGGCAGTTCGTCACGCTGATCGCCGTGCTGGTGCCACCGTCGCCGGCCGCGATCTCTTCGAGCACGAGCGCGAGCGTGAGGTAGTCGAGCCCCGCGCCGCCGTCTTCCTCGGGCACGCAGATGCCGTAGGCGCCGAGCGCGGCGAGGCCTTGGTGGACCTCTTTCGGGAACGCATGGTCGCGGTCCCACTGGGGTGCATGCGGCCAGATCTCCGCTTGCGAAAAATCGCGCACCGCGTCGCGGATCGCTTCCTGGTCGGGGGTCAGCAGCATGGGTTGTCTCTTTGCGTCTTGTCGTTCATGCGCCGGCGCGGCGCTCTTCGTCGAGCTGTGCGCGGTAGCGCGCGAGCATCTCGTCCTGCGATTCGGCGGCCACGCCGTTGCCGGTCTGGTCGCGGATCATCTGGTTCATGGTGGGCAGCGCGTCGCGCGGGCCCCAGCTCGCGGGCTGCCAGAGCTGCGAACGCATGAAGGCCTTGGCGCAGTGCAGGTAGGCCTCCTGCACCGCGACCTCGATCACCAGCTTGGGCCGCTGGCGCTCTTCGGCGAACAGGTCGACGAACGCGGCTTCGTCGCGCAGCCGCGCGGTGCCATTGACGCGCAAAGTCTCATCGACGCCAGGCACCATGAAGATCAGCGCGATGCGCGGGTCGCGCAGCAGGTTCTCCAGCGTGTCGAGCCGGTTGTTGCCGCCGCTGTCGGGCAAGAGCAGCGTGCCGTCGTCCTGCACGCGCACGAAGCCGGACGGGCCACCGCGTGGCGAGACGTCGAGCAACCGCTCGTTGACTCCCGCGCTCGCGACCACGCAGAAAGGCGACAGCGCGATGAAGCGCCGCCCATGCACATCCAGCTGCGGCAACTGCTTTCGCATCGCGCGCTCGCCGGGTTGCGCGTAGAGCGCGCGCAGCGCCTCGGCGGTCTCGATCACTTACTTGCCCGCGCCCAGATCCATGATCAGCCGCGCCGCCATGTACAGCCGGCGCGGGATCGCATCGATCATCACGTACTCGGCCTTGTCGCTGTGGTAGCCGAAGCCCGGCAGGCCGAGGCTCTCGATCACGGGCTTGCCCGAGAGCGAGGCATAGGCCGCATCGGTGCCGCCGCCAGTGCGCTCGACCACATCGACGCTGCCGCCGGCTTCCTTGTAGAAGACCACGGCCTTGTCGATCAGCTTCTTGCCGCCCTCGCCCGCGTTGAAGGCCGGACGGCCACGCGTCACGACGATCGCGACTTCGGAACCCGCCACCTTCTTCTGCTGGGCGCGCTCTTCCAGCGTCTTCATCGCCGCTTCGAAGTCTTCGTTGCGGGCATAGCGCACGTCCGCATTCACGGTCGCGCTGTCCGGGATGATGTTGTTCACCGCACCGCCCTTGACGATGGTCCAGTTGAAGCGCAGGCCCTTGCTCTTGTCGTCGATGTCCATCGTGCGCAGCACCAGGTCGGCGGCCTCGACCACGGCGTTGACGCCCAGCTCCGGCGCGGCGCCCGCGTGCGAGGCCTTGCCCTTGATGTTCGCCTGCACGTAGGCGATGCCCGAGGTGCCGAGCGAGAAGCCTTCGTTGTCGGCGCTGGTCGGCTCGAAGGACAGCACGTAATCGTGCTGTTTCGCTTCTTCCTGGATCAGGTCGCGCGAGCCGAAGGAGCCTTTTTCTTCGTCGGTGTTGAAGAGCACGGTGATGGTGCCGTAGTCGCGCACGCTGTATTCCTTCAGCAGCTTGAGCGTATGGAGGATCACCGCGATGCCGCCCTTGTCGTCAGCGATGCCGGGGCCGAAGGCCTTGTTGCCCTCAACGCGGAACGGCGACTTGGCCAGCGTGCCCTTGAGGTACACGGTGTCCATGTGTGCCATCAGCAAGAGGTTCTTGCCGCCGCGCCCCTTGATCTTGCCGACGATGTTGTCACCGACCACGAGGCCGGCCGACTTGTGGCGCGTGACCGTGAAACCCAGCGTCTTGAGCTGCCCTTCGAGGTAGGTGCCCGCCGCGGCGATACCCTCGGCATTGCCGGTGCCGGTCTCGAAGTTCAACAGTTGTTCGAGCGTCTTGACGACGGCCGGCTGCTCGGCCGTGGCGGCCTCGAACAGCACGTTGTCGCGCTTCTGGGCGAACGCGGCGGGCGCCATGAAGCTCGTGGCCAACAAGGCCACCAGCGCGGTGCGGCGGAAGAATGGGTTCATGAAAGTCTCCTTGACGATGTTTGGGGGATTCAGATGAGTTCGAGTGCGACGGCCGTGCCTTCGCCGCCGCCGATGCACAGCGTGGCCACGCCGCGCTTCAGACCGCGGGACTGCAGCGCGTGCATCAGGGTGACCATGATGCGCGCACCGCTGGCGCCGATCGGATGGCCCAGCGCGCAGGCGCCGCCATGCACGTTGATGATGTCGTGCGCCACGTTCAGTTCCTTCATGAGTGCCATCGGCACGACCGCGAAGGCTTCGTTCACCTCCCACAGGTCGACGTCCTTGACGCCCCAGCCGGTCTTCCTGAACAGTTTGTCGACAGCGCCCACCGGTGCAGTCGAGAACCACTCGGGCTGCTGCGCGTGGGTGGCGTGGCCGACCAGGCGGGCCAGCGGCTTCGCGCCGATCTTCTTCGCATGCGACTCGGTCATCATCACGAGCGCGGCCGCGCCGTCATTGATCGATGAGCTCGACGCGGCGGTGATGGTGCCGCCGTCCTTCTTGAAGGCCGGCTTGAGCGTCGGGATCTTGTCGAGCTTGACCTTGCCCGGGCCTTCGTCGATCGACACGACCGTGTCGCCGCCGCGGCCCTTGACCGTGACCGGCGTGATCTCGGCCTGGTACAAGCCGGTGTCGGTGGCCTTCTTGGCGCGCTCGACGCTGGCGATAGCGAAGGCGTCCTGCTGCTCGCGCGTGAAGTTGTACTTGGCGGCGCAGTCCTCACCGAAGGTGCCCATCGAGCGGCCGGGCTGGTACGCGTCTTCGAGGCCGTCGAGCATCATGTGATCGAAGATGCGGTCGTGGCCCATGCGGTAGCCGCCGCGGCCCTTGAGCATCAGGTAAGGCGCGTTGGTCATGCTTTCCATCCCGCCCGCGACCATCACGTCGTGCGTGCCGGCCAGCAGCAGGTCGTGCGCGAGCATCGCGGCCTTCATGGCCGAGCCGCACATCTTGCTGAGCGTGACGGCGCCGGCGCTGTCCGGCAAACCCCCTTTGTAGGCCGCCTGCCGCGCGGGCGCCTGGCCCTGCCCCGCCATCAGGCAATTGCCGAACAGCACCTCGCCGACGGCCGCGGGGTCGATGCCCGCGCGCTCGACCGCGGCCCTGATCGCGGCGCCGCCGAGGTCGTGCGCGGAAAGGGAGGAAAAGTCGCCCTGGAAGCTGCCCATGGGGGTGCGGGCGGCGCCGACGATGACGATGGATTCAGACATGAAGTTCTCCTAGTGTCGTTCGATCAATCAGAAAAAAGGGGCTGTCAGAAGTGCGTCGCGTGGCCGTCGTGGGCGAAGCGCTGCGCCTCTTCGTAGGGAAAAACGTCGAGCATGTGGCCGGCCTGGATGCGCTCTTTGTGGTGCTGCCAGAACGCGGCATCGAGAAGGTCGGCATGGTGCGCCATGAAGGCCTCGCGCACCTGCGGGTTTCCCAACAGGAAGGGCTCGAAGGTCTCGGGGAACACGTCCTTCGGCCCCACGGAGTACCAGACCTCGCCGCTCATCTCGTCTTCCTCGTTGCGCGGCGCGGGCACGCGGCGGAAGTTGCAGTCGGTGACGTACTCGATCTCGTCGTAGTCGTAGAACACGACCTTGCCATTGAGCGTGACACCGAAGTTCTTCCACAGCATGTCGCCGGGAAAGATGTTGGCGGCCACCATGTCCTTGATCGCATTGCCGTACTCGACGACAGCGTGCACCAGCTGCTCCTTCGCGCGCTTGGCTGCGGCCGGGCTTTCGGGCTGCGCGAGCACGTCGAAGGCTTCCTGCAGGTAGATGTTGAGCGGGATCATCCGACGTTCGATGTAGACGTGCTTCAGCACGATCTCCACCTTGCCGTCGACATCCAGATCGCCGATCAGGACTTGACTGGGTGCGAACTTCTGAAGCTCTTCGAGCAGTTCTGGCTCAAAGCGATCAAACGGAAATCCCACCTCGCTGTATTCGAGCGTGTCGGCCATCCGGCCCACGCGGTCGTGCTGCTTCACGAGCAGGTACTTGCCCTTGATCTGCTCGCGCGTGGTGTCTTTCGGCGGCGGATAGAAGTCCTTGATGACCTTGAACACGTAGGGAAACGAAGGCAGATCGAACACCAGCATGACCATGCCTTTGATGCCGGGCGCGATGCGGAAACGATCGCTGCTGTACTTGAGGTGGTAGAGGAAGTCGCGGTAGAACAGCGTCTTGCCCTGCTTGGCGAGACCAAGCGCGTTGTAGATCTCGGCGCGCGGCTTGCGCGGCATCAGCGAGCGCAGGAACTGCACGCAGGCCGAGGGCACTTCCATGTCGACCATGAAGTAGGCGCGCGCAAAGCTGAACAGCATCTGCAGGTCGTCCTCGCCGAACAGCGCCGCATCGACGTGGAAGGCGCCGTCCTGGTCATGCAGGATCGGCAGCGCGAAGGGCAGTTCGACGAAGCCGTTGATGATCTTGCCGACCACGTAGGCGCCCTTGTTGCGATAGAACAGGCCCGAGAGCACCTGCAGCTGGAAGTTGGCGCGCAGCTTGACCTGGTGGAAACGCCCGAGAATCGCCGCGGCCACGCGTTCGGCATCGCGCCGCCTGTTTGCGAAACGCCCGGTCAGCCCATAGTCGCCGAGCATGTCGTGGATCGTGTCGGCCAGCGTGTCCGCCGCCGGGTAGTAGGGCCGGTAGGTCGGGGCACCGTGCGGCTCGATGTACTCGGTGCTGATGGCCGGCCGCACGAAGATGAAGTCGTTCTGGAAATAGGCCCGATGCAGGATCTTGGTCGTCACCGAGTTGAAGAAACTCTCCGCCAGCTCGGGCTGGTGGTGGTCGACCAGCAGGCCGATGTAGTGCAGCTTGACCTGGTGCCAAACGTCCATCGGCTGGTCGCCGGCCTTGAATTCCTTCTCGAGCCGTGCCACGGCCTCGCTCACACGCAGGTCGTAGAACTCGATGCGCTCCCGCTGCGCGCGCTGCTGGCCATGCCAATCGGCCGTCTCGAACCGGTGCTTGGCGCGCGCCGACTCGGCGCGAAACAGCGTGTAGTGCCGATTGAAGCCGTCCATCATCGCCTTGGCGACGTCGTAGGCCAGCGGCGAATCGAGGCGCTGCGGGAACATGGTCGGCAGCGAGCCTCTCAGGGCGTAACGTCGGGACCAGCGTTCGCCGCGTCAGCCTGCTTGACGCCTTCGATGGCCGCCACGGCCGCGGCTTCGGGCGGCTTGCTCCACTTGGAGCGAATGCGCTGCACGGCGGCGCGATAGATCCCCTCGAGCGGCTTGCTGCCGTCCGCCGACAGACCCAGGTCCTGGATCAGGCCGTCGTGCACGCCGAAAGCCCAGCCGTGGATGCGCACGTTCTGGCCGCGGCTCCAGGCGTCGACCATCACGGTGCTGACCGCGACGTTGATGACCTGCTCGGCCACGTTGAGTTCGCACAGCGCATTGGCGCGTGCTTCGGCGGGCAGTGTGTCGAGCATGACGCGATGGCGGTCGCGCACATCCTGGATGTGACGCAGCCAGTTGTCGGCCAGCCCGATGCGTGCGCCCTCGAGCGCTGCTTGCACACCCGAGCAACCGTAGTGGCCGACGACCATGATGTGCTCGACCTTCAGCCGCTCGACCGCGAACTGGATGGCCGACAGCGCGTTGAGGTCGGAGTGCACCACGATGTTGGCGACGTTGCGGTGCACGAACACCTCGCCAGGCTCGAGGCCCGTGATCTGGTTGGCCGGCACGCGGCTGTCGGAGCAGCCGATCCACATGTACTTGGGCGTCTGCTGCTTGACGAGGTTGGTGAAGAAACCGGGGCGGTCGCGCTCCATCTGGGCAGACCAGGCGCGGTTGTGGGAGAACAGGTCTTCGAGCGTATGGGGCATGGTTCTATTGTCGGTGAGTGCGCAGGTTCAGGCCGCTGCGCGTTGGGCCTTGGCGCCCTGGGCGCCCTTCTTCGATCGCGCCAGCGTGGCGCGCGCCTTCTTCTCCTGCGCGCGCACCTCGTCGAGGTTCGCCTGCAGCTCCGCCAGTTGCGCCTCAAGCTGTGCGCGGTGCGCGCCGAGCACGCCCACGAACTTCTCGAGCTGGGGCACGGTATCGCGCGGGCTGTCGTACATGTCGAGGATGTCGCGCGCTTCGGTCAGGCTCAGCCCCAGGCGCTTGGCGCGCAGCGTGAGCGTAAGCCGGGCACGGTCGCGCGCGCTGTAGACGCGTTGCAGCCCGGCACGCTCGGGCGCCAGCAAGCCCAGGTCTTCATAGAAGCGGATGGCGCGCGTGGTCAGGTCGAACTCGCGGGCGAGCTGGCTGATGGTGAAGGTCTGCGCGGGCATGGGCAATCGGGCGAGGCAGTGAAAAGGGGCGGTTGCGGTGGCGACAGCAGCTTCGGCAGGCAATCCCTACAATGAAGCGAACCATCCTGACGTTTACGTCAACGTCAATCGTACATGAACCTCCTCGAACGCGAACTCCACTACCCGATGGGCGACACCTTGCCCGAGCCCGGCGAAGCCATCGAAGTGGCGCCCGGCGTGCGCTGGATCCGAATGGTGCTGCCCTTTGCGCTGAACCACATCAACCTCTGGCTGCTGCGCGACAGCATCGACGGCGTGGAGGGCTGGACGGTGGTCGACTGCTGCATCGCACGCGACGAATCCCGCGCGCAATGGGAGCAGATCTTCGAGACGCAGCTGCAAGGCCTGCCGATCTTGCGCGTGATCGTGACGCACATGCACCCCGACCACATCGGGCTGGCCGATTGGCTGTGCACCCGCTGGAAGGCGCCACTGTGGATCAGCGCGACCGACTACCACGTCGCGCGCCTGCTCACCACCAGTGGCGACACGCTGGCGGGCGGTGATTCGGCCGCCGACTTCTTTGCGTCCCACGGCGTGACCGATGCTGTGACCCTGACCACCTTGCGCGAGCGCCGCAGCTATTTCTCGGACCTCGTGCCCTCGGTGCCGCAGCGTTTCGTGCGCATGATGGACGGTGACCTGATCGATATCGGCGGCCGCTCGTGGCGCTGCATCGACGGCTACGGCCATGCGCCGGAACACATCGCGCTGTATTGCGATGAGGCCAAGCTGCTGCTGGGCGGCGACATGATGCTGCCGCGCATTTCGACCAACGTGAGCGTGCACGCGGGCGAGCCCGAGGCGAACTCGCTGCGCCTGTTCCTGGACAGCATCGAGAAGTTCCTCGCGCTGCCGGCCGACACGCTCGGCCTGCCGGCGCACGGCAAGCCCTTCACCGGCATCCATCGCCGCGTGGGCCAGTTGCAGGAGCACCACCGCGACCGCTTGGCCGAATTGCTCTCCGCCTGCGCCGAGCGCCCGCTGAGCGCTGCGGAGGGCCTGCCCATCCTGTTCCCGCGCGAACTCGACCTGCACCAGATGACCTTCGCGCTGGGTGAAACAGTGGCCCACCTTCACCTCCTGTGGTTCTCGGGCCAGGTGCAACGCCGGCTCGGCGACGACGGCATCTACCGCTTCCAGACGCCGGCCTGAACGCCCGACAGCGTTGGCGCCGTGCCGCCTAAACTCGCGGGCATGGACACGCTGGCACAGCTGCGCGCAGGCCGGCTGGCCGGCGCCACACGACTCGATCTCTCCTGTGGGCTCACGGCTTTTCCGCGGGAGATATTCGATCTCGCCGATTCGCTGGAGGTACTCAACCTCACGGGCAATGCGCTCACCGAACTGCCGGACGACCTGCACCGGCTGCATCGGCTGCGCGTGCTGTTCTGCTCGGACAACCGCTTCACCGAGCTGCCCGCTGCGCTGGGGCGTTGCGCCGGACTCGACACCGTCGGCTTCAAGGCCAACCGGATCCGGACGGTACCCGAGGCTTCACTGCCCTCCTCGCTGCGCTGGCTGATCCTGACGGACAACGTGATCGAGGACCTGCCCGCCTCCATCGGCCGGTGCACAGGTCTGCAGAAACTGATGCTCGCGGGCAACCAGTTGCAGGCGCTGCCCCAGACGCTGGCGGACTGTCGGAACTTGGAGCTGGTGCGCCTGGCGGCAAACCGTTTCAACGCACTGCCCGGGGTGCTGAGCGCGCTGCCGCGCCTGGCGTGGCTCGCGATGGCGGGCAACCCTTGGAACGCCGCACGCGAGAGCGCAGCCACCGCGTCGCAAGACGCGCAATCGATCGACATCGCGCAGCTGCAGTTGGCGCAGGTCGTCGGGGAAGGCGCATCCGGCGTGATCCACCGCGCTCAGTGGCACGAGGTCGCAGGTGCGGTGCCGATGCCGGTGGCCGTCAAGCTGTTCAAGGGCGCGGTCACCAGCGACGGCTGGCCGCGCAGTGAAATGGCCGCGTGCCTCGCGGCGGGCGCGCAAGCCAACCTGATCGCGGTCCGCGGCCGCCTGACGGGCCACCCGCAGGGCAACCAGGGCCTGGTACTGGACTGGGTCGACACCGGGTGCTTTGCCAACCTGGCCGGCCCGCCGAGCCTGGCCTCGTGCACGCGCGACGTCTATCCCGTCGACGCGCGCTGGCCGCTGTCCCGCGCGTTGCGCCTGGCGCGGGGTATCGCGGCGGCCGCGGCACATCTGCATGCACGCGGCATCCTGCACGGCGACCTCTACGCGCACAACATCCTCTGGAACGCCGCGGGCGACGGTCTGCTCGGCGATTTCGGCGCGGCCACGCTGCTGCCCGACGATCCGGTCGCGCGCCTGGCCTTGCAGCGCATCGAGGTCCGGGCCTTCGGTTGCTTGCTCGAAGAGCTGCTGGCGCACTGCGACAACGCTGCCGCGCCGAGGGAAGCCGAAGCGCACGCGGCGATGATCCGGTTGCGTGATCGATGCCTGCAGCCCGACGCCACAGCCCGCCCGCTGTTCGACGCCATCTCCACGACGCTGGCCGACATTGACCGCAGCCTGTCCCCGGCCTGACGCGCCCTGAGATGCACACCCCGCGCCCACGCGCCCGCGCCACGCCCCCGCCGTTGCCGTTGCCGCTACGCACGCGCGACGGCGTCGGCCCGAGCTGCGTCGCGCTGCCGGCGGGCCCGTGGGCCACGATCGCCGAGTGCCTGGTCGCCCGCTTCCCCGGCGTCGCTGCCAGCGTCTGGGCCACGCGCATCGCCGATGGCGAAGTCGTCGACGAGCATGGCCGCGTCGTCGACGCCACGCGCATGCACCAGCCCGGCCTGCGCGTGTACTACTACCGCGCGCTCGAGTCCGAAGCGCCGATACCGTTCGAGGAACAGGTGCTGTTCCAGGACGCGCACCTTGTCGTGGTCGACAAGCCCCACTTCCTGCCGGTGACGCCCACGGGCCGCTACGTGCAGCAGAGCCTGCTGGTGCGCCTGAAACGGCGGCTGGGCATCGACACGCTGGTGCCGGTCCATCGCATCGACCGCGAGACGGCCGGGCTGGTGCTGTTCTCCGTGCAGCCGACCACGCGCGGCGCCTACAGCCAGCTCTTCGCCGAGCGCCAGGTGCACAAGCACTACGAGGCCGTCGTTCCCTGGCCCGCCGGCGCCACCCTGCCAGCAGTGCGCTTGAGCCGGTTGGCCGAAGACCGCCACTTCATGCGCATGGGCGAAATGCCCGGCGAGCCCAATGCCGAGACGCATTTGCGCCTGTTGGCCGAGCGCGATGGTCGGGCCCATCTCGCGCTGTCGCCCGTGACGGGCCGCAAGCACCAGCTGCGCGTGCACTGCGCCGCCCTCGGGCTGCCCATCGTCAATGACCTGATCTACCCGGCGCTGCAGCCCGAAGGCAGCGACGACTTCGCACGGCCGCTGCAATTGCTGGCACGTGCGGTGGCCTTCACCGACCCGCTCGACGGGCGGCCGCGTGAGTTCACCAGTACGCGCGCGCTGGCGCTGGCCCTGACCCCGTACGCACGCTAAGGCACCGGCTGGCGCCAATGTGACGGCGCGAAGCGGCCTCGCGCACTAAGCTGCGGCGACCTATCTGGAGACATCGCATGGACACCACCCAACTCTTCTCGCTCAAGGGCCGCACCGCCCTCATCACCGGCGGCTCGCGCGGCATCGGTCGCATGATTGCCGAGGGCTACCTCGCGCAGGGCGCCCGCGTCTACATCTCGGCACGCAAGGCCGCCGCCTGCGATGCGACGGCCAAAGAGCTTTCGGCCTTCGGCCATTGCGTGTCTCTGCCCGCCGACGTGTCGACGCTCGAAGGCGCGCAGGCGCTGGTCGATGCCTATTCAAAGCATGAAAAGACGCTCGACATCCTCGTCAACAATGCCGGCGCGGCCTGGGGCGCGCCCTACGACGAGTTCCCGGAAAGCGGCTGGGACAAGGTGGTCGACCTCAACCTCAAGACGCCCTTCTTCCTGACCAAGGCGCTCACGCCGATGCTCAAGGCCGCAGCCACCGACCACCTGGCGAAGGTGATCAACATCGCATCGATCGACGGCGTATCGGTCAACCCGCAGGAAACGTATTCGTACGCGGCCAGCAAGGGCGGCCTGATCCACCTGACCAAGCGCATGGCCCTGCATCTGGCCCAGCACCGGATCGCCGTGAGCGCCATCGCGCCGGGTGCCTTCGCGTCGGACATGAACAAGGATGCCCGCGACCACGGCGACGAAGTGAAGGAACGCATCCCGGCCGGCCGCATCGGCACGCCCGAAGACATGGCCGGCGCCGCCATCTACCTGGCCTCGCGCGCCGGCGACTACGTGGTCGGCTCCACGCTCATCGTCGACGGCGGTGTGACCTACGCGCGCTGAGCGGGCAGCGCTCGCACGACCGGCACGGGATGCCGGTTCGCATTCGAAGTGAGCACAAGGCGCGAAGCCGCAGACAGTGCTTCAGCACGGCAAGGCGAAGCAACGCCGTGATCGCTTCGAAGGCGAATCGGCATCAGTGGTTGTCGCGGGGGACGCCGTAGGTCGCGTGAATCTTCTGATACTTCACTGCCGGCTTGAGCACCATGCCCTCGGACAGCTCGTCGACCACGCTGCGCTGGATCTCCTGCCATGGTGTCTGGCTCGGCGGGTACGGGTATCCGCCGGCCGCATCGAGTGCCGCGCGGCGCTTGGCCAGCTCTTCATCCGACACCAGCATGTTGGCGGTGCGCTTCTTCAGGTCGATGCGCACGCGGTCGCCGGACTTCAGCAGCGCCAGCGCGCCGCCCGTCGCCGCTTCGGGCGAGGCGTTGAGGATCGACGGTGAGCCCGAGGTGCCCGACTGCCGGCCATCACCGATGCACGGCAGGGCGGTGATGCCTTTCTTCAGCAGGTAGCTCGGCGCACGCATGTTCACCACCTCGGCTGCGCCGGGGTAACCGACCGGGCCCACGCCGCGCATGAACAGGATGCTGTGCGCATCGATCTTCGTCTTCGGGTCGTCGATGCGGTGGTGGTAGTCCTCGGGGCCGTCGAACACCACGGCCGTGCCCTCGAAGGCCATCGGATCCTTCGGGTCGTTGAGATAGCGCTCCTGGAACTCCGGCGTGATCACGCTGGTCTTCATGATCGCGGAATCAAACAGGTTGCCCTTGAAGTTGAGGAAGCCGGCGTTCTTCTTCATCGGCTTGGCGTACGCGAAGATGACCTTGCGGTCTTCGGTGAAGCGGCCTTCGCAGTTCTCGATCAGCGTCTTCCCGTTGGCGGTGAGCGCGGGCTGGATCAGGCCCTTGGCGATCAGTTCGGCCACCACCGCCGGCACGCCGCCGGCACGGTAATAGTCTTCGCCCAGGTACTCGCCGGCCGGCTGCAGGTTGACCAGCAGCGGGATCTTGTAGCCATGCTTTTCCCAGTCGGACGTGTTCAGTTCGACGCCGATGTGGCGCGCGATGGCGTTGAGGTGAATCGGCGCGTTGGTCGAGCCGCCGATGGCCGAGTTCACGACGATCGCGTTCTCGAAAGCCGCGCGCGTCATGATGTCCGAAGGCTTCAGGTTGGCGCGCACCATCTCGACGATGCGCTTGCCCGTCATGTACGCCATTTCCTGCCGGTCGCGGTAGGGCGCGGGGATCGCCGCGCTGCCGGGCAGCGTCATGCCGAGCGCCTCGGTCAGCGAATTCATCGTCGACGCCGTGCCCATCGTGTTGCAGTGGCCGGTCGATGGCGCCGACGAAGCGACCAGCTTGAGGAAGCCCTTGTCGTCGATCTCGCCCGCAGCGAGCAGCTCGCGCGCCTTCCAGACGATAGTGCCCGAGCCCGTGCGCTCGCCCTTGTACCATCCGTTGAGCATCGGACCCGAGTTGAGCGCGATGGCCGGGATGTCGACCGTCGCGGCAGCCATCAGCTGGGCCGGCGTGGTCTTGTCGCAGCCGGTGGTCAGCACCACGCCGTCGATCGGGTAGCCGTAGAGAATTTCGACCAGTGAGAGGTACTGAAGGTTGCGGTCGAGCGACGCCGTGGGCCGCTTGCAGGTTTCCTGGATCGGGTGGATCGGGAATTCGAAGGCGATGCCACCTGCATCGCGTATGCCCTCGCGCGTGCGCTCGGCCAGCACCAGGTGGTGACGGTTGCAGGGCGCGATGTCCGAGCCCGTCTGCGCGATGCCGATGATCGGCCGACCCGACTGCAGCTCGTCGAAGCCGAGGCCGAAGTTCATCGTGCGCTCGAGGTAGAGCGCCGTCATGTCGGTGTTGGCCGGGTTGTCGAACCAGGCTTGCGAGCGCAGCTTGAGCGGGCCGGACGGCTTCGCTGGCTGGCTGCGTGGCGCGGAGGCTTTCTTTTTCGTCATGGCGCTCTTTGCGACAGCGTTCTTCGGCACGGCATTCTTCTTTGTCACAGCGACAGTCCCTTCAGTGTTTGGTCGGCGTTCGGATGCGCTTTGCAGTCGTCGATGTAGAGCCGGATGATGTCGGCGAAATTGTCGTGCGGATGCAGCCCGAGGCCTGCCGCGCGCACCGCGGTCGAGCCGCTCGGCCAGTTGGCCACGATGCCGGCCACGCGTTCGTCGCGCTCGAAGCGCACCAGCGCACGCACCTTGGGCCCCGCCACTTCCTCGAGCGCGTCGAGCATGTCGGCCACACGCACGTTGAGCCCCGGCAGGTTGAGCGCCGTACGGCCCACGAAGGCCTCGCGCGTGGCTTCGTAGACGGCGATCAGCCCCTCGACCGTGCGCGTCGGCGAGGCCATCGGATGCGACACATCGGGCGACACCGGGCAGATCGATTCCACGCCCGCCAGCGGCTCGCGGATGATTCCGCTGAAGAAGGAAGAGGCCGCGCCGTTGGGCTTGCCGGGCCGCACGGTCACGGTCATGAGCCGCGCAGCGCGACCGTCGATGTAGCCCTTGCGCGTGTAGTCGGCGATCAGGTGCTCGCAGATGAGCTTCTGCGTACCGTAAGACGTCTGGGGTGTGGGCAAGGTGTCGTCTGCCACCAGTTTCGGAAAGGGCACGGCCGGGTCGGGTCCGAACACCGCGACCGAACTGGAGAACACGAAGCGCGTGACCGGGCCACCGGCGTTCACGTTCGCGCGCAGCGCATCGAGCAGGGCGCGCGTGCTGTCGAGGTTGGATCGGAGACCCAGATCGAAATCGGCCTCGCATTCGCCGGACACGGCCGACGCGAGGTGAAACACGCCGTCGAAGGATTCGGTCTTGAGCGCCTCGGTTTGCGTGAGCAGCGGACCGGTGCGCGCCTCGACCCGCGCATCGGCCAGCAGGTCGGCCGGCGGGGGCGCGATGTCGGTCAGCACCATGCGCTCGATGCGCTGGCCAGCCAGGGTGCCACGCGCCAGCAAGGTGCGCGCGAGACGCGCGCCCAGGAAGCCACCGCCTCCGGTGATCAGCAGTTTCATTCGAAGTTTCCTCAGGTTGACAACGATCGGCGCCGTGCTGCGGCCGTCGATGGGGATGGAGAAGGGGACGCCGCACGGGCAGTGCGGACTTTGCGCCGCGCGGCCGGTTGCGGGGAGGCGATCACGCCGCCCTCGACCAGCCGGCGCTCGCCGGCCAGGATGTGCGCCGTCGCGCAGCGGCGCGCCCTGGCTGGATCACGCGCAGCAATCGCCTCGACGACCGCGCGATGCTCGTGTTGCACTGCGCGCATGAAGTCGACGCGGCGTGCTTCGTTGCCGCGCGTGATGCGCATGCCTTCGCGCAGGTACTGTTCGAGAAAGCCTAGCAAGAGGCGGAACTGCGGGTTGCCCGCGGCTTCGCCGATGACGCGGTGGAAGGCGAGGTCTTCCGCCACGCCGTCCTGCCCGGCCGCGACGGCGGCGTCGATGGCTTTCAGCGCGCGCCGCAGACCAGCGATCTGGCTGCGCGTGGCGCGCTCGGCGGCGAGCGCAGCGATTTCGCCTTCGAGCACGCGCCGCACCTCGACCACATGAACGACCGCCTCGACCGAGCCGAGCACGGCGGGATCGAAGGCCAGCGGCAGATGCGGCAGCGCCTCGGCCGCGAACACCCCCGAGCCCTGGCGCGAGACGACGAGGGCACGCGACTTGAGCTGGTGCACCGCTTCCCGCACCACGGTGCGCGACACGCCGTGCGTGGCCGCAAGCTGCTGCTCGGTCGGCAAGCGCTCGCCGGGACGCAGCGCACCCGACTCGATCTGGGCACCCAGGCGCGACGCCAGCCGATCGGACAATCGATCGGCCACGCGACGGAGCGGTTCAGCGGCAATGAGGGTAGGCAAGCGGGCGGGCACGGGACGACAGGTTGTCAGGTCATCATACAAATGTTTGGCCGCCGGCCGTCTAGCGATTTGCCCGGATGCCTGCCTGACGGCGAAGGGTGCGCAGGATGCGCGATGCGCTCCAGCCGCGGCTGTGTGTGACCGCTCCGAACGCGGGTCAGCGCGGCGCGGGTTCGTCGCGCAATTGCTTGCGCAGCGCGCTGTAGTCGGGCACAACGCTTTCCACTGTTTCCCAGAAGCGCGGGCTGTGGTCCATCACACGCAGGTGTGCCAGTTCGTGCGCCACCACGTAGTCGATCAGCGGCAGCCGGTAATGGATCAGCCGCCAGTTGAGGCGGATGGCGCCGTCGGCGCTGGCGCTGCCCCAGCGCGTGGCAGCGTTGGACAACGACATCTTTGTCCAGCGCACGCCCAGCCGCGGCGCGAACACGGCGAGCCGCTCTTCGAAGATGCGCTTGGCCTCGCGCATGAGCCAGGCTTGCGCGGCGTCACGAATCTGCGCCGGGCTGGCGCTCTGCGGCAGCGACAGGTGCAGTTCGCGCACCGCGCCGCCTTCGGCATCGAGCATCGCACCGACGCCCGTGAACGCATGACGCGGGTCGAGGCGCAGCGTCACTTCCTCGCCCAGAAAGGGAAAGCGTGCGCCGTCCTGCCACGCGATGCGCGCCGACTCATGGCGCGCCTGCCGCTGCTGGGCTTCGTCGAGCTTGCGCACGATCCACCCCGCCTTTTCCTGCAGCGCGGCATCGACATCGCGCAGCGCCACCCAGCGCGGCGCCCGCACCGAGAGGCCTTCGGCGCCCACGACGAAGCCGATGGTCTTGCGCTTGCCGCGCGTGAACTCGTAGCTCACCTCGGCATGGCCGAGCACGATGGTGCGGCTGGCGCGCGGGTGTGCGAAGCGCGCAGGTGCCAGGGTGTCGGCCAGCGGGACGGCGGGCCGCGAGGGGCCCTGCATGCGCGGGCGCGCGGCGGTCGGCGGCAGCGCGGGTTGACGCGCCAGGTCGGTCGGCGCCGGCAGGACCGGCACTTCGGCCGGTCGGGCGGCTTCGGTCGGCGTTGCCGGTTGCGGGCCCGGGCTGTCGAAAAGATCGAGCGTGAACTGCAGCGAGCTGCGCATCGTGCAGGCCTACCGGTAGGCCTCGGGGTCGAGGCGGCGCATCTCGGCCTCGATCCAGGCTTCGACCTCGCGCATCAGTTCGTCGGGCTTGCGGCCCGCGCTCGGAATCGCCGGGCCGATCGACACGTCGACGATGCCCGGCCGCTTGATGAAGGCCTTGCGCGGCCAAACCTTGGCCGAGGTCACGGCAATCGGGATCACCGGCGCACCGGTCTCGCAGGCCAGGCGCGTGCCGCCCGACTTGTAGGTGCCCTTCTGCCCGCGCGGAATGCGCGTGCCTTCGGGAAACATAATGATCCAGATGCCCTGCGCCAGCAGCGCGCGGCCCTGGCTCACGACCTTGTTGAACGCACGCGCCTTCTGGTTGCGGTCGATGTGAATCATGTCGAGCCGCGCCATCGCCCAGCCGAAGAAGGGCACGTAGATCAGCTCCTTCTTGAACACATAGGCCAGCGGGTGCGGCATCAGCGTGGGCATCAGGAAGGTCTCGAGCGTCGACTGGTGCTTGACCAGCAGGATCGCGCCGGCCCGCTTGTCCTGCGGCAGGTTCTCCATGCCGGTCACGCGCGTCTCGATGCCCAGGATCACCCGTGCGCCGCCGATCGCCCAGCCAAGCCAGCGAACGGCCATCCACCACAGCGGCTCGCCGCGCTTCCAGAGGGAACTGACGACCATGATGATTCCCCATGGAATCACGGTGACGAGCATCCACAACAGGTGGACGATGGAGCGAATCAGGGCCATGGCATCAGCGGGTGGGTTGGGCGTCGAGCGCCTGGCGCTCCGCGCGTGCGAGCACGAAGTCGACGAAGGCCGCAAGGTCGGCATGCACCCGCGTCTGAGGCGGGTAGTCCGGCGGCAGCGGGTCGACGTTGCGGCAGGCTTCGCCCATGCCCGTGAGCACCAGGTGCGGCTCGCAACCGGCCGCAGCCCCCGCCAGCGTGTCGCGCAGGCTGTCGCCCACGGTCGGGACGCCGGCCAAGTCGATGCCGTAGCGCTCGCCGATCTGATGGAACAGACCGGGCAATGGCTTCCGGCAGTCGCAGCCTTCGTCCGGACTGTGCGGGCAATAGAACACGGCATCGACGCGTCCGCCCACCGCGGCGAGCATCTTGTGCATCTTGGCGTGCATCGCATTGAGCGACGCCATGTCGAACAGGCCGCGGCCCAGGCCCGACTGGTTGGACGCGATCACCACATGCCAGCCGGCATGGTTGAGCCGCGCGATGGCCTCGAGCGCGCCGGGCAGCGGCGTCCACTCGACATCGCTCTTCACGAAGTCCTCGCGGTTCACGTTGACCGTGCCGTTGCGGTCCAGGATGACGAGTTTCATGCGTTGGCCAGGCTCAGGTGGCCAGCCGCTCGAGCTGCGCCACGCGGTTCATCGCTTCGTGCAACGACTTGAGCAGGCCGAGCCGGTTCAGCCGCAGGTCGAGCTGTTCGGCATTGACCATGACGCCGTCGAAGAAGGCATCGACCGGCGCGCGCAGCGCCGCCAGTGTCTGCAGTGAACCGGTGTAGTCACCGGAAGCGAACTGCGCATCGGCCGCGGGCACGACCTGCTGCATCGCCGCGAACAGGGCCTTCTCGGCCGGCTCCTGCAGCAGCACTTTGCTCACATGCGCGTCGGCCGCTTCGGGCGACTTCTTGAGGATGTTGCCGATCCGCTTGTTGGCCGCGGCCAGCGCGGGTGCTTCGGGCAGCGCGGCGAAGGCGCGAACCGCGGCGAGGCGCTGCGGCAGCGTCGACCACAGGCCGAGCTTCTGCGTGTAGACCGCGGCGTCGACCTCGGCCGGGGCATAGCTGCTTTCCTTCAGATACCCCTTGAGGCGCTCGATGAGGAACTCGTCCAGCGCCACGGCGGCGTCTTGCAACAGGCCTGCAGGGAAGGCGTCGAAGGCCAGACGGGTGAGCTCATGGAATTGCAGCGGCAACTGCTTCTCGATCAGCATGCGCACCACGCCCAGGGCATGACGGCGCAGGGCGAACGGATCGCGGTCGCCGGTGGGCAGGTTGCCGATGCCGAACATGCCGACCAGCGTCTCGAGCTTGTCGGCCAACGCCACCGCCACCCCGACCTCGCCGCGCGGCAGCGTGTCGCCGGCGAAACGCGGCTTGTAGTGGTCTTCGATGGCGTCGGCGACCGCCGCATCGAGCCCATCGTGCAGCGCGTAGTAGCGGCCCATCGTGCCCTGCAGTTCGGGGAATTCGCCGACCATGTCGGTCACCAGGTCGGCTTTGGCGAGCTGCGCGGCCTGGGTCGCCTGCGCTGCCAGGGTCGCATCGTCGCCCGTCTTGTCGGCCAGTCGCGTGGCGATCTCATGCGCGATGCGCATCACGCGCGTCACGCGCTCGCCCTGCGTGCCGAGCTTGTTGTGATAGACCACCTTGCCGAGCGACTCGACCCGCGAGGCCAGGGATTTCTTGCGGTCCTGGTCGAAGAAGAACTTCGCATCGGCCAGGCGCGGGCGCACCACGCGCTCGTTGCCCTCGATCACCGCGCTGGCGTCGTCGGGCGTGATGTTGCTGACGACGAGGAACTGGTGGGTGAGCTTGCCGGCGGCGTCGACCAATGGAAAGTACTTCTGGTTGGCCTTCATCGTGAGGATCAGGCACTCCTGCGGCACGGCAAGGAAGTCTTTCTCGAACGAACAGACCAGCACGTTCGGGCGCTCGACCAGCGCGGTCACTTCGTCGAGCAGCGCATCGTCGTCGATGGGTTTCGCACCGCCACCGACTTTCGCAGCGGCCGCGCCCAACTGACGCTCGATCTCGGCGCGACGCGCATCGAAGCCGGCGATCACCGCGCCCTGCTCTGCCAACTGCTGTGCATAGCTGTCGGCATCACGCAGCACCACGGGGTCGACCTTGGCCTCGAAGCGGTGGCCATGCGTATCGCGGCCCGAGGTCAGCCCCAGTGCTTCGATGGCGACGACATCGGTGCCGTGCAACGCGACCAGGCCGTGCGCCGGGCGCACGAAGCTCACGCTGCTCCAGCCCGGCAGCTCGCAATTGGTTTCGAGCTGGTAGCTCATGACCTTCGGGATCGGCAGCTTGGCGATGGCTTCCGCTAGCGCCCTCTGCAGGCCCTCCGCCAGCGCCGCGCCCTTGGCGGTGCTCTCGTAGAACAGCGCTTCGGCTTTGCCATCGGGTGCGCGTTTGAGGCCCGCGACCGCGGACGCGTCGGCACCCAGCGCAGCAAGACGCTTGAGCAATGCCGGCGTCGGCTGGCCAGACGCATCGAGGCCGACCGCGACGGGCATGAGCTTTTGCGACACGGCCTTGTCGTCGGCCTGCGCGGCCACGTTCGTGAGGTGCGCGGCGAGACGGCGTGGCGAGGCGAACGCGGTCAGCACCGACGCGGCGTCCGCCAGGCCCTGTGCCACCAGTTGGTCGCGCAGCACGCCGGCGAAGGCGTCGCCCAGCTTCTTCAGTGCCTTGGGTGGCAGCTCTTCGACAAACAGTTCGACCAGAAGATTCTTCGTTGCAGTGCTCATGTTCAGGCCGCCTTCTTTTGCGGCATTTGTGCGACCCATTCGCGCGGCGCGAGCGGGAAGCCGAGCCGCTCTCGGCTCTCGTAATAGCTTTGCGCGACGCTGCGCGCGAGGTTGCGAATGCGGCCGATGTAGGCGGCACGCTCCGTCACGCTGATCGCGCCGCGTGCGTCCAGCAGGTTGAAGCTGTGCGCGGCCTTGAGCACCTGTTCGTAGGCCGGCAGCGCGAGCTGTTCGGTCATCAAATGCTTGGCCTGCTTCTCGTGCGCGTTGAAGGCGGTGAAGAGGAAGTCCGCGTCCGAGTGCTCGAAGTTGTAGGTCGACTGTTCGACCTCGTTCTGCTTGTAGACGTCGCCATAAGTCAGGCCGTCGGTCCACGTCAGGTTGTAGACGTTGTCGACGCCCTGCAGGTACATCGCCAGGCGCTCGAGGCCGTAGGTGATCTCGCCCGTGATCGGCTTGCAGTCGATGCCCCCGACCTGCTGGAAATAGGTGAACTGCGTCACCTCCATGCCGTTGAGCCAGACCTCCCAGCCCAGGCCCCAGGCGCCGAGCGTGGGGTTCTCCCAATCGTCCTCGACGAAGCGGATGTCGTTCTTCTTCAGATCGAAGCCGAGGGCCTCGAGCGAGCCGAGGTACAGCTCGAGGATGTTCGACGGCGCGGGCTTGAGCACGACCTGGTACTGGTAGTAGTGCTGCAGCCGGTTCGGGTTCTCGCCATAACGGCCGTCCTTGGGGCGGCGGCTCGGCTGCACGTACGCGGCCTTCCACGGCTCGGGGCCCAGCGCGCGCAGGAAGGTGGCGGTGTGCGAGGTGCCCGCGCCGACCTCCATGTCGTAGGGCTGCAGCAATGCGCAGCCCTGGTCGGCCCAGTAGGACTGCAATTTGAGGATGATTTGTTGGAAGGTCAGCATGAAGAGCGGCGCGAAGGCGAATCGGCCATTTTAGAAGCCCCGAAAGAGAAAGAGCCGCAGCAAAGGCTGCGGCTCTTTCGGTTCATGGAACACCGCGGAACTGGCTCCGCCAGGCCGCTGGTGTTGCCCCCTCGAGGGGGAGGTGGGCTACACGAAGTGAGCCCACATCGGGGGTGGGCTAATATTCCCAGAAGATCCGCTGCAGCTCTCTCGTGTCCTTCGTCTTGGTCAGCGCGACCATCGCCAGGATGCGCGCCTTCTGCGGCCGCAGGTCGTGCGCCACCACCCAGTCGTACTTGTCGTCCGGCTGCTCGGCGTTGCGCAGCACGAAGCCGTCGGGCACGCGCGAGCTGCGAATCACGGGGATGCCCGCAGTGCTCACCTTCTGCAGGTTCGGCACGATGCGGTTCGCGACCGAGCCGTTGCCCGTCCCGGCGTGAATCAGGGCCTTGATGCCGCTCTGGCCCAGCGCGTCGATGGCTGTCGAGGTCACGCCTTCGTAGCCATAGGCGATTTCGACGAGCGGCAGCGCGGTGATGTTGTCGATGTCGAATTCGGAGGCGGTGGTGTGGCGCTTCACCGGCGCGCGGAACCAATAGTTCTTGCCTTCCACGATCATGCCCAGCGGACCCCACTGACTCTTGAAGGCCTCGGTCTTGATGTTGATCGACTTGCTCACGTCGCGCCCGCTCTGGATCTCGTCGTTCATGGTCACGAGCACGCCCTTGCCGCCCGCGTCCTTGCTGCCGGCCACGTTGACCGCGTTGTACAGGTTCAGCGCGCCGTCGGCCGAAAGCGCCGTGCCCGGCCGCATCGACCCGACCACGACGATCGGCTTGGCGGTGCGCACGGTGAGCGACAGGAAATAGGCAGTCTCTTCAAGCGTGTCGGTGCCGTGCGTGATGACGATGCCGTCGACATCGCCCTGCTTGGCCAGGGCGGACACGCGCTTGGCCAGCGTCAGCAGGTTGTCGTCGGTCAGGCTTTCAGACGCGACCTGGAACACCTGCTCGCCCTTCACGTTGGCGACCTTCGAGAGCTCGGGCAAGCCGGCGATGAGCTTGTCGACACCGACTTTGGCGGCCGCATAGGTCGCGCTGTTGATGGCCGAAGCACCGGCACCGGCGATGGTGCCGCCGGTCGCGAGGATGACGACATTAGGCAACGCCTGGGCGTGCGCCAGGGCACTGGACGCAAGAAACGCAGCGCCCGCGGCAAGCGCGCGGAAACGGGGAGAAAAGTACATGGAACCTCCTGTGGATTTATGTGTGAGTGCTTGTTCACTCGCGCCAAGACCATACAGGAAGCGTGCCAGTGCTCGCGGCCGCCGCGATGCGCGGCGCGCATGCCGTCATGCCCTGCAAGAAACAGGCTGTTTCAGCGCGCTGCGCTGCGCCTGCGACCCAACAGCCAAATGGCCAGCACGACGCCCAGGGCGCCGATCCACAGCGGCCAGAGCCCGGTGTGTGCCACCCAGCGCGCGTACGGGGTCAGTCCAAGACGCCCTTCGACCTCGGCCTCGAGCACGCCGCGCGTGAGGCGCGGCAGTGCATGCGTCACCCGCCCTCGGTGGTCGATGACCACGGTGGCGCCAGTGTTCGTGGCGCGCACCATCGGCCGCGCGAACTCGAGTGCACGCATGCGAGAAATCGCCAGGTGCTGGTCGATGGCGATGGAGTCACCGAACCATGCGATGTTGCTGACGTTGAGCAGGATGGTCGGCGCCGTCGCCGCATCAGCAAAACTCGCGCCGATCTCATCGCCGAACAAGTCTTCATAGCAAATGTTCGGCGCGATGCGCTGGCCTTGCCACGCAAAAGGCGCCTGCGCCAGGCCGCCGCGGCGGAAATCGCCGAGCGGGATGTTCATGAGGTCAGTGAACCAGCGGAAGCCGGCAGGAATGAACTCGCCGAAGGGCACGAGGTGGTGCTTGGCGTACTCATAGGGCGAGGCCGCGTCCGGCTGGAACCCGAGCACCGCGTTGCGGTAGCTGTGCCCGTCGCCCAGCGGAAGACCGACGATGGCGGCCTGGGTGCCACCGGAATAGCGCGCGGCAATCGCATCGAGATAGCCGGGCGGCAACTGCGATGGCAGCAGGGGCACGGCGGTCTCGGGCGTGATGACCAGCGGCGCGCGCGCATCGCGCAACTGCTCGCCGTACCAGCGCAGTGCGGTGGCCACGCCACCGCCGGGGATGAACTTCTCGTCCTGCGGAATGTTGCCCTGGAGCAGCGCCACGCCCAGGCGGCCGGCGGATGCGCCGGCGCCCCGCATCGACTCGGGCAGCGCGGCCAGCCCGCTCACGGCGAGCAGCAGTGCCACGGCAACCGCCGCCGGCATCAGCCGGGTGGCGGCCCGCGCGGCCGGCCGGCAGGACAGGGCGAGCAGGGCCGCGATGACCGCGGCCAGCGCGCCCACGCCGTACACCCCGACCCACGGCGCAGCGGCAGCGAGCGGCCCGTCGACATGGGCATAGCCGACGGCACCCCATGGAAAACCGGTGAACCAGCTGCCCCGCACCAGCTCCGCCAACGTCCAGACTGCTGCGAAAAGGATGGCCGACAGGGCCCTTGAGGTGGGTGCGATCACCACGAAGACAGCACACGCCGCTGCGTAGTAGAGCGCAAGCGCGGCCGCCAGCAAGAGCACGGCCAACGCCGCCAAGGGCGCTGGCATGCCGCCATAGGTGTGCATGGAGATGAACAGCCACCAGAAGGTGCCGCACAGCCACACGGTCGCAAACCCCCACCCCTGCACTGCCGCGCGCCGCCAGTGGTGAGGCTCGAAGCCACTGAGCAACGCCACCAGCGCCGCGAGGGAAAGCAGTTGCAGCCACCATTGCGGCTGCCCGTTCCACGGCGCAGCGATGGCGAGCGCCTGCGCCAGACCGGCCCCGCCCAATGCCAGCGCCCGTGACACGGCGTTCAAGCGCGCCCTTTCAGCATGTCGCGACGCCGATCGGGCGACGCGCGGTGGCCGTCTGAATCAATCGCTGCGCGCCGGTGAGACCTTGAACCAGCGCACCGCGCCGCCCTTGGTGTGCAGCACCACGAAGTCGAAGCCGCCGAACGCGTGGTGCTCGCCCTTCTTCGGCACGTGGCCCATCTCGTGCGCGATCAAGCCGCCGATGGTGTCGAAGTCTTCGCTCAGCTGCTCTTCGTCGAAGGTGATGCCGAAGGCCTCGGCCACGCGGTCGATCGGCGTGTCGCCGGAGACCCGATAGGTGTGGTCGGCCAGACCGAAGATGTCGCCTTCGTCTTCGGCGATATCGAATTCGTCTTCGATCTCGCCCACGATCTGTTCGAGAACGTCCTCGATGGTGATGAGGCCGGCCACGCGGCCGAACTCGTCGATCACGATCGCCAGGTGATTGCGGTTGCCGCGAAACTCGCGCAGCAGGTCGTTCAGGCCTTTGCTCTCGGGCACGAAAGCCGCGGGCCTCAGCAACGCCCGTATGTTCAACCCCGGCGCGCGCTGCAGCTTGAGCAGGTCCTTCGCGAGCAGGATGCCGATGATGTTTTCTTTTTCGCCCTCGTACACCGGAAAGCGCGAGTGCGCGGTGTCGATCACCACATGCAGCAGCGAGTCGTAGGGCGCATCGATGTTCACCAGGTCCATGCGAGGCGCGGCCACCATCACATCGCCCGCGGTCATGTCGGCCATGCGGAGCACGCCTTCGAGCATGACGCGCGATTCCGCGCCGATCACGTCGTTGTCTTCGGCATCCGCCAGGGTTTCGATCAGCTCGTCGCGCGAATCGGGGCCGGGGTGGATGAATTCAGCGAGCTTTTGCAGGAAGCTGCGCTTGTCTTCGCGTTCGACGGGAACGCGGTCGGAGTGAGGGTCGGCCACTGCGGAGGGCGGAGTTGAGGAAACACGAGGATACCGGATTGACCGGCTGGCATCCCGGGCCTGCGCCCGGCACGCGCTTCAGGGCGAGGACTTGCTACGCGCGTCGCGCATGCCGCTGCGCACTTCCTGCAATCCTGCGAGGAATGACCAGAACTGCTTGGCGCGGCTCTTGAGCTGGAAGTCCACCTCGGCGAAATGTTCGAGGGCGATTTCGCTCATGCGGCTGTCGAAGGTCGCGTCGGGCAATTCGAGATGTGCCTCGGATTCGGAACCGCTGCGCACCACGCTCGCACCGGCATTGCGGGCGATCTTCAGCATGGCGGCGTTCTCGCTCAGTGCGTGGATGAACAGCATCCCCACACCTTCGTTCCGGGCGACGACGACGGCGCGCTCGAACAGACGCGCGCCATAGCCGCGACCCCGCGCATGCTCTGCGACGGAGACACCGAACTCGGCGCAACCGCTGTGTTGCTCGGACGGCGCGAACGCCACATGGGCCATCGCAATCAGGTCGAGCCGGCGGTTGTAGATGCCGAAAAGCTCGTCGCGGTCGAAATCGAGGCCGTCGACGTAGCGCTGCACCTGTTCGTCGGAGGCGGCGTAGCCGAAGCGCAAATAGCGGTCGTGCGCGTTGAGCGACAGCAGATGACGCGCAATGCGGTCGCGCTCGCGCGGGCCGATCGAGCGGATCGGCACCAGCACCGGCGTGGGCGCAGGCGTCGCGCGCGGTTGCGCCTCAACCATCGGCGCCTTCAGGAACGAACCGACGCCGAGGGAGGCTTTCAAGAGGGCCTTGGCGGTAAACATGGGTTGAATTTAAGGGTTTTCCCTTAATCAACAAGAGCAAGGGTTGATGAAAGAGGTCATTGGTGGAGGATTACCAGCTCGCGTGGCATGTGCGCAACCCCGGCGTTGCAAACGCGTCACATTTGACGTCGCCGGTTAGGGCACGTCTAGCTTTGATGGGCCTGAAAACGGCTATCGCGCCCGCGACACCTTGGAGCCGCCCCTAGGACAAGCCCGCTGGTGACAACGTGTGTCGGCCTTCGACAATGCTCCGCCAAAGGAGATTGCATGCAAACATCTGCGCGAGACAACTACCCGGTCGGAGTGCCCCACGAGATCGATCCTGAGCAGTATCGCTCGCTCGGTCACATGTTCGAAGAGGCATTTCAACGCCATGGCGACAGCCCGTTCTCCGTCTGCATGGAGCGCTGGATGTCATATGCCGAGCTCGACAGGCTGTCGAAGGCTTTCGGCGCCTGGTTGCAGTCGCGCGGCCTGGAGCCCGGCGCGCGGGTGGCCATCATGCTGCCGAACATCCCGCAGTTTGCCGTCACGATGTGTGCGATCCTCCGGGCCGGCTACACCTGCGTCAACGTGAACCCGCTGTACACGGCGCGCGAACTCGAGCACCAGTTGAAGGACTCCGGCGCGACCGCCATCGTCATCCTCGAGAACTTCGCGGCCACCTTTGCGCAGGTGATCGAGCGTACGCCCGTCAAACATGTGGTGATGACTTCGATGGGCGATTTGCTGGGCGGCGTTTACGGCGCCTGGATCACGGTGGCCGTTCGGCATCTCGCGAAGATGGTGCCGCCCTACAAACTGCCGCTCGACGAAGGACGCTCCGTCACGCCATTTCCGAAGGCCTTGGCCGAAGGAAGGGGTCGCACGCTGACAGCAGATCCGAGCACCCTCGATTCGATCGCTTTCCTGCAGTACACGGGCGGCACCACCGGCCTGTCCAAGGGCGCGGTGCTGACACACCGGAACATCGTGGCGGCGACGCTGCAGGCGGAGGCCTGGTTCACGCCGGCTCTGGCGCGTGCTGGCGACCTGTCGAAGGTCAACAGCATCGCGGCGCTGCCGCTTTATCACATCTTTGCACTGACGCTGTGCCTGCTTGCCATCCGGCAAGGGTCGCACCTGACGCTCGTGCCGAATCCGCGCGACTTCGACAAGTTCATTCAGGTATTGAAGAAGCGGCCGTTCCACATGCTGCCAGCGGTCAACACGCTCTTCAACGCGCTCCTCATGCACCCGGAGTTCAAGACGATCGACTTCTCGACGCTGTTCGTGTCGCAAGCAGGTGGCATGGCCGCCTCGGAGGGCACGGCACAACGCTGGTTCGCGGCGACGGGTTGTCCCATGATCGAGGGCTGGGGCATGAGCGAGACCTGCGCGATCGGCACCAACAATCCGGTGACGAACACCGCGTTCACTGGAACCATCGGGCTTCCTCTGCCGAGCATCGATATTGCCATCAAGGACGATGAGGGCCGTTCGCTGCCCAACGGGGAGGCTGGCGAGCTCTGTATTCGGGGGCCGAACGTGATGACCGGCTACTACAACCAGCCCGGCGAGACCGCGGCAGCCTTCACGGCGGACGGCTTCATGCGCACTGGCGACATCGCGGTCATGCAGGACGATGGCTACAGCCGGATTGTGGATCGCAAGAAGGACATGATTCTCGTGAGTGGCTTCAACGTCTTTCCGAATGAGTTGGAGAACGTGATCTCGCTGTGCCCGGGAGTGGTTGAGTGCGCGGCCGTGGGCATCCCTGACGAAAAGCAAGGCGAAGCGATCAAGGTGTTCGTGGTCCGCAAAGACCCGTCGCTGACGGAAGAGGCTGTGCTGCAATACTGCGCGAGTCAGCTCACCGGCTACAAGCGACCCAAGTACATCGAATTCCGTGAATCCCTGCCGAAAACCAATGTCGGCAAGATCCTGCGGCGCGAGCTTCGCGCTCCGATGCCAGCTTGAGCGTACACGCCGGCCTGCCGGAGGGGGTTACCGTTTTTGAGCGGGGATGGTTGTCGTCCAACAATGTCCTCTTTGCCGGCGAGCAAGACACCGCGTTGGTCGACACGGGCTACGTGACGCATGCGGCGCAGACTTTGGAACTGGTTGGAAACGCGCTGGGGGAGCGCCCACTCAACCGCGTGCTCAACACGCATCTGCATAGCGATCATTGCGGCGGGAATGCTGCGCTCCAGGAGCGCTACCCGGCGCTCCGCACGCTGATCCCACCGGGCGACGCGGCGGCCGTGGCGGCATGGAACGAATCGGTGCTCAGCTACAGCGCGACAGGGCAGCAATGCCCCCGCTATCACTTCGACGAGCTCCTGGAGCCCGGCACGCGCTGCGTGCTGGCGGACAGCGAGTGGGAGGTGCATGCGGCACCAGGCCATGACCCACATTCAATCATCCTCTTCCACCCAGATTCGAGATCGTTGATTTCGGCGGATGCGCTGTGGGAGAACGGCTTCGGGGTCGCGTTTCCCGAATTGACAGGCGAACCATCTTTCGGCGAGATCGACGCCACGCTTTACTTGATCGAGTCCCTCCGACCTAGGACGGTCATCCCTGGTCATGGCCGCGTGTTTTACGACGTTGAAACTGCGCTCAAGGTTGCGCGCCGGCGCCTCGATGGGCTCCAGAGGGACCCAGTCAAGCATGCTCGACATGCAATGAAAGTCCTGATGAAGTTCAAGTTGCTGGAACTTCAAACAGTTAGCGCCGATGCGTGGACTTCCTGGATCCTGAACACACCCTACATGGAAACGATTCGTGCGCGTTTCTACAGTGACCGGTCGTTAGATGAGCTTTGCAGCGAACTCCTGGAAGAATTGGCAAATGTTGGCGCAGCCAAGATCGACGGCGACTTGATCAGCAATCTTTGACGCCGCAGCCCTTTGTTCGTCGGCCATGTCCGCCGAAGCTCGTCTCTTTTAGCTTCCCCCCCAATGCAAAAACCCCCCAACCGTAAGGCTGGGGGGTTTCTGGGCTGTAAGAGCCTGACGATGACCTACTTTCACACGGGAACCCGCACTATCATCGGCGCTGAGTCGTTTCACTGT
>SEGS01000030.1 GCA_004210915.1 Variovorax sp. | reverse complement strand
CTCGGCCGCGACCCGGAAACCCGCACCTTTCCGAGCGGCGACCAGATCTGCAACGTGACGATCGCGACCACCGACAAGTGGAAGGACAAGCAGAGCGGCGAGATGCGCGAAGCCACCGAATGGCACCGCCTCGTGTTCAACGGCCGCTTGGCCGAAATCGCCGCGCAGTACCTGCGCAAGGGCTCGCAGATCTACGTCGAAGGTTCGATCCGCACCCGCAAGTACCAGGACAAGGACGGCGTCGAGAAATACGCCACCGACATCCGCGTCGACCAGATGCAGATGCTCGGCAGCCGCCAGGGGATGGGCGGCCCGTCGGGCGGCGGTGACGACGACGGTGGCTATTCGCAAGGCGGCGGTGGTGGCGGTGGTGGCGGCGGTTACGCCCCGCGCGCCCCGGCCGCAGCACCCCGCGCACCGGCGCCCGCGCCGCGCCAGGCCCCAGCCAAATCGTCGTCGGGCTTCGACGACATGGACGATGACATTCCCTTCTGACCCGAATAGCCCTGCACCGGTTGGAAACTGCCGGTTCGGGCCAAGATAGGGGCATGGTCCCCCTTTCCATCCTCGATCTCTCCCCGATCTGCGAAGGCAGCGACGCCTCGCAATCGTTCCGTAACTCGCTGGCGCTCGCGCAGCATGGCGAGCGCTTCGGCTACAGCCGCTACTGGCTGGCCGAGCACCACGGCATGCCGGGCATCGCGAGCGCTGCCACCTCGACCCTGCTGGCCTACATCGGCGCCGGCACGTCGAGCATCCGCATCGGCGCTGGCGGCGTCATGCTGCCGAACCATTCGCCGCTGGTGATTGCCGAGCAATACGGCACGCTCGCCTCGCTGTACCCGGGCCGCATCGATCTCGGCCTTGGCCGCGCGCCGGGTTCGGACCAACGCACCGCGCAGGCGCTGCGGCGCGATCTGCAGAGCGATGCCGACCAGTTCCCGCAGGATGTGATCGAGCTCATGGACTTCCTGTCGAAGGAGCCGCGGCAGGCGGTTCGCGCGGTGCCGGGCATGGGCACCGAGGTGCCGATCTGGATCCTCGGTTCCAGCACCTTCGGCGCGCAATTGGCGGCGCACCTCGGCCTGCCCTACGCCTTTGCTTCGCACTTCGCGCCGCAGCAGCTGATGCAGGCCATCGACATCTATCGCCGCACTTTCAAGCCCTCGACGCAGTTGAAGAAGCCGTATGTGATGCTGGGCTTCAACGTGTTCGCGGCGGACACGGACGAGGAGGCCGAATTCCGTGCCAGCTCATGGCAGCAGGCCTTCGTCAACCTGCGCAGCGGGCGCCCTGGCCGGCTGCCGCCGCCGGTTCAGAACTACCGGAGCACCGTCGGCCCGGCCGAGAACGCGCTGCTCGATTCGGTGCTGTCGTGCTCGGCCGTCGGCGCGGTCGACACGGTGCGCGCCGGCATGCAGGCGTTCATCGAACGCACCGGCGCCGACGAACTGATGGTCACCTCGCAGGTGTTCGATCACGCCGCGCGTCTGCGCTCCTACGAACTGCTGGCCGGCTTGCGCGCGTAAGCGCTCAGCGCTCCGCGTCGGGGTGCAGCCAGAGTTGGATGCCCTTGCGCTCGTAGGGCTTCCAGCCGTCTTCGGGCTGCGACAGCCGATCGGCCACGATGCGCATCACCACCGGATGCACGCCCATGCCGCCGTGGCTCGCGCGCACCTCGATGTTCTCGGTGAAGCGACTCTTGGCCTGCACGCTGGAGCGCCAGGCGACGATGCCGTCGGTGCGGCTGTAGATCGAGGTGGTCGGCACGACAGGGGGCAGCCGCATGCGCGCCATGACCTCGGGCTGGTAGGCCTCCTTGCCGCTCACCAGTTCATAGAGCGCGCGAACGTTGCTCGCCTGCGGCGCCGGCATGACCGGGCTGCCCAGCGAGATGGCGCAGCGGACGGCGTCGGGCGCCATCTTGGCGAGTTCGCGTGCGTAAACACCGCCCAGGCTCCAGCCGACCAGGCTGATCTTGCGGCCTGACTTTTCGTGCAGCTCGCGCACGTGGGCGAGCGCGGTGGCCAGCACGCCCTTGCGCAGGCCGAAGTTCAGGCCCTGCTTCCAGCCGTGCGCGTCCCAGCCGCGCTGGTTCAGAAAGGTGCGCAGCATCACCGTGGTGATGTCGGAGGTGGCAAGCCCCGGAAACACCAGCACGCTGTGGCCGTCCCCGCGCGCGCCGGCCAGCAGCAGTGGCCACAGCGCAAGACTGGCCATCGCTTCCATCGGCGCGCGGCCTTCCATCGCGAGCAGGTGCGCGCCCGGGGCGGTCAGCGCTTCTTCTTCGGGCGTGTGTTCGGGGGTGGTCATGGCGATCGCTTCCATCGGGTTCAAGCCTCGGCCCGTTTGCGGGCTTCCTCGTCGACCAGGTCTTTCTTGGAGAGCTTGCCCACCGGCGTCTTCGGCAGCTCTTTGCGCACTTCCAGCCCGCCGATCATTTCGTGCTTGCCCAGCCGGTTCTTGAGGAAGGCCTTGAGCGTGTCCAGATCCAGCGCTTCGGCGCCGGCCTTGAGGACCACGAAGGCCTTGGGCGATTGCCCGCGATATTCGTCGGGCACACCGATCACGCAAACCTCGGCCACGCCCGGGTGTTCGTAGATCGCTTCTTCGAGCACGCGCGGGTACACGTTGAAGCCGCCGCACAGCAGCATGTCCTTGGTGCGGTCGACGATGTAGAGGAAGCCGTCTTCGTCGAACTTGGCGACGTCGCCGCTCTTGAAATAGCCGTAGTCGGTGAAGGACTCCGCCGTGGCCTTCTCGTTCTTCCAGTAGCCCTTCATCACGTTGGCGCCCTTCACGCACAGCTCGCCGGGCTCGCCGTTCGCCACTTCCTGGCCCGAGCCGTCGAGCGCCAGCAGCTTGATGTGGATGCCCGGCAGCGGCATGCCGCAGGAACCGGCCTTGCGCACGCCGCGCGCGGGCGTGAAGGTGCCCGAAGGCGAAGTCTCTGTCATGCCCCAGCCTTCGTTGAGGTGGCAACCCGTCATCTCGAAGAAGCGCTGCTCCACCTCGACCGGCAGGGGCGCGCCGCCCGAGCCGCAGAACTTGAGCGAGCGCAGATCGGTCTCGCCGACCTTCGGGTGCGCGAGCATGCCCGTGTACATCGTCGGCACGCCGGGGAACACAGTGATCTTCGTGCCCGAGATTTCCTTGAACACCGCATCGACATCGAACTTGGTGTGCAGCACCAGTGATGCGCCCAGCCGCATTCCCAGCAGCATGGCGGCGCTGAGCGCGTAGATGTGGAAGAGCGGCAGCACGATCAGGAAGCGCTCCACGCCTTCTTCGAGGATCGGCGGCTCGCCCTTGGTCGATTCAAGGTACTGCGCACTCGCCGCGCCGAGGTTGGCGTGCGTGAGCATCGCGCCCTTGGGCAGGCCCGTGGTGCCACCGGTGTACTGCAGCACGACGATCTCTTCCTTCAGGTCGCCGACCGGGTAGCGCTTGACGCTTTTGCCGTCGTTGTCGAGCAGCGCGCTGAAGCTCATGTGCTGGTCGTCTGTGGGCACCGTTGCCAGCATCTTGGCGCCTTCGAGCTGCGCGCGGATCGGGCCCGGTGCGCCGCTGAAGTCAGGGAGGCTGCCGACGATGAGTTTCTTCAGCCGCGAGCCGGCCAGGATGCGGCCCATCTGCGGGTACATCGCAGCGAGGTCGAGCGTGACGAGGAAGTCGGTCTGGCTGTCTTCCACCTTGTGCGAGAGCACGCGCTCGGCGTCGAGCGGCGAGTAATTGACGACCACGCCGCCGGCCTTGACGACGCCGAAAAACGCGATCGGGTACTGCGGCGTGTTCGGCAGGTACAGCCCCACATGCACGCCCGGCTTCACGCCCAGCGCCTGGAAGCCCTGCGCCGCACGGTCGCTCAGCTCGCCCAGCTCGCGGTAGGTGATGACGCGGCCCATGAACTCGATGCACGGGCGATCCGGCCATTGCGCGACCGCGTCGTCGAGGAACTGCGCAACCGGCTTGAGCGCGAGGTCGGCGTCCCAGCGCATGCCGGGCGGATAGGACGTGGTCCAGGGCGTGGCGAGTGTCATGTGAAGTCTCCGGGTTGTGTGACAGAAGGGTTTCGGTACGTTGCCGAACAGGGGAAAGCCAGAAGAACATTGTGAGAGCGGGCCTCTTGGCGAAGGGCGGTCGGGCCTCCGGGCTTTCCCGCAGGGGAGCGTTGTTTTGTCTCGCTGGCGACATCAGCCGGCGCACCATTCGCGGCCGGGGGCCGCGATTCCCTCCATCGCACAGCGCCTTCCCCGGGCTGGGACAATCACGCCCTCATGAAAAAACAGCGCGTCGTGGTGGGTTTGAGTGGCGGGGTCGACTCCGCGGTCACGGCGCACCTGTTGAAAGAGCAGGGCCACGAGGTCATCGGCATCTTCATGAAGAACTGGGAAGACGACGATGACAGCGAGTACTGCAGCTCGAACGTCGACTTCATCGACGCGGCCAGCGTGGCCGACGTGCTGGGCATCGAGATCGAGCACGTCAACTTCGCTTCCGACTACAAGGACCGTGTGTTCGCCGAGTTCCTGCGCGAATACCAGGCCGGCCGCACGCCGAACCCGGACGTGCTGTGCAACGCCGAGATCAAGTTCAAGGCCTTCCTCGACCATGCGATGCGGCTCGGGGCCGAGAAGATCGCCACGGGTCACTACGCGCGCGTGCGTCTGAACGAAGCCACGCAGAAGCACGAACTGCTCAAGGGCCTCGACCCGTCGAAAGACCAAAGCTACTTCCTGCATCGCCTCAACCAGGCGCAGCTGTCGAAGACGCTGTTCCCGGTCGGCGAACTGCACAAGACCGAAGTGCGCCGCATCGCCGATGAGATCGGCCTGCCGAACGCGAAGAAGAAGGATTCGACCGGCATCTGCTTCATCGGCGAGCGGCCGTTCCGCGAGTTCCTCAACCGCTACATCTCGAAAGCGCCCGGCCCGATCAAGGACGCGCGCGGACGCACCATCGGCGAGCACCAGGGCCTGAGCTTCTACACGCTGGGCCAGCGGCAGGGGCTGGGCATCGGTGGCGTGAAGGAGCGCGGTGCGCAGCGCGGCGGCGGCGACCACTCGCCGTGGTTCGTCGCGCGCAAGGATGTCGAAGCCAACACGCTGTGGGTGGTGCAAGGGCACGACCATCCGTGGCTGCTGTCGCACACGTTGGAAGCAGATGACACGAGCTGGGTGGCGGGCGATGCGCCGGCTACTGGCAGCTATGGCGCGAAGTCGCGCTACCGGCAGGCCGATGCCGACTGCGCGCTGTCCGAAGGCGCCGAAGGCCGTGTGCGCCTCGACTTCCCGGACGCGCAATGGGCCGTCACGCCAGGGCAGTCGGCCGTGCTGTACGACGGCGAGGTGTGTTTGGGCGGCGGCGTGATCGCGAGCGCCGGCTCTGGGCCCTGAGTCGAAACCATCGGCTGTGGCGCATTCGGGGCTAGCATCGCAGTCCAGGAGACAACCCCGGGAGATGGCGAGATGGCGAAGACCGAACTGTCAAAATTGCTGGACCCCATGGCGCTGTGGCGCGACGCGCTCACGCAATGGGAAGGTGGCGCCAACACGGCGGCCACGAAGCAGATGGGCTCCGAAGAATTCGCCCAGGCGCTGCATGCTGTGGCGAGCGTGTCGACCGGCATCCAGCAGGCGCTCGGCCAGGCCAATGGCGCGCTGCTGAAAGAGCTGAACCTGCCCAGCCGTAGCGACCTGATCGACATCGGCGCACGGCTGCAGCGCATCGAAGACGCGATCGGGCAAATCAACCAGCGCCTCGGCGGCCTGGCACCTGCGCCGGCCGGCGCTAACCCCAAGCAGATGCCGCCGCGCACGCGCAAGCCGCCGAGCACCGTGGCCGCGGCCGCTGCTGCGCCCGCCCCCGTGGCCGCTGCGCCGGCCACGAAGCCCGCTCGCAGCAGGCAGCCCGCCCGCAAGAGCGCGAAGAAGAAGGCCTGACCATGGCCCACGCCGTCAAGGAAGCACAGGCACCCGACGAAGACTGGGTCGCGAAGGTCCGCGGCGAGATTGATCGTGCGGTGCAGCGCAGCATCAAGAGCGTGGAGTACATGGGCGCCGGGCCGGCCGAGGTCGGCACCACCCCGAAAGACGTGCTCTACACACGCGGCACGCTGAGCCTGTACCACTACCAGCCGATGAGCGACGAGATCTACCGCGTGCCGGTGCTGCTGGTCATGGCCACAACCAACAAGGCCTACATCTTCGACCTGGCACCGGGCCAGAGCATGGTCGAGTACCTGCTCAAGGCCGGCTACGACGTCTACGTGATGGACTGGAATCCGCCGCGCCCGGACGAGAAGGACCTGCTGTTGGAGCACTACACGCAGCGCTTTATTCCCGACTGCGTGCGCCGCGTGCAGGAAGACTCGGGCGTGGACGACGTCAACATGATCGGCTACTGCATGGGCGGTGTGCTCTCGACCATCTATTGCGCCACGCACACCGACGGGCCGGTACAGAACCTCGTGTGCTTCACCACCCCGGTCGACTTCAGCAAGATGGAGATGTTCCAGGCCTGGGCCGACAAGCGCCACTTCAAGGTCGACCAGATGGCCGACGCGATGGGCATCGTCCCCGCGAGCGTGGTGACCAGCGGCTTCGATGCACTGCGCCCCACGGGCCGCGTGACCGGCACGCTGCGCCTGTGGGACAACTTGTGGAACGACGAGTACGTCAAGCAGTACCGGATGATGGACCGCTGGGGCACCGAGACGCTGCCCTTGGCCGGCGCCTACTTCAAGGAAACCATCAAGTCGCTGATGTGGGAGAACGGCCTCTACACGGGCAAGCTCAAGGTCGGTGGCAAGAAGGTCGACCTCGGCAAGATCACGATTCCGCTGCTGTCGGTGGTGGCCGAGCACGACCACATCGTGCCGTATGCCGCGGCCCATCCGCTGATGGACAAGGTCGGCTCCACCGACAAGGAGGAAGTGATGCTCAAGGGCGGCCACGTGAGCCTGGTGGCGGGCCCGAACGCCGTCAAACGCATGTGGCCCAAGCTGGACCAGTGGCTCGGAGAACGATCGACATGAACACCACCACCACCGCAACCGCAGCGCCTGCCGCTGCCCACACCTGGCCGCGCACCATCGACTGCAACGGCACCGCCGTGCAGCTCGACGTGATCCGCGCCGGCGACGAGGCCGCGCTGCTCGCGTTCGCCGAAGCGCTGCCCGAACAGGACCTGCTCTTCACCTATCGCGACATCAGCCAGCCGCGCGTGATCAAGGCGTGGATTCGCGAGTCGGTCGATCGCGATCGCCTGCCGACCGTGCTCGCGCGAGTCGACGGCAAGGTGATCGGCTGCACCTCGCTGATCCACGACGACTTCTCGTGGTCGCCGCACGTCGGCGAACTTCGCGTGGTGGTCGGCGCCGAAGCGCGTGGTCTCGGGCTCGGCCGGCAACTCATTCAAGCCAGCTTCGCGCAGGCCCTCGCGCTCGGCCTCGAAAAGCTCGTCGCCCAGATGACCACCGACCAGCGTGCCTCCATCGCGATGTTCGAGAGCATGGGCTTTCGCGCGGAAGCGTTGCTGGCCAACCATGTGCGAGACCGCAGCGGCAGGAAGCACGACATCGTGATGCTGAGCCACGACGTGAACGAGGTCGCAGCGCGGCTCTCGGCTTACGGGGTTGGCGGCTGAAGCGCTGCCACCGAGGGGTCGGTGTAGATCAGACTGAGTGGATGGCGCTGACCCGCCAGATAGTCTTCGATGCACTGGAGCAGCAGCGGGCTGCGGTGCCGTGACACGCTGGCGCGGATCTCGTCGATCGTCATCCAGAGGGTGCGCACGATGCCCTCGTCCAGCGCGCGGTCGGGCTCGAAGGCGCCCAGCTTGCCGGCGAATGCGAAGCGCAGGTAGGTCACGTCATCGTCTTCGGCCGCCATCGGCTGGAAGCGCGCCATGTAGATGCCGACCAGCGCCGTGGGTGTGAAGTGGTGCGCCGTTTCTTCAAGCGCTTCGCGGGCACAGCCTTCGGCCGGTGATTCGCCAGCATCGAGATGGCCGGCCGGCGTATTGAGCTTGAGGCCGCCGTTCGTGTGCTCCTCGATCAGCATGAAGCGGCCTTGTTGCTCGATCACCGCCGCGACGGTGACATTGGGCTTCCAGCGTGGGGCGCTCACCGCAGCACGTAGCCGATGAAACGCCAGACGCTGTCGCGGTCCAGGTGAAAGCTCACCAGCTCGCGCACGGTGCCGTTGGTCTTGTTGGCAAAGCGTGTCTCATATTCGACGCTCACGTACTGCCCCGCCAGATCGGCATCGGCGTTGTCGACCACCTGGCGGTTGATCGCGACCCAGGTGCGCTGTTGTGCGGCACCCAGCGGCTGGCGCGCCTGGCCGATCTGCGCGATGAACTGGCTGCGTGTGACGCGCTTGCGCGCACCGGGCGCGGCGCCGTCCCAGAGTTCGCCGGTCCGGCCCTGGTCGACCATCTGGATGACCTGCAGGCCGCCGCGCACCATGTCGCTGGCTTCCACTTCCTGGGCGCCGGCGTGGCCAAGGCAAACCCAGAGCAGGGCGGCGGTCATCAGGCGGCGGGTCATGTGGATCATCGGTGTCGTCCTCGTGCGTCTGTCAGGCTGCCAAGTCTGCAGCAGTAGGCTTGGGCAGCACCAGTGTCACCTTGCATCCTGCATCGGCGGCGCTGTCGATCTCGATCGTGCCGCCGTGGCGCTGGACTGCGGTGCGCACCAACAGCAGGCCGAGGCCGATGCCATGGACGTCCGGATGGGTGTCGCGGTGCAGCCGGTGGAAGGGCTGAAACAGTTGCGACTGTAGCTCGGGTGGAATGCCCGGGCCCTGATCCTGGACGCCGATGGCCCAGCAACCCTCACGGCCCATGACGCTGCAGCGCACCTCGGCGCCCGGGGGCGAGTACTTGAGTGCGTTGCTGAGAACGTTGCTCAGCGCGCGCGTCAACAGGCTCCGGTCGGCCAGGCACAGGGCTTCTTCCACGGTTGCGTCCACCTGCAGCTCGACCTGCCGCTGCCGCGCGTGGGCCCAGGCGTTGTCCATGGCCTGATGGAGCAGGTCCACAAGATCGAGGATCTCAGCGCGAAAGGGCTGCGCCTCGGCGCGGGCGAGGTTCACGAAGCCGTCTGCCAGTTCGAGGCCGGTGCGGGCGTGGCGCGAGATCCGGTCCAGCAGCGAGGCCGGCGTGAACGACTCGGGCCGCGTGCGCGCCAGCTCGATGACGGTAAGGATCGACGCGCTCGGTTCGCGGATGTCGTGCGAGATGAAGCGCAGCGCCTCGTCGCGCTGGCTCTGCGCGCGGCGCATCCGAGTGATGTCGACCAGGGCCACCATCCATCCGGCATGCTCGTTGCGCGCATCGAAGAAGGGCACGCAGCGCAGCAGCACGCTGCGGCCCTGCGCGTCTTCGCCTTCGCCCATCACCGGGTCGAGCGCGGTGCGCAGCACGCCCGGCGGCAGCATCGGCATGCCGGTGGTGCGCCACTTCACGTCGCCGAGCAGGCGGTGCGCGTCCTGGCCGATAACGCCGGCGAGGTCGGTCTTCCAGTGCGTCTGCGCGGCCAGGTTGGCGATCATCACGCCGCCCGCCCGGTTCAGAATCATGGTGGCGTCGGGCAGGTGGTTGATGCCATCGCGCACGAAGCGGTTCAGGTCGCGCATGCGCAGGCCCGCGGCCGAGGTCGCGGCCATCTGCCGGTCGAGGAAGTCGCCCTTGGTGGGGGGCGGCCGTGGCGGCGTCAGGCCGTCGAAGTCGATCGAGAGTTGCTCCGTGCCCCAGCGCAGGTAGCGGATCGCCGCAGTCAGCCGCAACAGGCTCCAAAGCGGGTACACCAGCAGCAACCCGATGAAACCGGAGGCCGGCGCGAACTGCACGCCGATCCAGGGGCGCGCGACGTGGATGCCCAGTCGCAACGCCAGCATGGCGCCGATCAGGGCAATCACGCCCATGGGCCGCAGCCACAGCAGGCCGAGCAGCGCAACGATCAGCGGGCCGAGGTTGAACAGCAGGTCTTGCCAAGGCGCGGCCACGACCACGTGCCGGTCGTTCAGCAGCGACTGCAGCAGGGTCGCAAAGATGTCGACGCCCGGCGTCAGGCCCTTCGGGTCGGTGGCCGAGGTGCCGTACACGTCGCCCAGCCCGACCGCCGTCACGCCCACCAGCACATACCGGTTCTTGAACGTGTCGGTGGGCACCTCGCCGCGCAGCACATCGATGTACGAGACGGTCCGAAACGGTTTGTCGTTGTCCGTGAAGACGATCAGTTCGTGGGCAGCCCGCAGCCAAGGCTGCCCGCTGCCCGCTGGCGGTGGCGTGTCGACGTCGGGATGGGACATTTGCGGCACCTCGCCCGCATAGGCCCGCGCCGCCTGATGCAGGGCCACGGCAAAGTGGGGCCATGAGCGACCTGGAAAGCCCTCGCGCATGTAGACGCTGCGCACCAGGCCGTCGCCGTCGATCGACAGGTGGGCATGGCCGATGGATGCCGCCGCCTTGGCCAGGACGGGTGTTGGGAGCAGCTCGCCATGGGGCTGCTGTCCGTTCGTCTGCAAGGCCATGGGCAGGACCACGCAACCGCTGTCGATGATCGAGGCCGCGAGGGCCTTGTCGTCGTCCGGGTGGTTGGCGTCGGGTTCGGACAGGAGCAGGTCCAGCCCGATGCAGCGCGGCGCTTCAGCGGCGATGCGGCGCAGCAGCTCGGCATGCAGCGCGCGCCGCCAGGGCCAGCGGCCGATGGCGGCGAGGCTCTTCTCGTCGATGGCGACGATCACGATCTCGTCCGAGGGCTGCTGGCTCATGGCGGCGCGCGCGTTGTCCTGCAGCATCCGGTCGACGCGTGGCAGCGGCTGCGTCAGGGCGATCAGCGTGACCAGCGTGATCAGGCTGATGGCCAGGATCAGCCAAGGGCCGCGCCGCCGCATCACCCGGCGCCAGCCCCGGCGCGGCGGGCCGACGTCGGGCTCCTGGTAGCGGCTGTGCAGGAATCTGGACACGCGAGCAACTCAGGAGGGAAGGGCGAAGCGCCGCGCGCGGCGCATCAGGGGCGGTTGATCGGTTCGCCGTCGCTGCTGCTGAGGCTGTTGCCGGTCGAGGTCTGCACCACGCCGCCGATGCGCACGCGCCGCGGTGGCGAGAACGGCCCGGTCAGGCCCGAGGCGTCGCGCGCCTGCAACCGCACGAAGTAGGTGCCGCGCGCCAGGCCTTCCAGCCGCCACGACGGCTGGGTCAGATCGGCTTCGACGACGATCTGAGTGAACGCCTCATCGCGCGCCAGTTGCGCGCGGAAGGTCTGGCCGGCCGTGGCTTGCCAGGTGAGTGTGGGCTGCTCGTTGTGGTCCAGTACATCGAGCGCCGACACCGTCGGTGTTTCCACGACCGAGAACGGTTGCGGCGCCGCGAACGGCCCGTGGTCGATGCCACCGCCGGCAGGCGTGCGGATCGAGGCCACCCGCCATTGGTAGTCGCCCAGCGGCAGCGCCGCCAGGCCGAGGCGGCAAACGGCGAGCCGCGGCTCGTCGATCACCGGCCGGGTGAAATCGCCTCCGCGTGCGACCTGCAGATGGACCCCTTCGGTGCCGGCGGTCTGCGAGCAGACCAGCTCCAGCGTCTCCGCCATCACGCGCGCACCCGGCGCCGGGCTCTGGTAGAGCGGCGGCACCGGCTGGGCGTTGACCTGGATGCGACGCGTGCTCTCGGGCCCGCTCAGCCCTTCGGCGTCGAGCGCGCGCACGCCCACGGTGTAGACGCCGTCATCGAGCGGCGGGAACTGAATGTGCGGTGCGCTGAAGCGGCCATTGCGCACGACCTCGTGCAGCGCTTCATCACGCGCGACGCGCACCTCATAGCCGGCCGCGGCGAGCCCGGCGCGCGCGAAGTCGAGTACCAGCAGGTTCGCGTCTTCGTAGTTTTCAGGCCAGCTCGACAGATCGGGGGCGGGTGGCAGCGTCCGCTGCGCGCCGAGTCGGCCTTTGGCGTCCAGCACCACGCCCTTGCCTGCGTCGAGCGTGGTGGACCGGGCCGTGCGCTGCTGCCGGGCGTTCTTCGGTTGCACGGCGACCTTGCCTTTGATCACCGAGGTGCCGACACGACCGTCATCGTCGACCGACACGTCGAAGGTGGTGCCGCGCACACTGGCGACTGCGCCCGGCGCATGGATCTCGAACACACGACCGGGTGTTTTCGGCGACACCTCGGACTCGACCTTGCCGCGCCGGACATCGATCACCGATTCGACGGCGCCCGTCGGCCGGCGGCGAAGCCGGCGCAATTCGACATCCGAACCGGCCAGCACGCGCACAACAGAACCATCGGCCAGCCGCAGGCGCAGATAACCGTCGTCCGGCACCTGAATGCGGGTGCCTTCCTCGAGGGTGCTGCCCTGCTCGACCGCGCTGGAAGCAGGTGCTGCCGGCACGGCGGGCGGGGTCCGCCCGCGCACTGTGCGGCGGGTCGCTGGCGGCTTGGGGCGCGCCGTCGGTGCGCCCTGAACGAATTCGACCCGCGCCGCCGCGCTCGCGGGAGCCTTGCCTTTGGCAGGCTGCGGCTTGGCGGGCTGGGCGCTCAGGCCTGCCGAGAAGAAGAAACCGCCGAGCAGCACGGCGGCTGCCGTGCTGCCCCGGTGCGCGGTCGTCATGCCACCGCGCCGACGGTGCTGGTGCCCGGCAACTGGAATGCGTCGGCTTCGATCGCCTCGAGGCGGTAGCCCAAGCCGTAAATGGCCGACAGCAGGAAGCCGTTGGAAGGCCGCAGGTCCAGCTTGGTCCGCAGGCGGGAAATGTGGGTGTCCAGCGAGCGCGACGGCGTTTCGGCGCCCAGGCCCCAGACCGCTTCGCGCAGATGTTCGCGCGACAGCAACCGGCCCAGGTTCTGGAACAGGAACAGCGCCAGTTCGTACTCGCGGTGCTTGAGTTCGACTGGCCGCCCGTCGACGTGCAAGGTGCGCGAGTGCGGATAGAAGTGGTAGGCGCCGAACACAAGTTCGGTTTCGTGCTGAGCCGGATAGCTGCGGCGCAGCAAGGCGCGCACGCGGGCTTCCAGTTCGCCGACCCGGATCGGCTTGACCATGAAGTCGTCGGCGCCGGCAGTCAGGCCTTCGACCATGTCCGCCTCTTCACGCCGGTTGGTGACGAACAGGATCGGGATGCGACTGCACAGGTCCTCCCGAACCCAGTGGACGACGGCCGGCCCTTCCATGTCGGGCAGGCTCCAGTCCAGAACTAACAGGTCATAGGTCTCCCGCCGCAATTCCCGCAACAGTGTCTTGCCGTCCTGAAAGCCGTGACATTCGTGGCCAATGCCTTCCATCGTGTGCCGGATCATTTCCAGTTGGCACGCCTCATCGTCGAGTGCTGCGATTCGCATTCCAATCCCTTGGTACTTTTGTGTGACAAGCGAGTCTAAACATGACATGAGGAAGGCGCCAGTGCAAGTGCCCGCACAAGTGTCAACTAGTGCCGCTGTTCAGGACCCTTTCGACAACAAGTGTCGACTAAACACCTCGGGCTACACGCCAGGTGCGTTCGTCGCCAAGGTCGCGGATGTTTAACTACCGGAATGCGTACTTTGCACTTCCTGTGTATCAATCCGCTTCATAAGATGGGCTCTGAACTGCACCAGTTGGGTGCATCCATTGGAGTGCGTTGTGAACAAGTCGTATCGAAGCATCTGGAACGAAGCGTTGGGCGCGTGGGTGGCCACGTCGGAAAACAGTCGCGCACGCGGCAAGCGCACTGGTTGCGCTGTGCGAAGCACGGCTGCCTTCGCATTCGCGGCTTTGGGGCTCCAAGGAATCGTTGCCGCAGACACCAGCATCGGAACCGCCTATTCGATCAACCCGCTCGGCGCGATCTGTACGGCTGTCGGGACACCGGCGTCCCCTTCGAATACCTGGACCTGCCAGGTGCCCAACGGTGTCGGCGGCTTTGCCTCTGTCAGCGGGGTCGCGACGGCCGCAGGGGGTGGACCGGACCTCGCCGCCCTGGCCACTTGGGTCGGCACCAACCTGGGGTCGAGTGGTCTGGTGATGGGCAATACGGCGTCGCAGGCAGTGGGCGCCAACACCATTGCCATCGGCAACAACGCCAAGGTGCGGCCTGATCCTGCGGGCCTCATCAACAAGCCCACGTTGTCGCCAGTGAATGGCATTGCGATCGGTGCCAATTCCACCGTCGGGAACGAGAACGGCATCGCGCTGGGCAACACCGCCAGTGCCAATCGCCGTCAATCGATCGCAATCGGCAACAACGCGCAAGTGTTGTGGGATGGCTCCACCTTTGGCGACTCCTACACCGGGCAGATCGCGATTGGGAACGGTGCCACGGTTGGCGCGGGCTCGGGTAGTGGCGCGACCGTGGTGGGATCAGGCGCCACTTCGGACCAGGGCAATCTCCAGACCGCCCTTGGTGCCAGCGCCACGGTGCGCGGCAACATCACGACCGCCTTGGGAGCCGCGTCCATCGCGAACGGCGATACAGCGGCTGCAGTGGGCGTCCGCTCGCAGGCATCGGGTTATGACAGCATCGCCTACGGGACCGATGCCATTGCGGGACGCGGCACCACCGGCGGCACCGTCAACGCCGCGTCATCCGTGGGTGTCCGATCGGCAGCGCAAGGCGGCGGCTCAACCGCGGTGGGCACCGGCGCCTATGTGTTTGGCAACGGTTCGGGTGCCATCGCTGCGTGGCTTCCCACCACGGCACGGATCTCCGCGGCGCCGACCAATGACACTTCCTTCAGCATCGTCGGCGGCACCAACAACTTCGCGATAGGCAACCGCAACCTGGTTGGCGCCACCTCCACCGGGAACGTTGCATTCGGCAACGACATCAAGGTCGGCGCCAGCGGAGGGTCGTTCACGGAGCAGACCGTGGTGCAGAACGGCATCACGATGCGGTATTACGTGCCGACCTTTACTGACCAGAAAGCCATCATCAATTCGGTGGCCATTGGGCAAGCCGCGTCGGTCACCGCCAATGAGGCGGTCGCGGTTGGCAACAAGGCCGCCGCCACCGGCGCGAGTGGCATTGCCATCGGAAACGGGGCAACCACCGCCGTGGGAGCGGGCAACATTGCCATCGGTGAAGGCGCCAAGACAACGGCTGTGAGCGCCACCCTGAACCGCGAAAGCATCGCCGTTGGACAGGGCGCCACCGCCGACGGCTTGCGCGCCGTCTCGCTCGGTACCAGCGCTTTGGCCAATGGGAACAGCCTGGCCTTGGGCTACAACGCCCAGGCCAATGGCGGAGGATCGACGACGGCCATCGGTTACGGTGCCCGGGCCAACGGTGGTTACTACGCATTGGCGGTTGGGCAGTCGGCCAACGCAACTGGACAGCAATCGACTGCGCTGGGTTCCGGCGCCGCGTCCAGTGGTCTGCGCGCTGTCGCGATCGGCAATGGCGCCCAGGCGGTGGGCGAAGACAGCATCAGCATCGGCACCGGCAACATCGTGACGGGCGCACGCTCGGGCGCCATCGGCGATCCCAGCTTCATCAATGCCGACGACAGCTACGCCATCGGCAACAACAACACCATCGCCGTGGGCGCCAACCAGAGCTTCGTGCTGGGCAACAACGTCACGGTGAACAACAGCAACAACGTCGTGCTCGGCAATGCCAGCGCAGACAAGGCGTTCGCGCAAGTCAGCAGTGCCACCATCCCCGGCGTGATCGCCACGATGAACGCGGACGGCACCGTCACCTACGCGGCAGGCCCCGCCGTCACTTACGGAGGCTTTGCCGGTACCGCCACCGGCGTGGTCAGCGTCGGCGCAGCCGGAGCCGAACGCCAGATCGTCAACGTTGCCCCCGGCGCCATCACCGCCACCAGCACCGACGCCATCAACGGCAGCCAGCTTTACTCGGTCGCCAGCCAGGTCAACACCCTGGGCGGCAACATCACCAACATCGTCAACAACGCCAGCTCGCACTTCTACAGCGTCAACGGTGGCACCAGCACCGACGGCAACTACGCCAACAACGGCGCCACCGCGGTCGGCGCCATCGCCTCGGGCATCAACGCCTCGGCCACCGCAGCCAATGCAGTGGCCATGGGCACCGGTGCAACCGCCGGCACCGCCAACAGCGTGGCGCTGGGCGCGGGCAGCACCACCACCGCCGCCACCCCCACGGCGAGTGCGACGATCCGCGGCACGACCTACAACTTCGCCGGTGCCAACCCGGCCGGCGTGGTCAGCGTGGGCAGCGCGGGCGCCGAGCGCCAGATCCAGAACGTGGCCGCCGGTCAGCTCAGCGCGACCAGCACCGACGCCATCAACGGCAGCCAGCTGTACGCCACCAATCTGGCGCTCGAGACCATCAGCGCGGTGGCTGGCGCCGGCATCAACGTGACCACGGCGGCGACCGGCACCGGCATTGCCATCGGCACCAGCGTGGCGAACGTGGGCCCGGGTGGCACGGCCACCTACACCGCGGGCAACAACATGGTGCTGACGCAGAACGGCGCGAACACGACCTTCGCGGTCAATGACAACCCGAACTTCAACAGCGTGACGGTGGGCGGCACGAGCATCACGAACACCGGCGTGAGCATTGCGGGCGGGCCCAGCATGACCACCAGCGGCGTCGACGCAGGCGGCAAGCCGGTCACGAACGTCGCACCGGGCGTGAACGGCACCGATGCGGTGAACATGAACCAGCTCAACGCGGGAATCGGAGCAGCCAATCAGAACGTGAACCAGCTGCGCAACGATGTGGTCCTGAACCGCCGCGAAGCCAACGCGGGCACGGCCGGCGCCATGGCGATGGCGGGCATGCCGCAGGCCTATCTCCCGGGCAAGAGCATGCTCGCCGCCGGCGTCGCCGCGTACGAAGGCCAGACGGCCATCGCCATCGGCGTGTCGAAGCTGTCCGACAACGGCAAGTGGGTGATGAAGTTCACCGGCTCGGCCAACTCGCGCGGAAACGTCGGTGTCGCCGCAGGCGCCGGGTTCCATTGGTGAGCCGCGTCGCGCAAACGGAAATCTCGCACATGAAAAAACTGAACCTCACCCGTCGCAACGCCCGCCTGACACTCTGCGCGATCGCACTGCTCGCGTTGCAAGGCTGCACGTCCTATGTCAGCAAAGGCATCGCCGATGACGGCAAGACCGCTGCTGAACTGGTCTTCCAGCCTCTCACGGACGCCTGGCAGCCTGAAGGCATCTTCCCCAACAAGGACAACCTGCGCGCCGTGCGGCCGGGCATGAGCAAGGACCAGCTCTACGACCTGATCGGGCGGCCTCACTTCAACGAAGGGCTGGTCGCAGTGCGCGAGTGGGACTACAGCTTCCATTTCCGCACTGGCGGCGGTGCGGTCAGCTGCCGCTACAAGGTGCTGTTCGACCGTGACTACCGCGCGCAAAGCTTCCATTGGGAGCCGTCGGCCTGCGCGAGTTTCATTGCCGAGCCCCCGTTGGCCGCGCCTGTCGCACCCGTGCCTGCGCCGATCCCGAAGGCCATCCAGCTGTCTGCCGATGCGCTTTTCGCTTTCGACCGCGCGGCCTTGCAGGACCTGCTTCCGAGCGGACGCCGCGAGCTGGACAGAATCGCCGTTGTGCTGGGCGGTGCCAAGGTCGAGCATGTCCGGATCGTCGGTCATACGGATCGGCTCGGCGCCGTTGCCTACAACCAGCAGCTGTCCGAAGCGCGGGCGGCGACGGTGCGCGCGTACCTGATTGGCGCTGGCGTGCCCGGCGAGCGGCTCGCGGCTTCGGGCCGCGGTGCGCGCGAGCCGGTCGTTCAGTGCCAGCAGGCTCAGCGAGACGATCTCATCGCCTGCCTCGCGCCGAACCGGCGGGTCGAGATCGTCGTGAAAGCGCTCGACGAAAACACCCGCTGAACACCATGATGCGTGGCGATACGCTATCGATTTGGTAGCAGTTTGCTCAACATAGGCGTGCTTTGGACCGCCGTTGCTTCGTCCAACGCACGTGATACAGCGCCCTGGAAGTCTTGCGGTAAGCTCGGGCCAAATTCCAAAACGCCCCAGCCCTGAGGAGACTTCTATGTTGATAGGCGTGCCTGCCGAGACCACGGCCGGCGAAACACGAGTGGCCGTCACACCCGAGACCGTCAAGAAATTGGTGGCCGCGGGGCATGTGCTCCAGGTGCAATCGGGGGCGGGCGTTGCGGCCAGCGTCACCGATGCGGCCTACCAGGCGGCGGGGGCGGAAATCACCGACGTCGCAGCGGCCTTCGCGGCCGACATCGTGCTCAAGGTGCGGACGCCCGACGACCAGGAAGCCGCGCGCATGAAGCGTGGCGCTGTCGTCATCGGCATGCTCAATCCCTTCGATGCAACCGGCCTGCAGCGGCTCGCGAGCGCGGGCCTCACGGGCTTCGCGCTTGAGGCTGCGCCGCGCACCACGCGTGCCCAGAGCATGGACGTGCTGTCTTCCCAGGCCAACATCGCCGGCTACAAGGCCGTGATGATCGCGGCCGACAAATACCAGCGCTTCTTCCCGATGCTGATGACGGCCGCCGGCACGGTGAAGGCCGCGCGCGTGGTGATCCTGGGCGTCGGCGTGGCGGGCCTGCAGGCCATCGCGACCGCCAAGCGCCTGGGCGCCGTGATCGAGGCCAGCGACGTGCGGCCCAGCGTCAAGGAACAGATCGAATCGCTGGGCGGCAAGTTCATCGAAGTGTCGTACGACACGCCCGAAGAAAAAGAAGCCGCGGTCGGCGTTGGCGGCTACGCCAAGCCGATGCCGCCGAGCTGGCTGGCGCGCCAGCAGGTCGAAGTGGCCAAGCGGGTGGCGCTGGCAGACATCGTGATCAGCACTGCGCTGATCCCCGGCCGCGCGGCGCCGACGCTGATCACCGAAGAGATGGTCAAGTCGATGAAGCCGGGCTCGGTGATCGTCGACATCGCGGCTGGCAAAGGTGCCGATGGCATTGGCGGCAACTGCCCGCTGTCGGAAGCCGACAAGACGGTGGTCAAGCACGGTGTGACCATCGTCGGTGAGACCAACCTCGCGGCGCTCGTCGCGGCCGATGCGTCGGCGCTCTACGCGCGCAACGTGCTTGATTTTCTGAAGCTGATCGTCACCAAGGAAGGTGCGCTCAAGATCGACCTCGAGGACGACATCGTCGCCGCCTGCCGCGTCACGCACGACGGCCAGGTCACCCGGAAATAAGCGAGGAGAACAAGCCATGGATTCCGTGTCCCCGACCGTCATCAACCTGATCATCTTCGTGCTGGCCATCTACGTGGGCTACCACGTGGTGTGGACCGTCACGCCCGCCTTGCACACGCCGCTGATGGCAGTGACCAACGCGATCTCCGCCATCGTGATCGTCGGCGCCATGCTGGCTGCCGCGCTGACCGAAACGACCCTGGGCCGCACGATGGGTGTGTTGGCCGTGGCGCTCGCCGCTGTGAATGTGTTCGGCGGCTTCCTCGTGACGCGCCGCATGCTTGAAATGTTCAAGAAGAAGGAAAAGAAGACGCCCGTGGCGACGGAGGCCGCGAAATGAGCATGAACGTCGTCACGCTGCTGTACCTGGTTGCCAGCGTTTTCTTCATCCAGGCCCTGAAGGGCCTGAGCCATCCGACCACCTCGATCCGCGGCAACCTGTTCGGCATGGCCGGCATGGCCATTGCCGTCGCCACCACCGCCGCATTGATTGTCCAGTTGTCGGACGGCAAGGCGATCGGCATGGGCTGGGTGCTGCTCGGCCTTTTGATCGGCGGCACCGGCGGCACCATCGCCGCCAAGCGCGTCGAAATGACCAAGATGCCCGAACTGGTCGCCTTCATGCACAGCATGATCGGGCTGGCGGCGGTGTTCATCGCGGTCGCGGCGGTCGCGGAGCCCTGGGCCTTTGGCATTTCGCTGCGCGATCAGCCGATTCCGGGCGGCAACCGCATCGAACTGGCGCTGGGTGCTTTCATCGGCGCGGTGACTTTCACCGGCTCGATCATTGCGTTCGGCAAGCTGTCGGGCAAGTACAAGTTCCGCCTGTTCCAGGGCGCGCCGGTGCAGTTCAAGGGCCAGCATCTGCTCAACGCCGTGCTCGGCCTGGCGGCCGCGTTCTTCATCTTCGGTTTCTGGCATTCGCAGAGCTGGATCGACATCGTGCTGGTCATCGCCCTGGGCTTCGCGCTCGGCGTGCTGCTGATCATCCCGATTGGCGGCGCCGACATGCCGGTGGTGGTGTCGATGCTCAACAGCTACTCGGGCTGGGCCGCCGCAGGCATCGGCTTCTCGCTGAACAACAGCATGCTGATCATTGCCGGCTCTCTGGTGGGCAGCTCGGGCGCGATCCTTTCGTACATCATGTGCAAGGCGATGAACCGCTCGTTCTTCAACGTGATCCTCGGCGGCTTCGGCGGCGACGCGACGACCGCGGCCGCGGGTGCGAAGGAGCAACGCCCGGTCAAGAGCGGCAGCGCCGACGACGCGGCCTTCGTGCTCGGAAATGCCGAGACCGTGGTGATCGTGCCCGGCTACGGTCTGGCCGTGGCCCGTGCCCAGCACGCGGTGAAGGAACTCGCGCAGAAGCTCACCGACAAGGGCATCACCGTCAAGTACGCGATCCACCCGGTGGCGGGCCGCATGCCCGGCCACATGAACGTGCTGCTGGCCGAGGCCGAAGTGCCCTACGACCAGGTGTTCGAAATGGAAGACATCAACGGCGAGTTCGGCCAGGTCGACGTCGCGATCATCCTGGGCGCCAACGACGTGGTGAACCCGGCCGCGCACACGAAGGGCAGCGCCATCTACGGCATGCCGATCCTGGAGGCCTACAAGGCCAAGACAGTGATTGTGAACAAGCGCTCGATGGCCGCGGGCTACGCGGGCCTCGACAACGAGCTGTTCTACATGGACAAGACCATGATGGTCTTCGGCGACGCCAAGAAGGTGGTCGAAGACATGGGCAAGGCCATCGAGTAGGCCCCTGGGCCCGCTTGCTATTATTTCGGTAGCTGCCTGCGACCGCCCTCGTGGGCATCGCAGGCTTTTATCTATCTGGAGACAAAACAATGACCGATCGTCCCTGGCTCAGCAGCTATCCCGCAGGCGTTCCAGCCGACATCGATGCATCGAGCTACGCCTCGCTCGTTGCGCTGATGGAGGAGAGTTTTGCCAAGTACGCCGACCGCACGGCCTACAGCTTCATGGGCAAGGATGTCACCTTCGGCGAGACAGACAAACTGAGCCGCGCCTTCGCGGCCTACCTGCAGGGGCTGGGCCTGGTGAAGGGTGACCGCGTTGCGGCCATGATGCCCAACTGCCCGCAGTACCCAATCGCAGTTGCTGCAATCCTGCGCGCCGGCCTGATCCTCGTGAACGTGAACCCGCTCTACACGCCGCGCGAACTCGAGCATCAGCTCAAGGACTCGGGCGCCAAGGCGATCGTGATCATGGAGAACTTCGGCACCACCTTGCAGCAGTGCATCGCGGCCACGCCCGTCAAGCATGTGGTGCTCGCGGCGATGGGCGATCGGCTCGGCCTGCTCAAGGGCGCGCTCGTGAATTACGTCGTGCGCAACGTCAAGAAGCTCGTGCCCGAGTTCAGCCTGCCCGGTGCGGTGCGCTTCAACGACGCGCTCGAAAAAGGCGCCGGTCGCACCTTGCAGCCGGCCATCGTCGGCCCGGACGACGTGGCCGTGTTGCAGTACACCGGCGGCACGACCGGCGTCAGCAAGGGCGCCGTGCTGCTGCATCGCAACGTGATCGCCAACGTGATCCAGTCGGAAGTCTGGAACCAGCCGGCGATGAAGAACGTACCGGCCGGCGAGCAGCCGACCAGCGTCTGCGCGTTGCCGCTGTATCACATCTTCGCGTTCACCGTGAACATGATGCTGGGCCTGCGCATTGGCGGCAAAGTCATCCTGATCCCCAATCCGCGCGACATCGCGGGCACGCTCAAAGAGCTGTCCAAGCACACCTTCCACAGCTTCCCGGCGGTGAACACCCTGTTCAACGGTCTGGCCAATCACCCGGACTTCAACACCGTCAACTGGAAGAACCTGAAGGTCTCCGTGGGCGGCGGCATGGCAGTGCAGGGCGCGGTGGCCAAGCTTTGGCTCGAGAAGACAGGGTGCTCGATCTGCGAAGGCTATGGCCTTTCGGAAACGTCGCCGTCGGCGACCTGCAACCCGACCAACAGCACCGCCTACACCGCCACCATCGGCGTGCCCTTGCCCAGCACTTACCTGAAGCTGCTGGACGACGACGGCAACGAAGTGCCGCCGGGCGAGCCGGGCGAGATTGCGATCAAGGGCCCGCAGGTGATGGCCGGCTACTGGCAGCGGCCTGATGAAACGGCCAAGGCCATGACGGCCGATGGCTGGTTCAAGAGCGGCGACATCGGCACGGTCGATGAGCGCGGCTACTTCAAGATCGTGGACCGCAAGAAGGACATGATCCTGGTGTCCGGCTTCAACGTGTACCCGAACGAGATCGAAGACGTGGTCGCGCAGGTGCCGGGCGTCATGGAATGTGCGGCGGTCGGCGTCAGCGACGAGAAGACCGGCGAAGCAGTCAAGCTCGTCATCGTCAAGAAGGACGACAGCCTGACTGAAGCGCAGGTGCGCGAGTTCTGCCGCAGCAACCTCACGGGCTACAAGCAGCCGAAGGTGATCGAGTTCCGCACCGACCTGCCGAAAACACCGGTGGGAAAAATCCTGCGCCGCGAACTGCGCGACGCCAAGAAGTAAGGCGAGGCACGCCTGACCACCGCCATCCTCAGCGCGTTGCCCGAAGAGAAGGCGGGTTTGCGCGAGCAGCTGGATGCGCCGCTGCAGGTGCAGCACGCGGGTCGCGAGTTTCACACCGGAGGATGGCACGGCCAGCCCGTGGTGCTTGCGCTCTCGCGCATCGGCAAGGTCGCGGCAGCCACGACCGCTGCGGTGCTGATCGAGCGCTTCGGCGCCCAACGCATCGTGTTCACCGGTGTCGCCGGCGGCCTGCATCACGACGTGAAGGTGGGTGACACGGTGGTCGGCAGCGCCTTTCTGCAGCACGACATGGACGCGTCGCCGCTGTTCCCGCGCTACGAGGTGCCGCTGTACGGGCGCACCCGTTTCAGCGCGGACGCGGCCCTGTCCGCGCTGCTGCTGACTGCGGCGCGCGCCGTGTCGACCGGTGCAGGCGGTCTGCTCGATGCCCACACCCGCGCGCAGTTCCAGCTCGACGACATGCGCGTGCACAGCGGCCTGATCGTGAGCGGCGATCGCTTCGTCTCCGGCGCGGGCGAAGCGCTGGCGCTGCGCCAGGCGTTGCCCGATGCCCTGGCGGTCGAGATGGAGGCGGCCGCCGTTGCGCAGGTCTGTCACGACTACGGCGTGCCCTTCGCCGCCGTGCGCAACATCTCGGACCGCGCCGACGACACGGCGCATGTGGACTTCCCCGCCTACCTCTCGCAGGTCGCCGGCCGCCAGGCGCAAGCGCTGATCGCGGCATTCCTGCAAGCGCTTTCGAAATAGGCTGCGGCCCCCTCCAGAAACACCGCGGAACCGGCTCCGCCGGGCCGCCGGTGTTGCCCCCTCGAAGGGGGAGGCGGCGACACGAAGTGCGCCGCTTCGGGGGTGGGTCAAGAAAGCCACCCTTTGCGCTTGAAATACCACATCGGCCCCAGCGCGCTCGCCAGCATCAACAGCAGCACATAGGGGTAGCCAAGCGTCCAGTCCAGTTCGGGCATGAACTTGAAGTTCATGCCGTAGATGCTGGCGATCAGCGTGGGCGGCAGCAATGCGACGCTGGCCACCGAGAAGATCTTGATGGTTTTGTTCTGGTTGATGTTGATGAAGCCAACGGTGGCATCCATCAGGAAGTTGATCTTGTCGAACAGGAAGGCCGTGTGGTTGTCGAGCGACTCGATGTCGCGCAGGATCTGCCGCGCTTCCTCGAACTGCTCGGCGTTGAGCATCTTGCTGCGCATCATGAAGCTGACCGCGCGGCGCGTGTCCATCACGTTGCGGCGGATGCGGCCGTTCAAGTCTTCCTCGCGCGCGATGGCGCCCAGCACCTCGCCGGCCAGCTCGTCGCTCACGTTGCCGGACAGCACTTTCTTGCCGGCGGTCTCCAACTCGTCGTAGATGTTCTCCAGCGTGTCGGCTGAGTACTCCGCGTCGGCATCGAAAAGCTTGAGCAGCACTTCCTTGGCGTCTTCGATGAGGCCGGGGGCGCGTCGCGCGCGCATGCGCAGCAGGCGGAACACCGGCACGTCCTCGTCGTGGATCGAGAACAGGACGCCGCGGCTTCTCAAATCGGTGTTGTGCTGGTTGAGGATGAAAGCCACGCGGACCGAACGCGCGTCTTCGTCGTCATCGATCAAGAAGTCACTGCGAATGTGCATTTCGCCGTTGTCTTCTTCGTAGAAGCGGGCCGATTCCTCGATGTCCTCGTCGGTCACGTCTTCGGGAATCGACAGACCGTAGTACTGCTTGACCCAACGCTTCTCCTCGACCGTCGGCGACTCGAGGTCGACCCAGATCGGCTGGAAGCGAGACAGCTCTTCCAGCGACTCGATCTCTTCCTGCACGAGGCGGCCGTTGGCCAGGGTGAAGATGTTCAGCATGGCCGGGATTATCCCGCCCGCGTGCAACGCGCCGGCGACAACGGCGCCGCTGCTGACTGGATGAATGTACAGTTCATCCTTCCCATGTCGCACATCGCCGAAGCGCCTTCCCCCGTCCGTCACATCGCCGCCGACCGCTTGGACACCGCGCTGGCGGCGCTCAACGACGCCCAGCGCGCGGCCGTGACCCATGCGGGCGCCGAGCCGCTGCTGGTGATCGCCGGGGCGGGGTCGGGCAAGACGAGCACGCTGGCACACCGCGTGGCGCACGCGATCGCAGAGGGGGCGGACCCGCAGCGCATCCTCCTCTTGACCTTCTCGCGCCGCGCCGCGCAGGAGATGGAGCGGCGCGCCGGCCAGGTCGCGGCCCGCGTGCTGGGGCTCGGGTCCGGCGCGGCGCCCGCGCTGCCGTGGGCGGGCACCTTCCATGGCGTCGGCGCGCGGCTCTTGCGCGAGTACGCTGCGCAGATCGGCCTGAACGAGAACTTCACCATCCACGACCGCGGCGACGCGGAAGACCTGATGGGCCTGGTGCGGCACGACCTGGGCCTGTCGTCGAGCGCACGGCGCTTTCCGATGAAGGGCACTTGTCTGGCCATCTATTCGCGCAGCGTCAACACCTGCGCGCCGCTCGACGAGGTGCTGCCGAAGGCCTTTCCCTGGTGCGCGGAATGGGGCGCGGAGCTCAAGCGGCTCTTCGGCGCGTACGTCGAAGCCAAGCAGCAGCAGAACGTGCTCGACTACGACGACCTGCTGCTCTACTGGGCCGGCATGGTGGCCGAGCCGGCGCTCGCCGCCGTGGTCGGTGCGCGCTTCGACCACGTGATGGTCGACGAGTACCAGGACACCAACCGCCTGCAGTCCTCGATCCTGCGCGCGATGAAGCCCGATGGCCGCGGCGTCACGGTGGTGGGCGACGACGCGCAGTCGATCTATTCGTTCCGTGGCGCGACGGTGCGCAACATCCTCGACTTCCCGGGCGAGTTCAGTGCGCCCGCCCGCATCGTCACGCTGGAGCGGAACTACCGCTCGACGCAGCCGATCCTCGATGCGTCGAATGCCGTCATCTCCCATGCGGCCGAGCGCCATGCCAAGACGCTCTGGACCGACAAGCCTTCGGCCGGCATGCCGCAGCTGGTGCTCGTGCCCGACGAAGCGCAGCAGGCGCGGTGGGTGGCCGACCGCGTGCTTGCGCATCGCGAGGGCGGGCTCGCGCTCAAGTCCCAGGCCGTGCTGTTCCGGACCTCGACGCACAGCGCGGCGCTCGAGCTTGAGCTGGCGCGGCGCAACATCCCATTCGTCAAATATGGCGGACTCAAGTTCCTTGAAGCCGCGCATGTGAAAGACTTGCTGGCGGTGCTGCGCTTTGCCGAGAATCCGCGCGGCCGCATGGCGGGCTTCCGTGTCACGCAGCTGATTCCCGGCATCGGCCCGGTCACGTCGAGCCGACTGCTCGATGCCATGGATGTGGCGGCCGATCCCGCCGCGGTGGTGCGCGACTTCGTGCCGCCGGCCGCGGCGCAGGCCGAGTGGCAGCGCTTCGCCGACGCGTACGCTGCGTTGCGAACGCCCGTGCGCACCTGGCCCGCCGATGTGGAAGTGGCGCTCCAGTGGTACCTGCCGCACCTCGAACGGCTGCACGACGATCCCTCGGGCGTACGCCGGGGCGACCTCGAGCAACTCGCGCGATTGGCCGCGGGCTACGCGTCGCGGGAGCGCTTCCTGACCGAACTCACGCTCGACCCGCCCGAAGCCACCAGCGACCGGCCCGGCCCGCCGTTGCTCGACGAGGACTACCTGATCCTTTCCACCATCCATTCCGCCAAGGGTCAGGAGTGGCATTCGGTGCATGTGCTCAACGTCGTCGACGGTTGCCTGCCCGCCGACGTGGCGCAGGGCGCTGCCGAACTCGAGGAAGAGCGACGCTTGCTCTACGTCGCGATGACCCGCGCGCGCGACCATCTGCACCTGCTGGTGCCACAACGCTTCTACGTGACGCAACAGGCGGTGCGTGGGGACCGGCATCTGTATGCGGGCCGGACACGTTTCATTACCGATTCAGACCTGGCACGCGTCGAGCAGCACACCTGGCCCCTGCCGCCCGAGCGCCCACCGGCGGTGCCGCCGCCCGCGGCCGTGATCGATTTGCGCGATCGCATGCGCGCAGCCTGGCGTTGACTTTCCGGCTATTGCATTACCGTGACAGCTTGGGCATAGTGAACCGACCAGCTCTTCTTTCCCGCGCCCCGCCAGCCTCTTTCAATCTCCCCTTACTTCTTTCTCGCCGACCCGCGCTTCATTCCGGAGCATGGGTTTTTCCCCAAGGTCAGTTCCAGGAGGTCATTCATGAATTTGACGATCAGCGGACATCACCTCGACGTCACGCCCGCCTTGCGCAGCTATGTCACGAACAAACTGGACCGGATCACCCGGCACTTCGATCAGGTGGTCGATGTGAAGGTGATCCTCACGGTGGAGAACCAGAAGGAGAAGGAGCGCCGGCAGAAAGCGGAATGCAACATCCACGTCAAGGGCAACGACATGTTCGCGGAGTCGAGCCACGCTGATCTCTACGCTGCCGTGGATGAACTGGTCGACAAGCTCGACCGCCAAGTGGTGCGCCACAAGGATCGATTGCAGGATCACCATCACGCAGCGCCCAAGCGCCTGATGTAAGCAGAGTCGGCTCCGCCTTTCCGCGGACCCGTCACAACAGAGCCGCCCGCAGGGCGGCTTTCTTTTGTAAAGCCTCTGCGCAGAATTTGGGCTTTCCGGGGGTTTTTACCAAGGACGTGCATAATCGCCCCCGCCCCGCACCCACCATGAACCGCCTCGCGTCCATCCTGCCGTCCGCCCAAGTGCTCGTGAGCGTCGATGCCACCAGCAAGAAGCGCGCTTTCGAGGAAGCTGGCCTCCTGTTCGAGAGCCTCCATGGCCTCGGGCGAGCGCTGATCACCGACAGCCTGTTCGCGCGGGAGCGCCTCGGCTCCACCGGCCTGGGCCATGGCGTGGCCATTCCTCATGGCCGGATCAAGGGCTTGAAAGCGCCGATGGCCGCCGTGTTTCAGCTGGCCAACCCGATTGGTTTCGATGCGCCCGACGAGCAACCGGTGGTGCTGCTGATCTTCCTGCTGGTGCCCGAGGCGGCGACCCAGAAGCACCTGGAAATCCTGTCGGAGATCGCCGAGCTCCTCAGCGACGCCGGCTTGCGCGAACAGATCAAGTCGAGCACCGACGCAGTGGCGTTGCATGGGCTGATCGCCGATTGGCAGTCGGCCCAGGTCGCCTAGCATCGGATCACCTGCGCTGTTGCGCACCGGTTGTCCGCGTCGTCACGCGCAGCCCGATGGCCATCAGACGCGCGGTTTGCGCCTGCCCCGGCCAGCTTTCTGGCATAACCTTCATCCCGTTTCCAGGTATTTCCCATGAAGCCCACAGTCATCAGCGCCGACGCGATGTTCGAGGAATTTCGCGGCTCGCTGCGCTGGGAATGGCTGGCCGGGCTCGGCGCGTCAGAGCGCCAGTTCGAGCCGGACGTCATCAGTCGGGCCCAGTCGGCCGCCGATCTGGTGGGCTACCTCAACTACATCCATCCGTACCGAGTCCAGATCCTGGGGGCGCGCGAAGTGGCCTACCTGACGCGCGGCAGCCCGGAAGATTGCGCGCGGCGGATCGCCCGCATCGTGACGCTCGAGCCGCCGATGCTGGTGCTGGCCGACGGGCAGGTGCCGCCGGACGAACTGCTGTCGATCTGCGAGCGCGCCCAGTTGCCGCTGTTCGCGACACGGGAATCCTCCGCCTTCGTGATCGATTTGCTGCGTGCCTACCTGTCCAAGCATTTCGCCGAGCGCACGTCGATGCACGGCGTCTTCATGGACATCTTGGGCATGGGCGTGATGATCACGGGCGAGTCCGGTCTCGGCAAAAGCGAACTGGGTCTGGAATTGATCTCGCGCGGCAACGGCCTGGTGGCGGACGATGCGGTCGACCTCTACCGCATCAACCAGAACACCATCGAGGGCAAGTGCCCCGACCTGCTGCAGAACCTGCTGGAGGTGCGCGGCATCGGCCTGCTGGACATTCGCGCCATCTTCGGTGAGACGGCGGTGCGCCGGAAGATGCGCCTCAAGCTGATCGTGCACCTCGTGCGGCGCGACAGTTTCGAGCGTGACTACGAGCGCATGCCATCGGCGCCGCTCACGCAAGACGTGCTCGGCATCCCGGTGCGCAAGGTGGTGATCCAGGTGGTGGCCGGCCGCAACATCGCCGTGCTGGTCGAGGCCGCGGTGCGCAATTCGATCCTGCAGCTGCGCGGCATCGATACGTATGCCGATTTCGTGGCGCGCCACCATCGGGCGATGGAGAGCGGCCGGACGGACTGACGCGGTTTTTTATCTGCGGCTGGCGCAGTCGCCGCAGAGCCCGTAGAGGGACATGGCGTGGTCCTGGAGGATCCAGCCCTTGTCCTTGGCGATCATCTGCTGGCGGCGCTCGATCTCCGCGTCGTAGAACTCCTCGACCTTGCCGCACGAGGTGCAGATCAGGTGGTCGTGGTGCGTGCCTTCGTTGAGTTCATAGACGGCTTTGCCGCTCTCGAAATGGCTGCGTTCCAGAATGCCGGCTTGTTCGAACTGCGTCAGCACGCGGTAGACAGTGGCCAGGCCGATGTCGGAGCGCTCGTTGAGCAGCACACGGAACACATCCTCGGCCGTCATGTGCCGCTGGCTGCCGGTCTGGAAGATCTCCAGGATCTTCAGCCGCGGCAGCGTGGCCTTCAGGCCAGTGTTCTTGAGTTCGTCGATGTTGCCCATGGTGGTTCCTGCGGCAGTGGGGCAGGCCCGGCCCGCCGGGGGCCAGTCGCTACAATGATCTGATCATATCGCTACCCCTTTTCCCGATGCCTGCCATTCTCCAACGCCGCCCCTGGCTGCTGGCGTTCGCCGCCGGCGCAACGCTCTTCCTCGGCGCCTGCAACAGCACCAGCGACCGCATGCGCAACGCGCTCTCCGCGGTCACGCCCTACAAGGTCGAGGTAGTGCAGGGCAACTTCGTCTCGAAGGAACAGGTCGACGCGCTCAAGGCTGGCATGTCGCGCCAACAGGTGCGCGAGATCCTGGGCACCTCGTTGTTGACCGATGTGTTCCACGCCGACCGCTGGGACTACGTGTTCACGATCCGGCGCCAGGGCGTCGAGCCGCAGCAGCGCCGCCTGACCCTGTTCTTCAACGGCGAAGTGCTGGACCGTTTCTCGGGCGACACGATGCCGAGCGAGGAAGAGTTCGTCGCGACACTGGACACCCGCAAGCGCAGCGGCAAGGTGCCGGTGCTCGAGGCCTCGGAAGAGCAGCTCAAGAAATTCGCGCCCGCGAAGGACGACAAGTCCGACGCCGTCGCAGCGCCATTGGCCCCGCTCCCACCCGCCTATCCGCCGCTCGAAGCCGCGCGCTGATTCGCCTCGTGCGGCCGGCCGGGCCGCATCTTCCCTTCGCGAAGGTAGAACCCGCGTGACCGACTCCCTGTCCTCTTCCTCCTCCACGGCTTTGCGCCGCATCGCGGTCGCAGGCGCCTCCGGCCGCATGGGCCGCATGCTGATCGAAGCGGTGCGCGAAGCACCCGATTGCCGGCTGGCCGGCGCGCTCGACGTCGCTGGCGGCGATGCCATCGGTGCCGATGCCGCCGCGTTTCTGGGCTTTACCAGCGGCGTGCGGATTTCGGACGATCTGCGCCAGGGCCTGCAGGATGCGCAGGTGCTGATCGACTTCACCCGCCCCGAAGGCACCCTGGCGCACCTGGCCATCTGCCGCGAACTCGGCGTGCAGGCCGTGATCGGCACCACCGGTTTCAGCGACGCCCAGAAAGCCGAGATCGCCGAGATCGCGAAAGACATCGCCATCGTCATGGCGCCCAACATGAGCGTGGGCGTCAACGTCACCCTCAAGCTGCTCGAGATGGCGGCCAAGGCCCTGTCGACCGGCTACGACATCGAGATCATCGAGGCGCACCATCGCCACAAGGTCGATGCGCCATCGGGCACGGCGCTCAAGATGGGCGAGGTGATTGCCGACGCACTGGGCCGCGACCTCAAGGACTGCGCGGTCTACGCGCGCGAGGGCGTGACCGGCGAGCGCGACCCGTCGAGCATCGGTTTCGCGACCATCCGCGGCGGCGACATCGTCGGCGACCACACCGTGCTGTTCGCCGGCACCGGCGAGCGCATCGAGATCACCCACAAGTCCGCTAGCCGCGCCACCTACGCGCAAGGCAGCCTGCGCGCGGTGCGGTTCCTCGCCACCCGCCAGGCGGGCCTGTTCGACATGTTCGACGTTCTCGGCTTGCGCTGAGCTTGCGTCATGAGCGTCCTCGCGCTGTTGACACAGGGTGATGGCGTCGGCCGGTCGGTGGCTGCCTTGCTACTCGCCATGTCGATCGCGAGCTGGGTCGTGATTCTCTGGAAAGCCTGGCTGTTGCGCGGCGGCACGCGCGCCGTGCTGCGCAGCATCGCGGCTTTCTGGCAGGCGGCGACGCTGGCCGATGCCGAGCAGGCAGTGCGCGCATTCGATCGCACATCGCTCGTGCTGGCGGCCGTCGAAGCACTGAAGACTGTCGCGCCGGACGGCAACGGATCGACTCTGGGCGGTGTCGGCGACCGCAGCCAGCGCCTGACGCGGGCACTGCGCGAGGCGCTGCACGGCACCCTGCGGCGGCTCCAGGCGGGCCAGGTCCTGCTCGCGACTGTCGGCGCGACCGCGCCTTTCGTCGGCTTGCTCGGCACCGTATGGGGCATCTACCGCGCATTGGCCGGCATTGCGGGGGAGGCCGGTGGCTTCACCATCGACAAGGTCGCCGGCCCGGTGGGCGAAGCGCTCGTGATGACGGCCTTCGGCTTGGCCGTGGCGATCCCCGCCGTGTTCGCCTACAACTGGTTCGGCCGTGGCATCGGGCGGATCGAGGCCGAGCTCGAAGGCTTTGCCCACGACTTGCTCGGCATGTTCGGCACACCGCCGCCCACCGCATCGGACGCGCTGCCGCCAGCGCGGCCGATGCCGGTCTGAGACGCATCGCGAGATGGCCTTCGGTCGCGTCTCGCTGAGTGGCCCAACGGCAGGCGGCGGGCGCGCGTCCGGCGGGGGGGGCCAGCGTCCGCTGTCCGACATCAACGTGACGCCGCTGGTCGACGTGATGCTGGTGCTGCTGGTCATCTTCATCATCACTGCGCCGCTGATGGCCAGTTCGATCAAGCTCGACCTGCCGCGCACCGACGCCGGCCAGCCCAACGACACGCAGCGCTTCGTCACGCTGTCGGTCGATGGCGCCGGGCGGATCTACCTGAACGATGCGGCCGTGACGCTCGAGGTGCTGGCGGCCCGGCTGGCGGAGGCGGCGGCCGGGAATCCGGACACCGAGGTGCAATTGCGCGCCGACCACAGCGTGCCCTACGGGCGCGTGGTCGAACTGATGGGCATTGCGAACAAGGCCGGACTCAGCCGGATCGGCTTCGTGACGGAAGCGCCGGCCACGCCGGAAGCAAAAAGGCCCTGAGCCTCCGGGGGCATGGGGCGCTGCGGCGCAGCGCGCCGGGCTCAGACGATCGCGAAGTGCTCGGTGCCTGCCGACAGGTCGGTGCTGCGCGCGCGCTGGCTGTTCAGCTTGATCTGCAGCCGCAGGTCGTTGGCGGAATCCGCGTTGCGGATCGCGTCCTCGAAGGAGATCGCATTGCCCTCGAACAGGTCGAACAGCGCCTGGTCGAAGGTCTGCATGCCGAGGTTGCGGCTCTTCTTCATGATCTCCTTGATCTCGCCGACCTCGCCCTTGAAGATCATGTCGGAGATCAGCGGCGTGTTCAGCAGGATCTCGACCGCAGCCACGCGGCCCTGGCCGTCCTCGGTCGGCACGAGGCGCTGCGACACCAGCGAGCGCAGGTTCAGCGACAGGTCCATCAAGAGCTGCGCGCGGCGCTCTTCGGGGAAGAAGTTGATGATCCGGTCCAGCGCCTGGTTGGCGCTGTTCGCGTGCAGGGTGGCCAAGCACAAGTGGCCGGTTTCGGCGAAGGCCACCGCATGTTCCATGGTCTCGCGGTCGCGGATTTCGCCCATCAGGATCACGTCGGGCGCCTGGCGCAGTGTGTTCTTCAGCGCCGCTTCCCAGCTCTCGGTGTCGATGCCCACTTCGCGCTGGGTCACGACGCAGTTCTTGTGCGGGTGTACGAACTCCACCGGGTCTTCCACCGTCACGATGTGACCCTGCGAATTCTCGTTGCGCCAGTCGACCATGGCCGCCAGCGTCGTCGACTTGCCCGAGCCGGTGGCACCGACCAGGATGGTCAGGCCGCGCTTGGTCATGGCCACTTCCTTGAGCACCTGCGGCATGCCCATGCCGTCGATGGTCGGGAGCTTGGCGGGAATGGTCCGCAGCACCATGCCGATCTTTCCCTGCTGCACGAAGGCATTGACGCGGAAGCGCCCGATGCCGGTGGGCGAGATCGCGAAGTTGCACTCCTTCGTGCGCTCGAACTCGGCAGTCTGCCGGTCGTTCATGACCGAGCGCGTGAGCGCCAGCGTGTGCTGTGCGCCCAGCGCCTGGCCGGACACCTTGATCACCTTGCCGTCGACCTTGATCGCCGGCGGAAATTCGGCGGTGATGAACAGGTCGCTGCCGTTGCGGCTGACCATGAGTTTGAGCAGGTCGTTGATGAACTGACTGGCTTGATCGCGTTCCATGATGGGTCCTGCGTGTCTCGGTTGAAGCGGTGAGGCCGGGCGGATGCCTGCGCGATCAGCCGGGGAAGTTTTCCGGAATCTTGGCCTTGCCGCGCGCCTCGGCCGTGCTGATCAGGTTGCGCCGCACGAGGTCGGTCAGGTTCTGGTCGAGCGTCTGCATGCCCTGGCCCTGGCCGGTCTGGATCGAAGAGTACATCTGCGCGACCTTGCCTTCGCGGATCAGGTTCCGGATGGCCGGCGTGCCCAGCATGATCTCGTGCGCCGCCACGCGGCCCGAGCCGTCTTTGGTTTTGCAGAGCGTCTGCGAGATCACCGCCTGCAGCGATTCCGACAGCATCGCGCGGATCATGTCTTTTTCCTCGCCCGGAAACACGTCGATGATCCGGTCGATGGTTTTTGCGGCCGACGAGGTGTGCAGCGTGCCGAACACCAGATGCCCCGTTTCGGCCGCGGTCATCGCCAGGCGAATGGTTTCGAGGTCGCGCATTTCGCCGACCAGGATCGCGTCCGGGTCTTCACGCAGCGCGGAGCGCAGGGCGGCTGCGAACGAGAGCGTCATCGGGCCGACTTCACGCTGGTTGATCAGGCACTTCTTCGATTCGTGCACGAACTCGATCGGGTCCTCCACCGTGAGGATGTGGCCGTACTCGGTTTCGTTCAGGTAGTTGACCATCGCCGCCAGCGTGGTCGACTTGCCCGAACCCGTGGGCCCGGTGACCAGTACCAGCCCCCGTGGCTTGAGTGCCAGGTCGCCGAAGATCTTGGGCGCGTTGAGCTGCTCGAGTGTGAGGATCTTCGACGGAATGGTCCGGAACACCGCCGCCGCGCCGCGTGCCTGATTGAAAGCATTGACGCGGAAGCGCGCCAGACCTTCAATCTCGAAAGAGAAGTCGACCTCGAGAAACTCTTCGTAGTGCTTGCGATGGGTGTCGCTCATGATGTCGTACACCATGGCGTGCACCGCCTTGTGGTCCAGCGCATCGACATTGATGCGTCGCACGTCACCGTGCACCCGGATCATGGGCGGCAGCCCGGACGACAGATGCAGGTCCGAGGCCTTGTTCTTGACGCTGAACGCGAGCAGTTGGGTAATGTCCACGAGGCTCCTCAATCGGTGACGCGCCCGGCCACAATGGATCCGTGACGTTTTGATACGGTTTTGACGATTATGACGATGATTCGCGACAAGCTCCAGCAAGTTCAGGCGCGGATCGTGACGGCGTGCACGGCTGCCGGGCGCGATCCCGCAAGCGTGCGCTTGCTGGCAGTGAGCAAGACTTTCCCCGCCGAATCGTTGCGCGAAGCCCACGCGGCCGGCCAACGCGCTTTCGGCGAGAACTACATCCAAGAGGGCGTGGCGAAGATCGAGGCGCTGGCCGATTTGCGTGCCGACCTTGAATGGCATTGCATCGGACCACTCCAAAGCAACAAGACCCGTCTGGTGGCCGAGCACTTCGACTGGGTCCACAGCGTCGACCGCCTGAAGATCGCGCAGCGCCTGAGCGAGCAGCGCCCCGCGCACCTGCCGCCGCTGCAGGTGTGCTTGCAGGTGAATGTGGACGGCGGGGCCAACAAGTCGGGCGTGGCGCCCGACGAAGCGGTGGCCCTCGCGCAAGCGGTGCTGATGCTGCCCCGCCTCGCGCTGCGCGGGCTCATGGCAATCCCCGAGCCTGCTCCTGATTTCATAGCGCAACGCGCACTGTTCATGCGTGCTGCAGCCGTTTTCGATCGCATCCGTGCCGCGGGTGTCGAACTCGACACGCTGTCACTGGGCATGTCTGCGGACCTGGAAGCCGCGGTGGCCGCGGGCAGCACGATGGTGCGGGTGGGCACCGCGATCTTCGGCGGCCGCGGTTGATCAGAGCGCCAGCTTCGCGCTGCTCTTGACCTCTTCCATCACTGCATAGGTCCGCGTCTCGCGCACGCCCGGCAATTGCCACAGCACGCTGCCTGCGAAAGCGCGGTACGCGGCCATGTCGGCCATCTTCGTCTTGAGCAGGTAGTCGAAGCCGCCCGCGACCATGTGGCATTCCATGATCTCGTCGCGCACCTGCACGGCGGCCTTGAACTGGTCGAACACGTTGGGCGTAGTGCGGTCGAGCAGCACCTCGACGAACACCGTGAAGCCACGGCCCAGCTTGCGCGGATCGAGCCGCGCCTCGTAGCCCTGGATGAAGCCGTCGCGCGTGAGGCGCTGCACGCGCGCCAGCACGGCGGTGGGTGACAGCGCGACGGCCTCGGCGAGCTTGAGGTTCGAGATGCGGCCGTCGTCCTGCAGCGTTTTGAGAAGCTTGAGGTCGATGCGGTCGAGGTCGGGAAGGTCGGGCATCCGAAGATTATCCGGTCGGTGGGTGTGTTTTCAGTGAGCTATTCGGCAGTGGAAGCCAGAACATAGCCGCATCCACCAAGGAACTGCCATGCGCCTGCCCACCCCTTATCGCCCTGAAGCCGACGTGGTCGCCCACCGCCTCACCGCACTTTCGGGCGCGCTCGACTGGGCCGCCGCGGCGGCCGTCGCCGCGCCCTGGGTGGGCCAGGTGCGCAAGCACCCGCCGCCGTTCTGGGCCATGGAAAGCCTGCTGCGGGAGTACCCGATCTCCAGCGCCGAAGGCCTCGCGCTGATGCGGCTGGCCGAGGCGCTGCTGCGGGTGCCCGATGCCGAAACCGCGATCGCGCTCACGGCCGACCAGCTCGGCCGAGCGGATTTCGACGGCGCCGCCGATTCCGCGCTGTCGCGGCTGTCTTCTTCGGCGATCGCGATGTCCAAGAAGTTCCTGCCCGAGGGCGACCACCCGCCGGGGCTCATGGTCAAGCTCGGGGCGCGCACCGTGGTGGCCGCCACGCTGCGCGCGGTGCAGCTGCTGGGCCGCCAATTCGTGCTGGGTCAGACCATCGACGAGGCGATGGGCGAGGCGCGTTCCGCCCACCGCAAACATGCGGCGATTCGGTTCAGCTACGACATGCTGGGCGAGGGCGCACGCACCGACGCCGATGCGATGCGCTACCTCGAAAGCTACGTCAACGCGATCAATTCAATCGCTCAAGGCGCAGACAGGGCGGGCGCTCCCGAGCAAAACGATGGCATTTCCATCAAGCTCAGCGCGCTGCACCCGCGCTACGAAGACGCCCAGCGCGAGCGCGTGATGCGCGAGCTGGTGCCGCGCGTCTGGCCGCTGTGCCAGCTGGCGGCCGCGTCGAATCTCAACCTGACGATCGACGCCGAGGAGGTCGACCGCATCGAACTCTCGCTCGACGTGTTCGAAGCGCTGGGCGCGAAGGTGGCGCAAGAGCTGCCGCAATGGCGCGGCTTCGGCCTGGCAATGCAGTCGTACCAGACGCGGGCGCTGGAGCTCATCGAGCACGTCACCGGCATTGCCCGCAAGTACCAACTGCGCCTCATGTGCCGCCTCGTGAAGGGCGCTTACTGGGACGCCGAGATCAAGCGTGCGCAGGAGCTCGGCCTGCCGTACTACCCCGTGTTCACCCACAAGCACCACAGCGACGTGAGCTACCTCGCGTGCGCCAAAGCGCTGCTGGCGGCGCCCGACGCGATCTACCCGCAGTTCGCGACGCACAACGCCGGCACCATCGCGGCGATCCTTCAGATGGCCGAGCGCGCGAAGGCCCCGTTCGAGCTGCAACGGCTGCACGGCATGGGTGAAGGCATCTACCGCGAGGTGATGAAGACGACGAATGCGCCGGTGCGCGTCTACGCGCCGGTCGGCCAGCACAAGGACCTGCTCGCGTACCTCGTGCGCCGCCTGCTGGAGAACGGCGCCAACTCGTCCTTCGTCAATCAGCTGGGCGACGAGTCGATCGGCATGGACGAACTGCTCGTGTCGCCGCTCTGGTTCGAGGCGGCCGAATCCTTCCCGCTGCCGCCGCGCCTGTACGGCCCGGCGCCCGCCCGCGCCAACAGCACGGGACTCGACCTCACGGTCGAGCCGATGCGCGCGCCACTGTTCGCGGCCTTCGCCTCGACCACCGTACCGGTGGTTCCCGAATTCGATGCCCCATCGGCCTCCAGCGCGCTCGCAGCCAGCGCGGCATGCTACAAAAAGTGGAGCAAAACCCCGGTCGCTGCCCGCGCCGCGATGCTGCGCGACGCGGCCGATGCACTGCAAGCCGACCTGCCGCGCTTTTGCGCCCTGCTCGTGAAGGAAGCCTTCAAGACCTGGGGCGATGCCATCGCCGAGGTACGCGAGGCGGTCGACTTCCTGCGCTACTACGCCGACGAGGCCGAGCGGATCATGCAGCCCGTCGCGCTGCCGGGTCCGACCGGTGAAAGCAACGAGTTGCGCCTCACGGCGCGCGGTCCGTGGGTCTGCATCAGCCCCTGGAACTTCCCGCTCGCGATCTTCATGGGCCAGGTGGCGGCGGCGCTGGCCACCGGCAACACCGTGCTCGCCAAGCCGGCCGAGCAAACGCCCGCCGTGGCGCTCGAAGCGGTCAAGCTGCTGCACGCCGCCGGCGTGCCGGCCGACGCGCTGCAACTGCTGCACGGCCCCGGCGAAACGGTCGGCGCCGCGCTGGTCGCCGCGCCCGGCGTGGCCGGCGTCGTGTTCACCGGCTCGACCCAGGTCGCGAAGATCATCCACCGCGCGCTGGCCGCGAAGGACGGCCCCATCGTCCCGCTGATCGCCGAGACCGGCGGCATCAACGCGATGCTGGTCGACTCCAGCGCTCTGCCCGAGCAGGTGGTCGACGCCGTCGTGCAGAGCGCGTTCCGCTCGGCCGGCCAGCGCTGCTCGGCGCTCCGCTTGCTGGTGCTGCACGAGAGCATCGCGGACACGGTCATCGAAATGGTCCACGGCGCGGCCGGCGAACTGGTCGCGGGCGATCCGACGCAACTCGCCACCGACGTCGGCCCCGTCATCGATCGCGAGGCGGCAGACAACATCCAGCGTCACCTCGAGCGCCTGGATTCAGAGGCAAAAGTGCTCGTAGCGCCTGCGGGCACTGCGCAAGCAGCTATGAATCTGATAGCACCCCATGCCTACGAGGTGACGGCGATCGAAGACGTGAAAGCCGAGATCTTCGGCCCCGTGCTCGCAACATCATCGGCGCCGTCGTCGGCGTGCAGCCCTTCGGAGGCGAAGGATTGAGCGGCACCGGACCGAAAGCGGGCGGCCCGCACTACCTCTATCGCTTCTGCGCCGAGCAGACGGTGACGGTGAACACGACGGCGGCAGGCGGGAATGCGGCGCTGCTGGCGGGGAGCGCAGAGGTGCACTGAGGTGCGGGCGCAGCGCCTTGCGATACTCGGGCGATCCAACGAACCCCGCAAGGACACCGCACCATGGCCATCGCCGAACAAGACCGCGCCGAATTCGTCAATCAAGTCGGCTACGAAGCCTTCCAGCACATCGTCAAGCGCATGGAAGAGCTCGGACCGATGCCGTTCAACGAGATGTTCCCGCTGGTTGCCAATGCCGCGACGGTGTGCATTGCCAACGTGCTGGGCCCGGCGATCGAGGCATCGCCCGATCGCATCGCCACGGCCGACGGGATGATGCAGGCGAGCTGGCAGCAGCTCAAGACCTTGCTGGGGCCGCTGGTCGAGCAACAGCCCGACGCTGGCGCCTGAGACGCCGGAGCGCCAACGCCGCTTCGCCAACGCGCTCGGCATAACGCGCTGCGCTTCGCGCATAGCCTCTGGCGGCGCGCAGGGGACAGGTCTATCGTTCCGCTCATCCATCCACCCGAGGTTGCTCATGAGCGAAAAACTGTCCTTCGTCCACCCCACGCCCAACAGTCCGTGGGGCACCTACCTTCAGCAGGTCGACCGCGTCGTGCCGTACCTCGGCGACCTGGCCAAGTGGTCGGAAACGCTCAAGCGACCCAAGCGCGCGCTGATCGTCGACGTGCCGATCGAGATGGACGACGGCACCATCGCCCACTTCGAGGGCTACCGAGTGCAGCACAACATGTCGCGCGGCCCGGGCAAGGGCGGCGTGCGCTTCCACCCCGACGTGACGCTCGAAGAAGTGATGGCGCTGTCGGCCTGGATGACGGTCAAGACCGCCGCGGTGAACCTGCCCTACGGCGGCGCCAAGGGCGGCATCCGCGTCGACCCGAAGAAGCTGTCGATGAAGGAGCTGGAGAAGGTCACGCGCCGCTACACGAGCGAGATCGGCATCATCATCGGCCCGCACACCGACATCCCGGCACCCGACGTGAACACCAACGGCCAGATCATGGCCTGGATGATGGACACGTATTCGATGAACGTCGGCGGCACCGCCACCGGCGTCGTTACCGGCAAGCCGCTGCATCTGGGCGGGTCGCTGGGCCGCGTCAAGGCCACCGGCCGCGGCGTGTTCGTCACCGGCCGTGAAGCGGCGCGGCGCCTGGGCCTGGACCTGCGCGGCGCGCGCATCGCGGTGCAGGGCTTCGGCAACGTGGGCTCGGTCGCGGCGGAACTGTTCGCCGAAGCGGGCGCGAAGATCGTCGCGGTGCAGGACCACACCGCGGCGTGCTGGTCGTGCCCGACGTGATCTGCAACGCCGGTGGCGTGACGGTGAGTTACTTCGAGTGGGTGCAGGATTTCTCGTCGTTCTTCTGGGACGAGGACGAGATCAACGTGCGCCTCGACCGCATCATGATGAACGCGCTCAACCACATCTGGGACACCGCGGACAAGCACAAGATCACCTTGCGCACGGCCACCTACGCGGTGGCGTGCGAGCGCATCCTCACGGCGCGGCAGGAGCGCGGTCTGTACCCCTGACCCGTCCCGCGCCCGCCGGCGACCGTGTCGATCCTGGCGCCGACACAGGGGAAACAGTTGATGTCTAGGATGGGCGGCATGTCCCACCTGTCACATCGTTTCATCCTTGTCCTGTCGGTTGTCTCGGCCCTGGCGCTCGCCGGGTGCGGATCGACCGACCCGCGCCGCGTCGCCTACGAGCCGGAAGAGTTCGATTCGACCACCACCCACACGCGCAGTTTTGCCGCGACGGAAGCACAGACCTGCGAGGCGGCGCGGCGTGCGCTGTTGAGCCAGGGCTATCTGATCACCGGCGCCAACGGCGACCTGGTGACGGGCCGCAAGAGCTTCCAGCCAGACCGTGAGATTCATCTGGAGGTGGAGTTCCGCGTGGTGTGCGCCCGTGAGGGTGGCCGGCCGGGCCGGGCGCGCAGCACGGTCGCCTTCGTCAGCGCGCTGCAGGACCGTTATGGGCTCAAGAAGGCCAACAGCTCGGCCAGCGTGGGCGTCGGTGCATTCGGCTCGCTGTCCGTACCTTTTTCGTCGAGCGACGAGGCCATGGTCAAGATCGCCAGCGAGACGCTGACCGACGGGCGCTTCTACGACCGCTTCTTCAGTCTGCTCGAACGCTTTCTGGCGACCGCGCCCGACAGCGACCCCGGCGCGGCGGAGCCGGTCACCACGCCGGTGCCGCCCCCGGCGCTGTTGCAGCCTCCCTCGCCCGTGTTGCCCGTCTCACCCGTCAGGACCGACCCTGTGCAGGCCGCGCCAAACCGGGGCTAGCCGCCGCGCTGTCCTGCACGGCGTGCGCGAGCGCCGCCTCCAGCTGCGCAGTGCTGAACGGCTTCTGCAACCAGAGCGTGCCGGGAATCGGCGTTTCCGGCGGCGGCCGTCCGGTGGCAAAAATCACCTGGATGCGGTGCTGGCCGGCCGGCAGGCTCTGGACCAGGTCGAGGCCCGAAAGCGCGGGCAGTCCGATGTCGGTCAGCAGCACATCGAACGCGCCGTCGAGGAAACGATCGCGCGCCACTTCGGCGCTTTTGACGCCCGTGGCCCAGTGGCCGAGCAAGCGCAACAGTTCCACGGTGCTCGCCAAGGCGTCAGGCTCGTCTTCCACGACCAGCACCCGCAACGGCGTGGCCGGCGGCGCAGGAGTCGCAGGGGGTGCGAGAAATGTCATTTTTTTGTATCCGGGATGGCGAGACTTTACCTAGCCTGCTCGGTGCCATGCACACACCGGTCGGACAGTTCGCGTAGGAAAGCGCCTTTTTTTCTGACTCGGCAAGCCACGCGGCGCTGTCCCGGGTGCGACGCTCCGCGTGTGATCCGGGTGGAAACACCGAAGGCGAACCCTCCCGCTTGGCGCCGCCCGGCGGTATCCTGCCAACGCCGCATGCACGACAGAGTGGAGGTGCGCGGCGCGCACCCGGGCGGGTGCGCCACCGGAATAACAAGGAGACAAAAATGCACCATCTGAGCGGCCTCGACGCCACCTTCCTGCACATGGAAACCCCCGAAATGCCCATGCACGTGGGTTCGCTCAACGTGCTGGACCTTCCCGACGGCTACCAAGGCGATTTCTACGAAGACGCGAAGGCGTTCATGGCCAGCCGTGTTCATCTGGCCGACGTGTTCACGCGCAAGCTGGCGCTGATGCCCTTCGACTTCTCGAATCCGGTGTGGGTGCATGACGACGACATGGACATCGACTACCACGTGCGCCACATCACGCTGCCCAAGCCCGGCACCAACCGCCAGCTGCAGCAGTACGTGGCGCGCATGCATTCCACGCTGCTCGACCGCAGCCGCCCGCTCTGGGAGTTCTTCATCATCGACGGGCTGCAGAGCGGCCAGGTCGCGCTCTACACCAAGGTGCACCATGCGGGCATCGACGGCCAGGCCGGCGTCGCGCTGGGCAAGGCGATCTTCGATCTCGGACCCGAGGGGCGCACCGTGCGTCCGCCGCGTCCTCGCACGCGCAGCAGCAGCTACCAGTTGGGCATTGCCGAACTCGCCGGCGCCGCGCTGCGCAACACGGCGCAGCAGTACGTCAAGCTGTTCAGGATGGCGCCGGCCATCGGGCGTGCCCTCAGCGACCTCGCCCGCCCGGACGAAAAGGCGGCCGACAAGGACTTGAAGAAGGCCGCGAAGAAGTTCAGCCTGTTCGCGCCGCGCACGCCCTTCAACGTGTCGATCACCAACCAGCGCAGCTTCGCCGGCCGCACCATCTCGCTGGCCGAGACCAAGGCGATCGCCAGGCATTTCGGCGTCACGCTGAACGACGTGGTCATGGGCACGGTGTCAGGCGCCTTGCGCAGCTACCTCAAGGACAACAACGAGCTGCCCGAGAAATCGCTGGTGGCCGGCGTTCCCGTGAGCCTGCGCGAAGCGGGCGACGAGACCGCGAACAACCAGGCCAGCATGATCCTGGTCAGCCTGGCTTCGGACATCAAGGACCCGGTAGAGCGCCTCAAGGCCATCAACGCGTCGTCGATGCAATCGAAGTCGACCATGAACAAGTTCAAGGCCGTGGTGCTGGACGACTTCCCGATGTTCGCCGCGCCCTGGCTGATGTCGGGTGCGGCGTCGATGTTTGGTCGATCGGGGCTGGTCAACGTGATTCCGCCAGTGGCCAACGTGGCCATCTCCAACGTGGCCGGCGCGCCGTTCCCGATGTACTTCGCGGGTGCGCTGGTGACCTGCTACTACCCAGTCTCGATCGCGAGCCATGGCACCGCCCTCAACGTCACCGTGCAGAGCTACAACGGCCGCATGGACTACGGCCTGATCGCCTGCCGCCGCGCGGTGCCCGATGTCACCGGCATCGGCGACTACATGCTGGCCGAACACAAGACCTTGCTCGATCGCATGGCCGCATCGGCGCCTGCGGTGGCGGCAGCGCCGGAAGCGGCCCAAGTAGCGGCGCCTGCGGTCAAGCCAGCGCCGGCCAGCCGCAAGAAGCCGGCCGCCCGCAAGGCCGTGGTGCAGCCTGCGGTGCGCGCTGCAGCCAAAAAGCCGGCGGCCAAGGCCCCCGCCAAGGCACCAGCGAAAGCGGCACCCAAGGCTGCGGTGAAAGCGGCGGCGAAGAAACCGGCTGCCAAAAAGAAGAGCGCCGCCGCTGCGCCCCGACGCGCCGCCCGCAACGCCACGACCGCGACAACCGCGGCCGCCTGACGACCGGGCAGTGGCAGCGACGAACGGAAGGAATTGGGGCAGTTGGACTAACTTTCAGGCGGATCTAGCTTTTCACGCCTAGAGCCCTGGAGCGAAGATCAGGCCATCGCATCCCGCGAACCTTTTCACCTTCCAAGGAAATCACCATGACCACGCAAACCCTCTCCTCTGTCGCTGTCCACGTTGTCGGCCAGTACAACGAGGCCGGCAAGACCCTCGTCAGCGCCTACCGCACCGGCGCGCACCGCATGCTCGGCGGCGTCGCTTCGCGTTTTGCCCGCGTGCAGAAGGCCACCGACTTCCTGGCCAACCGCCTGGACATCGACACCAGCCGTGTCGTGAACGTGATGGACCGCGTCGCTGCCGCCAGCACCAACGGCATCGAAGCCGTTGCTGGCCGCTCTGCCCAGATTGAATCGCCGGTTGCGACCTCGGTGATGAACACCGTGACGGCCCTGAACATGCCTGTCTACACGCTGTCGGCCCAGATCGCCGACAAGGTGGTCGAAGGCGCCAAGGCCATCGAAGTGCGCGTGGGCACCGTCGGCACCGACGCAGACGACGTCGTGCGCACGGTCAAGGCCAAAGCCAAGACGGTTCGCCGCGCGGTCCGCAAGGCCGCCTGATCGACCGGCGCCGGCCGCCTTTCACCGTTCTTCCAGCTTCCATCCAAAGGAATCACGCATGGCGACTCGCCAGGATCAAACGGCCGGACTGAAGAAGAAGGCGCCCGTCCGCAAGGCACCTGCCAAGCGCACGGCCGCCGTCAAGAACACGGTGGCTGCGCCCGAGGCGGAAAGCAAGAAAACAGCCGAAGGCCTGCTGCGCGCAGGCCTGAAGGCGTTGGGCAACGTGCGCGACGATGTCGCCAAGCGCCAGGCCAACGTCATCGAGGGCTTGCTGGGCATCCACAAGGCCGACACGCCACGCGCCTTTCCGGGGCTCGACACTTTCGGCATCCGCAAGTTCGAGGACGTGTTCGACCAGCGTGTCGCCACGGCCCTGGAGCGGCTGGGCATGCCGACGGCAGCGGAGATCGAGGCGCTGCGCGCCGAGGTCAGCGCCCTGCGCGAGCAATTGGCCCGCAGCACCGGAGCGGCAGCGCCCCGGCCAGTGGCGGCGAAGCGCAAGGCGCGCTGAACGCGGCCATCGGGTCCCTTCTGCCCCTCCTCTCAGTGGCGACGCCCAACACCCGCGATCGCATCCTGCTGACCAGCCTCGCGCTGTTCAACGCCGAGGGGCTTGCGGCCGTGTCGACCCACAAGATTGCCGCCGAGATGGGCATCAGCCCCGGCAACCTGCATTACCACTTCAAGGCCAAGCAGTTGATCGTCGAGTGGCTGTTCCGGCGTTTTGAGCAACGGCTCGAACTGCTCAACAGCTCGTCGGTCGCGATCACCGCGATCGACGACCTGTGGCTGGCGCTGCACCTGCGCTTCGAGGCCATCAACGAGTACCGGTTCATCTACCGCGACATGGCGTTCCTGTCGAGCGAGTACCCGGGGCTCGGCCAGCGGGCGCAGGACCTGACAGCGCAGAACCTGCTCGCGGCGCAAGCGCTGTGCGAGGGCCTGGTGGCTTCAGGTGTCATCGAAACCAGTGCGGAGCAGGCCCGCATCCTCGCGTTGCAGATGGTCTTTACCACCACCTGCTGGTTGTCCTTCGAGCGGCTGGTGCCGGGCCGCGATGCGGTGGCGCAGGCCGATCCGGGGTTGGCGGCTTTCTACACACTCACCTTGATTTCGCCCTATGTGTCGAGCGAATCGAGGGCGTACCTTGACTACCTTCGCGGCAAATACCTCGGTTAAACAAGCCCATGTCCGACGGGGGTCGGCGTGCCGTCGCCCCAATCTCATCACGATCTGAAGGAGTTTCCATGAATACCGCCACCCACGAACCCATTGCCCCGCCGTCGCGCCTGTTGCTGCTGGCCGAGGCCCGCGCACTGTGGGAGACCGGCGCCGGCATCGCGATGTGGCCGCTGCTCCAGCTGACGCCGCGCGGCGATGGCCATCCGGTGATCGTGCTGCCGGGCCTGGTGGCAAGCGATACCTCCACCGGCATCCTGCGGCGCTATCTCAAGAGCCGCGGCTACGACGCCCATGGATGGGGCCTGGGCCGCAATTTGGGCCCGCGCGAAGGGGTCGAAGACGGCATGTACGCCTTGCTGCGCAAGCTGCACGACGAACGCGGCCAGAAGGTCAGCCTGGTCGGCTGGAGCCTGGGCGGCGTGTACGCGCGCCTGCTCGCATCGGCGCATCCGGAGATGGTGCGCAACGTCATCACGCTGGGCAGTCCTTTTGCAGGCAGCGCCCGTGCCACCAATGCATGGCGCGTGTACGAAGGCGTGAGCGGCCAGAGCGCCGAAGACCCGGCGCGCATGAAGTACGTCCATCCGACGCCGCCTGTGCCGACCACCTCGATCTTCAGCCGCACCGACGGCGTGGTCGCCTGGCAGTGCAGCGTCGAGAAGGATGGCCCGCAGGCCGAGAACATCGAAGTGATCGCCAGCCACATCGGCTTGGGCGCGCACCCTGCCGTGCTCTACGCGCTGGCCGACCGCCTGGCGCAGCCCGAGGACGACTGGAAGCCTTTCAATCGCACGCTGCTGGGTCCGTTCGTCTACCCCGATCCGGCGCGCAAGGGCCGCTGAACGCAGGCGCGCGGCCCGGGGGCCGGCGCCGCCCCTGGCCGGTAGCGCGCGTCTGGCCGTGTAGACTGCCAGGTTTTTCGCTCTCCCGGCATGGCGCAACTGTCACGGCGCGCAGGGTTGACCGGTTCGGTGCTGGTGCGTTTGCTGGCCCGACTGACCGATACCGACGTTCCCGAATCCAAACAAGGTTTTGCTGACCGACTGAGCCATTGGCTCGGCTGGTCGGACGCCATTTCGCTCTCTGCTGCACTGGTCGTGCCGACGCCGGCATCGCCGTCAGGCGCGCCGGCCGCCGCCGAACTCGAAGCCAGCCAGTGCGCGCGCGTTCGCGTCGCGCTGGAAAACGCCATCGACGAAGAGATGCGCGGGCTGGCACGCGAGCAACCGTCCGATTTCCCCCCGTTCCGTCGCCGCTACCACGCCCGGCAGCAGGCGATGGCCACGAGCATCGCGCCGCTGCGCGAGCGCCTGCGCCAGACGCTGGCCGCCCGGTCGCCGGCCATGGCGCGGCTGGCGGGCATCGACGCGGTGATGGAGCAGGTGCTGGGCGAGCAGGAACATCGCCTGTTGGGCACCGTGCCCACCTTCCTCGAAAAGTACTTCAAGCGCCTGCGCCAGGACGCCGCACCCGCCGACGGCCCGGCAGTGTCCGACGTCGACGCCTGGCGCGCCACGTTCAGCGAGGCCCTGCGCAGCGTCTGGCTGGCTGAACTGGAGATTCGATTGCAACCGGTCGACGCGCTGGTCGACGCGCTTCGCGCCTGTGAAACAACCCCTCAATGAAACGATTCCTTCCCCACTGCATCGCCTTCGTCCTCGGCCTGGTTGCCATCTGCTGGGTGGCCGTCGGCTACATCGGCTCGAACCCGCTGGCGCTGTCGATCACCCTGCTCATCGGCGCCTTCTATCTGATGGGCGCGCGGGAGCTGTACCGCTTTCACCAGGCCACCACCACGCTCGCCGCCGCGGTGGCCGAGGGGCCGCAGGCACCGCCGACGCTGGGCGAATGGCTCGACCGCCTCCACTCATCCCTGCGCAACGCCGTGCGCCTGCGCGTCGAGGGCGAGCGCACCGGCTTGCCCGGCCCCGCGCTCACGCCGTACCTGACCGGCCTCCTGGTGCTGCTCGGCATGCTCGGCACCTTCCTGGGCATGGTCGTCACGCTCAACGGCACCGGCACGGCGCTCGAGAGCGCGGCCGACCTGCTGGCGATCCGGTCGTCGCTCGCCGCGCCGGTCAAGGGGCTGGGGCTGGCCTTCGGCACTTCGCTCGCGGGCGTGGCCGCGTCGGCCATGCTTGGCCTGGTCTCTGCGCTGTGCCGGCGCGACCGGCTGCAGGCCGCACAGGGCCTGGACACGCGGATCGCGACCACGCTGCGAGTCTTCTCGCAAGCGCATCAGCGCGACGAGTCCTTCAAGCTGCTGCAGCAACAAGGCGACGCGATTCCCGCGCTGATCGACCGCCTGCAAACCATGATGGCCGCGATGGAGCGGCAGAACGAGGCGCTGAACGAGCGCCTCCTCGCCAGCCAGGACCGCTTCCACGGCAAGGCCGAGGCCGCGTACGCCTGCCTCGCCACGGCCGTGGGCGCGTCGTTGAAGGAAAGCATGACCGACAGCGCCCGCGTGGCCGGCGCGACGATCCAGCCGGTGGTCGAAGCCACGATGGCCGGCATCGCGCGCGAGACCGCCGCGCTGCACGACACTCTCGGGCGCAGCGTGCAGCAGCAGCTGGACGGCCTGTCGACCCGTTTCGAGGGCGCGACCACCGAGGTCGCCGCGCTCTGGAAAACCGCGCTCGACGGCCATCAACGTGCAAGCGAAAGCCTGTCGACGGACCTGCGCGGCACGCTCGACCAGTTCAGCCAGACCTTCGACCAGCGCGCGACGCAAATGGTCGACGGTGTCGCCGCGCGCCTCGAGCGCACGGTCGACAGCGTGTCGGAGAACTGGCGCGGCGCGCTGGCCGAGCATGCGCGCACGAGCGAAGCCGTTTCGGGCGACGCGCAGCGCGCGCTGACAGCAGCCGCCGCCACCTTCGCGCAGCACGCGGCATCCTTGGTCGGCACTGTCGGCCAAGCGCACACCGATCTGCAGACGCAGGTGGCTGCGCGCGACCAGCAGCGGCTGGCCGCGTGGACCGACGCACTCGCGGCCATGGCCGCATCGCTGCAGAGCGAGTGGCAGCAGGCCGGCGTGCAAAGCGCCGCGCAGCAGCAGGCCATTTGCGACACGCTGGCGCAGACCGCGCAGGACATCACCGCGCAGACCGAGGCGCATGCGAGCCGCACCATCGCCGAGATCGGCCAGCTCGTGCAGATGGCATCGGAAGCGCCACGTGCTGCGGCCGAGGTGATCGCCGAACTGCGCCAGAAACTCAGCGACAGCATGGTGCGCGACAACACGATGCTTGAGGAACGCAGTCGCATCCTGGGCACGCTCGACACGCTATTGGGTGCTGTCAATCACGCGTCCACCGAGCAGCGCACAGCGATCGACGCACTCGTCGGCGCATCGGCCGACCTGCTGGAGCGCGTGGGCGCCCGCTTCACCGACAAGCTCGATACCGAGACCGGCAAGATGACCGAGGTGGCTGCGCAGCTCACCGGCAGTGCGGTCGAGGTGGCGAGCCTGGGCGAAGCCTTTGGCCAGGCGGTCGAGCTGTTCAGCCAGTCGAACGAGAAGCTGGGCGCGCAGTTGCAGCGCATCGAAGGCGCGCTCGGCAAGTCGATGGCGCGCAGCGACGAGCAACTGGCTTACTACGTGGCGCAGGCGCGCGAGGTGATCGACCTCAGCACCCTGTCGCAAAAGCAGATCGTCGAAGACCTGCAGCGTCTGGCGAGCCAGCGCGCGCTCGCGGGCAGCGACGCATGATCGCGGAAGACGTCGACGGCGGTCTCGAGCCCACGGTGCCGGTCTGGGCCGTGTTCGGCGACCTGATGTCGGGCCTGCTCGGCGCCTTCGTGTTGATCCTGGTCTGCGTGCTCGCGATGCAGCTGGAGCTCGCCACCAAACTCGATGCCGAGGTCAAGCAGCGGCAAGCCGAGGCGCAGCGCCTGCAGACGCTCGAGCAGGCGCTGGCCGGCCCGCTCGCCGCCGGCCGCGTGACGCTGAACAACGGCCGCATCGGCATCAGCGGCAACGTGCTCTTTGCGCTGAATTCGGCCGAGCTCGAACCCGAAGGCCGGCAACTGCTCAAGAGCCTGACGCCCGCACTTGCGAGCTACCTGCAGTCGCGCGAAGAGATCCTGATGGTCAGCGGCTTCACCGACGACCGGCAGGTGCGCGGCGGCAACCGGCAGTTCACCGACAACTGGGAGCTGTCGGCGCAGCGCGCGCTGACGGTGACGCGCGCGTTGATCGAGGAGGGGATTCCGTCGCCCTCGGTCTTCGCCGCGGCCTTCGGTTCCGAGCAGGCCGTGGCCTCGAACGCCGATGCCGAAGGGCGCTCGAAGAACCGGCGCGTCGAGATGGCGCCGACGCCGCGGCGATCGGACGCGGTCGTGAAGAAGACGCCTTGAATGCCGGGAAGCGCATGCACGTCGGGGATGCCTTGAACGCCGAAGCGACAGAAGCGGGAGAGGCCGTGCGTGGCGTCGATGCAGACGGCGTCAGCGCGACAGACGCCGTTGCGCTGCTCGCCGCCAGGCGCGCCCGCGGCGACCATCGGCGCGACCCGGTGCGATTCCGCCTCATCGAGGCATTGGCCCGCCGGTCCGCCACGTACCGTGGCGCGGCGCGGCGCATCCTCGATGCGCGGCTGGCGCAGTTGCTTGCGGCTTATGACGAGGGATTCAACGCAAGAGACAACGCGGCAGACGAGGGGACAGCAGCAGCGCCAAATCGAGCGGCGTCTCGCGCATCGACCGCCGACGGTCATGCGGACGCTCGCACCAACGGGTCCACATCGCCCGGGCTCGGCGAACTGGCCGCACAGATGGCGCGTCCGGCCTCGCCGGGCCATGAGGACACACTCAATTACCTGCGCAGCACTTGGTCCCGACTCAGCACCGAGCGCCAGCTGACGCAAGCCCTGGCCACGGTGCCCGAGAACGCCGGCCCGCTCAACTCGCACCAGCTGGTGCACCGTTCGCTGGCGCTGATGCGCGAGCTGTCACCCGCGTACCTGCACCGTTTCATGCCCTACGTCGACACCTTGCTGTGGCTTGATCAGGCCAAGGGCGGGCGCACGCTAACGGCTGCCGACGAGCCGCGCGCTGAGGGCCGTAAGAAGCCGTCGCGCGGCAAGGCCGGCTGACGCAGACCGGTCGTTGCGTTGATTGCGCGCGCCGTCGACAGGCGGTGTGCCCGCAGGCGGCTGACGCCAGCGGTCCTTCGGACTTCGCTGCTGCTCCTCACGAAAGACGGGGTCCGCAGAACTCACTCCACTTCGTTCCGTTCGAACAGCTGCGGCCCTGATCCGCCTTTCGCTGCGGTGCTCGCCGCAGGCTCGACAGCGATGCCCAACCAACCAAAAGACTACCGGCCACCCCAAAGCCGCGATGAGCTCGAGAAGCGCTATTCCGCTGGAGAGCGACGCTTTCCGAACACCGAACTGAGCGCCGCTGATTTGTCTGGAATAAGACTGGATGGTGCAGACTTCGAGAAGCACTCATGGTTCACAGATGCAAACTTCTCGGGTGCAAGTCTGCGTGGAACGAGCTTTCGGGACTGCAACCTCAAATGTGCCGACTTTTCAAATGCGGACCTTACGGGTGCCATCTTGGAACTCGCTGCTATCGAGTCGATCAGGACGTCAGGTGCCGTGCTGGCGGGCGTGAGAGTGAAGGGCGCGACTTTCTACGGCTGCGAATTGGTCGAGGGAGATGAACTGCCATCATGGGGATGGTGACGAACTCATCGCCGATTGGCGTGTGGCGGCACACCCGTCTCTCGTATGCTGACTCATTTGTCAGTGCCCAAGCCCGGCATGCGGTGCGGCCTGGGCGATTCCCCTCTGTGCGGCTGAGGAACGGAGTGCAGGGCGGATCAGGGCCGCAGCTGTTTGAGCGAAGCGAGTTCTGCGGACCCCGCCCGGAGCGAGTACCGCAAGGCAGCCCGAAGGGCCCGCGCAGCGGGGTCGCACAGGCCGCATCGCGTGCCGGGCGCTCTCCAACGAACGCGCAAGCAGCGACCCACAGAAAAGCTCAGTTCCCCGCCCAAACATCCAGCACATAGCGCTGACTGGAAAGCATCTTCTCCATCCACGCCTCGCTGTCCTCACCGTGTTCGCGCGCGATGTCCGACAGCGTGCGGCGCACATCGGGCTCCATGCGCGAACCGTCGCCGCACACATAGACCGTGGCGCCTGCGGCTAGCAGCTTCCACACCTCGGCAGCCTGCTCGCGGATCAGGTCTTGCACATAGGCCTTGCGACCGCCGGAGCGCGAGAAGGCGGTGTGCAGTTGCACCAGCCCGTCCTTCGCCCAGCCCTGCAGCTGTTCGGCGTAGATGAAGTCCTGCTGCGGATGGCGGCAACCGAAAAACAGCATCGCATCGCCCAGCGCGACGCCTTGCGCCTTCTGTGCGGCGCGATCCTGCAGGAAGCCGCGGAAGGGCGCGAGGCCGGTGCCCGGCCCGACCATGATGAGCGGGCGCTGCGGATCGGCCGGCAGGCCAAAGCCTTCGGCGGTCGTGCCGCGCACGAAGCCGTGCACCGTGTCGCCGGGCGCGCTGCGCGCCAGAAAGTTCGAGCACACGCCTTCGAATGTGCCCTGGCCCGAGCGCGCGGGCGCACGCACCACGCCGACTGTGACGCTGCAGCGACCGGCTTCGACCTTCGGTGACGACGAGATCGAGTAGTAGCGCGGCGACAGCGGCGACAGCAGCTCGAGCCACGCGCCGAAGGGCAGCTCGCACGCCGGAAACTGCTCCATCAGGTCGAGCACCGACTTGCGTGGCTGAAGCACTTCGCGCTTGTAAGTGGCAGCGGCCGCTTCGTCACTGCCGGTCATCGCGCCCAGCGCCTTTTGCGTGACGGGGCAGCGTGTGTGCGCGACCATCGTGGCGATCTCCTTGCGTGTCGCGACATCCTGCAGTTCGACGTAGTCGCCCAGAAGCCGCTCGACAGCGATCACTTCATCGACCGGCAGGTAGGCCTTGCGACCGGCCGCGGCGTGCAGCCGCACATGCGCATCGCGCTCGAAGCCGAAGCGCTTCATCGCGCGCTCGACCTGGGCCGGGCTGTTGCGCGGCACCACGCTCAGGTGGTCGCCCGCGCGGTAGTGCACGCCCTCGGGCAAGGCCAGCTCCACATGGCGCGTGGAACGGTCCGACGGCGTGTCGCCGTCGGTGGTCTGCAACTCGTCGTTGACCAGCACGCGCATCGCCACGGCGCCCAGCGACTCGACGAGCCCGCTGGTCTGCGGCGGCGGCAAGGCCTCGACCGCGTACAGCGGCTCGGCCTGTGCGGGCGCGCCGGCATCGACCTTCAGGCCAAAGCGTTGCGAGAGCACCGGCCACAGCGCATCGGCCCAGTCCTGAAACGCGCCGTCCATGTCTTCGCGCGCATCGCCTTCGCCGCGCGCATGCACGCGCTCGGCGCCGAGCTCGGCCAGCCGCGCATCGATGCGGCGCGGCACGGCCTGGTAGGTCGATGCCCAGTCGGTGTTGCCGCACCCGAACACGCTGTACGTCACGCCGTTGAGCGACCCGTCGGCCGCCTCGAGCCAGCGCGAGAACTCCACCGCGTTGTCGGGGGCGACGCCGTTGTACGAGGCGCTGATGATCGCGACCGCGCCGGCCGCCGGCAGTCGCTCGGCGTAGTCGTCGAGCGAAGCGAGCGTGGCCGAGAACCCACGCAATTCGCCGGCTTCCGCCAACTGGCGCGCGAGGTCTTCGGCCGAGCCCAGGTTGGAGCCATGCAGCACGAGCAGCGAGGTGCCATGGCGCGCCGAGGCGGGCGTGGCGGCAGGCGCGGGCGCTGCGGCGCCAGCGGTCTCGCCGGCCGGTGCGGCAGCGCGTGCACGCCGCTCCACGTTGTCGCGCGCAACCACTTTGATCTTGAAGCCCTCGGGCTTGATCGTCAGCGCTTCCTTCACCTTGAGCTGGTAGTTCGCGTGGTCGATCAGCTTGAAGCGCTGGATGACCATCGCGAGCGTGAGCATCGCTTCCTGCAGCGCGAACTGGCGGCCGATGCAAGCACGCTGGCCGGTGCCGAAAGGCTTGAAGGCGTTGGGCGGCAGCGCGCGCTCGGCCTCGCGCGTGAAGTGGTCGGGGTTGAACTGGTCGGCGTCCTCGCCCCAGACGCTCTTGTCGCGGTGCATGGCCAGCGCATGCAGGATGATCATGTTGCGCTTGTGGATCGTGTACTTGCCGCCCTCGCCGATGGCGGTGTTGGCCAGTGCGCGCTTCGCAATCGCCGGCGCCGTCGGGTACATGCGCAGCGCTTCCTTGAGGATCTGCCCGATGTATTGCAGCCGGTTGACCTGCGCGTAGGTCGGCCGCACCGAAAGGTCGGTACCGAACACGCTGTCGACCTCGGCCTGCGCTTTCGCGAGGATGGCTGGGTCCTTCAGCAGGTAGTAGATCGAGAAAGAAAGCAGACCGCTGGTGGTCTCGTGTCCCGCGATGAGGAACTCGATGCACTCGTCGCGGATCATCTTGTCGTCGAGCTTCTCGCCGCTCTTCTTGTCGACGCCCGCGATCATGTAGCTCAAGAGGTCGGGCTTGGTGGCGATGTCGGCGCCGCTCGAACGACGCTCCTTGATGATGTCTTCCACCATCGTGTGCATGTACTTGATGTCCTTGCGCTGCTGCGCCAGCTGCTTCTTCATCATCAGCTCTTCGAGCGGGAGGCCGCGACGGTCCTGCACCGTTTCGAGCGTGCGCACCATCGCGTCGACGAAGGGGTGGAAGCCTTCGCGGTAGAAGCTGTTGAAGCGATAGCCGAAGCCGCACAGGCCGATGGTGTCGAGCGTGAGCGCGGTCATGTCGCGCGTCACATCCACCTCGTCGTCGAAGTTCAGGCGCTCCCATTTCGCGATCAGCTGCTCGGCGATGTCCAGCATCATCGGGTGGTAGGCCTGCATCGCGCGCTGGCTGAAGTTGGCCAGGAGGATGTTGTGCGGCTTGCTCCAGGTCGGCTCATTCGTGTCCGACGTGAACAGGCCGTGCGAGGCCGCACGCAGCCGCCGCAGTGCGCCGTTGGTGCTCTTGTCGAAGCGCTTCTCGTCGCAGAGCTCGTCGACCAGCTTGTGGTCGGAGATCACGATCACCGGCATGCCCGGCATGTCGAGCCAGTAGATGCCGCCGAGGTCCTGCGCGATCTTCCACATGTCGAGCACGGGGGAGTCGGAACCGATCGACAGCAGGTTGCCGACGAAGGGCTTCTTCGCGGGATGCGGGATCGGGTGGAGTGCGTTGTTGCCTGCCATGGGTCTTTGCCTTTGGAGTGGAGCGGACGTGGGCGTCCGTGTGTGACCCACGGAGTATCGAGAGCGCACCGGGGGGCGGCACGCCGGGGTATTCCCTAGGCCCGTGTCGGGCGGGCGACTCGGCGGCGCGTTGGCATTGTTGCGGGCCTCAACGCCGGCGACGGTTGCGCAGCCCCAGCACCCGACCCGCGAGCATCGTCAATTCGGCCACGGTCGCATCGGGCGAGAGGCGGCCATCGGGCCGGTACCAGGTGTACAGAAAGCCGGGCAGGCTGCAGGCGGCCAGCGCGGTGATGCGGATCTCGTTGAAATCGAGGTCGCCGTCGCGCCGCGCTTCTTCCAGCAGGGGGCAGAGTCGGTCGTAAAAATGGCGCGCGAGCCGGGTCATTTCGGCCATGTATTCGGGACGGCAGACCTGCGGCTCGCGGTAGAGGAAGAAGCCGCAGGGGTCGTGCGCGATCGTCGCGCGGATCAGCGCCTCGATGCCGACCATGACCTTCACGGCCGCAGGGCGCGGGTCGCTGGCGGCGAAATCGAGCACCGTGAAGCAATCGACCGCCGGCCGCCAGGCCAGGACCTCGAAGATCTCCTGCTTGTCGCGAAAGTAGTAGTAGACGAAGGGCTTGGTCACGCCGAGCGCGCGCACGATCTGCGCCATCGTGGTGTTGGCATAGCCCTGCTCGGCGAAGAGGGTCGTCGCCACCTGCAGGATGCGCTCGCGCTGCAGGTCGGTGGCCTGCGTCGCGGCGCGTTGCCGGCCGGTGCCCTCGGGCAGACCATGGCGCCTGGACGCGTCACGGTCCGCAGAGGGTTTGTGCTGTGTCTCCAACGTTCTACCCATCGGTAGGATTGTTTGCGCACACTGCGGCCGAGACAAGAGCCGGCCTTCATCGATAACCCTGAGAGGGCGGCACGCAGTCGTCGTTCTCTCCCCGTCCCTTCATCTCCAAGACCTCGACGTGTTCCACAAAGTCCTGATCGCCAACCGTGGCGAGATCGCCGTTCGTCTGGTGCGCGCGCTGCGCGACCTCGGCATCGGCAGCGTAGCGGTGCATGCGCGCGACGACGCGGCCGCGCTGCATGTGCGGCTGGCCGACACGGCCGTCGCGCTGGGTGCCACCGGCCCTGCGGCCTACCTCGACATCGTCGCTCTCGTCGCCATCGCACGCGCCCAGGGTTGTGACGCAGTGCACCCGGGCTACGGCTTCCTGAGCGAGCGCGCGGACTTCGCAAAGGCCTGTGCCGACGCGGGCCTTGTCTTCATCGGGCCGACGGTCGCGCAGCTCGCGCTGTTCGGCGACAAGGCGCGGGCGCGCGAGTTTGCAACGCAGTGCGGTGTGCCGGTGATGCCCGGCAGCGCGGGCGCGGTCACGCTGGCCGAGGCGCAGGCCTTCTTTGCCGAGCAGCACGCGCAGGGCGCCGGCGTCATGGTCAAGGCCATCGGTGGCGGTGGCGGCCGGGGCATGCGCACGGTGCTGAGCGCCGGCGAGCTCGCTGAAGCGCACACGCGCTGCATGTCCGAAGCAAAGGCAGCGTTCGGTGTCGACGGTGTGTACGTCGAGCGCCTGATGCGCCACGCGCGCCACATCGAAGTGCAGGTGCTCGGCGATGGCAGCGCGGTCGCGAGCCTCGGCGAGCGCGAATGCACGTTGCAGCGCCGCTTCCAGAAGCTGGTCGAGATCGCGCCCAGTCCCTCCTTGCCGGAAGACCTGCGCGTGCAGGTCACGCAAGCCGCGTTGCGCATGGCGCAGACCGTGGGCTACCAAGGCTTGGGCACCTTTGAGTTTCTGGTCGACACCGCATCGACCACGCTGCCCTGGGTGTTCATCGAAGCCAATCCGCGGCTGCAGGTCGAGCACACCGTGACCGAAGCGGTGACGGGGCTGGACCTCGTGCAGCTGCAGATCGCCACCGCGGCCGGCGCGTCGCTGGCATCGCTGGGCATCGAGGCAGATCGCACGGCGGCGCAGCGCGGCTTCGCGATCCAGTGGCGCATCAACGCCGAGACGCTCGATGCTGACGGCCAGGCGCGCCCCTCGGGCGGCACGCTGGAGCGCTTCGACCTGCCGAGCGGTCCCGGCGTGCGCGTCGACACGCATGGCCATGCGGGCCTTGCTCCTTCGCCGCACCACGACACCTTGCTCGCCAAGCTGATCGTGCACTCGGCCTCGCCGAACTTTCAGGATGCCGTGCGGCGCTCGACGCGCGCGCTGGCGGAATGCGGGATCGATGGCATGGCGACCAATCTCTCGCTGCTGCGCGCCATCGCCGCGCGGCCCGAGTTTGCGATGCAGGCGGTGCACACCCGCTTTGTTGAAGACCATCTGGCCGAGTTGCTCGCGGAGGCCGTGCGCATCGAAGGCGAGGCAAAGAAGATCGCCGCTCCCGTCGCCGTGGCATCGGCCGCCATCAACGCACCGGCGGGAGACGCGGGTGCGCTGACCGTGCGATCGCCGATGCCCGCGAAGCTCGTGCAATTTGACGTGGCGGTCGGCGATGTGCGGCCGGCGGGCGCGCAGCTCGGCGTGCTCGAAGCCATGAAGATGGAGCACCTGCTGCACGCGCCCTTCGCCGGCCGCGTCGTCGCGCTGCGCGCCGCGCCGGGCGACTATCTCGTCGAAGGCCAAGCGCTGGTGCAGTTCGAAGCGGTGGATGCCACTGCCGTCGAAGCCACTGCGCTGGCCGAACATGATCTGGACGCCATCCGTCCCGACCTGCAGAAGGTGATCGATCGGCATGCGCCGACGCTCGACGTGAACCGCGCGGCGGCCGTCGCCAAGCGCCACAAGCAGGGTGGCCGCACCGCGCGCGCCAACATCGCGGACCTGTGCGATCTGGCAGCCGATCCGGGCAACTTCATCGAGTACGGCGCGCTGGCGGTGGCCGCGCAGACGCGCCGCCGAAGCATCGACGACTTGATCGCCAACACGCCGGCCGACGGGATGATCACCGGCATCGGCAGCGTCAATGCCGCGCAGTTCGGTCCCGAGAAGTCGCGCTGCGCCGTGCTGGCCTACGACTACACGGTGCTGGCCGGCACGCAGGGCCTGCGCAACCACCAGAAGACCGATCGCATGCTCGGCATCGCGCACCAGCTCAAGCTGCCGGTGGTGCTGTTCGCCGAGGGCGGCGGTGGCCGGCCGGGCGACACCGACATGCCCATCGTCGCCGGCCTCAACAACCACACCTTCAGCCAGTTCGCGGCGCTGTCGGGCAAGGTGCCGGTGGTCGGCATCGTGCACGGGCGCTGCTTCGCGGGCAACGCGGCGCTGCTGGGTTGCGCCGACGTGATCATCGCGACGAAGGCCAGCAATATCGGCATGAGCGGCCCGGCCATGATCGAAGGCGGCGGGCTTGGCACTTTTGCGCCCGAGCAGATCGGCCCGAGCCCCGTGCAGTCGCGCAACGGCGTGATCGACATCCTGGTGGACGACGAGGCGGCAGCGGTCGCGGCCGCGAAGCAATACCTCTCGTACTTCCAGGGCGCTACGAGCGACTGGCACTGCGCCGATCCGCGCGCGCTGCGCCATGTGGTGCCCGAGAACCGCCTGCGCGTGTACGACGTGCGCGCCGCCTTGCGCGGCATCGCCGACACCGGCTCGGTGCTCGAGCTGCGCGCGGGCTTCGGCGCCGGCATCGTCACCGCGCTCGCGCGCATCGAGGGCAAGGCGATCGGTGTGATCGCGAACAACCCGCACCACCTCGGTGGCGCGATCGATGTGGAGGCAGCCGACAAGGCCGCGCGCTTCATGCAGTTGTGCAACGCGCACGGGCTGCCCATGGTGTCGCTGTGCGACACGCCAGGCTTCATGGTCGGGCCCGAGATCGAAGCGCAGGCGCAGGTGCGCCACGTGTGCCGCATGTTCATGGTCGCCTCTCACCTGCGTGTGCCCTTCTTCGCGGTCGTGCTGCGCAAAGGCTACGGCCTCGGCGCGCAAGCCATGACGGCGGGCGGCTTCGATGCGCCGGTGTTCACCGTGGCCTGGCCGACCGGCGAGTTCGGCGCCATGGGGCTCGAGGGCGCGGTACGGCTCGGCTACCGCAAGGAGCTCGCCGAGGCGCCCGCGGGTGCCGCGCGCGATGCGTTGTTCCAGCAACTGGTGGCGCAGCAGTACGCGAACGGCGAAGCGATCCACATGGCGCAGACGCTGGAGATCGACGCCGTGATCGACCCGGCCGACACGCGCGGCTGGCTGGTGCGCGGGTTGGCGTCCGCCACGCAGATGACGGCGCCCGTCAGCAGCTACGTCGACACCTGGTGAGGCGCGCGATGGCGCGGGGGCCTGAGAATTTTCCACGCCCAAACTTCCCGCCGATCTGACACGAGATTGACATGCCCTGGGGGTATCTACGAAGCGCCAGTAGTCTCAAGTACTGAGCGAGCGCAACCGGGTGCGATCAACTGCGCCCTCCGGTCCGCGCGGCAGCGCGTCTACGAAGCGGATGTCTCGCGGCACCTTGTAGCGGGCCATCTTGGCGCGACACTGCGCGGCGATCTCCTCGGTCCGCAGCGGCGAGGCTGCGACCACGAAGGCCACGACGCGTTCGCCCAAGCGCGCATCTGACACGCCCAGAACGGCGGCTTCGCGCACGCCCGGCAAGGTCAGCAGTACCTGCTCGACATCCTGCGGATACACGTGGTAGCCGCCACTGATGATGATTTCCTTCTTGCGGCCGACCACATACAAGAACCCGTCCGCATCTAGGTAACCCAAGTCGTCGCTGTGCAGCCAGCCATCGCGAAAGCTGCGCATGCTGCACGCGGGCCGGTTCCAGTAGCCGCGGGCAATACCGGGCGAGCGCACCAGGATCTCGCCGGTCTGCCCGATCGGCAGTTCCTGTCCGCCCTCGTCGCAGATTTTCAGTTCCACGCCCCAGTAGGGCAGGCCGACCGAGCCTGCGCGCCGGCCGTCGGTATGGAAGCGGTTGCCGGTGATGGAAGGGCCGGCTTCGGTCATGCCATAGCCTTCGGAGATCAGGGTCTCAAAGCGCTCTTCGAAGCGCCGCTGCACCGGCTCGGTCAACGCCTGACCGCCCGACACGCAGGCGCGCAGCGCCGACAACGGCGGAGCGTCGGTTGCCTCGGCCAGCGACCAGAACATGGCCGGCACGGCCATCAGCACGCTGACTTGTTCGCGCGCCATGTCCTGCAGGCAGCGCCGGGCATCGAACTTGGGCGCCAGCACGAGGCGCGCGCCCACGGACAGGAAGGACGAGAACAAGCAGGTGTGGGCATAGGCATGCGAGAACGGCAGCACGGCGTAGCCGCAGTCGTGTTCGGACAGGCCCAGCAGGTCGTGAGCGAACGCCTGCACGTTCCACCAGACGTTGAAATGCGACAGCTCCACGCCCTTGGGCGGTCCCATGGCACCCGAGGAGTACAGGATCACGGCCGTCTCTTCCGGCGCAAACGTGGGCAGAGGATGCAGCAGCTGGCCCGGCAGCAGTGACAAGCCCGCTTCCTCCACGCCCATGTCGATGATCTGGCCGCGCACGTCGAATTCGGGCAGAGCCTGACGCAGCTCGGCGGCGTGACGGCCGTCGTCGAAGATCAGCGCAGGCAGGCAATCGCGCGCGATTGCCGCGATATCCGAAGTAGCCAGCAGCGGGTTGATCGGCACCGGGATGGCGCCGCTTTGCAGCACGCCTTCATAGATCACGGCCCAGGCGATGGAATTGGGCAGCGCGATCATCACGCGCTCGCGTGGCTGCACGCCCATTACATGCAGCGCGTTCGCACAGCCAGCGGCCAGCAGGTCGAACTCGGCATAGCTGAGCTGGCGATCACCCTCGATCAGCGCGATCGCGTCTGGACGGCAGCGCGCCTGCCAGCGCAGGAATTCGGCGATGTTCAGGCCCATGGCAGACGTCCGGCTCGCTAGCGAAGCGGTGCGGGTTTCCTGGCCGGCGTCACGGTTTCGCCTGCCACGTGGATCTGCGTCTTGCTGCCTTGCAGCGCCGCCAGCAGTTCGGGCGGCGGCGGCAGATCCGTGAAGAACGCGTCGATCTCGCGCAGTTCACCCAGCCTCACCAGCGCCGGGCGGCCCAGTTTGGAATGGTCGGCCACCAGGAACACCTGGCGCGCCTGTGCCATCACGGCCTGGGTCACGCGCACCTCACGGTAGTCGAAGTCGCGCAGCGTACCGTTCAGGTCGACGCTGGAGACGCCGATCACCGCGTAATCGACCTGGAACTGGCGGATCAGGTCAATCGCGGCCTCACCGGTCACGCCGCGGTCGCGGGGTCGCACGACGCCGCCTACCACCGTGACCTCGGCTTCCGGAAAGTCGCAGGTCAGCATGGCCACGTTCAGGTTGTTGGTCAGGATGCGCAGGCCACGGTGCTGGTGCAGCGCCTTGGCCACTTCCTCGGTCGTGGTGCCCAGATTGATGAAGAGCGAGGAATGGTGCGGGATGTGCTGGGCCACGAGTTCCGCGATCGACCGCTTCTCGCCGGCCAGCAGCGTCTGACGTGTGCTGTAGGCCAGGTTGGCAGCGCCACCGGGCAGGGCCACGCCACCGTGGTAACGCCGTAGCAGCCCCAGTTGCTCCAGTTGCAGCACATCGCGGCGGATGGTTTGCGGCGTGACGTCCAGCGCCTGGGCCAGCGCTTCTACCGAACAACTACCTCCCTGGTTCTGCACGCGCTCGACCAGCGCCCGCTGGCGTGGGTGCAGTTGCGTGGTCGCGGTGGCTGCGGCTTTGGACGTCTTGCTGTGGGTCATGAAGTGGAAGGCGCGTGGCAAGCGGTCGCAGATTTTAGAGGGGCAGAAACTGCGGTCTATCAAACGAATATGTTCGAAAAAATTCGATGTCGGGTTATCCATTAGAAAAATAACGAACATGTTCGTTTGTGTTCATTTATAGTTTCTCCGACCGAACCAAGGCGGTACGGCGACCGGAGGAGACATGCAGGATAGGGAACACATTTACATCGGAGGGGCATGGGTACGCCCGATGCGGGAAGCGGCGCCGCTGGCCGTCGTCAACCCGGCCACTGCTCGGGCCATCGCTCGCGTGCCCGCCTGTTCGGGCGAGGATGTGGCAACCGCCGCCGCCGCGGCCAGGGCCGCCTTGGCGGCGTGGTCGGCGCTGACGCCGGTGCAGCGCGCCGCTTACCTGCAGCAGATCGCACAGGGCCTGAAGGCCCGTGCTGACGAACTGGCCCGGCTGATCACGTCCGAAGTCGGCACGCCGATCAAGCAATGCGGCCGGCTGCAGGTGGCCGGCCCGCTGTATGCTTGGGGCCAGTACGCACGCCTGGCCGCCGAGTTCGCGTTCGAATCAGAGGTCGGCCATTCGCTGGTGGTGCGTGAACCGGTCGGTGTGATCGCGGCCATCACGCCCTGGAACTACCCCCTGCATCAGGTCACGTGCAAGGTCGCGCCGGCATTGGCGGCCGGCTGCACCGTGGTGCTGAAGCCGGCCGAGACGGCGCCGCTGTCGGCCTTGCTGCTGGCCGAGGTCATCCATGCTGCTGGTCTGCCGGCCGGTGTGTTCAACCTGGTTACCGGCGACGGGCCTGGGGTGGGCGAGGCCTTGGTGACGCATCCGGAGGTGGACATGGTCTCGTTCACAGGTTCCACTGCGGCTGGCAAGCGCATCGCCGCGCTGTGCGCGCCTTCGGTCAAGCGCCTGGCGCTGGAGCTGGGCGGCAAGTCCGCCGCCGTGGTGCTGGACGATGCCGACTTCGCCGCTGCCGCCAAAGGCATCGTCGCAGCCTGCTTCCAGAATGCCGGCCAGACCTGCTCGGCCCACACGCGCATGCTGGTGCCAGCATCGGCCTATGCACAGATCAAGCCGCTGGTGGCTGCGGCGGCCGCCAGCTACGCGGCGGGCGACCCGATGGACGAGGCCACGCGCCTGGGGCCGATCGCCAACCAGCGGCAACTCGAGCGGGTGCGTGCAGCCATCGCCCAGGGCCAGGCGTCGGGTGCCGAACTGGTCGCGGGCGGCGGTCCGCTGCCAACCGGCGGCTTTTTCGTAGCCCCCACGGTGTTCGGCCAGGTCGACCCCGCCTCGCCGCTGGCGCGCGAGGAGATCTTCGGGCCGGTGCTGTCCATCATCAGCTACCGCGACGAGGCCCATGCCGTCGCGCTGGCCAACGATTCCGACTACGGCCTGGCCGGCGGCGTCTGGTCCGCGGATGTGCAGCGCGCTGTGCGCGTAGCGCGCCAGATGCGCACCGGCCAGGTCGACATCAACGGTGCGCCGTTCAACATCCAGGCGCCGTTCGGCGGTCACAAGCAGTCGGGCCTGGGCCGCGAAAACGGCGTCTACGGGATGGAGGAGTTCCTCGAACTCAAGTCCATTCAGATGCCGTTGCCACCCAAGGCGGCCTGACGATGGTCGATTCCACAGCCATACAGCCGCGCCTGTCGCTGCGCGAGGTGCGCAAGGTCTTCGGCGGCGTCACCGCGCTCAAGAATGTGAGCTTCGAGGTGCGGCCCGGCGAGGTGATCGGCCTGATCGGGCCCAACGGCTCGGGCAAGTCCACTTGCGTGAATGTGATCTCGGGCACGCTGGCGCCGACGGCCGGCGAGATCGTGCTCGAGGGCGTTCCAATTCAGGGCCTGCCGGCGAACCGCGTGGTCGCCCAGGGCCTGGCGCGCACCTTCCAGACGACGCAGATGTTCGAGGAATTCAACGCGCTGAACAGTGTGCTGCTGGGCGCCAACCGGCGCTACGGCGTCGGCGTGTTCGGCAACGTGCTGGGCCTGGCCGCCGCGCGCGCCGACGAGGCCCGCGTGCGCGCCGAGGCGCTGGAGTTGCTGGCGTTCGTCGGCCTGGCCGGGCGCGACCAGGTGCGTGTGTCCGCCCTCAGCGTCTGCGAGCAGCGGCTGTTGATGGTGGCTTGTGCTCTGGCCAACCAGCCCGGCGTGCTGCTGATGGACGAGCCCGCCGCCGGCATGGTGGCGAGCGAGCGGCGCCTGCTGGGCGCGCTGATCAAGCGCCTGCCCGAGCGCGGGCTCAGCGTGCTGGTGATCGAGCACCACATGGGGCTGATCATGGACGTCTGCCAGCGCATCGTCGTGCTCAACTTCGGCGAGAAGATCGCCGAGGGCACGCCGGCGGAAATCCGCCACAACCCGGCCGTGATCGAGGCCTACCTGGGACACCACGGCGATGCTGCAAGTCACTGATCTGGTCGTTGCCTACGGCAGCATCGAGGCCGTGCACGGCGTCTCGTTCGAAGTCGCTCAAGGCGAATGCGTGGCCCTGATCGGCCCCAACGGGGCCGGCAAGTCGACCACGCTCAAGGCCATCTGCGGCCTGGTGCCGGTCAAGGGCGGCGACGTGCGCTTCGAAGGCCGCTCGCTGCGCAGCCTGCCTGGCCACGAGATCGCCCACCTGGGCATCAGTATGTGTCCCGAAGGGCGACAGGTCTTTGGCGAGATGAGCGTGCTGGAGAACCTGCGCATGGGTGCCTACACCCGGCGCGCCCGTGGCGGCTGGCAATCCGACCTGGAAGAAATGCTGGACCTGTTCCCGCGACTGCGCGAGCGCATGGCGCAAAAGGCCGGCACCTTGTCCGGTGGCGAGCAGGAAATGGTGGCCATCGCCCGTGCGCTGATGGCGCGTCCGCGGCTGTGCATCCTGGACGAGCCCTCGCTGGGCCTGGCTCCCAAGATCGTCGATGAAGTCGAGCAGATCCTGCTGGCCATCAAGGCGCGCGGCGTGACCATGCTGCTGGTCGAGCAGACCGTCTCCATGGCGCTGCGCGTGGCCGATCGCGGCTACGTGCTGGAGGCCGGCGTGGTGCGGCTCGAAGGCAGCAGCGCCAGCCTGCGCGACAACCCTGAAATCAGCAACGCCTACCTCGGCCATTGAACCCTTTTCAACCACAAGGAGACGAGACATGAAACACGCACATTCCCCGCGCGGCCTGCGCGCGATCGGCGCCGCGGCGCTGCTGGCCCTGGCGTCCATCGGTGCCCAGGCCGCTGACAAGGTGCTCAACGTCGGCATCAGCGATGCGCTGTCCGGCGGTGGCGCCGTCTACGGCCTGCCGCAACAGCGCGCGATCGACCTGGCGGTGGAAGAGATCAACGCGGCCGGCGGCATCAAGATCGGCGAGGACAACTTCCGCATCAAGACCATTGCCTACGACGACAAGGCCGATCCGACCGAGGCCACCAACGTGGTCCGCAAGCTGATCGATCGCGACAACGTGAAGGTGCTGCTGGGCTTTTGCTGCTCTGCCTCGGGCGGGGCCGTGGCTTCCTTCATCGGCCGCGAAGATGTGCTGATGCTGGTCGGCACGGCCGGCGCGCGCGACATCACAGCGGCCGGCAACCCCAACGTGTTCCGCACGCGCCCGCCGGGCGACTACACCGGCGCGGCGGCGGGGCGTTACCTGTACGACAAGGGCGTGCGCAACCTGGGCATCCTGGCCGTGCGCGATGTGGCCTTGTTCACACAGTACCGCGAGTCCCTGATCAAGGCCTTCACCGACGCGGGCGGCAAGGTCGCGGCCATGGAAACCTTCGGTGGTCAGGACCGCGACATGAGCTCGCAGCTGACCAAGCTGCGCGCGCTCAAGCCGGACGCGGTGTTCATCTCCGGCTATGTGGAGCAGGCCGCGTTCGCCTACCGCCAGTCCAAGGAACTGGGCCTGCGTATGCCGCGCTATGGCTTCTCGGGCGGCAGCGAGGCGCAGTTCCTCAAGGTCGCCAGCAATGAGCAGATGGAAGGCGTGACCGACCTGTTGGCCGTGGAGTTCTCGGTACAGGCCCTGGGCAGCGACAAGGCCAAGCGCTTCGCCGAAGCCTACAAGGCCAAGTACAAGGAAGATCCCACGCCCAACACGGCCTACGCCTATGACCAGGTCTATGTGCTGCGCGACGCGCTGAAGGCGGCCCAGACCACGACCGACGTGAAGAAGATGATCGCCGCGGTGCGCACCCTGCCGGTGCCGGCCGACGCACTGCTCAAGTACATCCCCATCGACGGCAAGATGTTCGACGAGAACGGCCAGGCCTACATCTCCAACGGCGCCTTTGTCTGGAAGGGTGGCAAGTGGACCTTCGCCGGCGAACTGCCGTCGGACGCCAAGACCTACTCGGTCTACCTGCGCTCGCTGCGCAAGTAAGCCAGGCCCGCGTGCTGTCCGTACCCAGGGTGGAGTGGCGATGATCGAGCTGATCCAGCAAATTTTGAACGGCTTGGTCGTGGGCAGCGTGTACACGCTGATCGCACTGGGCCTGACCATCATCTTCGGCATCCTGGGCATCGCGCATTTCGCGCATGGCAGCGTGGCGATGTTCGGTGGCTACCTGACCTATGTGCTCATGCAGACGTTGGGCGTGCACCTGCTGGTGGCCATGCCGCTGGCCATGGTGGCCGGCGCGGTACTGGGCGTGGTGATCGAACGCGTGGCCTACCACCCGGTGCGCAACGATCCACCGATCAACGCCTTCATCATTGCGCTGGGCCTGACCATGGTCATCGAAAAGCTCAACCTGCTGATGTTCGGGCCCGACCAGGTGATCGTGCAAAGCCCGTTCGGTGACGTGTTCGAGTTCGGCGAGATCGTGGTGCCCGAGCTGCGCGCCTATGTGTTCCTGATCGCCGTAGTGCTGGTGGTGGCCATGACGCTGTTCATCAACAAATCCTGGATGGGCTCGGCCATCCGCGCCGTAGCGCAGAACCGGCCCGCCGCCGTGCTGATGGGCGTGAACGTGAACCGCGTGTCCATGATCGTGTTCGCGCTGAGCTCGGCATTGGCCGTGGCGGCCGGCGCATTGGTGGGCGCGCTGTTCGCAGTGGCGCCGGGCGTCAGCGGCGGTTTGGTGATCAAGGGCTTCGCAGTGCTGATCCTGGGCGGGCTGGGTTCGATCCCCGGGGCCATCGTCGGCGGGCTGATTCTGGGTGTCAGCGAATCGCTGTCGGCGGGCTTTCTGTCCTCGGGCTACAAGGACGTCATCTCCTTCGTGATCATGATCGGCGTGCTGCTGCTGCGGCCCGAAGGCTTGATGCGCAAGAAAGGCTGAGCACCATGGGCAAACACAAATCCTGGGTCTGGGCGATGGTCGTCCTGGCGGCACTGCTGCCGCTGGTGCTGGACATCAAGTACTACATCCACCTGGCCGTGCTGGCCATGGTCTGGGCCATGGTGGCGCAGGGCGCCAACTTCATCCAGGGATACACCGGCTACGTTTCGATCGTGCAGGGTGGCTTCATGGGCGTGGGCGCGTATGCCTCCACCTTGCTGGCCATGCGACTTGGACTCCCAGTATGGATCTCGCTTTTCGTGGCGCCGGTCATCACTGGTGTGGTGGCCCTGGTGGCGGGCTACCCCTCGCTGCGTGTGAAGGGGCATTACTTCGCGATCGTGACCATGGCCTACAACATGGTGATCTTCATCGTGTTGATCAATGCCATCGACATCACGGGCGGCGAGTCGGGTATCAGCCGCATCCCGCCACCGCCGGGCTTCTCGGTGGGCGGGGTCACGGTGGACTTCAGCAACCGGTCGCACTACTACTACCTCATGCTCGCCGCGCTGGTGGCAACCAGCCTGGTGGCGGCCTGGATCGTGCGCTCGCGCATCGGTCGCACCTGGCAGGCGATCCGCCAGAACGAGAACTACGCCGAGGCGCTGGGCATCTCCTGCGCGCGCTACAAGCTGGCGGCCTTCATCGCCAGTGCGCTGTACGCCGGTTTCGCGGGCGCGCTGTATGCGCACTACGTGGGGTTCATCAACCCCTCGCCGTTCTCGGTGGATGCGTCCATGAACGCCATCCTGGCCGTGATCCTGGGCGGCAGCGGCACGCTGGTCGGCCCGCTGGTGGGCGCCGGCCTCGTGGTGGCGTTGCCCGAGCTGCTGCGCGTGGCCGAAACCTTTCGCTTCATCGCCTACGGCGTGCTGCTGATCCTGGCCATGGTGTATTTCCCGCGCGGCCTGGTACCGATGGCCGCGGCGCTGTGGGCGCGTCTGCGTCGCGGCGCCGGGCGTTGACGATCGAAGAAGAGCAAGGAACGAACGAGATGGCTTTGAACATTGCCGAGTCCGTGCGCTGGCATGCGCGCAACCGGCCCGATGCGATCGCGCTCAGCGAGGGCGAGCGGTCCATCAGCTACGGCGAACTGGACCGCATGGCGGCCGGCTGCGCCAATGCGCTGCGCGTGCTGGGCGTGCAGCCGCGCGAGCGCGTGATGGTGGTGCTGCCCAATTCGATCGCCTGGGTGGTCATCTACCAGGGCGTGCTGCAAAGTGGCGCCATCCCTGTGCCGATCAACCCGCTGCTGGTGACACCCGAGATCGCGGCCATCGCGCGCGACTGCCGGCCGGCGCTGATCATCGACGACGGTCGCCACGCCACCGAGTTGCGCGAGGCGCTGCCTGAGTTCAACGCGCGCGGCACCATCATTGACGTCGGCGTGGAGGCGGCGGGCCTCACGATCAAGCCGGGCCAGCTGGACTTTCCGTTTCCCGAGTTCGAGCCCGGTGAAGCCGCCGTGATCCTGTACTCCTCGGGCTCCACTGGCCGTCCCAAGGGGGTGGAGCTGTCGCACTACAACGTGCTGTGGAACGTGCACGCCTTCGCGCACGACCTGCTCAAGCTCAAGCCCGAGGACTGCGGCTACGGTGTGATGCCTTTCGCGCATGTCTACGCGCACACCTGTTTGCTGTCGACCTTTCTGCATGTGGGCGCGCGGCTGGTGCTGGCGCCGCGCTTCGACCCGCAACTGGCGCTGCGCGAAATGGCCGCGCACAAGGTCACGGTGTTCATGGGCGTGCCGACCATGTACTGGACGCTGCTGGAAACGCCGATCCCCGAGGGCGCGGACCTGTCGGCGCTGCGCGCCTGCGTGTCCGGCGGCCAGGCCCTGCCCGAGCAGGTGCATCGGCGCTTCGAGGAAAAATTCGGCGTCTGGATCTCCGAGGGCTACGGCATGACCGAGGCCAGCCCTTCCGTGGTGGGCAACCGCTTCGACGCCGCCCAGCGCCGCATGGGCTCGGCCGGCCGGCCGTACTGGGGTGTAGAACTGCGCATAGTCGATGACGACGGCCGCGACCAGCCGGCCGGGGAGGCTGGCGAGATTCTGATCCGCACGCCCGGCATGGCGCGCGGTTACTGGGGCCAGCCTGAACTCACGGCCGCCACCTTCCGGGACGGCTGGATCCACAGCGGCGACATCGGCCACCTGGATGCGGACGGCTTCCTGTTCGTCGTGGACCGCAAGAAGGAATTGATCATCACAGGGGGCTACAACGTCTACCCGCGCGAGATCGAAGAGGTGCTCTACGCCATCCCCGGCGTGCTGGAGGGTGCCGCCATCGGGCTGCCGGACGCGCGACTGGGCGAGCGCATCGTGGCGATCGTCAGCGCCGACCGGCCGCTGCAGGCGCAGGACATCCTCGCATCCTGCGAACGCCAACTGGCCCGCTACAAGGTGCCACGCGAAGTCCGCTTCGTGGACCAGTTGCCGCGCAACGCCAACGGCAAGGTCGACCGCATGCAACTGCGCGCGACCGCATCCGCATAACCCCAACGACACGAGGAAGACTGCATGACTCCTGATGCATTCCGCGCGCTGCTGCAGCGCTTCACCGCGGCCGCCGAGGCAGGCGATGGCGAGGCCTTCGCGGCCTGTTTCACGCCCGACGGCGTCTACCACGACTACATCTACGGCGACCACCAGGGCCGGGCCGACATCGCGCACATGATGTCCGACCTGTTCCACCGCGATGCCGGGCCCGACTACCGCTGGGAGATGTTCGACCCGGTCTGCAACGGCGATCTGGCCTACGCCTGGTCGCTGTCGAGCTTCAGCTCGCGCGTGCCCGAGTACGCGGGCAACTTCGTCGTCATCGACGGCATGAGCCGCTTCGAACTCAAGGATGGCCTGATCCACGACTACCGTGAATCGGTCAACGGCGGCGTGGCCATGGCGCAACTGGGCGTGGAGCCGCCGCGCCTGGCCAAGGTGCTGGCCCGCTGGGGCCGCGAGCTGCGCGCACAACCCGCAACGCAGGCCTATCTGGCCCGCGGCAAGTCCACTTCCCCGAGGAGCCCCGCATGAACTACCAGCACATCCTGTACGCCGTCGAACACCGCATCGCCACTATCACGCTGAACCGGCCCGAACGGCTGAACGCCTGGACCGCCACCATGGAGCGTGAGGTGCGCACCGCCATGGAGCAGGCCGCAGGCGACGCCGGTGTCGCCGTCATCGTGCTGACCGGCGCCGGCCGCGGCTTCTGTGCCGGGGCCGACATGGACGAGCTGAAGGACCTGGACCCGAACGACATCAAGAGCGAGTCATGGATGCGGCCCTTCGACATGAACCGCCGGCCCGACTGGCAGACGCGCTATTCGTTCTACCCGCAGGTGCCCAAGCCCGTGATCGCCATGCTGAACGGCGCCACGGCCGGCATCGGCCTGGTGCATGCGCTGTATTGCGACCTGCGCTTCGCGGCGGACAACGCCGCGTTCTCGACCTCGTTCGCGCGCCGCGGCCTGATCGCCGAGCACGGGCTGAGCTGGATGCTGCCGCGCATCGTCGGCCATGCGAATGCGCTGGACCTGCTGCTGTCCGCGCGCAAGTTCCGCTCCGACGAGGCGCTGGCCATGGGCCTGGTCAACAAGACCTATGCACCCGAGAAACTGGCCGAGGCCACCTATGCCTATGCGCGCGATCTGGCCGACAACGTGTCGCCGCGCTCGATGCGCGTGATCAAGCGCCAGCAGTATGAGGTGCCGTTCCAGACCCTGGCCGAGGCCACGATCACGGCCAACCGCGACATGTCCGAGAGCGTGCAAAGCGACGATTTCCGCGAAGGCGTGGCACATTTCGTCGAGAAGCGTGCACCGCGTTTCACTGGCAACTGACGCGCGCAGGCCAACCATGTCGTTTCAACTGACCGAAGCGCAGCAGCGCTTTCGCGACGAGGTGCGCGCCTTCATCGCAGCCCGCCTGTCGCCCGCTACCAGCCGCAAGGTGCTGGAGGGCTACACGCTGGAGCGCGACGACTATGTGCAATGGCACCATGCGCTGCACGCCCACGGCTGGGGCACCCCGCCTTGGCCGGCGGAACATGGCGGCCCGGGCTGGGACGCCGTGCAGCGGCACATCTTCGAGGAGGAGACTGCGCTGGCCGGTGCGCCCGAGCTGGTGCCCTTCGGCTACAAAATGGTGGCACCGGTGCTGATGCGCTATGGCAGCCCGGCGCAGCGCGACTATTTCCTGCCGCGCATCGCCAGCCTGGAGCATTGGTGGTCGCAGGGCTATTCGGAGCCCGGCGCCGGCTCCGACCTGGCCTCGCTGCGCACGCGCGCCGAGCGGCGCGGCGAGCATTACGTGGTGAATGGCCAGAAGGTCTGGAACACGCACGGCCAGTATGCCGACTGGATCTTCTGCCTAGTACGCACGCGCAGCGACGGCCGGCCGCAGGAGGGCATCTCTTTCATGCTGATCGACCTGCGCTCGCCGGGCGTGGAGGTTCGACCCATCATCACGCTGGACGGCGCGCACGAGGTCAACGAGGTCTGGTTCCACAACGTCCAGGTGCCGGTCGAAAACCTGGTCGGGCAAGAAAACCACGGCTGGACCTATGCCAAGTTCCTGCTGGCCCACGAGCGCGCGAACTTCGGCACCATGATGGGCGGGTGCCGGCGCGACCTGGCGCGGCTGCGCCGCCTCGCTGCCGAGGAACCCTGTGGGGCGCGGCCGTTGCTACACGATCCGCTGTTCGCGGCGCGGCTGGCACGGCTGGAGGCCGAGCTCGTGACCATCGAGACCGTGAACATGCGCTTGCTGACCAGCGACAGCGCGACCGACGCGCATTCGGCGTCGTTCCTGAAGATCATGACGTCCGAACTGCAGCAGGCGATTGCCGACCTGAGTCTGCAGGCCGGCGGGCTGGGCAGTTTGGTGTTCGACCGCAACGCACTGACTGACGGCGGGCTCAATGGTGATGCGCGCGGCAGCCGTTGCGCGCCGCTAGCCGCGACCTACCTGAACATGCGCAAGACCACGATTTATGGCGGCTCCAACGAAATCCAGAAGAACATCACGGCCAGGCTCTTGCTGGACGCGCCGCAGGGTCGCGCGCCCGAACCAGGCTTCGACACCGAGCAGCAAATGCTGCAGGACATGCTGGCGCGCTATCTGCGCGACGCAGCGCTGCCCGAGTGCCTGCCCGACGCCATCGACGCAGACCGGGAGCGCACGCACTGGCAGGGCTTGGCTGCGCTGGGCGTGACCAGCCTGTTGGCACCGGAGCAGGCCGAGGCGCTGGGTGGCGGAACGACCGAGGCGATGCTGGTATTGCGCGAACTGGGCCGTGCCGGCGCCAGCACGCCGTACCTGCCGCACGCGGTGCTGGCCACGCTGGCGCTGCGCGCCGCCCCCGACGATGGGGCGCATGCCTGGCTGAGGCGCATGCATGAAGGCGAGGAGGGCGCGCTCGTCACGCTGGCCCTTGACGAGGCGCAGACCCGCTACGACTGGCATGCGCCGCAGGCGACGTTCCAGGCGCAAGGCTGCCAGATGGCTTTCAGCGGCACCAAAACTGGCGTGCCGTATGGGTCAGGTGCCGCGGCCGTCGTTGTGTCCGCGCAGCAAGGAGGTGAGCTGGCGCTGTTCGTGCTTCCCGTTGGGCTGGCGACCTGCACGCGCCAGTACCGCGGGTTGGACGGTACGCCGCTGGCCGACCTGGCACTGCCAGCAGCGACCGACCAGGCCATGCTACTGGCGCGCGGCGAGGCCGCCCATGCATTGGTAGAGCGGTTGCGCGGCTGGCAGATCGCAGGCTTGGCGGCGCTGGGTGTCGGCGCCCTTCAAACCGTGTGCGAGATGACGGCAAATTACCTCTCCGAGCGCCGGCAGTTCGGGCAGGCGCTATCGCAGTTCCAGGTGCTGCGGCATCGCTTTATCGACATGCGCATCCACTTGCTCAAAGCCGAGGCGATGGCGGCCTTGGCCGCCGAATGGGCGGTCAGGGCTGATAGTGCCGAGCGCCGCAACAGTCTGGCCTCTGCCAAGCTCGCCTTGGCAGAGGCCGCGACCTTCGTGGCCGAACAGGCAGTGCAGTTGCACGGTGCCATCGGAATGACGGCCGAATACGCGCTGGGCCGCTACGTGCGCCTCTTGACCACGGTGCGGCTGCAAGGCGGCGACGCCGATGCCCAACTGCGTGTGCTGGGCGGGCAAAGCTAATGGAGCGTCCGTACACTCAGTCGCTTTGCCCGAATGAAGAGTGCCCGTTACTTGCTGCGCTGGCGTCCGCTGGCGAGTTTCCTGCCGGCTCGCCGTCTTGCGCTGGCATGGGTCGTTGCAGCGACCGTTGCCGTGAACGTCACGACACCAGCGATATCGGCGCCCTCCGCGGCAGGCGGCTGGGCCGCCAGCTGGATTGCCGCGCCGCAGGACCACCGCGAGCCGTCCATCGTGCCCGGCATGGCGCCGGCACCGGCCGCGGCCTTCGTTCAACAAACCCTGCGTCAGCTGATCGCGCCCACGCTGGGCGGCGCGAAGGTGCGGGTACGCTTCTCGAATCTGTTTGGTGCTGGCCGTGAGCAGCTTCCTCGACGAACCCACGCCGGTCGCGACGGTGCATCGGAACCCGCGCCAGGCCACCTGGGTGGGCGCGGGCAATAGCGTGGCCAATGCGCGCCTTCACGAGCCCGCGCTGGCGGCATGGAACCACCACGTCACCGGGCTCGACGTCGCGACGACCCAGGCGGCGCGCGTCGTTGTCGCGTTCGGCGATTCGATCACCGAGGGCGTCGGCGCCACACAGGGCGAGGGCGCCTATCCCGACCATCTGGCGCGCCGCCTGCGCGACGGGCCCGCGGGCGCCAGACCGGTGGCGGTGGTGAATGCGGGCATCGGCGGCAACGGCCTCGTGGTTGATGCTGCCGGCCCCGAAGGGGTGGACCGGTTTGCGCGGGACGTGCTGGCGCAGAGTGGCGTCACGCACACGATCCTCTTGATCGGCATCAACGACATCGCGGCCAGTGTGTTTGCCGATGTGCCGGGGCGCAAGACGCCGCGCAGCCAGGAGCCGACGGCCGACCGGCTGACCGCCGCATTGCAGCGGCTCATGGACCAGGCGCGGGCCAAAGGCGTCAAGGTGCTGCTCGGCACGGTGCTGCCCTTCAAGGGCGCGCCCTTCTGGACCGAAGAAAGCGAGGCGATGCGGCAAGCGGTGAACAGATGGATTCGCGGCCGGCAGGATGTCGACGGCGTGATCGACTTCGACGCCGCGCTGCGCAGCCCGACCGACCCCACCGCCATGAATCCGCTCTACGACAGTGGCGACCATCTGCACCCGGGCAACGCAGGCTATGCCGCGATGGCGGCCGCTGTGGATCTGCGCGAACTGCGCGAATAGTTGGCCCCGGGCGAGCGCACGGTCGCGATACAGCTCTACACAACATTTCGCCCTGGCCTTACACACGCTTCACGTCGGCGGCGCAGCATGGAGCTTCCAACCAACGCATGAGGTGAAACCCATGAAAAAAATTGCCATCAGCTTCGCCATTGGTGCCGCTTCGCTGCTGACCCTGGGCGCAGCGGTTGTGCCCTCGACGGCTCAGGCACAGGCTTACATCACCATCCAGTCGGCGCCCCCCCCGCCGCGGGCCGAACGCGTGCCGCCACCGCGCCGCGGCTACGTCTGGGCGCCCGGTCACTACGAGTGGCGCGGTGGTCGCCATGTCTGGGTGCGAGGCAGCTACATCAAGGCACGACCGGGCTACGCGTACCGCGCACCGGAGTGGCGCGAACGCGATGGGCGCTGGGAATACCGCCGGGGCGCCTGGGACCGCGACCGTGATGGCGTGCCGGATCGCCGCGACCGCCGCCCCAACAACCCGAACCGCTATTGATCGATGACCCACGAGAAAGCCCGCTTCACGCGGGCTTTTTCTTGTGTGGTCGGCGCTTCAGAAGCGCGGGAGATCGCGATGCGGCAAGCGACCGCCGCGCACCACCTGTTTGCCGTACTCGGCGCAGCGCTGCAGCGTCGGAATGACCTTGCCGGGGTTGAGCCCGCCGGCCGGATCGAAGGCGCGCTTCACGCCGAACATCATCTCGTTCTCGGCCGCGGTGAACTGCACGCACATGCTGTTGAGCTTCTCGACGCCCACGCCATGCTCGCCCGACACCGTGCCGCCCATGGCCACGCTGGTCTCCAGGATGTCGGCGCCAAAGAGCTCGCAGCGATGCAATTCGTCGGGGTCGTTCGCATCGAACAGGATCAGCGGATGGAGGTTCCCGTCGCCTGCGTGGAACACGTTGCAGCAGCGCAGCCGGTACTTCTTCTCCATCTGCTGGATCGCCAGCAGGATGTCGGCCAGGCGCTTGCGCGGGATCGTCGAATCCAGGCACATGTAGTCGGGGCTGATGCGGCCGGACGCGGGGAATGCGTTCTTGCGGCCGCTCCAGAAGCGCAGGCGCTCTTCTTCGCTGGTGCTGATCGCGATGGCGGTCGCGCCGCAGCCGCGCAGCACGGCGGTCATGCGGCCAATCTCTTCCTCGACCTCTTCCGGCGTGCCGTCGGATTCGCAGAGCAGGATGGCCTCGGCATCGAGGTCGTAGCCGGCTTTGACGAAGTCCTCGACCGCGGCCGTCATCGGCTTGTCCATCATCTCCAGGCCCGCCGGGATGATGCCGGCGGCGATCACTGCGGCCACCGCGTCACCGGCTTTGCGCACGTCGTCGAAGCTGGCCATGATGCAGCGCGCGAGCTGCGGCTTGGGCACCAGCTTGACCGTCACTTCGGTGGTCACGGCCAGCATGCCCTCGCTGCCGACCACCAGCGCCAGCAGGTCGAGGCCCGGACTGTCGAGCGCCTCGCCGCCGAACTCGATGGCCTCACCCTCGGCCGTGAAGCCGCGCACACGCATTACGTTGTGCAGCGTCAGCCCGTACTTGAGGCAATGCACGCCGCCCGAGTTCTCCGCCACGTTGCCGCCGATGGTGCAGGCGATCTGGCTCGACGGATCGGGCGCGTAGTAGAGGTTGAACGGCGCGGCCGCTTCGCTGATCGCGAGGTTGCGGACGCCGCATTGCACGATGGCGGTGCGGCTGACCGGGTCGATCTTGAGGATGCGGTTGAACTTGGCCAGCGACAGCGTCACGCCCTGGGCGTGCGGCATCGCGCCCCCGGACAAGCCGGTGCCCGCACCGCGCGCCACCACCGGCACACCCAGCCCATGGCAGATGCGAAGCACGGCCGCGACCTGCGCCTCGGTTTCGGGCAGGGCGACCACCAACGGGCGCGCGCGATAGGCCGTCAGGCCATCGCACTCGTAGGGCGTCGTGTCTTCGGCATGCCAGATCAACGCGTGCGCCGGCAGTTCGGCCTGCAGCGCGCGCACCACCTGGGCCTGGCGTGCCGTGTGGGCGAGTTCGTTGTGCTGCAGGGCGCTGGTGGGTGCGTTCATGACGAAGACTCTACGACAAGCCCTGCAGGCCGGGCTACTTGAAGATGACCGTGCGATGCCCGTTGAGCAGCACCCGGTGTTCGCTGTGCCACTTGACGGCGCGCGCCAGCACCTGGCTTTCGGTGTCGCGGCCGCGGGCCGTGAGGTCTTCGACGGTGTTGGTGTGGTCGGCGCGGGCCACGTCCTGCTCGATGATCGGGCCTTCGTCGAGGTCGGCCGTCACGTAGTGCGCGGTCGCGCCGATCAGCTTCACGCCGCGGTCGTGCGCCTGGTAGTAGGGCTTCGCGCCCTTGAAGCTCGGCAGGAACGAGTGATGGATGTTGATCGCACGGCCGGCCAGCTGCGTGCAAAGGTCGTTGCTCAGGATCTGCATGTAGCGCGCGAGCACGACGAGTTCGGCGCCTTCGGCTTCGATGATTTCCAGCTGCTTCGCCTCGGCCTGCACCTTGGTCGCGCTCGTCACCGGGATGTGGTGGAAGGGCACGTTGTAGCTGGCCGCCAGCTGATAGAAGTCGCGGTGGTTCGAGACGATGGCACGCACGTCAATCGCCAGGTGGCCGCTCTTCCAGCGGAACAGCAGGTCGTTCAGGCAATGGCCGTCTTTGCTCACGAGGATCACGGTCTTCATCGGCACCGCGGCGGCGTGCAGTTGCCATTTCATGCCGAAGGTCTCGGCCAGCACCGCGATCTGCGAACGCAACGCGCCTTCGTCGTGCGCCGCGCAGGCGAAGCGCACGCGCATGAAGAAGAGGCCGGTGTCGTTGTCGTTGAACTGCGCCGCTTCTTCGATGTTGCCGCCGCGCTCGAGCAGGAAACCGGAGACGGCGTGGACGATGCCCGTGCGGTCGGGGCAGGAGAGGGTGAGGATGTAGGCAGGCGATGTCATGAGGGCCGAGATTGTCGCAGGCGTGCAGAATGTTGGCTTCCCCCTGCAGGAGTTCACGAATGGCCTACAACGACTTCAACATGGACAACCAGTGGTTGCCCTTCACGCCCAACCGTCACTTCAAGAAAGATCCGCGCGTGTTCACCGCGGCCGACGGCATGGAGTTCACCACGCACGACGGCAAGAAGGTGATCGACGGAATCTCGTCGCTCTGGTGTGTGGGCGCGGGGCACAACAGGAAGCCGATCAACGAGGCGATCAAGAAGCAGCTCGACACGCTCGACTACGCCACCGCCTTCCAGGTCAGCAATGACCGCGCCTTCAAGGCCGCCGAGATGATCGCGGCGCTGGCCCCGGGCGACCTCAACAAGGTGCTGTTCTGCAACTCGGGCAGTGAAGCGGCCGACACGTCACTGAAGGTGGCGCTGGCCTATCACCGGGCGCGCGGCGAAGGCCACCGCAACGTGTTCATCGGCCGCGAGAAGGGCTACCACGGTGTTGGCTTTGGTGGCATGTCGGTCGGTGGCATCCCGGGCAATCGCAAGGTGTTCGGCACGGCCTTTCTGCCGCGCGTGGACCATATGCGCTTCATCCACGACCCCGTCAACCACGCGTACGTGCACAACGAGGAGCCGTTGTGGGCCGAAGACCCCTTGCTGGAGCTCGAGCAGCGCATCCTGCCCCTGCACGATCCGAGCAACGTGGCCGCGATCATCGTCGAGCCCATCGCCGGCTCGGCCGGGTGGTACGTGCCGCCCAAGGGCTACCTGAAGCGCCTGCGCGAGATCTGCGACAAGCACGGCATCCTGCTGATCTTCGACGAGGTCATCACCGGCTTCGGGCGGCTGGGCACCAACTTCGGGGCCGACTACTACGGCGTGGTGCCGGACATGCTGAACTTCGCCAAGTGCGTGACCAACGGCGTGATTCCGCTCGGCGGCGTGATCTGCCGCGACAAGCTGTACGACGCGATGATGAAGACCGACGCGCCCGAGCACGTGGTCGAGTTCTTCCACGGCTACACGTACTCGGGCCATCCGGTCGCGTGCGCTGCCGCGATCGCGACGCTGGATCTGCTGCAGCAAGAAAACCTGTTCTCGCGTGCCGGCGAAATGGGCACGGTGCTGGGTGACGCGTTCCACAGCGCGTTCAAGGGCTTGCCGAACGTGATCGGCATCCGCAGCTTGGGCCTGGCCGCGGCGGTCGAGTTGGCGCCCATCGCCAGCTCACCGGGCAAACGGGCTTACGACATCTTCCTGGACTGCTATCACAAGGGGTCGCTGGTGCGGCCGGCCGGCGACGTGATCGTGATCGCACCGCCGTTCATCGTCGAAAAGTCGCACATCGACACGCTGGTGAACACGCTGGCCGACAGCATCAAGAAGTTCGCCTGAAGGCGAACGGGACTACTTGCGCAACGACGCGCAGTAGCCCTTCTCGGGCATCGCGGGGGTGCGCCAGATGGCGTCGTAGCCCGGGCGATCCGGGCCGTCACCGGCTTGCAGCGCCACCGACTTGACGGTCACGTCGGTCGGCAGGTGCTGCGGCACGCCGAGTGGCTTCGTGGCGTGGCCCGCACCGCTGACCAGCAACACCGTTTTGCCCGGCTGCCGCGCTTTCACGATCGCTTGCGCCATCGCGCGGTCGCGTGCGACCTGGATGCGTGTCATCGGCAGGATCTGCGATTCGGGCAGCAGCTTGCAGTGTCCGTCGCGCACGGCCTCCTGTTGCGCGCGCCACGCTTCGGGCGGCAGTTGGACGTCGAGCGAGACGTCGGCCATCGCGTCTTTCATGCGCTCGCGCGGCAGGTTGGCGCCGACCACCGGTACACCGGCGCGCACGGCCGCCATCACGATGGGGCCGTAGCTCGCCCAGGGCCAGGCCTTGTCGTTCCAGCCGAGGGCGGTTTTCACCTGGGCTTCGGTCGCATCGGCGGGCAGGTGGCCGCTCGCGTTGCCTTCTTCCGCCATCTCGATGGCCAGCGCCGCCAGCCGGCCGCGCTGCGCGAGCGCCTCGACGGCTTCACGTTCGGCGGCATGGTGCGCAGCCGCGTCGTGCTGCTCGCCGATCAGCAGGGCATCGACCGGCAGCAGGGCGGCGACACGCCGCGCCACAGGCGCATCGGCCGAGGAGAAGAGCACTGCGCAGCCGGCGAGCGCGGCAGACGCAGCAACGGCGATGACGGCGCTGCGTGCCGAAGACCAGGACCACAGGGGGCGTTGCGCGAAGGACATCGCGCCATACTACGCGCCGGCTTCGGCCCCTTCGCGCCTTGCGTGCCATCCTGTTTCGCCTCGTTGTGTCCGTCTCTTTCCCGTTCCTCGTTCGCGTGCTCGCCACTTTGCTGCTGGCACTGGCTGCCACGGGTGTCTGCCTCGCGCTGCGCACCCCGCTGCCCTGGATGATCGGGCCGCTGCTGGCCGTGTCGGCGGCATCCATCATGGGTGCGCCGACGGCCAGCGCCGCAGTGCTGCGCAACATGGGGCAGTGGGTCATCGGCACGGCGCTGGGGCTGTACTTCACGCCGGAAGTGGTGGCGCTGGTCGCTGGCGTGTGGTGGGCCATCGTGCTGGCGATCCTCTGGGCCCTGGCGCTCGGCTGGGGCTTCGGGCGCTGGCTGCACCGGCGGCACGCTGCCCAGATGCCCCAAGTGCCAGCGCAATCCATGAGAGCGACGACTTACTTCTCCGGTGCAATCGGTGGTGCATCGGAGATGACCCTGCTGGCCGAGGCTACCGGCGCCCGCACCGATCTCGTCGCGGCGGCGCACAGCCTGCGGCTGGTGGTGGTGACGGTGGCCATCCCGTTCGCGATGCAATGGAGCGGCCTGCATGGGCTGGAGATCAACCCGCCCGGCGTGCGCGAAGTGAGCGCGGGCGGGCTCGCGCTGCTGGCCCTGGCAACGGGCGCCGGCGCGCTGGCGATGCGCGCGCTGCGCCGCACCAACCCGTGGTTCATCGGCCCGCTGCTCGTCGCCATGGGTTTCACCATCGCCGGCCAGCCGCTGTCCGCGGTGCCGACGTGGCTGTCGAACGCCGCGCAGCTGGTCATCGCGATTAGCCTGGGGGTGCGCTTCAGCCGCGAGTTCCTGCACACGGCGCCGCGCTGGCTGGCCTCGGTGGCGCTGGGCACGCTGGGCATGATCGTGCTGTGCGGCGCCTTCGGCTGGCTTCTGGCCTGGGGCACCGGGCTGCATCCGGCCACGCTGATCCTCGGCACGTCGCCGGGTGGCATCGCAGAGATGTCGATCACGGCCAAGGTGCTGCAGCTGGGCGTGCCGGTGGTCACCGCTTTCCAGGTCTGCCGCCTCGTGGCGGTGCTGATCATCGTCGGGCCGATGTACGGCTGGCTGTACCGGCGGCCGGCCCCGGCCGAAGAAGCGCCGCGGCCATGAAAAAGGCGCCCTGAAGGCGCCTGCGATCGACCGTCGGAGCGGCCCGCGTCAGTGGATCAGCACCGGTGTTTGTGCGAGCTCGGCGTAGCCTTCGAGCGTGTCTTCCACTTCTTCCTGCGTCGGCGTGTTCAGCTGCCACGCGGTGATTTGCTGCTGGAACAGCTCGGCCCACGAACCATCGAGGTAGACCTCCTTGCCCGAGCGCTTGTCGACGATCTCGAAGCCATGCCGCGCCAGCACCGGCAGATGCGGGGCGACCGGCGCGTCGTCTTCGGTCGGCTGCACGTGGACCACCGCGTAGTCCTCGGAGTCGTAGAGCATGTGCATGGTCGGTCCTGTCAGCAGTTCGATGGCGTTCATGCTCCGTTAGATAGCAATCAACGCGCCAGTTTCAAGAAGCGCGTGATTTTGTGGGCGTCGGCCTGCAACTTTTGCGGGTTTCGGGCTCGCTTGGGTCACGGTGCCCGCACCGGCGCCTGTTCGCGCAGCTGCATGTCGGCGAAATCGCCGTTGGCCTGGGTCTGGCGGATGCGCACCGGCAGGTAACCCAGGGCCGGCGCCACCCACAACTCGATCTTGTCGTCGTACGGGCGCCGCGGTGTGCGCGTGAGCCGGCGCGCCACCATCTCCCCAGCCGGCAGCGCGAGCGTTTCCTCGCCGTCGACCTGGAACGTCCAGATGTCCGCATCGCGCGGGCCGACCGTCTGCACCGCGATCGCGCTGCCGGCCGGGTAACGGCCCGGCGCGCCCGCCAGCAGGCCGCCCAGCTGCATCACCACGCTCAGACGGTCTTGCGCGCCGGCCTGCAGCGGCACGCTCGGCGCATTGCTGCTGAACACGACCTCGCCGCGCTCGCGCACGAAGTGCGACGCCACTTCGCTCTTGCGCGTGTCCGAGAAGCGCCGGGGCTCGATGCCCGTGGCGCCGATCGCGCCGGTGCTGTGCTGGCTGCGCAGGGTCTTGAACAGCAGCGTCAGTGACAGGCGCGCGTCGTAGGCTGCGCCGTCCTGCAGCCAGGTCAGCTCGCCGAACACGCCTTGCATCGGCGAGGCGCCCTGCTGGCCCGTGACGGTGAACAGCAAGCGGACCGAGCCGGGAATCTGCAGCGCGACGGGGCCGGCCCGGGGGCCGCCGGCGCCAGTGCCTGCACCCGAGGCGCCCGGCGGACCTGAACTGCCCGATGCACCGGGGGCGCCCATGCTGCCGGTGGCGCCGGGAGCTTCGGCCGTGACGGTGTCGCTCGCTGCTGCGGTCGATCCGGCGTCTGCCACCGCCGCTGCCTCGGCACTCGCACTCGCACTCGCACTCGCCGCCGGCATCGGCGACGGAAGCGCCGCGGATGCATCGGCCAGCGGATCCTGCGGCGCGTCGGATTCGGGTGTGCCAGTTGTTGCGTCTCGAAGCGGCGTCGCTGGCGTCTGCGTCTTTTCAGGACGCGGGCGCTGCTGCAGCCGGCGGCGAAGGCGGCGCGATCACGATCGTGCGGGTGCTGAAGCGGTTCACCAGCGGGGAGGGCGCCGGCGCCACGGCGGTCGGCGCCAGCGCGAGCAACAGCAGGTGCACCGCGCCCACCACCATCGTCAACATCGCGAGCGCCCGCCACGGCGGGCGGGCATGCAGCGCGGGCGACGCGGGCGTGGCGAGGGTCGACATGAGGAGGTGGAGCGGGCGCCGGCCAGCAGGGTTCAATCCCCGGTGCCTCGGTACACTGCCGCCCGTCCAATCAGTTTAGTAGCAGCGCCGCGCGATCCCGCCTGCGCAGCGCTCTCCGCACCATGAAACTCGCCACCCTCAAGGACGGCTCCCGCGACGGCCAGCTCGTCGTCGTCTCGCGCGATCTCACGCTCGCCCACTACGCCACCGGCATCGCCAGCCGCCTGCAGCAGGTGCTGGACGACTGGGGTTTCATGGCGCCCCAGCTGCAGGACCTGTACGACGGGCTCAACAACGGCCGCGCGCGCCACGCCTTCCCGTTCGATGCGAAGCAGTGCATGGCGCCCCTGCCGCGCGCCTACCAGTGGGCCGACGGCTCGGCCTACCTCAACCACGTCGAGCTGGTGCGCAAGGCGCGCAACGCCGAAGTGCCCGAGAGCTTCTACAGCGACCCGCTCATGTACCAGGGCGGCAGCGACGACTTCCTCGGCCCGACCGACGACGTGATGGTCCCGAGCGAAGCGATGGGCATCGACTTCGAGGCCGAGATCGCCGTCGTCACCGGCGACGTGAAGATGGGCGCGAGCCCCGAGCAGGCGCTCGACGGCATCCGCCTCGTCATGCTCGCCAACGACGTGAGCTTGCGCAACCTGATCCCGGCCGAACTGGCCAAGGGCTTCGGCTTTTTTCAGAGTAAGCCGGCCACCGCCTTCAGCCCCGTCGCCGTCACGCTCGACGAAATCGGCGAGGCCTGGCAGGAAGGCCGCGTTCACCTCACGCTGCAAAGCACCTGGAACGGCCGCAAGGTCGGGATGTGCGACGCCGGCGATGACATGACCTTCCATTTCGGCCAGCTCATCGCCCACATCGCGAAGACGCGCAACGTGCGCGCCGGCAGCATCGTCGGCAGCGGCACGGTGAGCAACAAGGGCGTCGAAGGCGCGGGCGGCCGCATGGACTGGCCCAAGGGCTACTCGTGCATCGCCGAGAAGCGCTGCATCGAAACGATTAAGGACGGCGCGCCGGCCACCGAGTTCATGAAGTTCGGCGACACGATCCGGATCGAGATGAAGGGTCTGGACGGGCGCTCGCTGTTCGGCGCGATCGAGCAGGAAATCGTGTCGCCGGCGGGGCGGGCGGTGGCAGCGGAAGTTCCGGCGGTTTCCTGAGCAGCGTCTCGCGCACGCCGGGCGCGTTCAGAAAAGCCGGCGCGGGGCGGCGGCAGCCAGCCCCCTATCATTCCGCCTCCGCAACATGCCACGCGGCAACCGCGCCAAGGGCGCGCTTGCGCGCGTCGGCGCATTCAACCAAAGGGATTTTTCCAATGCATCGTTTCCGTTGGGCCGCTCTGGCCGCTGCCGCTTCCATGGCCCTCGCAGGCTGCGAAACCATGAAGAACGTCGATACCGGCGCACTGAGCACCGCGGGCGGCACCGCTTACAAGGCGATGTCGCTGACCGACGGGGAGATCGCCACGATGTCCGACCAGTCGTGCGCGGCGATGGACCAGAAGAACCAGGTCGCACCGGCGAACAACAAGTACACCGTGCGCCTGAACAACATGATTCGCCAGATGCCGACGACAGTGAACGGCCGGCCCGCCAGCTACAAGGTGTACCTGACCGAAGACGTCAACGCCTGGGCCATGGCCAACGGCTGCATCCGCGTCTACAGCGGCCTGATGGACCTGATGACCGACGACGAAGTGCGCGGTGTGGTGGGCCATGAAATCGGACACGTCGCGCTGGGCCACAGCAAGTCGCGCATGCAGACGGCGTACGCGGCTTCGGCAGCGCGCGCGCTAGTCGGCGCGGTGGGCGGCACGGTGGGGCAGATGACGCAGTCGCAGGCGGGCGATCTGGCCGAGAAGTTTGTCAACGCGCAGTTCTCGCAGTCGCAGGAGAGCGCTGCGGACAACTACTCGTTCGATCTGCTCACCGAGCGCAAGCTGGAACGCAAGGGCCTGGTCACGGCCTTCGAGAAGCTCGCCAAGCTCAGCGGCCCGTCGGCCACGGGCAGTTCGCTGATGAGCTCGCACCCGCCGTCGGCGGCACGCGCGGCCGCGATGCAGAAGCGGCTCGACAGCGCGAAGAAGTAAGCAGCGAGGCGAGGCGCGCCCAGGCGCCGGCCGTTCCGCCGTGCACTACCGGCTGCCCAACTCGAGCAGAAGCGCCTTCAATGTCGGGATCTTCAGTCGCCTGAACGCGCGGTATTGGTGCGTGCGCACGGTGCTCAGCGCCAGGCCGGTTTCGCGCGCGGTCTCTTTCGCGGTGCGGCCGGCCAGCAAATGGCCGATGACTTCGCGTTCGCGCACGCTGAGCCCCAACAGCCTTGGTTCGATCGGCCCGGCATTGCCGCGTGAAGCGTTGGCCGCGCCGACGAGTCCGCGGCTGTGGGCGGCCGTGGCTTCGGCCAGCAGGGCGCCATGGCGTGCGATGAGCCCGAAGTCGCGGTCGGCGAACTCCGGCAGCGCCAGGCTGCGATAAAAGCTCACGGCCGCGCGTTGCCCGGTCGGCAGCAGCAGCAACACCGACACGCGCTCCCGTATGCCGACATCGCCGTAGCACGCCGCGCGATAGGCGGGGTCGGCCACTTCGTCGGCATGCTGGTGGCTGAGCCAAAGCGTCGGTTGCCTGGGCAGCGCGCGAGCCGACAGCCACACCATGTTCGGATCGAGCAGGTCGAAACGGTTCTCGATGTAGTGCTCCGAGGTCTGCAGCGCCGCATCGCCATAGTTGCTGGCGGTGGAGACGGTCACGACCCGGCCGTTGGCGCCAAGTGCGAATACGGTGCAGAACGTCAACGGCAGCACCCGCTGCATCGCCGCCAGGAAACCATCGGCCAGGTGCGGCGTGCCGATGCCCCCCACGATCGTGAGCACCGTGGCGCTATCGAGCATGTCATCGGCAGGGTGGATGCGGCGGCGCTTCATGGAATGGAGATCAGGGTAAACACGTCGTACGAAGTTAGGAGGCGCAGCGCCGAATTGCATCGGGACAATCCCTCCACCATGACGCCCACCACCCTTGCGGGACAAAGCCCCCCGCACCCGATCCGCGGCTTGCACCACTTCGCCTGGCGCTGTCGCGATGCCGAAGAAACGCGGCATTTCTATGAAGACATCCTCGGTCTGCCGCTCACCCACGTGATCCGGAATGACACCGTGCCCTCGACCGGCGAGCACTGCCCCTACGTGCACATCTTTTTCCGCATGGCCGACGGCTCGCACATGGCGTTCTTCGATCTGGGCGACGGCATCGCGGCCGAGCCTTCGCCCAACACGCCGGCCTGGGTCAACCACATCGCGCTGCGGGTCGACTCCGACGCGGCGCTCGACGCGATGAAGGCGCGCCTTGAGGCGCATGGCATCGCAGTGATCGGCATAACGGACCATGACGGCTACATCCACTCGATCTATTTTTTTGATCCCAACGGCTTTCGCCTGGAGCTGACCACCGAGCTGGCGACGCAACCGACGCTCGACGGTTACCGGCGCGAGGCGCATGCCGCGCTCGCGCAGTGGACAGAGCAACGCCGGAGCGCCGCCCATGCCTGAGCCGCAACTCGTCGCCATCGACGTCCAGCCCGGCGTCACGATGGAAAGCCAGTCGGGCCTGCAGGCGCTGCGCCCGCGCATCTTCGGCGCGCTGCTGCGGCCGGCGGGCGAGGGCACCGGCACCGCCGCGATCGTGATGCACCCGACCAGCAATTTCATGGGCCACTACCTGATGGCGCCGCTGGCCGCGCGCGGCATCGCCTGCATGGGGCTCAACTCGCGCTATGCCGGCAATGACACCATGCTGCTGATGGAGACGGTGCTGCAGGACCTCGGCGCCGGCGTGAAGTGGCTGCGCGCGCAGGGCTACAAGAGGGTGGTGCTGGTCGGCAACTCGGGCGGCGCGGCACTCGCGTCGTTCTACCAATCGCAAGCCGAGCAATTGACCGCCACGCACTTCGTCGACGGCCTGCCAACGCATCTGTCGGCGGCCGATCTGCCACCGGTCGATGCGCTCATGCTGTCGGCCGCACACCCGGGGCGATCAAGACTATTGGCCGAGTGGCTGGACCCGTCGGTGATCGACGAGGCCGATCCGCTGGCGACCGACCCGGCCTTCGACCTCTATGCCGGCCAGGAGCCCGTGCCGTTCGCGGCCGATCACGTCGCGCGCTTCCGGGCGGCGCAACGGGCGCGCCGCGACCGCATCGAGGCCTGGGTGTGGGCGCGGCTGCGCATGCTGCGCGCGACGCCGGGCGGGCCGTCGGACCAGACCTTTCTGGTCTACCGCACGCACAGCGATCCGCGCTTTCTCGACCTCACGCTGGATGCGAACGACCGCCCGGTCGGCTCGATCTGGGGCGACGCGCGCACGGTCAACTACGCGGCCAATGCGATGGGCCGATTCAACACGCTGCGCTCGTGGCTGTCGCAGTGGTCGTCCGGCTCGCAAGCCGACGGCCCGGCGGGCCTGGCGCGCACCCAGGTGCCGGTGCTGCTGATGACGCACACAGCCGACGGCTCCACCTTCCCGAGCACCGCCGCGCTGTGGCGCGAGGCGGGCGGCGCGCGGCTGACCGAGGAGCGCGTGGTCGGTGGCAACCATTACCTGGCCGGCCAGCCGGCGCTGGTCGCGCAATCGGCTGACGCGATGGAAGCGTGGCTCGCGCGCGTGCTGCACTGAGATCAAAACGATGAACACCACTGCAAATCCTGCTCCCACCGCGCGGCCCGGCGACGCGGCCTCCGGCCCGCTGCCACCGGCGGCCGGCGCGGCCCTGCCGCCCTCGGTCGGCGCCTTCCACTACAAGCGCTTCGCGCCTTTCACGCCGCCGCTCGACGCAGGTTTCGAGCCGGGCCGGCATCCGGTCGTCATCGCGGGCGGTGGCCCGGTCGGCATGGCGCTGGCGTTGGGGCTGGCCAACCACGGCGTGCGCAGCGTGATCCTCGAAGCCGATGACACGGTCTGCGTCGGCAGCCGCGCGGCCTGCATCTCGCGCCGCAGCCTCGAGATCGTCGAGCGCCTCGGCGCGCTGCCGGCCTTCCTGTCGAAAGGTCTGCCGTGGACCGGCGGGCGCAGCTTCTACAAGACCGATGAAGTGTTCCGCTTCGAGATGCCGCACGACGACACGCAGAAGCTGCCACCGATGATCAATCTCGAGCAGTACTACATCGAGCAGTACCTGCTGGACGAGATCACGCGCCGCAACGAAGCGGCGCCTGGCCTGATCGACATCCGCTGGGGCACCGAGCTCGTGGCGCTGGTGCAGGGCGACGGCGGCGTGACGCTCCAGGTGCGCAACGCCGACGGCAACTACACGCTGCACGGCGACTGGCTCGCGGCCTGCGACGGTGGCCAGAGCTTCGTGCGCAAGGCGCTCGGACTTGCCCTCGAAGGCACCGGCTACGAAGGCCGCTACGTGATCATCGACATCGAACTGCACAGCGACCATCCGACCGAGCGCCGCGCCTGGTTCGATCCGCCCTGGAACCCCGGCTCGACCGTGCTCATGCACCGTCAGCCCGACGACATCTGGCGCATTGACTACCAGCTGCGCGCCGGCCAGAGCACCGAAGAAGCATTGCAACCCGCCGCCGTGGCCGAGTTCGTGCAGCGCCACCTGGATGCGATCGGCGAGGGCCATCTGCCTTGGCACACGGTATGGACTTCGGTCTACCGCGCCGGCGCGATGACGTTGCAAAGCTACCGCCATGACCGCGTTCTGTTCGCTGGCAATGCAGCGCACGCGATGCCGATCTTCGGCGTGCGGGGCCTCAATTCAGGCTTCGACGACGCCGACAACCTGGCGTGGAAGCTGGCATTCGTGGCGCGTGGCTTGTCCGATGCGTCGCTGCTCGACAGCTACTCTCAAGAGCGGATCGCCGCGTTCCACGTCAACGCCGAGAGTGCGATGCGCAGCACCGAATTCATGTCGCCGCCGTCGCGCGGCTTCGACCTGCTGCGCGAGGCGGCGCTGTCGCTGTCGGGCCGGCACCGCGAAATAGCGAACCTCATCAACCCGCGCCAGACACAGGCTGTGTGCTACGAGCGGTCGGCGCTGTCGAGCGCGGGCGACGCGTTGCCCGCCGGGCCGAAGCCGGGCGAGGTGATGCCGAACCTGCCACTCGGGCCGGCGCTGCACCTGAGCGACCTGCTGCAGGCGCCGGCGTTCACCTTGCTCGCGCTGCAATGCGAATGCGCGTCGAAGGACGTCGAAGGCGTGCCCCTGGTGCTGCATCGGCTGCAGCGCGACGCGCACAACGCCGCCGCCTTCGCCGCGCTCGGCGTGCAAGCGGAGGGCGTGGTCTACCTGCTGCGCCCCGACGGCCATGTGGCCGCACGCTGGCGCGGCGTGCCAGCGGCCGAGATGCTGCGGCAGGCACTGGTGCGCGCTGGCGCGTTGCACTGCAACGAAACGACGGAGCCCGCATGACGATCACCACCGTGCTGGCCCCCGAAGCCCGCGACCGCCTCTACGCCGCGTGTGCCAACGCCATCACCGAGGCCGGCGAGGCGCGCGAATCGCTGTTCCTTGCACGGCTGGCGCTGCTGCTGTTCGAGCAAGTCGGTGACGAGGCTCGCTGCAAGCGGGCCCTGGCCGACGCGCTGGCCGAGTTGCCAGTGCCCTCACTTTCCGCTTCACCCTCAACACCCACGGAGACGACCTCATGACATTCCAACGTAGAACATTGCTCGCCGGGCTGGCGGCGGCCGGTGCCACCGCAGTTGCCCCCTGGGCGCGCGCGCAGGGCTATCCCGAACAACCGATCAAGTGGGTCGTGCCCTATCCCGCGGGCGGCGGCACCGACGTCATCGCGCGCACCCTTTCGGAAGCCATGCGGACCGCGCTCGGGCAGGCCATCGTGATCGACAACCGTCCGGGAGCGTCGACCAACATCGGCGCCGACATCGTCGCCAAGAGCAAGCCCGACGGCTACACGATCATGTCGGCCGACAACGCCGTGCTGGCCTTCAATGAACACCTGTTCGGCAAGCTGCCCTTCAATCCCGAAAAGGACTTCAGCTACATCGGCGCCATCGGCCGATTTCCTCTGGCGATCGTGGTGCACCCCGACTTTCCGGCCAAGGACTTCAAGGCGTTCCTGGCCTATGCCAAGGCCAACCCCGGCAAGCTCAACTACGCCTCGCCCGGCAATGGCTCGCCGCACCACCTGGCGATGGAAATGTTCAAGAACCGCACCGGCACCTTCATCACGCACATCCCTTACCGCGGCGCGGCACCTGCCATGGCCGATGTGATGGGCGGGCAGGTGCCGTGCATGTTTCTCGATCTGGCTTCCGGCCTTTCGATCATGCAGAGCAACAAGGTGCGCGTGTTGGCCATCGGCTCGGCCCAGCGCAGCAAGCTGCTGCCCGATGTGCCGACGCTGGCCGAAATGGGCGTGCCCAACACCGAGGTGTTCGCCTTCCAGGGCGTGCTCGGTCCGGCCGGCCTGCCTGCGTCTGTGGTGGCGAAGCTCAATGGCGAACTGAACCGGTCTTTCAGCAACCCGGCTGTCCTGAAGCGCTTCAACGATTTCGGCATGGAACCGCTGCCCGGCACGCCCGAGCAGTTCGCGGCGCTGTCGCGCGCGGAATCGAGGCGCTGGGGGCCGATCATCAAGGCCCAGGGCATCAAGCTCGACTGAGCTACTTCGCAAAGGCCTTGCGCGAGCCGTCCTCGAAGAGTTCGTCGTCGCGCTCGGGCTGGCCCGCCGTGTCCCAGGTGCGCTCGCGCGCCACACGGCCCTTGCCGTCGTAGTGGGATTCGGCGCGCAACACACCCTTTTCATCGAAGCGCTGGTGGATGCCGGTCGGCAGTTGCAGGTTGCGCGCGCCCATGATGTAGCGGCCCTGCGCAGCGCGCTGGCCGTTGTCGTGGAACTCGGTGATCTCGAGCGCGCGCGCGGCGCCGCTGCCGCTGTAGACCGTCTTGCTCCGCGGCTGGCCGTTGAGGTAGTAGCTTTCGTCGGTGGTCGGCAGGCCTTCGGTGGACCAGCGTTGCTCCCGCACCAGTACGCCGCGCTCCGAATATTCGATCTCACGCTGGCGCACGCTGCGCCGGTCCGAGATGAGGCTGATCACTTCGGCGCGCTTCACGCCGGTCGATGCGAAGCGGCGCACTGTCGATTGGGTGCCGCTGAGCTCACCCGTGGTCTCCGGTTGGCCGTTGTCGTACAGGCTCTCCCACCGTATGCGCTTGCCGTCGCTGTAGGTGATGCGCTGGCGCACCGTGCCCTTGCTGTCGAACAGTTCGATGGGCACGGGCGTGCCGCTGAAGCCGCAGGCGCGTGCATCGTCGAAGCCGGGGCCGAGCACCGGCTTGTCGCCGCAGCGCAGCGCGCTCAGCTGGCCCGATTCCGTGAACTCGACGCTGGCCGCCTCGCGGCTGCCTTCGCCGTTGAAGGCGATGCGCCGGCGCGCCCCGCCCGGGTAGAAGACGCGGATCAGGCCGACTTCGTTGGAATCGACGTAGACCGACTCGCGCACCACCTTGCCGGTGGGGGCGAACTCGCGCGCCGGACCTTCCATGTTGCCCTTGGCGTTGACGTAGTGTTCCTTGAACAGTTTGCCGTCCTGATACATGCGCACCAGGCCCATGTAGACGCCGTTCTGGATCTGCTGCTCGCGCCGCACCTGGCCGCTGTCGCGGTCCTTGCAGCGGATCAGGCCGCTTTTTCCTGCCGTCATGCCGCCGTGGTTGACGTTGATCGGCGTGCCGTCCAGGTCGCAGTCCTGCACCGCGTGCGTCAGGCCGACGTAACTGAGAAGCGCCGCAGCGGCGACGAGCGAACGGACCATCGTGGCAGCGCCGACAGGGGCCAGGGCGTGGTGCATGGCGCGGCTCACTTGTCGTACAGCGTGGCGAGCGAGCGGAAGCCCTTGACCTCGATCGGATTGCCGAACGGGTCGCGGAAGAACATGGTCCATTGCTCGCCCGGTTGCCCTTCGAAGCGCACTTGCGGCTTCAGCACGAACGCGGTGCCGGCTGCTTCGAGCCGTTCCGCCATGGCCTGCCATTGCGGCAGTTCAAGCGCCAGGCCGAAGTGCGGCATCGGAACCATCACGTCGCCGACCCGGCCGGTATCGGCTGTGGCAAACGGTTCGCCCAGATGCAACGAGATCTGGTGGCCGAAGAAGTCGAAATCGACCCAGGTGTCCGTGCTGCGGCCCTCGGCGCAGCCCAGCACACCGCCGTAGAAACGGCGGGCACCATCGAGATCACGGACGTGGAAGGCCAGGTGGAAGATGCTTTGCATGGGGCGATTATGTTGGCCCTTTGCCCCGTGTGTGGACGCTGGCGCGGCGGACCCTTGGAGTAAGCTGGCAGCACAAGAACCTTCAGGAGACCCGTGCCATGAGTGATACAGCCAAGCCCTTCGCGTTCAGCCAATTCGTTCCCGGCTTCGACTTCCTCAAGAACCTCGCCACCGGCGGCGGCACGGGCAGCGGCAGCGCGATCCCCGGACTCGCCAACTGGGTGGCGCCGACGCTCAGCGTCGAAGAGGTGGACAAGCGCATCCAGGAGCTCAAGACCGTGCAGTTCTGGCTCGAACAAAACAGCCTCGCACTCAAGGCCACCATCCAGGCGCTCGAAGTGCAGAAGATGACGCTCTCCACCTTGCGCGGCATGAACGTGCGGATGGAAGACCTGGCCAATGCGTTCACCCGGCCTGCGACGCCTACGGCGGCCGCACCGGCTCCTGCGGCACCAGCGCCCGCCAGCCCGCCTTCCTTCTTCGCGTCCGCCCCGGTGGCTGCACCGGCGACAGAGGTCGAACCGGCGCCTGAACCTGAAGCCCCTGTCGCCGAATCCGCCGCAGCCGCGCCGAAGAGCAAGGCGAAGGCGAAGCCCACCGAAGAAGGCGGCGCCGGCGTGGTCGACCCGCTGCAGTGGTGGGGCTCGCTCACCCAGCAGTTCCAGGAGATCGCCAGCTCCGCGCTGCAGGACGCGGCCCAGCTGAAGATGCCGGCCGTGGCGCAGCCGCTGGCCGATGCCGTCAAGAGCGTGATCAGCGCCGGCCAGCCCGGCGGCAAGACATCCACTAAAAACTCCGCCAAAACATCCACCAACGCGCCGGCGAAGAAGACTGCGCCTGCGGCCCGCAAGCGCGCGGCCGCAAAGAAGGCCCCCGCGCGCAAGGCGGCCAGCACGGCGCGCAAACGATAGGCGCACGTATTTCCATTTCCGCATGAAACTGTTTCCCTCCGGCCACGCGACCCATCCGCAATGGCGCATGGCGGCCGGGCTCGTGCTCGCGCAACTGCGCGCGCAAATGACCCTGCCCGATTACGCCGCCGCGCCCACGCTGGGCCTGCTCTACATCACCGACCACTACGCCGACGAGGCGCAGGAGATCCTCGATCACCTGGGCGCCGAGCTGCCTGAGGTCACCGACTGGTCGGGTACCGTCGGCATCGGTGTGGCCGCCAACAACGCCGAATATTTCGACGAGCCGGGCATGAGCCTCATGCTCTGCGCGCTGCCAAGCGACCAGTACCGGGTGTTTTCCGGCGTCGCACCGCTGGCCAATTCCGAAATGAGCGGCTTCGAGGCCCACACCGCGCTGGTGCACGCCGATCCGGAGACGCCCGAGCTGGCCGACCTGATCGGCGAGATGGCCGGCCGCACCGACACCGGCTATCTGTTCGGCGGGCTCTCTTCGGGCCGCGGCGACGCATTGCAGTTCGCGATCGGCGGCAACGGCAACATCCGTGGTCATGGAGCCGCGGGCGGCGTGTTTTCAGGTGGGTTGTCGGGCGTGGTGTTCGGCGCCGACGTGCGGTTGGTCTCGCGCGTCACGCAGGGTTGCCAACCCCTGCCGGGTGGCGTAGGCCGCGAACGCGTGATCACCGAGGCCGATGCCAACCTGATCCTGAAGCTCGATGGCGAGCCGGCGCTCGACGTGCTGCTGGCCGAGCTGCAGGTGTCGCTGGAGCAGCCGCAGGAGGCCATCGAGGCTGTCCGCAACACGCTCGTGGGCCTGGTCGATGCGGGCAGCGACAGCATCCGCCGCACCGGCGACCTGGGGGCCGACGTGCGCGTGCGCCACATCATCGGGCTCGACCCCACGCGCCGTGGCATCGCGATCACCAATGCCGCCGAGCCGGGCATGCGCCTGACGCTCTGCCGCCGCAACGCGCAGGCGGCGCGTGCCGACCTGATGCGCATCTGCGCCGAGATCCGCGAGGAACTCGAACCCGAAGAACAAACGCTGGCCACCGCGCGCGCCGTTGCGGCCGGCGAGGCCGAAGCTGCGCCCCACCCGGCGCGGCGCATCGCGGGCGCGGTGTACGTGAGCTGCTCGGGGCGCGGCGGCCCGCACTTCGGCGCGCCGGGCGCCGAGCTGCAGATCGTGCGTCACGCGCTGGGCGACGTGCCGCTGGTCGGCTTCTTCGCCGCCGGCGAGATCGCCCGGCACCACCTGTACGGCTACACGGGCGTGCTGACGGTGTTCACCAGCAACGACTGAGCTGTCAGGGCGCTGGGCTCAAGCGGGCTGGAGCACCCGCGGCGCCGCGGCCGGCATGCCGGTGAACGCGAAATCCACCTCCGGCGCGAGCCCGCTCACGATCCGCGCGATCGACTTGCCCGAGCCGCACGCGTGCGTCCAGCCCAGCGTTCCGTGGCCGGTGTTGAGGAACAGGTTCGGCAGCTTCGTCCGGCCGATCAGCGGCACGTTGCTCGGCGTCGCAGGGCGCAGGCCCGTCCAGAAACTCGCCTGGCTCGCATCGCCAGCGCCGGGAAAGAGCTGCTCCACGCGGCGCACGATGGCTTCGCAGCGCACGCGGTTCAGGTCCCGGTCGTAGCCGTTGAGCTCGGCCGTGCCGGCGATGCGCAGGCGGTCGCCGTGCTCGTCGGTGTAGCGCGAGAACACGAGCTTGAACTCGTCGTCGGTGAGCGAGACCTGGTGCGCCTTCGCCGGGTCGATCACCGGCATCGTCACCGAGTAGCCCTTGGCCGGGTAGATCGGCAAATGGATGCCGAGCGGCTTCGCGTAGATCGGGCTGAGCGAGCCCATCGCGAGCACGAAGGCGTCGGCGTGGATGCGCTGGAAGCGGCCTTCGCTGTCGGTGGCCTCGATGTGGTCGACTTGGCCGCCAGCCTCGCGGATCGCGGTGATCGTGTGGCTCATCAGGAATTTGACGCCGGCGGTTTCGCAGAGCTTGACCAGCTCCCGAGCGAAGCGGTTGGCGTCGCCCGATTCGTCTTCGGCCGTGTAGGTGGCGCCGGCCAGTTGCGGGCGGATGTGCGCGAGCGCGGGCTCGATCTTCACGGCCTCGTCGGCCGAGATCACGGTGCGCTCACAGCCCAGCGCGCGCATCTGTTCGGCGGGCTTCAATGCGCCGTCGAACTCTTTCTGCGTCGTATAGAAGTGCAGGATGCCCTGCGCGCGCTCGTGGTACGCGATACCCGCGTCTCGGCGCAGCGCCTGCAGCATATCGCGGCTGTAGGTGCCCAGGCGCACGATCTGTTCGATGTTGTGGCGCGTGCGCGCCGGCGTGCATTCGCGCAAAAACTGCAGGCCCCACAGCCACTGGCGCATGTCGGCGCGGATGCGAAAGAGCAGCGGCGCATCTTCCTTGCCCAGCCACTGCAGCACCTTGAGCGGCGCGCTCGGGTTGGCCCAGGGCTCGGCGTGCGAGACGGAGATTTGCCCGCCGTTGGCGAAGCTGGTTTCGGCGGCCGGCGTGGCCTGCCGATCGATCACGGTCACGTCGTGACCGAGTTGCTGGAGGTAATAGGCCGAGGTGACGCCGAGCAAGCCGGCGCCGAGAACGATCACGCGCATGGGAGAACCTTTTGAAGGTGAATGCCGCTCCCCCTGTCCTTGGTACCTGAGAGATTCGTGCTGCAGGAATCGGGCCTGCGGCAGTTGCTCCTTCGGTGCGTCACGGCATGGCGTGACGGCTCTCCAGACGGCGTTTCAAAAGGTGCAGTACGTGGCCGGTTCAGAAGATTCTGGCCGGTGGACCTGAGCGTTCATGGGAGTTTGCGCCTTCGGTGGGGCCGCTTTCGCAAGCGGACCGCTCTCCTGCAGGGGGCGATTCTAGGGGGCCAGCGCGCCGCCGGCCAGCGCAACTGACGCCTGCGTGCTACATGCCCGTGAAAGAGAAGGCCAGTTCCGGCCGCAAGCCGCTGACGATGCGTGCGATCGATTTGCCCGCGCCACAGGCGTTGACCCAACCCGGCGCGCCCGGTGCGGTGTTGAGGAACAGATTGCGCAGCCGCGTCTTGCCGATCAGCGGCAGGCCATCGGCACTCACCGCGTGCACGGCGGTGTGCAGGCGGGCGTTCGGAATGTCGGTGGCACCGGGCAGCAGGAGGTTGACGCGTCGCTTGATCGCGTCGAAGCGGTCCGAATCGGGCTCGAAGGTTTCGTTGTCATCGACGGCGCGCACCAGCGCCGAGACGCGCAGCGCATCGCCTTCGGGCGTCTCGATGCGCTTGATGCGCAGCTTGCCGCTCTGGTCGTGCAGCGAGTGGCGTGGCGCTCGCGTAACGTCCTTGACCGGAATGATGGCCGTGTACTCGCGCACGAAGTTCAGCGGCATGTCGATGCCCAGGGCATCAGCGTGCGACACGCTGGCCGTTCCCAGCGCCAGCAGGTAGGCATGCGCCCGCAGGAAGACGGTTTGTCCGTCGCCATCGGTGAGCTCGACCTGGTTCAGGCTGCCCGTGCCCTCGTGCAGCGCGACGACCGTGTGGTTCGTCAGGAAGCGAACGCCTGCGGCGCGGCACAGGAAGACCATGCTCGCCGCAAACGCCGCGGGGTCGCGCGACGGGTCTTCGGCGGCGAAGAAGGCGCCCGCCAGCTGTTCCCGCATGGCCGTCAATGCCGGCTCGGTCTGCACCGTGTCTTCGGCCGACAGGCATTGGGCTTCGCAACCGAGCGCATGCAGGCGCGGCGCGCGTGCGGTTGCGGCCTCGAACGCGTTGCGGTCCATGTAGAAGTTCAGCAGGCCGGCGCTGCGCTGGGCTTGCGGCACACCGGCCTCATCGCGCAACGCGCGCACGGTTTCGCGGCTGTAGGCGCCCAGGCGCACCATGTTCTCGAGCGGGTCGGGGCGCGCGGCCCGGGGCCACTTCGCACGCAGCGCCACGACCAGCGCGCGCAAACGACGCACCAACATCACGCCGGGACCGGCCGGGGCAGGAGATGCCGCCCGGCTCGGGGGCACAAAGCTGGACGGCGCGACGCGGCCACGCGCCTTGGCGGCCGGCGTGGCATGGCGGTCGACCACCGTCACTTCATGGCCGAGCTGTTGCAAGTAATAAGCCGATGTGACGCCGAGCAAGCCGGCGCCGAGTACGAGTACGCGCATTTCCAGATCCTTGTGGGATCGCGCGAGCCGCGCGCGCGGACACGCCGGATGGGCTGCGTTCGGTGGCTGGTTCGCGGGATGCCGCTCCCTCTGTCCTTGGTACCTGAGAGATTCACCCGCTGCGCTTGCAGCGGGCTTGCTCCTTCGGTGCGCCACAGGCGTGGCGGCTCTCCAGACGGCGTTTTCAGTGAGATGCAGTTACGGAGCCGCGAGGGGCTCACCGTCAGTGTTCATGGGAGTTTGCACTGGGGGTGGGGCGCCGTTGCCCGCTTTCCTGCGACCGCAAGTTTAACCCAGTTAACAATTGTGGCAAGCTCAGCGGCGCAGGCGCGTGAAGCCCTCGAATTCCCAATTTCGCATGCCCAGCACCAGGGTGTAGCCCTCCACGTCCTTGGCCGCCACTTTCTGGTCGGTCTGATGCTGCTGCGCGAAGTCCTGCGCCACGCGCTGCAGGCGCTCCCGGAACGATGGCGCCAAGGCGCGGCTGATGGTGCCGTGCACCAGCACCAGCGTTTCGGAGGGACCGTCGAAGCCGCCACGGTAGTAGTCGAGCACCACGTTGTCGCGAAAGAACTCCATGAACGGCCCGTGCGGCCGCCAGCGGAAGGTCTTGGCCAGCTTCAGGCGGTAGCGGTTCATTGGCCGCAGCTCGATGATGCCGATGCGGTCGAGCTGCGCGAAGCAGCGGATGCACTCGGCCTCGGTGATCCGGTAGGCGCCGATGATCTGCTCCAGCGTCCACTGGCTGAGCACGTTGATCGCCACCAGCGTCAGCTTCACATCCTGGACGACGGCTTTTTCCTGCTCGTGGGTGAGCTCTTTCAGCAACGGCTGGGCATCGGCCACGCGCCGCGCCAGCTCGGCGAAATCGATCTTCAGAGCGCGGCAGATCGCGTCGACGCGCGACAGCGGCATGTCGCCCTTGGCCAGCATCCGCTTGACGCTGGACTCCGCCATGCCGAGCGACCGCGCCAGGTCGGCGTAGGTCATGCGGGCATTTTTGAGTTCGGTCTTGAGGGCGAGGACAAGGTCGACGGTGGTGCTCATGGGCGGTTTGGGTATTGAAAGATGGTACTGGCAGGTGTGAATAAATGCGCCGTATCGATTCTCGATGCCTGTTGGGCGGTTGACAACCTAAATTGCGGCGCACACCCGCCATTGGAGTCCGCCATGCCCACCCTCAACCTTCATCTCACCCGCCGCGAGCGCGGCCTGTTCTTCGTCTTCCTTTTACTTGCAGCGGTCGGCTTGTTCGGGCCGGCCTTGCCGTCAGACGCGTTGCCGGCCAGCGTGTTCGCCGATGGTCGGGCCTGGCATGGCCTGCCGAACGCGCTCGACGTGCTCAGCAACCTGCCCTTCCTTGTGCTGGGCGTGTGGGGTTTGCGCCAGCTGCACTGGCTGGACCGGTCGCATGTCACGGAGTCGGCGGGCGGAGAGGCGCCAGTGAACGCGCTTGACTGCGCATGGCTCTTCTTCGCCGGTCTGATCGCCACCTCGGTAGGCTCGACCTTTTATCACCTGCAGCCCGACGACACGCTGCGCCTGGCCGCCGACCGCGCCGGCATGGCGGTGGCCTTCGCCGGCCTCATCGGCTTCGCCGTCTGCGAAAAGGTGAGCCAGCGCGCCGGTTGGGCGGCTGCCTGGTTCGCGCTGGGCAGTGGGCTCCTCGCCGTCGCGGTGTGGCACGAGACGGGCAACGTGCTGCCCTGGGCGCTGGTGCAATTCGGCGGCATGGCGCTGGTGCTGACGCTGGCGATCGCCCGCCCGATGCCGGGCGCCATCGGTCTGCGGCTGGGCTGGGTGATCTTCTTCTACGCGCTGGCCAAGGGTTTTGAATTGGGCGACCACGCGATCTACGAGGCCACGCAGCACATCGTGTCCGGCCACAGCCTCAAGCACATGGTCGCAGCGCTTGCCGCGCTCCCGGTGTTGCACGCGATGCAATCGCTCGGCCGCAAGACGCTGCGGCACAATCCGGGCGCCGCTGCCGTCGCGGCCTGAAGCGCCCCACAGGGACATTCCATGACCACACCCGCCGCCGTTTCTCCCGCCGATACCAACGCGCACGCTAACCAGTTCGCCTTGCTCGGTCAGCGGCGGTTCGCGCCTTTTTTCTGGACCCAGTTCGCGGGCGCGGCGAACGACAACCTGTTCAAGTTTGCGTTCACCGTGATGGTCACCTACCAGCTCCAGTTGAGCTGGATGCCGCCGGCGATGGCGGGGCTGGTGATCGGTGCGCTGTTCATCCTGCCCTTCCTGCTGTTTTCGGCCACCGCCGGCCAGCTCACCGACAAGTACGACAAGACGAAGATGATCCGCTTCGTCAAGAATCTCGAGATCGCGATCATGGTGGTCGCCGCTTGGGGCTTCTTCCGCGCCGACGCGGTGCTGCTGCTGGCCTGCGTGTTCCTGATGGGCCTGCACTCCACGCTGTTCGGCCCGGTCAAGTTCGCGTACCTGCCGCAGGTGCTGGATGCGCGCGAACTCACGGGCGGCAACGGCATGGTGGAAATGGGCACCTTCGTCGCGATCCTGCTCGGCCAGGTTGCCGGAGGACTGCTGGTGGCGATGCCCGCGGTCGGCCACACGGCGGTCGCGGTCGCCTGCCTGCTGCTGGCGCTGATCGGCCGCGGTGTGGCGCAGGGTATTCCGCCGGCGCCGGCGACCGATCCGGATCTCGCGATCAACTGGAACCCGTTCAGCGAAACCTGGCGCAACCTGAAGCTCGCGCACGGCAATATCGTGGTGTTCCGCTCGCTGCTGGGCATCTCGTGGATGTGGTTCTTCGGCGCCGTGTTCCTGAGCCAGTTTCCGAGCTTCGCGAAGGAAGTGCTGCACGGCAACGAGCAGGTGGCCTCGCTGCTGCTCGTGGTGTTCTCCGTGGGCATCGGCATCGGTTCGCTCCTGTGCGAGACGCTGTCACGGCGGCAGGTCGAGATCGGCCTCGTGCCGCTCGGTGCCATCGGCATGAGCGTGTTCGCGATCGACCTGTATTTCGCTTCGCGCGCCTTGCCGCCGGCGGCGGTGATGGGTCTGGGCGAGTTCGTGCGGCAAGCGGCGCACTGGCGCGTGATGGCCGATCTCGGCCTGCTGTCGCTGTTCGCCGGCCTCTACAGCGTGCCCATGTATGCGCTGATCCAACTGCGCAGCCAACCGACACACCGGGCCCGCATCATCGCGGCCAACAACATCCTCAACGCGCTGTTCATGATCGCCAGTTCGGTCATCGCCGGTGCGTTGCTGGGTGCGGGCTTCACGATTCCTCAGATCTTCCTGTTCACCGGGATCGCCAATGCGGTGGTGGCGTTCTACATCTTCATGCTGGTGCCGGAGTACCTGCTGCGCTTCGTCTCGTGGGTGCTGTCGCACTTTGTCTACCGCTTCCGCGTGCAGGGCGAGCAGCACATCCCGACCGAGGGCGCCGCGGTGCTGGTGTGCAACCACGTGAGCTTCATCGACGCGGTGCTGCTGATGGCCGCGAGCCCGCGCCCGATCCGCTTCATCATGGACCACCGCATCTTCAGGGTGCCGGTGCTCGGCTGGCTCTTCAAGCTCGCCAAGGCGATCCCGATCGCGCCGCAGAAGGAAGACCCGGCCGCATACGAGCGCGCATTCGCCGAGGCCGTGAAGGTGCTGCGCGAGGGCGATCTGCTCGCGATCTTCCCCGAGGGCGCGATCACGCGCGACGGCGCGCTGCAACCCTTCAAGGGCGGTGTGATGAAGATCCTCGAAGCCGCGCGTGCAGAAGGCATCGCGCCGCCCGTGATCCCGATGGCGTTGACCAATCTCTGGGGCTCTTACTTCAGCCGCGTCGAAGAGCGCGAGGGCCGCAACGTCGCCATGGTGCGACCGTTCCGCCGCGGCTTCTTCAGCCGCGTCGGGCTCAACGTCGGCAGCGCGCTGTTGCCGACAGACGTTCAGCCGGAACTCCTGCAGCAGCGGGTAGGTGGGTTGCTGGCCGCTGAATGACGGGGTTCTGGTACGGGCTCACCTGGTTCGGTGACAGCGGCCTGCTGATGCCGGCTGCGCTGTGGATCGCCGCCTGGCTGGCCATCGGGCGCGCCACGCGCCCGGTGGCGCTGGTCTGGGTGCTGCTGTTCGGGCTCGGCGCCCTCGCTGTGCTGGTCTCCAAGCTGGCTTTCATGGGCTGGGGCATCGGCAGCGCAACCCTCAATTTCACCGGCTTCAGCGGGCACACTGCGTTCGCGGCCAGCATCTGGCCCGTCGCGTTGTGGCTGGCGGCGTCGCGCGGCGGCCACCGGGTGCGCGTGGCGGCCGCGACGGTCGGCTGGGTCTTTGCCGCGCTGATCGGCTACTCGCGCCTGGCCATCCTCGCGCACTCCAAATCCGAAGTCGTGGCGGGCCTGGCGCTGGGCATGGCCGTGAGCGCGTGCTTCCTGTGGTGGCAGCACAGCCGGCCGCACCCGCGGCTGCATTGGCTGATGGGTGTGGCCAGCCTGGCGACACCGCTGTTGCTGCTCAAGCCCGGCGCACCGGCGCCCACCCAAGGCGCCCTCGAAATCATCGCGGTCCGGCTCGCCGGCATCGAGCGTCCTTTCACCCGCGAAGATTTGCTGCGGCGCCGTCTCTCGCCAAGTATCGATTAGGGGTACTTCAGGCGCCTCACGGCGAAACCGGTGCATGAATTCGGGGCTGATTCTGAAACGGGAACCGATCATTCGTTCCTCTTTCACTTGCCTTGAGACCCTCATGCCCACTCTTTTCCCCTTGCGCACCTTGATGAAGCGGTCCTCCGTCGCGGTGGCGATCGCCGCCTGCGCGGCGTGGGGCGGCGCGATGCTCCCGCTGCAGGCGCACGCCCAGAGCGATGCCTCGGTCGCGTTGTCGCTGCTGCCGGTGGCCTCGGCGGTGGGCGCGGTGTCGGTGGCCGGCGCCGCATCGGGCGCGGTGGTCGCCGTGCCGGTCGCGCTGTCTGTCGGCGGCGCGGTGCTGACGGTGGTGGCGGTCGAGGCCTCAGTGGACGGCGTGACCTACCTGCTGGAGCGCGCGAGCGACGGCGCCCGCGCCAGCGTCAAGCTCGCCGGTGGCGTGGCGCAAGGCGCATCGATCGGCATCGGGTCCGCCGTGACAGTCAGCGTGATCGGCAGCGGGGTGGTCCTGTCGGCGGCGGGCGAGGTGCTCGCGTTCGTACCGAACGCGCTGGGCCGCACCCTGCTGCACAACGAAAGGCTGATGTGACCCGCGAAACCAATTTCGGCGCCTACGACGACCCGCGCGACGCGGGCGTGCCGCGCCGGCGCCGCCTGCTGCGCGCGGCCCTGCGCACGGCCACGCTGGCCGCGATCGTCGTCCTCTTGGGGCTGTTCGTGTTTCCGGCGGACGCGCATGCCGGCCGTTCCTGTGAAGCGGCCAAGCCGTCACCGGCGGTGATCATCAAGGGCATGCAACTGGCCGAGCGCACCGCGCAGGGGCTCGACGCCAGCGGCGCGCGGGTGGTGGTGCTGGCGCGTGCCGGGCAGGATCTGTCGAAATACGACCTGCGCTACTCGCATCTGGGCCTCGCCTACAAGACCGAGGCCGGGTCGTGGCGCGTCGTGCACAAGCTCAACCAGTGCGGCACGGCGACGGCGGGGGTCTATCGGCAGGGACTCGGCGAGTTCTTCCTCGACGACCTGTGGCGCTACGAAGCGGCCTGGGCCGTGCCGACGCCCGACGTGCAGGCGCGCCTGCTGGCGATGCTCGAAGCGCCGACCGAACAAGTCACGCGCTTGCATGGGGCGCCGTACAGCATCGTGAGCTATGTCTGGGGGCAGAAGTACCAACAGTCCAACCAATGGGCCATCGAGACCCTGGCCGCGGCCATGGAGCCGGCGACCGTGCAGGGCCGCGCGCAGGCCCAGGCGTGGCTGCAGTTCAAGGGCTACGAGCCGACAACGCTCCGGCTCGGCCCGCTGACCCGCCTGGGCGGGCGCGTCGGCTCGGCCAACATCGCCTTCGATGACCATCCGAACGACAAACGCTTCTCGGACCGCATCGAGACGGTCACGGTCGACTCGGTGTTCGCCTGGCTCCCGCGCGCCGGCCTGGCCGCGCGGCCGGTGGGCTTCAAGCTCTAGAAAACAAGCGCTCGCGCCAGCCGCAGTGCGGCTGCGCCGCCGCGGCGCGGACAAAAAAATGCATCGAGGGAAAACTTCATGAGCAAGTCTTTGCGTCTTTCCGAAAAATGGTTTCGTCGCGGTCTGTGGCTGGTGGCGATCGTCTTCGCGAGCTTCCTGATCGGGCTCGGCAGTGCCGTGGTGGGCGACTTGCCGCAGGTCGAGCAAGTGCGCGGGCTCGACGACTTCATCGACCGATCAGCGGCCGAGCCGCTTCGCGCCACGGTCCAGGCCGCCGAGACGACCGAGCGCCAGGCCGGCAGCGAGCTCGAGCAGGCCGAGCTGCAACTCGGCGCCGCCCAGCAGGCCAGCCAGAACGCCCGCGAGACCTTCGCCAACTGGATCGCCACGCGGCGCGCCACCGAGCGGCCCGACCAGGACCGCGAACTGATCACGCGCACCCAGGCGCTCGACGCCTTCAAGGCCGACGAGGACAAGGCGCAGCGCCGCGTCGGCACGCAGCAGCAGATCGCGCTGGACGCGCGGCAGGCGGGAGAGCGCGCACGCGAGCAACTCGCGGTGCTCGAGCGGGCGGCGAACGACCAGCTGCGAGCCGAGTACCGGCGCGTCGAGTTGCGCGTGTTCGGTCTGCGGCTGGCGCTCACGCTGCCCTTGCTGGTCATCGCTGGCTGGTTGTTCGTGAAGAAACGCAAGAGCACCTACTGGCCCTTCGTCTGGGGCTTCATCTTCTTCGCGCTGTTCGCCTTCTTCGTGGAACTGGTGCCCTACCTGCCAAGCTACGGCGGCTATGTGCGCTACATCGTGGGCATCGTGGTCACGGTGTTGATCGGTCGCTACGCGATCGTCGCGCTCAATACCTACTTGGCCAGGCAGAAGCTCGCCGAAGCGCAACCTGACCAGTTGCGGCGCGAAGAACTGAGCTACGACACGGCCTTGGTGCGGCTCGGCAAGAGCGTTTGCCCCGGCTGCGAGCGGCCGGTCGACCTGAAGAACGCGGACATCGATTTTTGCCCGCACTGCGGTATCGGCCTGTTCGACCATTGCGGGCCCTGCGATACGCGCAAGAGCGCGTTCTCCAAGTTCTGCCACGCCTGCGGCAGCGCTGCGGGCACGCGCCACCCGGCCTCGACGGTCTTGGCCCCGGCGCCGTGAGAAACAACCACTTACCAGCGCTTACCGCGCTCTACACTCCCGCATTCCCTGGCCCTTCCATCCTGAAGAAGACACCATGAGCACATCGCCTAGTTCCCCTGCACCGGTCGTGACTGACACCTTCCAGCTGGCACCGCCCGAAGTGCTCACGCCGCTGTCCGAGCAGGCTGCCCACAAGGCGGTGCCACTCAAGCCGGAGCTGCAGTCCGCCGTGGATGCGCAGGTCACGCGTTTCGTCGAGGCGCTCTTGTCGGAAGACGTGCACAGCGACGCCTTCAAGGCCAAGCTCGACAGCGCGTTCGCGCTGGGCAAGGAAGAGATCTCCATCGCATCGAGCCTGATGCAGGGGCGCTTCATGCAGCGCAACTTCGTCGGCGTGGAAGACAGCGCGGCCTTCAAGGCGATCCAGGAGATGCGCGGCCATCTCGACGATCTGAATCCCGGCAAGGAAGGCGACCTGCTGCAGCCGCAGAAGCTGCTCGGCCTGATTCCTTTCGGCAACAAGCTGCAAGCGTATTTCCGCAAGTTCGAGAGCGCCGGCGGCCAGCTGCAAAAGAGCATGCAGCAGATCTACGGCGCGCGCGACGACATGCAGCGGGACGTGGTCGAGATCGAGGCCGTCCGCACCAAGCTCTGGGAAGCAATGCAAAAGCTCGGCGGTGCGATTCATTTCGCCGAAACGCTCGACAGCCAGCTGGCCGCCAAGGTCGACAGCCTGCAGGCCACCGACCCGACCCGCGCGCAGGCCTTGCAGCAAGAGGTGCTGTTTTACGCGCGCCAGAACCTGACCGACATGCTCACGCAACAGGCGGTGTGCACCAACGGCTACCTCGCACTCGACGTGCTCAAGAAGACCGGCCGTGAAATGATGAACGGCTGCAGCCGCGTGGCGACCACCGGCATGAGCGCGCTGGCCGTGGCGCAGACCGTGGCGCGCGCGACCGGCAACCAGATCAAGGTGATGGAGATGCTCGAAGGCGTGAATGCCAGCATCGGCAACCTGATCGCCGAGACCGGCCGCCAGCTCAACACGCATGTCGACAAGACGGCCCAGTTCGCGCAGAACCCGATGATCGGCATCGACAAGATCCGCGAGATGTTCGACCAGACCTTCAAGGCGATGGACGCGATGGACAGCTTCCGCGTCAAGGCCATCGACGTGATGGGCCAGAACAACAAGATCATGAGCGAGCAGCTGGCCAAGGCCGAGCAATACGTCGACCGCGTGCGCGAGCAGAAGGCGCGTGAAGCCACGAAGCAAGCCATCAGCGGGCCGGTGGCCCTCTGAGCACCCGCATTCCATTCCAACCCAAAAAATCGAGGAGAGAAAACACCATGGCAACAGGTCAATACGTGATGCAGCGCGACACCAACGGCTGGCGCATGCAGGTCTGGATTTCGTTCGGCCTGGCGATCACCGCCAGCGCCATTGGCGTCATCCTGCTGCCGGGCCAGGAGCTGGACCGCGCCTTCCTGGCGATCGGTTTCTTCTTCTGCCTGTTCACCAGCTTCTCCGTCGCCAAGACGATCCGCGACAACCGCGACGGTCAGGTCGACACCGCGTCGTGGCTCATGACGGTGTGGATCGCCTTCGGCGCCGCGGTTTGCCTCACGGCCTGGGGCCTTTGGCGCATGAACATCGGCGAGTGGCAAAAGGGCTTCATGGTGGTGAGCTGGCTGTTCCTGGTCAGCAGCACGTTCACGGTGGCCAAGACCGTGCGCGACAAGCACGAGGCCGACCTGATGGACCGCTCGGGCGGCATGCCACCGCCGGCCCGGGCCGCAGCCCGTATCGAAGACTGATTCCGATCCGCTTTCAAGGCGATCACGGCGTTGCTTCGCCTTGCCGTGCGCCCGCACTGTCTGCGGCTTCGCGCCTTGTGCTCGCCTTGAATGCGAACCGGAAGGCGCCGGCGGACGGCGTCAGCCGCCGCGGTGCTTGGCTGCGAGAAAGCGCTGCTGCTGCAGCAACTTCGCCGCCGCACCGCGACCGAGCTTGCGCTCCCGCTGGTGCAATTCGGCCTGCAGCAGCGTGAGCTGGCGGTCGAGCAGGGCCTGGGCTGACAGCGCTTCGTCGCCGTCCCCATCGCCCGGCGTGTCGCGCAGATGCGCCGGCACTTGCAGCCAGCCCTGCAGGCTGTCGGGCAGATAACGGCGCACGGCTTCGGCCATGTAGAGCCGGTCGTCGAGCGTGAAGAGTTCGTTGACGGGAGCGGTGGCCAGCAGGGGCGCCACGCGCACCAGCGTGGCCTTGAGCTCGCCCAGCTGCACCAGCGTGGCCGGGGGCGCCAGCGGCGCCAGTTCTTCGAGCACCGCATCGAGTCGCACGAGCGCCTGCATGTCGAATGCAGGCGCGACAGGCGCGGCGCTGCCGGCACGGGCTTGCCGCGCACGATGGCCGTCGACCAGGGCCCATGCCGCGGCGCCGAGTCCGCCCGCCACCAGCAGACCTCCCGCGGCGAGTGCGGTTGGCGTCGAGGGCGGCCATGCCAGCCAGGCACCGACCAGCGCCACCATCGGCGCGAGGCCCAGCACCGCGTGGCGCCGGCTGGCCGGTCGGCGCGGGCCGGTTTGCAACGGCGGCTGTCCGAGTTGCCGGTGCAGCGGAGTGCCGAGCAGCTGGCGGGCGTGTGTACTCTGCAGCCGCTGTCGCACGGAGGCGTGGACTTGCGGCGGCACGGCGGGTGCCTCGCGCGGCGCAGTCCGCAGGTTGATCGGACGGCTGGCGCTGGCATAGCGCGGGTCGGGACGCGGGGCGCTCACGGTGGCAGGTTCCGGCGGAACTTCTCGGTCAGGAACTGCGAGTGGTTCAGAAAGGCCTCGGCATCCTGCGAGGCCAGGTCATCGGTGAGCTGCGACACCTTGCCGCTCAGGTCATCGAGAGTGACGCGAAAGGTCTCCTGAGCCGTCTTGCCATTGCCCAGCACGCGCGTGGCCGCGAACTCCGGCGGGATCGACAGATAAGTCTTGAGCGCGTCGGGCAGGTAGCTCAGAGCGATGTGGCGTGCGTGAAAGCTCTCCTCGAGCGAGAGCTTGCCCTTGCTGCGCTCCCATTGGTCGAGCAGGGTCGAGAGTTGCTTGCACAGCCCCAGCACCTTGGCCTGCAGGCTGGCCGGCAGGCGCCCGTTCGGGTTGTGGTCGACCAGCTGGCGCACTGCATGGAGCGCGTTGCTCATGCTCGTGCGGGCATCGCCGTCATCCTTGAAGTCGAGCGCTTCCCAGGGGCTGGGCGCGCGGTGCGGAAAGCCGAGCCAGAGGCCGCCGATGCCGAAGCCCGCGACGTAGCCGAGCAGGGCCAGCCAGGGCCCGCCCCATTGCGCCAGCCCGAGGCTGCTGAGCACCAGGGCCGCCGTGGCGAGCGCCAGCCCGCACCAGTTGGCGCCGGACTGCAGGAAACGCGCGATCAGTTGCATGGCGTGTGGACGAGGATGCCTCGCGTGCTCATTGGTACGCGCGGATGTCGCGGAACACGCTGTAGAGCGAGGCCTTGCGCGCATCGAAGAGGCGGCCGCCTGTCGTCTGGACCAGCTCCTTGAGCGCTTCTTCGTTGGCCTCGCCGAACAGCACCATGAAGACCGGCACCGCGCGCACGTCCTCGGGCAGGCGCGCGTAGGCCGTCTTGAATTCCGCGAGGCTCAGGCCCTTGTTGTTCTCGCCGTCGGTGAAAGCGACCACCGAGTACTGGTAGCCGGGGTTCTTCACGCGTTCGCTGGCCATGGTGCGCAGTGCCACCAGCACCGCGTCGTACAGGGCCGTGCCGCCCGACATTTGCAGCGACTCCGCGTAGTCGCGCACATCGCCCAGCACCCTGCGGCGCGCATCGCTGCCGGCCTGCAACTGCACGCCCGTAGCGCCCGGCTTCGACGCCGGCAGCTGGAAGAACACCGGCCGGTTGACCTGCTCGGAGAAGGTCAGCATCCAGATCTTCTCGCGGTCGGTCAGCCGCGCGATGCGGCCGGTCAGCGAAGCGTCATCGCCCGCGATGTACTGCAACGCGTCGACCAGTTGCTGGCGTCGACCCTCGCGGCTCATGCTGCCGCTGACGTCGAGCACGAAGGTCGAGGCGATCGGCGTGCGGAACTCGTTCAGGTACGCATCGATCAGGCCGTCGGCCAGCGCGCGATCGGTCGAAAAGGGCAGCTCCACCAGCATCGAGCCCTGCGGGAACAGGCCGGCCTGCGCGCGCGCAACGTCGGGGTTGACCGGGCGGCGCAGGGTGGTCCTGGCCAGCCAAGCCTGGGCTTCTTCGCCCTTCAGGTAGGCCACCAGCTTCTGGTACTGCTCCCGCTTGCCGTCGTTCAGCAGCATCAGCGGGTAGTCGGCGGTCGCGACGCCTTCGTGCGGGTAGATCAGCGTGAGCTTCTCGCGCAGCTTGCCCGACTGGTTGAGCGAGAGCAGCCAGCTTTCGTAGTTGATGAAGGCGTTGACGCGCGTGCCCTGCTGTTCGATGAAGCGTTCGCTCAGGTAGGTGCTGTTGTCACCCGGCAGGCGGTAGCCCTTGATGAAGCCGGCGATGGCCTTGCGGTCGACATCGCTGGCGGTCAGCGCTTCGGACTTGCCGGCGGCGGACGCGACCACGCCCATCAGCGCCATGAAGCCCTGGTTGGAGGTGGCCGGGTTCGACAGCGCGTACTTCAGGTCGCCGCGCTGCGCCGCCTCGGCGATGGTGCGCCAGGTGACCTGGGCCGCGACTTCGGGCTTGTCCCAGCCGAGGGCGCGCGCCTGGCTTTCGTTCACGCCGACCACCACCGGCGAAAGCATGATCTTTTCCTGCAACTTGACCTGCGCCTGGCCCTTGGGATCGGACAGTAGGTACTTCGCGTTGGCGAACCAGGCGCCATCGGCATTGGCTTGCCCGGTCTGCACGGCTTCGGTGCTTTCCATGGTGCCGCCAAAGCGGAACTTGAGCGGAATGCCGGTGGCCTTGCGCGCCATCTCTTCCAGCGGCTGCGCGTCGCGCAGGTCGCTGGTGGCGAGCACGGTGAACGGCTCGCTCGCGGCCGGACCCGACAGCATGCCTGTGATGGACTCCGGCGCCTTGTCGCCGCAGCCCGCCAGGGCGAGCAGGCCGGCGGCCAGCCCGATGAGAAAGATCCGCTTCGTTGTTGTCTTGTTCTTCATGGTGGCCTCCTCCGGCACTACTGACTCATTTCCCGGCTGACGACGTCGATCATGCTGCCCATCAGCTCGAAGCTCGGCGGGTCGATCACTTCGGTGATGCGTTCTTCCACCGCCAGCCCTGCCGCGTTCGCGGTCTGCACGAAGTGGCCCGTGTCGGCGATGCGGAAGCCATGCGCCACCGCCAGTCGCTGCAGCGTGGCGTTGGTCGACAGCAGATCGCCCAGCTTGCGCGCGCGCTCGCTGGTCGAAACGAACACTTCCTTGTTGAACAGCGTGGGCGCCGGATACATCAGCACCATGTCGGCGCCGATGCCCTTTTGCGCCAGCGCGTGGGTCATGATCTGGTACTCGTAGATGAAGGCCATCGGCGTCTTGCCGATGCCGATGGAGACGTAGTCGTCGAAGTTGCCGTTGACGTAGTTCTCCTGGTAGCCCTGCCGCTTGAAGAGCCCGGCCACGCCGCGCGCCATCTTCTCGGCGGTGGCGCGGTCGGTCACGATGTCCCCGCCGTTCAGGGCATAGCTGGTCAGCGCCAGGTACATCGCGGCCGAGTTGCTCTTGCGCAAATCGGTGGTCGACACCAGCACGCTCTTGCTGACGTTGTAGGCCTCGGCGCCCTTGAGGTCACGCCAGCGCTTGTTGTCGAGCATCAGCCGCGTGAGTTGCACGGTATCGACGCTCCACACCTTGGGCTGCACTTCCTTTGCCATGCCGTTGGCCGCCAGCACGCGCGCGATCGGCGCCCACGAGGCGATCACCATTGGCGAATAGAAGGGCGAGTACATGCCCGAGGCGACGTTGGCTTTGCGCGCTGCATCGGCGATCTGGTTGGCCGCCACGACGCCCGACGGGAAGAAGAAGTCCGGCGTCTGGCCCGGCACCACGCGGTCGGCCATGTCGCGCGATCCGATGCGCACCACCTTGAGCTTGAAGCCGTTGTCCGCCAGCGCTTTCTGAACGCGCGGGTCGTTGAAGTAGGGCTCTACGTCCAGCGAGATCAGTCCTTCGAGTTCCTGCGTCTGGACCGCGCCTGTGAGCCGCCCGGCGAGGCCATCAGGGCCGCCCTCCAGACGCCCCGTCTGGAACACCGAGAAGTACGCCGCCCCGCCGAATGCCGCGAGCAGCAGCACAGTGACGATGAGCTTGGTCGCTTTGTTCATGGGGTGGAGTATCGGGGAAAAGCCCTGGCTGTAAGGGCATGTAAGAGCAGCGGCGTTGACGAGTTATGCACGGGACGGCGGTCCGTCTCACGCATGCCCGCCAGCCGGTCGTGATAGAACGGGCACTTGCGTTGCATCCCGCGCGCAAGAACTTCCATTTGCAATCCAGCGGAGTATTCACATGAGCTTTTTCGGCAAGATTTTTTCCAAGATTTTCCCCTCGGCCAACGCCGCTGAAGTCGTGGCCGCACCGCCGGCTGCCGCACCGGGCGCACCCGCCGCTGTCGCGCCACCGCCCTCGATCCCCCTGGGCGACGTGCCCGCCATCCTGGACGCGATGCCCGGTGCCGCCGGCCTGAACTGGCGCACGTCCATCGTCGACCTGCTCAAGTTGCTCGGCCTGGACAGCAGCCTGGCTGCGCGCAAGGAACTCGCCAACGAAATCCTCTACAGCAACGGCGAGCCGGGCTCGGCCGAGTGGAACATCGGCCTGCACAAGCAGGTGATGACGCGCATTGCGGCCAACGGCGGCACGCTGCCGGCCGATCTGCGGGACTGAGCCCACCCCCGAAGCGGCGCACTGCGTGTCGCCGTCGCCCCCTCAAGGGGGCAACACCAGCGGCCCGGCAAAGCCGGTTCCGCGGTGTTTCACGAACAGCAAGAGGCCCGTCGTCGACGGGCCTCTTGCTTTGTGTGGCTACACGCCGCGAGCGCGCTCTGACTTGAACTTCGCGCGGAATGCGGTGAAAGCGCCCGCGTCGAGCGCCTCGCGGACCTCGCGCATGAGGTTCAGGTAGTAGTGCAGGTTGTGGATGGTGCAGAGCATCGGGCCGAGCATTTCGCCGCAGCGGTCCAGATGGTGCAGGTAGGCGCGGCTGAAGCCGTCGCGGCCGCCTTCGTCCCAGCTCACGCCACTGGTCCCTGCGCAGGCATGGCAAGTGCAAGTCGAATCGAGCGGCTGCGGGTCGCTCTTGTGGCGCGCATTGCGCATCTTCAGGTCACCGAAACGCGTGAAGATCGTGCCGTTGCGCGCATTCCGCGTGGGCATCACGCAGTCAAACATGTCGACGCCATCCGCCACGCCCTGCACCAGGTCTTCGGGCGTGCCCACACCCATCAGGTAGCGCGGCTTGTCGGCCGGCAGCCGGTGCGGCGTGTGGCCCATGATGTGCAGCATTTCGTCCTTGGGCTCGCCCACGCTCACGCCGCCGATGGCGTAGCCGGGGAAGTCCATGTCGACCAGCGCGGCCAGCGACTCCTCGCGCAGGTTCTCGAACATGCCGCCTTGGACGATGCCGAAGAGGGCGTTCGGGTTGTTCAGCCTGTCGAATTCCGCCTGGCAACGCTTCGCCCAGCGCAGGCTCAACTCCATCGAGGTGCGCGCCTCGGCTTCGGTCGTGATGTGGCCCTTGGTGTCGTAGGGCGTGCACTCGTCGAACTGCATCACGATGTCGCTATTGAGGATGGTCTGGATCTGCATCGAGACCTCGGGCGTGAGGAAGAGCTTGTCGCCATTCACGGGCGACGCGAACTTCACGCCCTCTTCGCTGATCTTGCGCATCGCGCCCAGGCTCCACACCTGGAAGCCACCCGAGTCGGTGAGGATGGGCTTGTCCCACTTCTCGAACTCGTGCAGGCCGCCGAAGCTCGCCATCACGTCCAGGCCCGGCCGCATCCACAGGTGGAAGGTGTTGCCCAGGATGATCTGCGCGCCCATCTCGTGGAGGCTGCGCGGCATCACGCCCTTGACGGTGCCGTAGGTGCCCACCGGCATGAAGATGGGGGTCTGCACCTTGCCGTGGTTGAGCGTGAGCGTCGCGCGGCGCGCGTGGCTGTCGGGGTCGGTGGTGAGGAGTTCGAAGTTCAACATGATGTTCAGTCCTTGCGCGCCAGCAGCATTGAGTCGCCATAGCTGAAGAAGCGGTAGCCATTGGCGATCGCGTGCGCATACAGCGCCATCACCTGCTCGTAGCCCGCGAAGGCGCTCACCAGCATCATCAGCGTGCTCTTGGGCAGGTGGAAGTTGGTGACGAGCAGGTCGACATGTGTGAATGCGAAGCCCGGCGTGATGAAGATGCGCGTGTCGCCGCGCGCCTCGCCGCTCTGCGCCCACGATTCGAGCGTGCGCACGGTCGTCGTGCCGACCGCGACCACACGGCCCCCGCGCGCACGGCAATCGGCGATGGCGCGCTGCGTCGCCTCTGGCACCTCGTAGCGCTCGGCGTGCATGGTGTGCTCGGCGATGTTCTCGGTTTTCACCGGCTGGAAGGTGCCGGCGCCGACGTGCAACGTGACGTTCGCGCGCTCGATGTCGCGCCCCGCGAGGTCGGCCAGCAGCGCTTCGTCGAAGTGCAGTGCGGCGGTCGGTGCCGCGACCGCGCCCGGCACGCGGGCGAACACCGTTTGGTAACGGCTTTCGTCGTCGGCCGAATCGGTGTGGGTGATGTAGGGCGGCAGCGGCACGTGGCCGCAACGCTCCATCAGGAGGTAGGGGTTCTCACCCGTGTCGCTCTCGAAGGCGAAGCGGAACAGCGCGCCGTCTTCTTCGGGCCAGCGGCCCAGCAGCGTGGCCGTGAAACCCCCGACCATCTCCAGCACGGTGCCGACCGGCGGCTTCTTGCTGACCTTCATGTGCGCGACGACCTCCTGGCCTTGCAGCACGCGCTCGACCAGCAGTTCGAGCTTGCCGCCGGTCGGCTTCTCCCCGAAGAGGCGCGCCTTGACCACGCGCGTGTCGTTGAACACGAGCAGGTCGCCGCGGTTCAGCAGTGTGGGCAGGGACTTGAAGATGCGGTCGACCGGTGCGGCCTGCGTGCCGTCGAGCAGGCGGGAGGCGGTGCGTTCGGCGGCCGGGTGCTGCGCGACCAGATCGGGCGGCAGGACGAAATCGAAATCGGAGAGCGTGAAGTGGCGCATGCGCTTGAGGGCTGGACAGACCCGTTCCAAGGAAGGCGCGATTGTCCCACGCCCGGAATGCCGCACGGGCGCGGGCGCGGCGGCAGAATCGGCCCATGACCCCATCACCCGATTCGCCCGCTCTCCGGCCGCAGCATGTTCTGGTGACGGGCGGCACGGGCTTCATCGGCAGGCTGCTGGTGCAAGCGCTGCAGGGCGACGGTCACACTGTCACGGTGTGGACGCGCAAGCCCGCCAACGCCGATCTCGACGCCCCGGTGCGCGGGCCGCGCTGGACCGAGGCGCGCAAGGCCGCTTTGCTGCGCAGCCGCGTCGGCCTGACCGACACGCTGGTCGGCTGGATCGGCCAGCGTTCGCTCAAGCCAAGCCTGCTGCTGTCGGCCTCGGCCATCGGCTACTACGGCGTGCAGCCGCAGGGCGACCCGACCGAGCTGACCGAATCGAGTCCCCCACAGCCCGTCTTCATGTCCGAGCTGTGCCAGCAGTGGGAGGCCGCGGCCGGCGCAGCGAGCCGGTACGGGGTGCGCGTGGTCTGCATGCGCTTCGGGGTGGTGCTGGGCCATCACGGCTCCTTGCCGCTGTTGCTGCTGCCTGTGAAGCTCGGCGTGGCCGGCAAGCCCGACGCCGGGCTGGCCGCTGCGGCTGGCGCTGGGCGAGCAGGCCGACCTGATGCTCGAGGGCCAGCGCGTGGCGCCGGCCGGACTGCTTGCGACCGGCTTCCGGTTCCGCTTTCCGGATGCACGGAGCGCTTTGCAGGATCTGTGCTGAACGTGCCACGCGCTGCCGCCGTCACCGCCGATCGAAAAAACGCCGCGCCTGCGCAACCGCCCGGCACGGGCCTGAGCCCCGTGCAGCGCGCGCTTCGCAAGCTCGGCCTGGTGCGCGACATCGATTTCGCGCTCTACCTGCCGATGCGCTACGAGGACGAGACGCGCATCGTGCGCATCGCCGACACGCGCGATTTCGAGATGGCGCAGGTCGAGGGCGTGGTGATGGACTGCGAGGTGGTGTTCCGCCCGCGCCGCCAGCTCATCGCGACCATCGACGACGGCAGCGACACGTGCCAGCTGCGCTTCTTCAACTTCTACCCGTCGCAGCAAAAGCAGCTGACCGTCGGTGCGCGAGTGCGGGTGCGCGGCGAAATGCGCGGTGGTTTCGTCGGCCGCACGATGATGCATCCGACGGTCAAGGCCGCCGGCACGTCGCTGCCCGAGGCGCTCACGCCTGTGTATTCGACCATCGCGGGGCTCGCGCAGCCGGTGCTGCGGCGCGAGGTTCGCTCGGGCCTCGCGCGCGCCGCGCTGGATGAGACGGTTCCAGAACAAATCGGCCTGCAGGGCGCATGGGGCCTGCGCGAGGCGCTATCGTTTTTGCACTACCCGACGCCCGACGTGGCGATGGCCACGCTCGAAGACCGCAGCCACCCGGCGTGGCAGCGGATCAAGGGCGAAGAGCTGCTGGCGCAGCAGCTGTCGCAACTGCAGGCGCGGCGTGAACGCGCATCGCAGCGTGCGATGGGCTTGAGCACCGCGCCGTCGGCGACTTCCCTGCACGCACATTTGCAGGCCGTGCTGCCGTTCGGCCTGACCGGTGCGCAGCAACGCGTCGGCGACGAGATCCGGCGCGACCTCGCACGCGAAATCCCCATGCACCGGCTGCTGCAGGGCGATGTCGGGTCCGGCAAGACGGTGGTCGCCGCGCTCGCCGCGGCGCTGGCCATCGACGCCGGCTTTCAGTGCGCGCTGATGGCGCCGACCGAAATCCTCGCGGCGCAGCACTTCGGCAAGCTGGTCGGCTGGCTCGACCCGCTGCTCGCCGAGCGCGGCTTGCGCGTCGCCTGGCTCACCGGCAGCCAGAAAAAGAAGGAGCGCGACACGATGTCCGCCGCCGTCGAGAACGGCGAAGCGGCGCTGGTGATCGGCACGCACGCGGTCATTTCGGAGAAGGTGCGCTTTCACAACCTCGCGCTGGCGATCATCGACGAGCAGCACCGCTTCGGCGTCGCGCAGCGCCTGGCCTTGCGCGGCAAGGCGACGCAGGGGCTGGAGCCGCATTTGCTCATGATGAGCGCCACGCCCATCCCGCGCACTTTGGCGATGAGCTACTACGCCGACCTCGACGTGTCCACGCTCGACGAGCTGCCGCCGGGCCGCACGCCGATCGTCACCAAGCTGGTGGCTGACCATCGGCGCGACGAAGTCATCGCGCGCATCCAGGCGCAGCTGGCGCAAGGCCGGCAGGTCTATTGGGTGTGCCCGCTGATCGAAGAGAGCGAAGCCGTCGATCTGCGCAACGCGACCGAAACGCGCGACGAGTTGGCCGAACAACTCGGCGCCCACGTGAACGTCGGGCTGCTGCATTCGCGCATGCCAACGGCCGAGAAAGCGGCGGTGATGTCCGCCTTCACCGCCAACCAGGTGCAGGTGCTAGTGAGCACGACGGTGATCGAGGTCGGCGTCGACGTCCCGAACGCCTCGCTCATGGTGATCGAGCACGCCGAGCGCTTCGGCCTCTCGCAGTTGCACCAGTTGCGCGGTCGCGTGGGCCGCGGCGCCGCGGCGTCGGCCTGCGTGCTGCTCTATGCGCCGGGCGACAGCGGCCGTGTCGGCGAGACGGCGCGTGCGCGACTCAAGGCGATGGCGGAAACGGGCGATGGCTTCGAGATCGCGCGGCGCGACCTGGAGATCCGCGGACCGGGCGAGTTTCTAGGCGCGCGGCAATCCGGCGCGCCGCTGCTGCGCTTCGCCGACCTCGAAGCCGACGCGTTGCTGCTCGACTGGGCACGCGAGCTGGCGCCGAAGATGCTCGACCGCTATCCGGACCTGGCACACAAGCATGTGGACCGGTGGCTCGGCAGCAAGGCCGAATACCTGAAGGCCTGAGCGGGACGACCCCGCGCGTTCTATTTTTTCTTTTCCAGACATGCCATCCACGCACGCAGCCGCTTCCGAAGTTCTGGTCCTGGGCGCGGGCATGGTCGGCGTCAGCACGGCGCTCGCACTGCAGCAGCGCGGCCATGCCGTGACCCTGGTCGACCGCCGGCCGCCCGGCCAGGAGACTTCGTACGGCAACGCCGGGATCATCCAGCGCGAAGCCGTCGAACCCTATGCGTTTCCGCGCGACCTGCGCACCCTTGCGCGCATCGCCGCCGGGCGCAGCAACGACGCCAACTACCACTGGGGAGCCATCGGTGCGCTCCTGCCGGCGCTGTTCCGGTACTGGCGGGCCTCGGCGCCGGTGCGCTACGAAGTCATCGCACGTGCGCACAGCCGCTTGATCGAACACTGCCTGGACGAACACGCGGGCTGGATCGAGAGCGCCGGTGCCTGGGGCCTGATTCACAAGGACGGATGGCGGCAGGCGTACCGGTCGCAGCGGGCTTTCGATGAAGCGGCCGGCGCGGCCCTGGTGGTGGCAGCGCGCCACGGCCTGGCTGCCACGGTGCAGGACGCCGCGGCGCTGGCCGCGGCCGAACCTGCTTTGAAGCCCGGGCTCGCCGGCGCGGTGCACTGGGGCGACCCGTGGACCGTGCGCGACCCCGGCGACCTGGTGGCGCGCTATGCCGATCTTTTCGTTCAGCGGGGTGGGGCGTCGCTGCGCGGCGACGCGCTTTCGCTGCAGCCGGCGGGAAGTGGCTGGTCGGTGGCTGGCGACGACGGCGTCCGCGTCCAGGGCCGTCACGCTGTCGTCGCACTCGGCCCCTGGGCACAGGGGCTCACGCATGCGCTGGGCTACCGGATGCCCTTGTTCGTCAAGCGCGGCTACCACCGTCACTACGCCGGGCATGGCGGTCTTCGCCTGTCGATGCTCGACGTGGAGCGCGGCGTGATGTTGGCGCCGATGGCCCGAGGCCTGCGCCTGACCACCGGTGCCGAGTTCGCGCGGCAGGACGCGCCGCCGACGCCGGTGCAACTCGACCGGGCCGAGCGGTCGGCGCGGGAGCTGGTGCAACTGGGCGCGCCGGTCGAGCCCGCGCCGTGGCTGGGTGCGCGGCCTTGCACGGCCGACATGCAGCCGGTGCTGGGCCCGGCGCCGCGCCATCCCGGGCTGTGGTTCAACTTCGGGCATGCGCACCAGGGGTTCACGCTCGGGCCCGTGACGGGGCGGCTGGTGGCCGAGCTGATCAGCGGCGAGACGCCGTTCATCGACCCGACGCCCTATCTGGCGCATCGCTTCGAATAGCCGCGCGCAACGCCAAGCGCGGCCGGTCTGCGCATAATTGACGCAAGCTATGACCTTGACCGAACTCAAATACATCGTCGCTGTCGCCCGCGAGCGTCATTTCGGCAAGGCGGCCGAGTCTTGTTATGTGTCGCAACCGACCCTGTCGGTCGCCATCAAGAAGCTGGAAGAAGAGCTCGAAGTCAAGCTGTTCGAACGCAGCGCCGGCGAAGTCACGGTCACGCCGCTGGGCGAGCAGATCGTGCAGCAGGCGCAGACCGTGCTCGATCAGGCCGCCGCCATCAAGGAGATTGCCAAGCGCGGCAAGGACCCGTTGGCCGGCCCGCTGAACCTGGGTGTGATCTACACGATCGGGCCCTACCTCTTGCCCGACCTGGTGCGCCAGAACATCGCGCGCACGCCGCAGATGCCGTTGGTGCTGCAGGAAAACTTCACCGTCAAGCTGCTCGAGATGCTGCGCGCCGGCGAGATCGATTGCGCGATCATGGCCGAGCCCTTCCCGGACGCCGGGCTGGCCGTGGCGCCGCTGTACGACGAGCCGTTCATGGCCGCGCTGCCGACCGACCACCCGCTGGCCGCGCAGGATGCCGTGACCTCCGAGGAACTGCGCAACGAGACCATGCTGCTGCTGGGCACCGGCCATTGCTTTCGCGATCACGTGCTGGAGGTCTGCCCGGAGTTCGCGCGCTTCTCGAGCAACGCCGAAGGCATCCGCAAGAGCTTCGAGGGGTCGTCGCTGGAAACCATCAAGCACATGGTGGCGGCGGGCATGGGCGTGACGCTGGTGCCGCGCCTGTCGGTGCCGGCAGAGGCACTCAAGCTGCGCACCCGGCCGCGCAAGGAGGCCGGCCAGCTGGTGCGGTACCTGCCGGTGCAGGACGCCGAAGGGCGCGAGCCGCCGATGCGGCGGGTGGTCCTCGCATGGCGCCGCAGCTTCACGCGCTACGAGGCCATCGCGGCCTTGCGCAATGCGATCTACGCGTGCGAGCTGCCGGGCGTCAAGCGCCTGTCCTGACGGAGTCGGCCTACGCGGCCGCGCCCATCGCTGCGATAGAGTGCGTAGATTGCGAAGCGGCGCGCCTGCTTCGAGAATCGCATCCTCCCATCCCTCTGAAGAAAGCGTTTTGCCATGGCCAAAGAACTGAAGAAAACCAAGCCGTCCATCGCCAATGCGCCCGCTGCCGCTGCAGGCAAGGTGCCTAAGAAGGGCGACGCCATGGTGGCGCAGGAGTCGGGCAGCCGCAACGCGCCGATCATCAACATCGGCATCGATCGGCAGGACCGCGCGGCCATCGCCGAAGGGCTGTCGCGCGTGCTGGCCGACACCTACACGTTGTATCTCACGACGCACAACTTCCACTGGAACGTGACCGGGCCGCACTTCAACTCGCTGCACGCGATGTTCATGACCCAGTACACCGAGTTGTGGACCGCGACCGACGTGCTGGCCGAGCGCATCCGCGCGTTGGGCCACTATGCGCCCGGCTCCTATGCCGAGTTCAGCAAGATCTCGACGGTGCCCGATGTGCCGCAGACCCCGCCCAAGGCCATGGAAATGGTGCGCATCCTCGTGAAGGGCCATGAAACCGTGTCGCGCATTGCACGCGAGTTCATTCCCGTGGCGGAAGAAGCTGGCGACGATCCGACGGCCGACATGCTGACCGCGCGCTGCACGGTGCACGACCAGACCGCGTGGATGCTGCGCTCGCTGCTCGAAGACTGAGCAGACTCACGGCCGCAAGGCCTGATGAACCAAGAGGAACGGCACAATCGCCGTTCCTTTTTTTTTGTTCATGCTTTCCCGTCGCCTCGCGCTCTACCTCGACCTGATCCGCTGGAACCGCCCGGCGGGTTGGCTGTTGCTGTTGTGGCCCACGCTCGGCGCCCTGTGGCTGGCCGCCGATGGCTGGCCCGGCTGGCATTTGCTGGTGGTTTTCGTGCTGGGCACCATCCTCATGCGCAGCGCCGGCTGCTGCGTCAACGACGTGGCCGATCGCGACTTCGATCGCCACGTCAAGCGCACCGCCCAGCGGCCCGTGACCAGCGGCGCGATCTCCGTCAAGGAAGCACTTGCGCTCGGCGGCGGGCTGGCGCTGGCGGCGTTTGGTCTGGTGTTGACGACCAACCGGCTTACCGTGGCGTGGTCGTTCGGCGCGCTCGCGGTGACGCTGGCTTATCCGTTCGCCAAACGCTTCGTGTCCGTGCCGCAAGCGGTGCTGGGCATCGCTTTCAGCTTCGGCATTCCCATGGCGTTCACCGCCGTGCAGTCCGACGTGCCCGCGGTGGCGGGCTGGTTGCTGCTCGGCAATCTGTTCTGGGTGCTGGCCTACGACACGGAATATGCGATGGTGGACCGTGACGACGACCTGAAGATCGGCATGAAGACCTCGGCCATCACCTTCGGTCGCCTCGATGTCGCTGCGGTCATGGGGAGCTACGCGCTGTTCCTGGGCATCTGGACGGCCGTCGGCCTCCGTGCGGGGCTGGGATGGCTGTTCATCGTCGCGATCGGTGTGGCTGCGGCGCAGGCGGTGTGGCACTGGCGCCTGATCCGGGATCGCACGCGGGAAGGCTGCTTCAAGGCCTTCCGTCTCAACCATTGGCTGGGCTTCACCGTTTTTGCGGGCATCGTCGCGGGCTACGCTGTCCGCTGATCCCGCCTAGCGTTCAGCGCGGTGGCGGCGCGGCGTCGCCTTGTTGTGCGTCAGCCCTTCCCGAACTCCTCGCCCAGTTCTCCAGCGCGCCGGTGTGCCGCGTGGATCGCCCGTTTGAACAAGGCTTTGACGTCGGTGTCTTGCATCGACGAGATGGCGGCGTGGGTGGTACCGCCCTTGGACGTGACCCGCTCACGCAACACTGACGGAGGTTCGGTCGCGCTCCGGGCCAGGGCCGAGGCGCCCGTGAAGGTGCCGATCGCCAAACGCTGCGCCTGCGCGACCGGCAAGCCCAGTTCCACGCCGGCTTCGGTCATTGCCTCGATGAAATAGAACACATAAGCCGGCCCTGAACCCGAAAGGGCGGTCACGGTGTCGAGCGCGCTTTCTGCGTCGACCCAAAGCATTTCGCCGGTCGGTGCCAGCATCTGCTCGACCAGGGTGCGGTCGGCGGCTGCGACGGCCGACCGGGCGAACAGGCCCGTCATGCCCTGGCCGACCAGCGCCGGCGTGTTGGGCATCGCGCGCACCACGCGCTCGCTGCCGACCCAGCGCGCAATGCTGTCCGACGGAATGCCGGCCGCCACGCTGAGATGGAGGGCGTCGCCCGCGTGCGCGCGAACCGGGCGCGCGGCCTCGGCAAAAGTCTGGGGTTTGACGGCCCAGACCACGGCGGCGCAACGGGCCAAGGCGCTGCCTGCCTCCGGCAGCGCGTGAATCCCGAAGTCGTGGGCCAGCCGCGCACGCGCCTCGGCATAAGGTTCGATCACCTCGAACTGCGCGGCGGTCGCGCCCTCCCGTATCAGTCCGCCCAGGATGGCGCTGGCCATGTTGCCCCCGCCGATGAAGGCGATCGGCGGCAAGGGTGGGTGGCGGTGCGAGGCGGGGGTCATGGGCGGCGGTACCGGTTCCGGGCGACGGCGTGTCACCCCTGAGAGGAAAAGAACGAAGAAGGCAGGACGGAAATTGTCGCCGCACCCGCTGTTTCGAAATTCCGACACGGAAGGCGCTTGACGTTGGGGGCATGTCATGCAACAATCGCGGGCTTCGCTTCAAAAAAGGCGAAGCTTTCCGCCCAGACGGAAGTGCCTCGAGTGGTTCGGGGCACGGACGACGGGCCCAAGACTGACTGCGGCAACCCACGGAATTCCGGGGGATGCATCGGTCAAGTTGGGAACTACGAAAAATGATCCAAACTGAATCCCGGCTCGAAGTGGCCGACAACACGGGCGCGAAATCCGTCCTGTGTATCAAGGTGCTCGGTGGCTCCAAGCGGCGTTATGCCAGCGTGGGCGACGTCATCAAGGTCAGCATCAAGGAAGCCGCACCGCGCGGTCGCGTCAAGAAGGGCGAGATCTACAGCGCTGTGGTTGTCCGCACCGCCAAGGGCATTCGTCGCGCCGACGGCTCGCTCGTCAAGTTCGACGGCAATGCCGCCGTGCTGCTCAACGCCAAGCTGGAGCCGATCGGCACCCGCATCTTCGGACCGGTGACGCGCGAACTGCGCACCGAGAAGTTCATGAAGATCGTGTCGCTGGCTCCCGAAGTTCTGTAAGGACACAAGGTCATGAACAAGATTCGCAAGGGTGACCAGGTCATCGTGTTGGCCGGTCGCGACAAGGGCAAGCGCGGCACGGTGTCGCTGCGCAAGGACGATTCGCACCTGATCGTCGACGGTGTCAACATCGTCAAGAAACACACCAAGCCGAACCCGCTCAAGGGGACGACCGGTGGCATCACAGAAAAGACGATGCCGATCCATCAATCCAACGTGGCGATCTTCAATGCCGCGACCGGCAAGGCCGATCGCGTGGGCATCAAGGTCACGGACGGCAAGCGCGTGCGCGTCTTCAAGTCCAGCGGCGAAGAAATCAAGCTGGCCTAAGGAGCACTCACATGGCACGTCTCCAACAAATCTATCGCGAAAAGATCGCGAAAGAGCTGACCGAAAAGTTCAGCTACAAGTCGCCGATGCAGGTTCCGCGCATCACCAAGATCACGCTCAACATGGGTGTGGGTGAAGCGGTTGCCGACAAGAAGGTGCTCGACAACGCCGTCGCCGATCTGACCAAGATCGCTGGCCAGAAGCCGGTCGTCACGAAGTCGAAGAAGGCCATCGCCGGTTTCAAGATCCGCGAACAACAGCCGATCGGCTGCATGGTCACGCTGCGTGGCGTGCAGATGTACGAATTCCTCGACCGTTTCGTGACCGTGGCCCTGCCGCGCGTTCGCGACTTCCGCGGGATCAGCGGCCGCGCTTTTGATGGCCGTGGCAACTACAACATCGGCGTGAAAGAGCAGATCATTTTCCCCGAGATCGAGTACGACAAGGTTGATGCCCTGCGCGGTCTCAACATCAGCATCACGACCACGGCCAAGACCGACGAAGAAGCCAAGGCGCTTCTCGCTGGCTTCCGTTTCCCGTTCAAGAACTGAGGCGACCATGGCTAAAGCATCTTTGATCCAGCGCGAACTCAAGCGCGACAACCTGGTCGCCAAGTACGCTGCCAAGCACGCGGAACTCAAGG